>NZ_JBHTFO010000015.1:0-467063 GCF_042666275.1 Paenibacillus sp. GCM10028914
ATTTAGTCATAAAAAAACTGCACCTCCAACTGTTAGAGTGTGTCTAACAATTGGGGTGCAGTTCAGAATGACTCCAGGCCTGTTTTCTCTCTTTTATTTTTCTTTATTATGCTCGCCCCATTGGCACATTTCTTGGATTATAGGCCAAAGACTTTGCCCTTTTTCAGTAAGGCTATATTCGACCTTTGGTGGGATTTGTGGATATTCCTCACGATGAATTAATCCATCATTCTGCATTTCCTTTAATGTAGTACTGAGGGTTTTATAAGTAATTTTCCCTAACATGCGCTGAAGTTCATTATAGCGTACTGTACCGTTCGTTGATAAATGGTAAATGATTGATAACTTCCATTTACCACTGATAATAGAGAGAGTGTAACCAAAAAAAGGCTCCTGGCTATTGGAACTCTTCTCGTTGCTGTCAGCAAGATTGATTTTAGGTATTGTCATTATTGCACTATCCTCCTAGATAGTATATATCCTATAAGATCATACTTGTTCATGAATATATATCAACTATATAATATGCTGACATTCAAGTAAAGAAATGTTTGAATGTGAAGTGCTAAATTGCTGCAAAAAGTGGATAATGGACCCCAAATGTAGTGACAACTTTCCACGGCCACCAAGCACGGCATGCGAATGGATAACCCTGCTAAAAAATTGCCTGTGCGTGAGAAGAAATAAAAAGACAAAAGGCATTGGAAATGTTCTCGTTCCAACACCTTCTGTCGACATTTTGAGCAGACCCTTTAAAGGATCGGATTTGTTTTCTACCAGAGATTAATTTTTTAGGTAAGCTCTATTTTGTAATTAAACTAGTTATACTCTTGCAGAAAATCTGCAGTAGAAATTACATTAGCATACATACCATTAAGTGCGCTGACAAACGCATAATGAACTTGTTCTGCTGGAACAATTTTGTCCTGATAAGATAAATCTCTTGTTGCACAAGCATCTTCAATAAGAGTAGTTTCAAAGCCTAGATCCACTGCAGCTCTAACTGTTGCATCAATACACATATGTGTCATCATACCTACAACCACTAACTTGGTTATTCCTTTTTCTTTTAATTTAGACTCTAATTCGGTCTTTAAAAAGCTGTTAGGGAAATGTTTAATGATCATGCTTTCGTGTTGCAATGGTAATACTGACTCATTTAGCTTAACTCCCTCCGTATTCGGTAAAAAGAAACCTAAACTTGGATCACTTGCGATATGCTGGACATGAAAAATATTATCTTTGTTATTCTTTCTAAACCACTCAAGAACTTTAGCAGCGTTAGCGGCTGCCTTTTCAGGGTTGCTTAGTTCCATTTTTCCATTTGGAAAATAGTCATTTTGAATATCTACAATGATTAATCCTGTGCTCATTATTTCCACCTCATTAAAATTTAGTATATTAAAATGATAAATAATATCTTGATTTCTATCGATACTTTGATGAAAGACTTTTATATCAAATGATTTCATGGTGAAAGGAAGTTAGTATGGAACTCGATAACATAGATTTTCAGATTCTCAGGTTGCTATCCGATAATTCACGTATTCAATGGAAAGACTTAGGAGCACAAGTTCATATGACCGGACAAGCAGTAGGGAATCGTATTAAAAAACTTGAGGAGAGTGGTGTAATTAAAGCCTACTCTCTAATTGTAGATGAAATGAAATTAGGTCTTTCTTATACAGCGTTTGTCATCATCTATATGAAAACAGCAAATCATGATTCATTTATTGGCTTTATTAATGAGCAAATAGAGGTGACTGAAGCTCATCGAGTATCGGGAGAAGGTTGTTACCATTTAAAAATAAAGGTGAATTCTCAAGAACAATTGAATGTTCTGCTTAATAAAATTCTCGATTATGGAAATTACTCTATGTATCTATCCATACAAGACATTAAAAAACGTGCTCCGCTGACTGGCATCCTTTAATGAGGATTAATATACCTGCGAAATTGAATCGTAAAGTATAGATTGGGCTATTATAGAACCTTTTATACTATCTTATTAGATAGTATATGTCATAAAAGTGCATACTTGTTCGCAGGTATATGCAACTATATAATACATTGTAATCCAACGATAAGTGGATCCAATCTCAATAGAAATATCTCGATCTATGCAATATGAAGATAATGTTAGGAGGATAAATAAAGGATGTTATCACAACCCTATCAAGACAACGTAACCACATTACTTGAGAAAATAGAAGAAGCAGAGGCGGTTGTGGTCGGTGGCGCTGCTGGGATGTCTTCTGCCGCCGGATATAACTGGTATCGGACCGACGAACTATTTATGAAGTACTTTGGTGAATTTGCAGATAAGTATGATATCGAAAGTATTTTTTATGGGTTTTATTATCGTTTTGAGACAAGGGAAGAACGCTGGGCTTATATCGCTACTTTAATCAAGTTTGTTTATGATTCTGATGCCGGTCAGCCTTATCTTGATTTATTTCAACTGCTACAAGATAAAGACTATTTTATTGTTACAACGAATCAAGATACACAGTTCTCAAAAGTTTTTCCTAAAGAAAAAGTATCAGCGATTCAAGGAGACTGGCGTTATTTTCAATGTAGTGACTGTTGCCATGACCAAGTTTATTTGAATAAAGAGCAAGTTGAGAACATGTATCGAAATATAGAGGGAACTAGAATACCCACAGAGTTGATTCCGACATGTCCAAAATGTGGGCAGGATATGGAACCATGGGTTCGATCTCGTGTATTTTTGGAAGGAAGCTTTTTTAGAAGCGAATTATATAAGTTCCAAGCTTATCTTATGAAAAATAAATATAACAAGATTCTGTTCCTAGAATTAGGCGTAGGAATGATGACACCCATGTTTATTAAAGAGCCATTCTGGGAGATGACATATAGTTTACCTAATGCTCACTATATTACCATTAATCCTAAAGATGCTGTGGTTCCTAGAGACATAGAGAAAAAAGGACTTGCTATTAAGGAAGACATTGCTCATGTGTTACAAGAGGCTTTGATAATGAGAGGAAAAACAGGGCGAATTGTATACCAGTGAAAATACTTATGTAAAGATGACTTTTAGAGGGTCATATGAGACCAACTGTACTTTCTTTTAAGAAAGTATAAGCAATAAAGTTCATACATCTAAAAAATTCAGTCATTCTATACACTATTCAAACTAACTATTGAAATTTTTTTACTATTATGAAGATTGTTATAAGGGGAAGAAGAAAATATGCTATCACAACCATATCAAGACAATATAGAAACTTTACTGAACAAAATTGAGGAAGCAGAAATGATTATAGTTGGTGGTGCCGCCGGAATGTCTGCAGCTGCGGGATATAACTGGTATCGTGATGATGCTAATTTTCGAGCGCACTTTAACGCATTTGCTGAAGAATATGGGATCGACAGTATCTTTGGGGGCTTTTACTATAGATTCCGGACTGAAGAAGAACGCTGGGCGTATCTAGCCACTTTGATCAACTATGTTGCTGAAGCTCCAATCGGCCAGCCCTACAAGGATTTATATCAACTTCTGCAAGGCAAAGACTATTATATTATTACAACAAATCAGGACACTCAATTTTTACAAGTCTTCCCTGAAGATAAAGTCAGTGCTATTCAGGGTGACTGGACCTATATACAATGCAGTCAGCCCTGTCACGATGGTATTTATCCTTATGCAGAACAGGCAAAGGAACTTTGTGCCCACATTGAAGGGACAAGGATTCCATCCCATATGGTACCTCATTGCCCGGTGTGCGGCGGTCCTATGGAACTGTGGGTGCGTTCCTTTGTTTTTCTTGAAGGAAGAAAATATAGAAGCGAGAAGAATAAATATCGTGAAGTTATATTAAAAAGTAAAAACAAGAAAGTCCTCTTTTTGGAGTTGGGCGTCGGTCAAATGACTCCAATGTTCATCAAAGAACCTTTCTGGAACATGACTTACACTTGGCCGGATGCATACTATATTACCATCAATCCCAATGACGCATTGCTACCGAAGGAACTGGAGGGTAAGGGACTCGCCATTCATGAAGATATTGCTCGTATATTAAAAGATGCTTTAAACGAGAAAGCAAAGATAGCACAATAAGACGCAAGTAGAAAAGGAGTTCATTTCATGGAAGACAAATATAGTAGGGTTTTATCAAAAATCGACGAGGCGGACGCGATTGTTATCGGTGCTAGTAATGGCTTTTCTATTTCGGAAGGTATTCATATCTTTGCAGACAATTCAGCCTTCCAAGAGAATTTTGGAGATTTTCGTGAGAAATATGGTTTTCGCAGTATTATACACGGATGTTTTTATCCATTTCCTTCCGAAGAAGAAAAGTGGGGATTCTTCAGCCGGTTGTACGATTACTTTTTATACAAGAACGAAGCCAGTCCGGTTATGAAAACTCTTTATGAATTGGTAAAAGACAAAAACTATTTTGTAGTTACTTCTAATATCGATGATCATTTTAGACAGGCAGGAGTTCCAAAAGAGCGCCTCTTTGAAATAGAAGGAAATTGTCGGAATTTACAATGTGCGAATGGTTGTCATCAGCAAATCTATCCTGGTGATGAAATATTGAGCAAGATGGCCCGAAATCAAAAGAACGGAAAGATTCCTCAGAATCTAATTCCTACGTGTCCTGAGTGTGGTGGCCTCATGTCAGTCCATATTGAAATCGATCGTAGCTTTCTAAAAGGTGAAGCTTGGCAAACGAGTTATCAAGCCTATCAGGACTTCATTGAAAAATCTCAAGGTAAAAAATTAGTTCTGCTGGAACTAGGCGTAGGTTCAGGAAACCAATTGATTAAACTACCATTTATGAGGTTAACGCATCAAGAAGAATATGCGTCCTACATTACTTTTAATAAAGGAAGTGAACTTTATATCCCGGAGGCAATTGCTCCTAAATCAATTGGCATGGATGGCGATATTGCGGAAGTTCTGCAAAAATTAGTGCAAATGAAATCAGTTGATTTAGCTTAGTGAGACTAAGGGGAGGGAAGCAAAGATGTTTCTAACAGATATTCTGAATGATCCTGTCTGCCAACCAATCAAAAAGTCCTATGAACGTTGGTATCGAGTTATGGAAGAAACAATAGAATTTTGGCTTCCAGATAGTGAATGGCATACGAAAGCTCACTCTGCTCGTGTACTTATTCTAGCGCTTGTTATGGGACATCAAAAAGGACTGAGTGATGAAGAGATGAATGCTCTAGGGATGGCAGCCATTTTTCACGATTCTCGTCGCCTTGATGATGGGATTGATAAGGGACACGGTAGTCGTGCCGCAGCGTATTATAAAGACTATTGTCGTGAGCATAATTTACCTTATGAAGCAGTCACCTACTATATCACTTATTATCATGACCAGGATGATTCACTTGGTATGTCAGAGATTGCAAAGTCGCCTTCTTTAAGTGAGCGTGCTTTGCTACTGTATCAGATTTTCAAGGATGCTGACGCACTAGATCGATTCCGTCTAGGCGCGGATGCTTTGGATGTGAATATGCTTCGGACAGAAGAGGCATATAAATTTGTTGAATTTGCAAAATATCTCTTGCTAAAAAGCAGTAAAAATCTTACGTGAAAATATAGTTTCATATTTTAATGTACACCCGTTGATACAGCAGTTCGATCAACTGTATCAACGAGTGTTTTTGGCAATTGTTTTTTTATGAGGTAGGAGGTAAATAATATGAACAAGTATATGGATGATAGTTTCGCACTCCATACGGACTTGTATCAAATCAATATGGCTGAAGCTTATTGGGGAGACAACATTCATACCAAAAAAGCTGTATTTGAATTGTATTTTCGAAAACTACCATTTGGAAACGGTTATGCAGTCTTTGCTGGATTAGAACGAATCATAGATTATCTTCAAACGTTTCATTTTTCTGAAGAAGATTTGGATTATTTAAAAGAACTCGGCTATCAAGAAGACTACGTTAATTTTCTAAGAACGGTGCGTTTTACAGGTTCAGTTCGTGCTATGAAAGAAGGGGAAATCGTATTTGGTAATGAACCAATTCTTCGTATCGAAGCACCATTAATTGAAGCACAACTCATCGAGACGGCTTTGTTAAATATCGTTAATTATCAAACACTTATTGCTACTAAAGCTTCTCGAATCAAACAAGTCGTGGGTGATAAGCCTGTTTTAGAGTTTGGAACAAGACGCGCACATGAATTTGATGCAGCGTTATGGGGTACAAGAGTTGCTTATATTGGAGGGTTCTCTGGTACAAGTAATGTCCGAGCAGGAAAACGATTTGGTCTTCCTGTTTCAGGAACACATGCTCATTCTTTTGTTTTAGCGTATAGAGATGAGTACATCGCTTTTCATAAATACGCAAAAAGTCACAGGAATTGTGTCTTCTTAGTGGATACCTATGACACTCTAAAATCAGGTGTTCCTACAGCAATTAAAGTCGCTAAAGAACTCGGTAATAACATAAATTTTGTAGGCATTCGGTTAGATAGCGGGGACTTGGCTTACCTTTCTAAAGAAGCAAGGAAACGATTAGATCAGGCAGGATTCGTTAACACCAAAATATATGCTTCGAACGATCTCGATGAACATACCATTATGAATTTGAACGCACAAGGAGCAAAAATTGATGCCTGGGGAGTTGGTACTAAAGCTATTACTGCTTTCGATCAACCTGCCTTAGGTGCTGTGTACAAACTGGTCTCCATTGAGGATGATAATGGAAACATGAGGGATACCATCAAAATCTCTGCAAATCCCGAAAAAGTTACGACTCCAGGATTAAAAAAGATATATCGTATTATCAACAAACATACAAAAAAATCAGAAGGAGATTATATCGCCTTAGCTAGCGAACAACTAGAAAAAGAATCGAAACTTTACATGTTTCATTCTGTGCATACGTACATTGGAAAGTTCGTCACTGATTTTATGGCCAAAGACTTGCATATAGATATTTTCCACCAAGGCAAGCTTATATATGAATCTCCTTCTATTCATAAGATTCAATCCTATGTAGAACAACAACTAAACCTTTTATGGGAAGAGTACAAACGATCTTCAAATCCAGCAGAATATCCAGTGGTCTTAAGTCAGGCTTGTTGGGATAAAAAAATGAAAAACATTGAGGAAAAAAAACACACAACACGAAGGATACAGGGGGAACATGATGTCGAACGAAAATAACAAAAATCAGTATAATGTGAAGAAATATATAACTCCGGATGGTTATACTTC
Source organism: Paenibacillus sp. GCM10028914 (assembly GCF_042666275.1). Lineage (NCBI taxonomy): Bacteria > Bacillati > Bacillota > Bacilli > Caryophanales > Paenibacillaceae > Paenibacillus > Paenibacillus sp. GCM10028914. Next base: position 7,218 of record NZ_JBHTFO010000015.1, read on the forward strand.
TGACATTGCGGTTTTCACGATTTTACATAGTAGAGACGAAGAATTTAAACCGTCTGTAATGGATATGAAATTAATGCTGATACAGAGAAGTATGACCGATAGCGAAGGATATCCTAATATTGAAGCAGGGAAGTGGGCATTACCGGGTGGATTTGTGAATCCCAACGAGACAGCATTCGAGTGTGCAAAGCGTGAGTTGAGAGAAGAGACTGGTGTAGAGAACATTCATCTTGAACACTTCGGGGTATACGATAAACCAGGGCGGGATCCGAGAGGTTGGATCATATCCAATGCACACTTCGCCATTGTGCCGGAACACAAGCTTTCGCAGCGGCAAGCAAATGATGACGCCCGAGATGTTCAGCTGGTTTCCATCAAAGAAGTCTTTAAACTAGATCTCGCATTTGATCACGCACAAATCATTAGCGATGGTATCGATGTTGTTCAGAAGACGTTGATCGAAAAGTCAATTGTTAAAGATTTTTTTGCCGACGTTTTATGAGTGATTAGCCAGCCTTATTTGGATTAAACTATTTTATTCTTACAACAAATCAAGATACGCATTTTTACAAACGTTTTCGGGGGAAGTAAATATGAACAAATCGAATAGAAATACGCGCGTTGTGGTTGGTATGTCAGGTGGCGTCGATTCTTCAGTATCTGCACTCCTCCTGAAGGAACAGGGCTACGATGTAGTGGGGATTTTCATGAAGAACTGGGACGATACAGATGAAAATGGAAACTGCACAGCTGAAGAAGATGCTGAGGATGTCCACAGAGTCTGCGCCAAGCTAGACATTCCTTATTATACGGTCAATTTTGAAAAACAATATTATAACAAAGTATTTGCTTATTTTCTTGATGAGTACAGCCGCGGTTATACCCCTAACCCCGATGTCATGTGCAATCGGGAAATCAAGTTCGGAGAGTTTTTGCAAAAAGCGCTCGATCTCAAGGCAGATTATATCGCCACTGGTCACTACGCACAAGTGGATCAGGATAATGGTAAATACCGCCTGCTGCGCGGTGCTGATACCAATAAGGATCAATCCTATTTTTTAAGTGCTCTGAACCAATACCAATTGTCTAAAGCGATGTTTCCGATCGGTCATCTGCAAAAACCACGCGTTCGTGAAATTGCACTGGAAGCAGGACTTGCGACAGCCCAGAAAAAAGACAGTACCGGTGTTTGTTTTATCGGGGAGCGTAACTTCAAGCAGTTTCTGAGCGGATATCTACCAGCTCGTCCGGGAGAGATTCGAACGCTGGATGGTGAGTTGAAAGGTAGTCATGACGGGCTCATGTATTACACGCTCGGCCAACGCCAGGGGCTTGGTATCGGTGGCTCAGGTACAGGCGAGCCGTGGTTTGTTACAGACAAGGATTTGGAGGCAAATATATTATACGTCGTTCAGGGTAACAAGCATCCTTCGTTATATTCAACCTCACTTCTTGCAGAGGAGATCAATTGGATCAGCGGAGATCTGCCAGCATCCGATTTTCATTGTACAGCCAAGTTTCGTTATCGCCAACCGGATCAAGGGGTAACTCTTTCCTTCCAAACAGATGGAAGCTGCAAGGTGATTTTTGATGTCCCACAAAAGGCGATCACACCGGGACAATCTGTTGTTTTTTACAAAGGTGAAGTTTGCCTTGGAGGAGGTGTTATCAAGACAACATTTTAGCAATGAAGGTTCATGATAAATTTGTCGTTGGAGAATACAAATTGAAAACATAGAGGGTAAACAGGAGTTGTCAATAATGGAAAGAGAAGCTTTGTTAATTGTAGATATGAGCAATGATTTTGTGGCTGATAATGGAACGTTAACTGTGGGAAAGCCAGCACAACAAGTAGTACCTTACATTAAAAAATTGGCAACAAACTTTTTAGCCGAGGGTAATGTAGTTGTAGTAACAATGGATGCACACCAACCAGATGATCCACATTTTATATCATGGACTCCACATAATATTGTAGGTACTGCGGGCCAACAATTGTACGGAGATTTATATCATTGGTTTCAACATAACAAAGATAGTGAAAATTTAATTTATATGCCTAAAACGAACTACAATGCATTTTTTAATACAGATTTAGCTGAAGCTTTAAGAAGATTAGAAGTAGAAAAGGCTCATATTGTTGGGGTATGCACAGATATTTGTGTGTTTTTAACAGCTGCAGGAGCAGACGCAGAAGGGTTTAAAACAGTAATTCATAATCGAGGTGTGGCTACCTTTACTGATCTTGGAGAAACAATGGTGAACCATATGAAACTTTGCTTTCATACTGAAGTTATTGATTAAAATATACCAGACTGCCGTGAATAATGGTTTTTGTGTATTATTAATGGGAGGGTTTACTGAATTATACATTTTACTAGAAAGGATGAAGTGTAATGGTTACCTGTCCTTGGTGCGGAGAGAAAGTTATTATAATAGGAGATGTATGTCCTGAATGTAAGACTGAGGTACTGCCAGAGCATCTGAATGCTGTAATTAACGTTGATGAGAACGATCAACCTGTGCTAACAGATGAGTCGTATGCTGATGAGTTAAGTATAGAGGATCGGATTGAAAATCGCTTTAAGTGTGCGACATGCGGAGGCAATGAGTGTGAAATTCAGGAAGTGGCGATGAGTGGAACGGGACTGAGCAAAGTGTTCGACATCGATTACAATCATTATTTATTTGTGTCTTGTATGACTTGCGGGATTGTGGTCGTATATAATCCGGATGTCCTAAGAGGGCATAAGTCAGGGGAATTTGGAACTGCGATGGATATTTTATTCGGATAAATATAGTGTGTTTCTACTGTGATAAGAATGGGGCTGAACAATATAGAGAAGATATTTAAGGCTAAGAATCCTTCGGGCCTAAGTTTGATCTTTGCGATGTCTATACTGCTTCTTACACATATATATGTTGTATTGATGATCGGAGTGGATGAGCAGCGTCTAATATTAGATTTCATTTTTTGGTCAAGGATAGTTGTAATTATCCTTAGCTTTACAGTTATTGTAATAACAATTATTAGAATGTACGCAAAGCCATTTACAATGCAAATCATGGACGATTCTCTTCAGGTGAAGAACAGAAATATTAAAGCTACTGATATTAAGGAAATCAGAGTACAAGGATATTTTAACCCGATTATTGGCATTCTCCCGAAGGGAAAGAAAATAACCCCAGTCGATCTATGTTTTCGTATCTTTTCTGAACAAGAAGACAGAGCTATGGAAGAGTTAACCGAATGGGCTAATCAACACCAGGTGAAATTATCGATCTATAAACAGATCAAAAGGTGGATCTAACGATTTTTTTCCATAAGAGTCAATGGTCTTATTCAACTGATAATGCGGTACCATTTCATACTTTGAAATGATCTTACAAAACAAGACCTTAGTCCAGTTCCAATCCTCTCCTTCAGTCGGTTTTGAAAATGTGAGAAGCCGACTAAACTTAGGGTAGATTAGTATTTTATGGCGTGGGGGAACGAGCGGAAATGACTAACTCAAATGATGTATTCATTCTATTGACAGATACAGGTACGATGTTTACGCGATTAATAAAAGGATATACAATGGCACCCTATAATCACGCTTCAATTGCATTGGACAGAGGCCTGACAGAAATATATAGTTTTGGTCGTAAACGTGCTAACAATCCGTGGTTGGCAGGCTTTGTGGAAGAAGATATATATGACGGTGTCTATCGTCACTTTCCTTTAACAAGATGTGTAGTCTTACGGCTGAAGGTTTCCAGGGAACAACGGGAAGAATTGAAACGTAAGATTCAGTTATATAAGCGGAATAAGGAAATGTATAGATATAATCTATTAGGATTGTTCTTCCTAACGATGAAAGTCAATTATGCACCTAAAAATGCTTACTTTTGTTCTCAATTCGTCGCTGAAATGTTACGGGGAATAGATGTTGAGTTGTGGAATAAGCCTGCTGCCTTGGTAACGCCTAATGATTTTCTTATTCATCCAGAGCTTGAAGTCATCTACGAAGGAATGCTCTATGATTATCCGGAGTTAAGCTCGGAGAGCAAAATGAATTTTCGAGAAAAGGTTATATAATTGATACTTGTACACTATTGGATGCAGTTTAGCATCTATACATAACAAAGACGGCTTCTGCTTGGAGATCTCCATGAGAATCCGTCTTTTATTTTTGCGGTATTATATCATTGCTTTTGTCAACACTGCAATATAGAATAGAATTAATTTTCCGAAGTGAACTATACTTAATGAAATAAATTTTCGGAAAATCGCGAGATATAATATATTTTATTCTAAAGGATGAGTAGGGAAATCATATGTCAATCAACGATAATATTTTGATTAAGATTCGGGATATGAAAGACAGCTTGACGCCCGTGGAGAAGATGCTTGCCGAATACATACTGGAGAACTTAGAAGAAATTCCACATCTTTCGATTAAGAGTTTAGCGCAGTTAACCAAGACCAGTGACGCGTCTGTGCTGCGGTTCTGTAAGACGATGGGATATACGGGTTACAGAAGCTTTATTGTTAGTATCTCTGCATCGCTTGGGTCCATGGATGAGGAGCAGAAGCACCAGTATACGGATATCCAGCCGGGAGATGATCTGAATACAATCATTTCGAATATAGCTCGTAACAATATCAAGTCCATTGAAGATACCCGAAGTGTTATCAATAAAGATGCGGTAGACCGTGCTGTGCAAGTACTGCGCCAGAGCAAACGCATTGTGTTTTTTGGTATTGGTGCTTCCGGTTTGGTAGGGATCGACGCGGAACAGAAATTTACTCGTATCAACAAAATGTGCCACGCGTATACAGATGGACATAGTCAACTTACAGCAGCTACTTTGCTTGAGAAGAACGATGTTGCCATCTTTATATCCAATTCTGGGGAAACGGTGGATATCCTTAATGCGCTTGATATTGCCAAGAAAACAGGAGCATGCATTATTGCTATAACGAAATACAATAAGAGTGAGTTAGCTGAAAAAGCGGATATCGTGTTGAGTATTTCTACACCTGAGCTGACAATTCGAAGTGGAGCTATGGGTTCCCGAATCGCGATGCTTACGGTCATTGATATCCTGTTTGCCGGCGTAGCCAGTGCAGAGTATCGAAATGTTAAAAAGTACTTGTCTAAAACGCATAATATTATATCGAGCAAACAGCGAAAATAAAGGAAAGACATCGGCGGAAATACGACTTTGCCGGTGTCTTTTTTTGTCAAAATACAAAAATAAAAAACCAGTAAAATATTTTATTATAAAATTTTATTTCAAAAACTGTTGACCGAAATGAAATTTCTCGTTAATATTCAATTAAGAAATTCAAAAAACTGGGATAGGGGGATGGCCATGGATGAGTATCTGGCGGGATTGACGACAGAAGAGATCAATGAGAAGACTCAGATGATCGACGAGTGTACAACGGAACAAATGCTGCGTCTAATGAATGAGCAGGATTCCAAGGTTCCGGGCGCTGTAGCAGCAGAAATACCGCAAATTATGAAAGCGGTTGATATTTTACATCGAGTGCTTAAAGATGGCGGCAAAATGTTTTATATAGGGGCTGGAACTTCCGGAAGATTAGGCGTGCTTGACGCTTCGGAATGTCCTCCTACTTTTGGTACTGACCCATTGCTGGTACAGGGTCATATTGCCGGAGGCGATGTGGCACTGAGACTGGCAGTTGAAGGTTATGAAGACAATGCAGAGGAGGGGATTGCACTTATTGAACGCTGCGGCGTAACCGACAAGGACGTTGTTGTAGGATTAACAGCAAGCGGAAGTGCTCAATTTGTCATAGCCGGACTGCAAAAGGCAAGGGAGATTGGAGCGGCAACCATCGGAGTCGTTAACAATAAGAACTCCAGGGTTGAACCGGTGTGCGACGTATGTATCGCGCCTGTTGTTGGACCCGAGGTGATTATGGGCTCGACTCGACTGAAAGCGGGCACAGCACAAAAGCTTGTACTGAACATGCTGACAACCTGTACGATGGTGAAGCTAGGAAAGACCTACAACAATCTGATGGTCGATCTGAAGGCAAGCAATATCAAACTATATGACCGCTCAGTTCGGATCATTCAAGCAGCTACGGGGGTCGACGCACAGACAGCTATTACTTATTTAGAAAGCGCTTCCATGAGCTGCAAGCTGGCGATTATGATGATCAAGTCCGGTTTGGACGCAGCGAAAGCGGAACAAGCGCTGAATGACAATGAAGGCAGTCTAAAAAGAGCATTCGCACAATTACAAAAGTAATTGGAAGAGAATCGTATATTCCTAGGGGAGGTTTACAAGTAATGAAAAAGAAAATGCGTGTATTAGCACCTGTTCTTGCTTTAACCCTGGCATTATCCGCTTGTGGCGGTGGAAGCGGGGGTAAGGTTGAAACGCCAAATACAGGAACGGCTGGTGGTGGCACGACAACGGACGCTAAAGATACAATTACGGCCCTTCTTCCACCTGTATCGGCAAATTTCCAAGATAGTTTCGCGCAATTGGAAAAAGACTTTAATGCCTTGTACCCGAATCTAACTTTGAAAATTGAGCCTGCCAGCTGGGAGGATATGACGCAGAAACTTGATACACAAGTGAATGCGGGCAGTCCGCCGGATATCGCATTTATCGGCTCTGGTGGTCTTTCTAAATATGTAGAGCAAGGAATGCTCATGGACATCACGGATACGGCAACAAAGGAAATGGTCGAAGACTTTGACCCAGCACCAATCGAATACATGAAGATGGGCGATAGCCTCTATGGTTTCCCTGGATATATGGAGGTTCACGCCATCGGTGGTAACAAGCAGTTCCTAGAGGAAGCCGGAATTGACTACAAAAAAGTGCAAAAAGAAGGCTGGACTTACGAACAGTTCCGCGAGGAGATCAAGAAAGGTGTTGTCAAAGAAGGCAATAACACATCCCGTTACGGATTTGTGTTTGCAACATCAGGTGTAGCTTCTAAAGACTATCTGAACATTTTGATCAAAAATGCGGGCATGCCTCATGCCTTTGATAAGGATCTGAAATATGCATACACAAGCAAGAACTTCCTGGAAGTGCTTAAAGCGATTCGTCAGATGATTGACGACGGCTCCATGCCGAAAGAGCTTAGCTCTGTAGATGCAGGTAAGCGCTGGAACATGTTCCTGACAGGCCAAACGATGATTACAGGTAAAGGCTTGGCAACATTTGAGAACTCCGCTAACAAGAACAATGAGAAGATCAAAGCTAACGACGGAAGTGCTGTTCAAGGCAGTATTCCTGTAGACTATATCGTTCTTCCGGTTCCAACGTTCCTGGGTGAGAAACAACAATCCAGCGTTGCTGTTGACGGTTACGTCACGTTCCGTGGCAAGAAAGAGCCAACACCAGAGCACAAAGCGAATGTTGTAAAAGCAGCCTACTTCCTCGCTTCTGGTAAAGTAGCAGCTACGACCAATAATGACCTGTTTGCAGCTCATATTACAAAGAGTGGCCGAGAAATAGCCAAGGATATGCCGATTGAAAGAAATCCAGATAACGTTGCTGCTGTTGAGACATTGCTGTCCCAAGCTACACCTGCACGCCCTGATATTCCAACAGATCTCGGTGCGAAAGCGATCAAGCTGGAAGATGAGGTTATGATTCCGAAACTGCAAGCGCTGATTGCTGGTGAGATTACACCTGAAGCGATGTATGACGCTGTGAAGCAAGCAGCTGTTCAAGCTTTCGGAGATGATGGAATAGTAACAGACTAAGGTTTTTATTTCGGATAGCCGTTGGTACCTCCATGCGGCTATCCGATCCATGTTTTAGAACCAAGCCGTGAAAGGAGCGCCAAAGTGATGACTCAAATTGCCAAACCAATAAAAAGGCGTCGTATCAGTCGTATTAAAGGAGACAGCGGCTATGGATATCTCTTCATCGCTGTTGCCCTCGTTGTATTTGCGATGTTTACCGCGTACCCCGTCGTAAGTGCGTTTATTATCAGTTTTCAAAAATACAAACCGCTTGGTTCAGAATACATCGGATTCGAGAACTATATTGCCACTTTCAGTGATAGTCTGTTCTGGAAATCGGTTATCAACACCGTGGTATATACGGTGCTCACCGTACCGGTCGGGTTGTTCATTTCTTTTGCCGTAGCGATTCTTATTCTCCCATTACGTAAGAAGACGCAAAGTATATTTAAAGCGATCTATTATCTGCCGGCTGTTGCATCCGGTGTAGCTCTTTCCGTGGTATGGCTATGGATATTCGATCCGATGCCGTCTGGTATTCTGAATCAGCTACTAAATGTGTTTGGCATTAGCAACAACAACTGGCTTGGCTCTAGTTCAACTGCCATGTTCTCTCTGGTGCTCATGTCTTGGTTATCGAGTCATGGTACGAGTATCATCATTTATTTGGCTGCTCTTCTAGGTATTGACGAGAGTTATTATGAGGCGGCTGAGCTTGACGGTGCATCTTTCTTGAAAAAATTATGGTACATCGTCATTCCATGTCTGAAGCCAACGACCCTATTCTTGCTCGTAACTGGCGTGATCGGCTCCTTCCAAGTGTTCCAGAACGCATACCTGATGACAGGCGGCGGTCCGGATAACGCAACAACGATGGTGGGCTTGCTCATATTCAATAACGCCTTCAAATATTTCGAGTTTGGTGAAGCTGCTGCCCAATCGTTGGTGCTTGCCTTTATCATTGCTACGATTTCATTCATTCAATTCAAATTTCTGGGCAAAGAAGTGGAGTATTAAGGAGAGGAGGGCACCGATATGGCGTTATATAACAGTCACACAGGTAAACCTGTACGGAGACAAACGCGTAATACAGTAATCATGGTTCTGTTGGTTCTATTTGCCTTGGCAACACTTTTTCCGATTTACTTTATGGTGATTTCATCCTTTGGGGATCCGGTGGAAGCGGGCGCGATGAGTTATTCCCTGTTTCCTAGCAAAATATCGTTAGATTCATATAAGTTTTTCTTCGATTATAGTGAACATTCTATACGTTGGCTGTTCAACTCACTATTCGTGGCAACAACCGTCATGATTTCCAATGTGTTTTTTGCAAGTCTTGCGGGTTATGCATTTTCTAAGATCCGATTTAAGGGCAGAGCAGTATTATTCGCTGTATTGCTCGTTTCGATGATGATTCCTTATCAAGTTACACAGGTGCCTCTTTACATCCTGATTGTTAACACGTTCCAAATTCAAAATACGTATCAAGCGATGATCTTACCGGGTCTGGTTACGGTTTATAACATATTTTTGGCTAAGCAATTTATGGGGAGTATTCCTTCCGAAGTATTGGAATGCGCGAAGATAGAAGGGTGCAATCAATTCCAGATTTATTTCAAAATTGTATTGCCATTATCCAAGACCGTCCTAGCGGTTATGGCGATTCTAACATTCATGGACAACTGGAATACATTCTTCTGGCCTTTCCTCGTTACGAACACGATGGAAATGCAGACGATCCAGGTGGGACTTAAAAACTTCAGGTTTGCGAACACAACGTATTTTGCACCCATGATGGCAGGTGCCACCATATCAGCACTTCCTATGTTCATTCTCTTCTTCAGTTTGCAAAAGTACTTCCTTGAGGGTGTAACGGTTGGTGCGGTGAAGGGCTAATTGATGGCAATCCAGCTCAATTGAATTGGATACCCACAACGATGAATACTTCGAGGAGCCACTGCGGGGTAAGCAGGCAGATATAAGCGCCAGATCCTTCGTTGTATTACAGCAGCCTGTACCGATCTGTTCGCAAGGTCACTTGGCTCATCTGATATAGATTGCATTTCTATTGTAGCTTGGCTGATCAATCTAAACTTGGCTATAAATCTGTCACATGGTGAGGGGTGAATCTGCATGATAAAAACCTGGGATCGTGTATATACCCGAGCGGTTATTGATTTGTGGAATGAAGTTGCAGTGAAGGATGGATACAAAGAACTGAATGAAGAGAGCTTTGAATCACTTTTTCAATCCAATCGTTATTTTGACCCTGAGAACACATTTGTGCTCTTGGAATCGAATCAGGTCAAAGGTTTTGCTTGTGGCTGCACGGGAGATGATCTCCCTCTCGGTGATGCTGCAGGATATATGACTTGCATTGTACTTACACAACAATATCAAACAGATGAATACTACAAGCTGTTGCTGGAATCGATAGAGAATCGGTTTCGACAATTGGGCAAAACGCAGTCCGACGTGCTGTTCTTCAATCCGATGATGCTTCCTTGGTATATTCCGGAAACGCCAAAGCATGAACATAACAATGCACCGGGTGTACCCATTGATAGTTCGTTGTATGAATTTCTGATTCGTGAAGGTTACAAAGAACGTGCGCGAGAACACGCAATGTATTTGAACTTGTCCGCTTATATCACACCCGAACAGATGAAGGCCAAAGAAAAGTCTGCGGCAGAGCAAGGTTATCACGTTGAATTATATGACCCGGTTATGCATCACGGCGTGGCTGAAATGCTAGAGCGACTGGGTAATCCGTTATGGCAGAAGGAAATTGGGGAGTCTACGGAAAAAGGGATACCGGTCGTTGTTGCAGCGCTTCATGGCAAAGCCGTTGGCTTCGCTGGACCAGTCATTCGTCAGGATAATGGTAGGGGGTATTTCGCTGGCATAGGTGTTCATCCGGATCATGAAGGCCACGGGCTTGGCAGTATTCTATTCTTTAAACTGTGTGAGGCTTTTAAAGAGATCGGAACCGATTATATGTCACTCTATACGGGGAGCACGAATCCAGCAATTCGAATTTATGAGAGAGCGGGATTTCATACTGTGAGACAATTTTCAGTCATGCGAAGGGAGTTATCACGATGAGTGATCAGAGCGTAACTGTTCTTGCCATTGGCGGACATGTGGGTGATGCCGAGCTAACAGCTGGCGGTGTACTCGCCCATCATGCCTTAAAAGGAGATCGTATTGTTACATTAGCCTTAACGGCAGGAGAACGGGGCGTTCCCGCTGGACAAGATATGGCTGAATACCGGAAGCAAAAAGTGCGTGAAGCGAATGCTTTTGCCGAAATGCTCGGCGGAGAAGCTATTGTATTCGGTACACCGGATGGCGAGCTGAAGGATGACGAAGAGAACCGCTGGGCCGTATGCGATGTGATTCGCAGGGTTCGTCCGAATGTCATTATCACTCACTGGAAGAACAGTATGCACAAAGACCATATGACAACACATCGTATTGTCAATGACGCCAGATTTTATGCAGGTCTGCCATCATTCGAGCGAGAGCTTCCCGCATTTTTTGCTTCTCGTCTTTATTATGCTGAGAACTGGGAGGATGCGGTTGACTATAAGCCTTATGTCTATGTCGACTTCTCCAAGGAGGCCTACGATCTGTGGATTAAGGCGGTGTCACAGCATTGGTTCGTAACAGGAAGCAAATCCTTTCCTTATCTGGAGTACTACAAGCATCTGGCACGAGTGCGCGGTATTGAAGCGAGAAAAGAGTATGCTGAAACATTCATGATTCCAGAAGAGAGCAAGCGTGTTCTGAAAAGCGAGCTTTAGCTTCGTTAAGTGACTGTAACAAGGGCCTTGTTACAGTCATTTTTATAGATGACTTACGATTAGGGAGGTTGCTATGGTTCGTAATGGGATTGATCGCATACTAGAGGATGCACATCTGTTTAGAGGGAAACGGCTAGGTCTGATTACATCACCTACCGGTTTGAACCAAAATTTCGTATCCACGATTCAAATTTTGCACGAGCATTTTAATCTAGTGGCGTTATTCTCACCCGAACACGGTGTACGGGGGGATCTGGGTGCTGGGACAATGGTCGACACTTACTTGGATCCGATTACAAATGTTCCGGTTTACAGCTTATATCGTAAAGACTCTAAACGGTTTACATCTGAAATGCTGGATGAAGTGGATATGATCGTTTATGACATACAGGACGTTGGAGCTAGATATTATACGTTTATTTATACGATGCTCTATGCCTTGGAAGATTGCGCGAAAGCGGGTAAGGAATTTGTGGTGCTGGATCGGATTAATCCGCTGGATGGGGTTACGGTAGAGGGCAATATTTTGAAAGAAGGATATAAATCATTCATCGGTAATTATCCATTGACTGTTCGCTATGGGTTGACGGCAGGTGAAGTGGCACAGATGGCCAATGAACAGATGAATTGGAATGGAAAGCTGCATATTGTACAGTGTGATGGATGGGATCGGAATATGCTGCTTACGGATACGGGGCGGCCGTGGATCATGCCTTCCATGGGACTTCCCCGGTTTGATTCGGCGCTGCTCTATCCAGGAACCTGTTTATTCGAGGGAACGAATCTTTCGGAAGGAAGAGGAACGACTGCACCTTTTGAAATGATTGGAGCCCCATTCATCAAGGCTGAAAAGCTAGCTGACGAGATGAACGGACATCGACTTCCAGGCGTCATGTTTCGTCCCGCCTATTTCAAACCTACATTCTCCAAGTTCCAAGGCGAGTTATGTCACGGTGTTCAACTTCATATTACAGATCAGAGAGCGATCCGACCTTTAGATACGGGTGTATCATTAATGTATACGATTAAGCGAAATTATGAGGAGTTTTCATTCCTGCCGCCACTCCGGGAGGGATCCAGGCCATTTATTGACCTGCTTGGAGGGGATAAGATGTACCGCGATGAAGGTGTGGATGTGCCGAAGTTGTTGGAGCAGTTCCGTGAAGAGAGCCGAGAGTTCGCACGTATGAAGCAAGAGTTTCACTTATATTAGAAGATAAAAAAATAGGGCTGGCTGAAAGTCATTCGGACGATCAGCCAGCCCTATTAGCTATGTAAGTTAAAAAGGATTATGTTCAGCGCCATGTCCGAGTGGAGAAATCTGAGGTTGTGTTGGGGAGGACGGAAGTACGACAATGCTGATGAAAGTCAAAATCAATACAGCAGAAACGATGAATTTTTTCATTTATATCACCACCTTTCCTTCTCCCATGATCTTAGCAATATGATCTTTAAAAGTATCCAGTTGCCTCTGAGTCGCGTAATCGCGAATAGATTCAAAACACACAACGGCGTATTTATATAATCTATCATTGGCTGCTAGATGCGAGGAGAACATGAGCTGAAGCGTATAGTCTATAGCTACGATATGGTCGGAATGATCGATTTTGTATTTAATGATTTGCATTAAAAAGGATTGGTAGTAAGCGGTATGTATGATGTCCTGAGGAGAGTGAGAGATTGATTGAATGATCTCTTGAGAGAATGTGTCGATAATATAGTTAATATTGTATTGATAGGTGTTGGCTGCTTTTAGAATGGAGATCGTGCCAGGCAGAATTTCATTTCGGTTATTCGTTAGAAACTCCACATAAGCGTCTAAGATAGTAAAATCACCGGAGAGAAGAAGAACCTCAAAACGGTTGGGTTCAGAAATGAATTGATAATAGTTTACTTCCTTCAATCCTTCTTCGCTAAGGTTATCAAACCAGTATAGATTGGAATATTCATCAATACATTGTAAAGCGGAGTCATAATTACCAAGCTCTTTATAGGCTAGACCCTTCATCAACAAACTGTATCCGTAATAATAGACCAAAGGTCTTTCTGTATTGATTCGTATAGACATGTTAGCTCGATTCTCATACAGATGGTTTGCCCTTATGAAGAGCTTATCGGATAAATCTATTAACTGATCCCATAGCTCAAGCGAATAAGTGAGCTTTAACATTTTCACGGCACTATCTAATGTAACGGTATCGATTGCGATTTCATCCATCTGGGTCACTTCCCTATATTTTACATATTAGTAGTATAATGAATATTTTTTCAACGGTCAATTGTTTGGGAAAGAATATATAGTAGAAAGATAATAAGGATCGAGAACGTTTTATTGGAAAATAATTGATGTAATCGATGATACATAGGAATAAAATATGTAATAGATACCCGTTGAAGAAGAACATATATAGAAGGAGGGAATGCGAATGTCGAAAAGACCTTTACATGAGGATTATCCAGAACACTTTCATACGTATGTAAAGTTGGTACCAGATGGAGCTATTAACGACATTCTAGTAGAACAACAGAAGATTACGGAGGAACTGATCAATACGATCACGGATACTCAGGCGAACAGTCGCTATGCTCCGGGGAAATGGAGTCTAAAGGAAGTATTCGGGCATATCATCGATACGGAGCGGATTATGAGTTACCGACTCTTGCGAATCGCCAGAGGAGATCAAACACCACTTGCGGGATTCGAAGAAAATTCATACGTGAACCATGCTCATTATGATCAACGTTCCATGTCAGATCTTCTTGAAGAATATAAGTCAGTGAGACACGCTAGCATAACTTTGGTGAACGGATTAGCTGAGGAAGCTTGGGACAGAAGAGGAATCGTTAACGAGAATCCAATGACTGCTTGTGCTCTGGCATATGTGCTCACGGGGCATGCACTCCATCATCTGAATATAATGAAGGAAAGATATTTGGCATAGAAGAGGAATTGAAGCAGAGAAAGACACTTACCATCGTGGTAGTGTCTTTTTTTGCGTATCCATTATTAAACGGTTGGGGGGTTACAGTGACTTTAAAAAGATAGGAAGGGAGGCAATCATGAGCAGGACACCACCTAACTTAAACAAGAAGTAATGAAAATCGTTCGGTTCATCATCCTGCCATGAATAGCGTGGAGTAATTTTATACAAGAAGTCCTGAAATTTCACGTACTTAAACTGGCACCATCCAAAAATAAGTAGAAATACTGCCGCCCAGTAAATGGGGGCAACCCCTTGTTTCTCGTGATATTCAGTATAAGCTGCTTCGACTAACGAACTGGGGTAGTATAGTTCAACTTTTTCTCCTTCTTCTGCATTGTTTATGATTTCTGTACCATCACTTGCATAAGCGTGAACGGATACGAAATCGACTATCTCATCATTCTCGTCATAACTGAGCAGCATTCCAGAATGATCTTTTACCGTATACTGTTTCCCATCTGGATAACTTACATTGTAGGTGGGGGGGTAGATGTCTTCTGTACTGTTTATCAAGTATTCTTCGCCATCAATGAGTACGGTTCGGTTATGCCCGCTGATTGCTACTTCTATAGAGGGTCCTTTGCTGGATTGATACAGAATGCGATTAGGTTGTTCGTTCGCAATTTTATATTTGTGGGTGTTTACATAGAAGACGGATACAGAGAAGTATGTAATGGCGAAGGTGATCAGCACAATACTGATGATGAGCATGACAGCTAGGGTGAAGATTGACGATAGCTTTAGTTGTTTGGAACTAAGGCGTTGTTTAATCATGCGAGGAACTCTCCTTTTGGGAAGTGGTGATTCTTATACATTGTACGTGGGGATTGGTGGATGGTTGCGGTAAGATTTTACATGTGTGGGGGAGTGTTGAGATCTAGAATAATTGATAAAGATTTGGATGGAATTACTGGTTTTTTTTGTATATCTAGGAATATAGGATTGTGTTATGATAGGTAAATAGAACCAATTTTGTTTGAATCCGAAGATTGATGCATATAACGTTACCATGAATAGCAATACAGAACAAATTAAAAAATTATCAACATTTGAAGATTAAACAATGTTAGGAGTTGAATAAATGACATTTAGACCGAGGGTTTGTGCAGCAATAATAAGGAACAATAAGATTCTTATGGTTTTTCATGACCATGGCGATAGAAGTTTTTGGACTCTACCTGGCGGTGCTGTAGAAGAAGGAGAAACTTTCGAAGAAGCGGTTGTACGGGAAGTGAATGAAGAAGTAAAACTAAACTGTAATGTAATCCGATTACTGTTTGAAGATTCGTATGAATATGGTCCGAACCACTGCTATTTGGTAGAAGTGAATAACGAAGAAGAAGCAGAACTTGGAGAAGATCCTGAACTACAAGAAGATAAACAAGTTTTAAAGGGTATTGGTTGGTTTGCTTTTGAAGAGAAAAAGAACGATATACAAATATGCAAGGTTATTAAAAATCTATATAAAGAGGAAGTAATTTTGTATAGCTACGAAGATAGGCGCGTCTGATAACAATGTGTTTATGCATCAGTGGGCAATCTGCTCGGTCCCGGAAGATAAGTTGAAGAGGTGATTGCCGGGACACATTAGCACCGACTAACCGCAACGCGGCCGTTCACTACGTTCGCTTAAGTCGGTGGGGGACGTCTTGAACACGGTAACGTTATAGGAAATCAGCCCAAAATAAAAAGAAGTTGATTCCTTGCCTATGCAGGCGCCTTTCCTGTTAAGATAAAGATTATTCTTTGAAGAATGTAGTATATAAACTCATAGGAGATCATTGAAAATCTTAAACTATTATAGGTAATGAAATGCTAATATTAATTCAAATAGCGGCAGGAAGAATTACTAAATAACTAAATTACCGTATTCTAGACCCACCGCTAATCGTGGGTTTACTTAAAAATCGCTATTTCTCGATTTTTCCTGTACCGTTGCATTTGGGGCACATGACGTATCCTACTTTCAACATTGCTTCATAGTAAGTAAACTGACCACCGTCAAAAAGCTTGTCAGCTTCTACTTCCTTATCTGGATCAACAACTTTTCCATTAAAACAATTATTGCATTCCTTACTCATTTACAAACCCTCTTTCTAACTTATTTTATAATTATCACAACAATACAATTATTCCTTTTATATGTTTAATCGTCAACTATGTAGATTGGGAAGATGATAGCAAGATAGATAATGATAGCGTTAGTGTTTTAAGGAAGGCATTGACATCCTATAACATTATATTCACGCATCGGGCATACGTCCTCGGTCCTGCAGAGGGATTTCGAAGAGGCGTAGCAGCCCGACACACTTAGCATTCGCTGGACGTCGTGAATATAGATGCGTTATAGGAAATTGATTTAACTCGAAGGAGAAAAATATGACGAAAAATAATCTAATAATTAAAGATATTAAAGAATCTATTAGTAGAAATACTGAAGAAATAAAAGAGCTTAAGAAAAGTAGAAAACCTAAATTGCTAAGACCAGAAATAAAAACTAGTAAATCTACAATATCAATTCGTAAAGCTTATATAAGTCCTGAATTCACAAATAAAACGGTACTTACTGATTCTACGTGGAGGTATGTCGAGATACTTCTCAAAAGCAAAAGTAATAAAGAAGCATTAAATTATTGGAAACAAGCAGAAAACTTCTTTTTAGCTACTCAAAATTTGGATATTATATCTAAACCTCTAACATCATATTATTGCTTATTGAATGCTACAAAAACTTTACTAACATTTAAAAACATAAAATTTGGAATGAAACATGGTGTTTCAGGTAAGAGAATTCCTGGAAGAACACATATTCAAAATGAGTTGATTTC
This sequence comes from Paenibacillus sp. GCM10028914, assembly GCF_042666275.1. Classification (NCBI taxonomy): domain Bacteria; kingdom Bacillati; phylum Bacillota; class Bacilli; order Caryophanales; family Paenibacillaceae; genus Paenibacillus; species Paenibacillus sp. GCM10028914. Next base: position 24,566 of record NZ_JBHTFO010000015.1, read on the forward strand.
ATTAAAACCAAGAGGTGTTTTATCAGGTTTAATAGATTATTTTGAAGAACTAAAACCACAGAATAATGAGACATATAACTTGAAAGATATTTTATATAACCTTGAATATATACATAGAGCCTATTTAATGACATTTTCAAATCAATCAGAGTTATTTATTCCAGTAGACGAAATTAGATTTGTACATGATAAACATCGTAAAGAAGGTTGGTTAGAGGTAACATTAGAATCGCAGTATTCTAATCAGGGCACAATGAAGAAAATAACAGGTTTTAGTAAAGATAGGTATTATGATAATAATGATATTTATATTATTAGAAGAAATAAGACATTTTATTGGGAAGCATCGCATAATGCTCCAAATGCCAAAAGTCTTAGTAGCTTCAAAAAGTATTATCTTAATAATAGAAAAAAGTTTAGATATATTTATAGTCCAAATAAACTTTGGTACATAAAAAGGAGCAATTTAACAAATGGAATAATTGATAGAAATACACTTGTGCTTACTTTTGCTGCAATGCACAGATTAAGTGAGATGTCGAGATACGATCCTAATGCACTTGAAAAACACTTGTCCAGTGGTTCAGGTTGGTTACTCACTGAATTTATTACAAAATCATCAGTACAATTTATAGATATGATATCATCTGAAATTACAGGAGATGACTTTAGAGTTACAGGCTTTAGATCCTAGTAGTAATCAACTTCCTATAACATTGTATTCACGCGCTGGATCCCGAGCGATCCTCGATCCGCCAGAGGGATTTCAAAGAAGTGGAATCAGCCGGGCATATTCATCCCCCTAAGATAACAGCTATCTAAGGGGGACGAACGTCGCGAATACCAGAACGTTATACGACAGAATCAGAGGAATAAAAAATGTAGAGATTTAAACTGTAGTAGCTTGTTTCGTTTCGAATAATTCAAAATCTAGTATGTATAATATAGTTCCAATTGATTTAACGAACAACCTATAATTTCTAAGGAGAGATGAAGGAACATGAGTGATGATTCTAACAAAGAGAACAGCATGCCCAATAGTACTTTCGCGCTGGAGAGTTTGAAAAACATTCAGGAATTGATTCGCTTCATAGATACTAAGGCTAGCGCACTTTTAGTTGTGTATGGCTTGATTCTAACCGTATTTATGGATACGGCAAAAAAAATGAGTTTTTTAAACATTATGAAACTCAATTTTTATGATGCACTAATATCTATACTTGTTCTCCTTGTAGGAATAGTTCTTTCGTTCTTATTGGTTTATCAACTTTTTTTCATTATTATGCAGGTCCTTAAACCGAGGTTATCATTAAATTATAAAGAAGATGAACATTCTATCTTTTACTTCGAACATATAGCAAGTATGAAGAAGTCTGATGTATTAAAAGGATATTTAGCAGCGAATGAAGTGATAATGGTAGAAGAAATAGTAGGACAAGTGTACGAAGTTTCAAAGATAATGAAAATTAAAACTTATCGCTTAAACAAGGCAATGGAATATCTTTTCGTGAACCTTATTTTATTACTATTATATATATTTTTGAATAACATTTAATTTTCAATAATATTCATCTAAGTTACCTATTAAAAATTATCTTTATATTTGGAGGCTAATATGAAAAGCTTGGATTATAGTTATAAAGATCGTAAAAAGAAAGTGGAAGAAATATTAGACAATACGGATAAAGTTAATGAAGTAGATAAATTTCCAAGAGACGAGGACTTTACTTATACAAATGCATATAAAGCATGGGCAGGTGCAATTTTTGTAGACTTGAGAGATTCCACTACATTGTTTACTAGTAATAACGATGTAGATATAGCGAAGGTGATTCGAGGTTTTACATCAGAAATCATTGAAATTTTAAGAAAAGACCTCGAAGCTAATGATCTGAAAGAGATTGGTATAAGAGGAGATTGTGTTTTTGCAGTTTATTCTACTCCTTTAAAAACGGATATAAATGAGATTGCAAATAGAGCATTTTTTATTAACACGTATATGAAAATGCTAAACAAGTTATTGAAGAATCGTTCTTTACCTACTATTAAAGCGGGTATAGGCTTAGCAACCAATCCGACGCTTGCAGTAAAAGCCGGTAGGAAATCTTCAGGAATTCATAATTTAGTCTGGATCGGTGAGTCTGTTGCAAAAGCCTCAAATTTATCTGATTTGGGGAATAAAAATGGAAATGGAGCTATTGTTATGTCCTCAGTGTTTTATAGTAACTATATTGATAATGCTTCTGATGAAGAAAAAAACTGGTGGACAATGAAGTATGATAGTTCATATGGAACTTACTATCATGGAAACGTAATAATGACGGATTTCAACGACTGGATTGATAATGGCATGACAGATTAAGTTATTCAAAATGATCTGATAAAGAGAGTTGATTAGGATGTGCACACAACCTCATCGACCGACACGAAATTGATGATTTTACGATGTGCAAGCACCATTCTTAGCTTCAGGTACAATGGATATGTGCCGGATACGAGACTGATTCGTAGTTTGCGCTGAAAATAAAATTCACATTCAAAAAAATGTAGAAAAATTCATATGAAATAAAATTTGGAACCTTCGAAAATAGTAGTGAGTCTTGTCTAAGAAGTAATTCCGTCGTATAACAATATATTTACACATCGGGCATACGCCCTCGGACTGGCAGAGGGTTTCGGCGAAGCTAAGGCAGCCGGACACACCTGGCATTCCCCAGGCGTCGTGAATACGAGAACGTTATCCGAAACCTTCAAAACTGGTATAACATTATAAAAAGCTTAAAACAATTCTCTAAAATAAGTAAATTAGTTGCGCTATAAGCTAGTAAGGAGTTATGCCTTCGCCGCCGAGGCGATCTTTTTACATTGGAATATCAATTCGGAAGTGGTAAAGATAGGATACAATACCTATTAAGAAGATTTAAAAGGCTAAATGAATTAACAACATACAGTGCATAAGGGCTTGATTAGAAAGAAAAAAGTAACTAAAGTATAAAAACTATATTAGAATAATGTGAAAATTAATGCAAAAGAAATGAGAGGCGTATAATAACAATGTTGGAAACGCATATAGATAAGAAATTATGGAACTCAATAAAGAAAAATTACGAGTCTAGAAGTTTCTCAGAGTCAATAATTGATTCAATATATTATTTGAGTAACCTTATCCGAGATAAGACAGCTTTAGAGAGTGATGGTGCTGCCCTTATCGGTCAAGCTTTTGGGGGTACACAGCCCTTAATTAAAGTAAATGCGTTGCAAACAGAATCAGAAATAAATGTACAAAAAGGACTTGAGCAAATTTTAAGAGGGATTTACCAGGCAATTAGAAATCCGAGGAGTCACGATAGATTCGAAGACTCACAAAAAGAGGCTGATGCGATTATTACGTTTATCGATTATCTCTGTTCTATAATTGATCAATCTAAAACACAGTTTTCGGAAGTAGAATTTATGAATAGGGTCTTTGATAGTGATTTCGTCCCTAACAACAGGTACGCAGAATTATTGGTGGAAGAAATACCCAAAAGAAAAAGACTTAATTTTACTATTGAAGTTTACAGGAAAAAAGATACTGGTGATGGAAAAAAGCTCGGTTTCTTTATTCGCGCTATGTTAAAGCAATTTAACGAAGAAGAAATTACACAGTTTTTCACTGTAGTATCAGATGAGTTATCTACAGTAACTGAAGAAAAAATAATACGATTAAATTTGCAAATTATCCCCTTTAAGATGTGGTATAGAATTCGAGAAATCTCTAGGATTCGTATTGAGAATACACTAATGGAATCTATGAAAGACGGAAAATATTTAATTAATCAAAATAGATGTAAAGGCGGTTCACTTGCAAGTTGGGTAGCTTTGGGGAAACTACAACATTTTACTTTTATCGGAGATGCAATTGGAATTCTCGTAAAGAAACTTGAATCCACAGATAGAACAGAAGTTGATTATGTTTTAAATTATTTTTGGAATGATATTATAGAGAACATTGAACTGCCCGATTACTCCTTCTATCGGATTATAAAGCAAAGACTTAAAGATGGGGACAATAGAATTTATACCAAATTAGAAGACTTGTTTATGTGGGATGTCGATAAGACTGAATTCTATGAAACAATTAAGGAAGAATATGAGAATTTCCAAGAAAGAGAAGAATCGCAAGAAGTAGATATTGAAGACGATGATCTACCTTTTTAATTAGTAGTAAGTATTTCAAGAAGACATTAAAGCGCGGCTAACTAAAGAACTATGGAACAGAGTCAGTAATGGCAATGGAATGTCGCACAATCATCAGATGCATGTCGTTAAAGATATCCACAAAAAATTACATAAAATCTAATTTATGAGTATTTTCAAACGATGGCAACTGAATCGTATAACACTATGATGAATTGGAAAAAATGGATAAAAGCCATTTAAATTTTAATTTCATGGCTGAACTTGAAGCTAAATATGGGACAAGTGATGTGAATATATTAATATCTGGGCACAGATTTACTACAGGTTGCATGGGAGCTTATTTCAGTGGAATTCCAGAGGACGGGAACTTATTAAAGTACTCTTCTGATAATGGGAAGTATAATATTTATAAATTTAAATCGAATGAATCTAGTAAAAGATACCGATATTTCACTGTCTCTCCTCGGTTGTCAGATGTATAATCAAGGAAGAAGCTCAGACAATAAACGCCCCAGCCTAAAGCTATCTAAGGCTGGGGCGTTTTGTGGATACAACAAAAGTTTATGAAATCAGAGTAAATACATATAAGAATAACTCAAGTTGTAAATGGAGTTAATGGTGTTCATGCAGTACTTCCTCATGGCGCATTAAGATGATTATTAGCAAGAAACATTATTTTATGGGTGGCCTGATGCCAAGATGTTGGAATTTATATCGAAAATATCTCCAGACAAAAAAATGGTGGCGTACATTGCATTCCGATATTGGACAATGGAAATATAATCATGGTCTGGAATCGAGAAATAATGGAAGAAGCAGGAATCGAACTAATGGAAGACAGAACGCTATTTTCAAGTTGGCATTGGAAACAATTTGATACTCACAGATTGATTTACTTAGCGAGAGTGAAACGATTCGTAGAAATACCAAAAGGCTACGAAACAACCGGATACGTAATAATGAACTTTGAAACAGCTATTGAAATGATACAAAAAATAGAAGGACGAGAAGAACGATTTGAAGTCATTAGAAGAGCAGGAGTATTAGCGGGCAGACTCAAAGAGAAATGAAGTACAATAGTAACCTTGTTCAAGTTTCTCAAAGAATACGAAAGCGTATAAACTAGTTCTGTAAAAGCTGTTAGCTGCTTAACGGATGGGAACCTCTTTATGTCACATTTCAGCGATGAGCAAAGAAGCTGTTAGTGGTCCTACCTATGGAAGACTATTGTAAGCAATCTCAATTAATTGTTGTAGTTTTGATTCATTCCAAGCGCGCCCTTTACGATTGGAAAGTAGTACTGTGATGACCTCATCAGGATCTTCGTCTAAGAGTTCTTTGGGAATCGGATAGCGAGTTAACAATTCAAGAGAAGGAAGTTACAAGCCTTGTGAAACACCTTGTCATACCCAGGGAACAGAAACAGAAGGCCAAGAATAGCACGAAAATGAAGCTGTGCCTCTTCGTAGAGGCTTGTTCAATGCCGGTATTGCCGACAAATTAAAATACATCAATAACAACAGGAGAAAATGAAAACCCACCCCAAGCTTGTGAGCCGAAGGTGGGTTTTTGTCTCATATTAGATAAAAGGGATTATTGTACAGGGTTAAGACTACCTTATAATCATAACGGTTTGTGAACCATTGTCCCAGTATACTTGTGATCCTAATGCTTCCGATACAAACCTTATTGGAACCATGGTGCTGCCATTAATAACAGATGGCTCTACGGATAGGGTTACTTGCTCCCCGTCAATATAGGCGAGCTTGGAACCAATTTGAAGTTTGATTTCCTTGGTACTTCTAGTTGCAATTATCGTACTTGTTTCCTGATTCCACTCAATGTTAGCTCTAAAGCTTCGAAAATCTCCCTCATAGGAACGCTAACACTGCCTTTTTTCATGACAGGGGGGTGTTTGACTGCTAGTCCTTGTCCATCAATGGTAACGATAATGCCCTTACGCTTCTTAATTTCATTCTTTCCTGTTTCGTCATAAAACTTAAGATCGACTCTATTCGCGCCTTTATCATTGATCACCACTTTTAGGTTATAGGTAGAATTGCTGAAGGCATGGCTTGAATTTGTTCGAATTTTCAATGCTTTTCCATTGGCGGTGTACGGAGTTACTTTGGACATGATCTGCTGCGGCTTGGCACCATTCTTAAAAACGGAAGTGACAATCAGTTGTCCATTCTTTATGTATGTTCCATAGTCGACCAGATAGGTCTGATCATCAACGAGCACGAGATACTGCACTTTAGCGATATCATTAACGGCTTCAAGTTTAATTTTGTAAATTAAAATAGATTGCTCAAAAGCATGACTTCCGGTTCCTCTAACTTCAACGACCTTACCACTTTTATTAATCCCCTTAGCGACTAGATTCATTTTTTGTGATATTGGCCCGTTTTTTACAGCGACCACAGCCTCCACATGGTCTTTGTGTTTAATCGTGGTTTGGGCTAAGATTTTATACGGTTCTTGAGTTGCTCCTAGAGCCTGAATGTCAACTTTGCTCAGCTGCTTTCCGTTATCCATGGTTAATTGGAATGCGTATGTACTGCCACCGAATATATGTGTACTAGTCTGTTTGATTTCTATAATCTCTCCAGATTTATCATATCCAATGACTAAGAGCGATACTTTCTCACCTTCTTGAACTCGCACGTCAGCGGTTACTTTCATTTTGCCATCAATTATCTTATAGTCGGAATGTAATATTTCAATGTTTGATGACTCTGTGTTAGGTGAAGGATTTGCCATCCCAGGTGTCGGAGATACCAGCATCAATAGGACAAATAATACGATCGTTAGGATGATTACTATGTTCTTATTATTTCTTATGATCATCTTGATAGATCCCTCCAGTATTTACTAGTTATAAGATATTATTTATAATTATTACAAAGATCTAATGGTTGGTAAATAGAAGGAACGAACTAATTAAAGATATCAAAGAATATATGCTTTCGGCATCCGGCAAATGTATAATAATGGAATAAGTTAATTCAGTGACACGCCTCAACCTAAGATAAGAGTAATCTAAGGTTGGGGCGTTTTGTGAATACAACAACGTTTTATGTAATCAACGCAATTACAGGCGACTTCGATGGAATGCTTGTCTGCTATGTCGTTGACCCTGAGGGTATCCTAATAGAAATTTGCTCAGGTAATGAGGACGGCAGTCGGTAGGGGAAGGCAATCATTATACATAGAAAAGGACGAATACCAGATGGTAGATTTTTCGGTCATAGAAACCAAGCGATTATTCATGCGGGAACTTTCTTTAACTGATGTGGAGTCTGTTTACAGACATTTTTCTAATCCTGAAGTCACCAGGTACATGGATATCGAAGTATGTAAAGATTTAAATGAAGCAGAAGAAATTATTTCATTTCATATCAATGATTCCGGCTGTAGGTACGGTTTATTCTCCAAAGAAAAGAACGAACTCATTGGAACATGTGGTTTCCATTGCTGGATCAAGGATAATGAAGGGTCGCGAGCTGAAGTAGGTTTTGATTTATCTCCGGATTATTGGGGGAAAGGATTCATGCAGGAAGCTTTGAATGAACTGATCATGATTGGTTTTAACCGGATGGAACTTGATTGTATTGAAGCGACAACTGAAATTGAGAATCTGCAATCCCAAAGACTTTTGGAGAAGATGGGATTTAGCAAGGAACACGAATTAAAAGATGGTCTGATGTATTTTACATTGAGAAATGAAAGTATGTAAGGAGGAAGGTGTTGTATGAATAGAAAGCAACTTATTATGGTTGTAATGGTTGTAGTACTGGCAGCCTGCGGTAATAATACAGCAGACGTTACCAATTCAACAATCGAAGATAAACAAAGCGAACTTGAAGTTGAGAGCAGGGATACAACTACGCCAGAAACGGTGGAAGTTTTCACAGAGCCATTTAAAGAAGGTATCTTCGTTGATTTTGCAAAATACAAAGAAGCGGTTAAGGAAGAACAAATACTTGAGGTCTTAAAATCAAACTTCGAATCATTGATAACAGATAACGAAGAACAGTTTAGAAATAGCTTTTTGACAGAAAAAAATGCAGATCCAAACATGTTTTGGTTCGAGAGCCCAGATCAGTTTCAATTCATTGAAATCGAAAGTATTGAACATTATCCGGAGAAAGGCAATATTCATATTTATGTGATAGGAAACAGTCAACCACCCGATGGAACAATTAGTCCCATGAAAATGATGTATGCCTTTAGAAAAAGTGATGCAGGACAATGGAAGATTTATACGATTGATTAACTGTAGGTGATAGTTTAATGAAGAAGATCTTCATCATAGGAATCGTAGCTAGTGGAAAAACAACGCTCGCCAGACGATTATCCAAACAAATAGGCATACCTTGGTATGAATTAGATGCCATTGTTCATCATCAAACCAATAATGGAAGAATAAAGCGTACACCACAGGAACAGATGGAAGTTATTAAAGAGATTGATAGACAAGGGCAGTGGATTTTTGAAGGAACAGACAGGGAATCATACCGGTGTTTATATGAGATGGCTGATACCATCATATTCCTTGATCCGCCCTTATGGAAACGCAAGATTCGAATCGTTACTCGTTATTTTAAACAACAATCAGGTCTAGAACAGGCACATTATAAATCTGATTTGAAAATGCTGAGAATGATGTTTCAATGGACAAATGATTTTGAGAAGAATAGGGATGAGTTTGAAGCTAGGATCCAATTATATGAGGATAAAGTGATAAGAATATCAGACAATAATAGCATGAAATGGTTAGAACTGAATCCATAATAATCACTAACTTGAAACGGCGAAAGAATTTGATTGTGAAGGATTCAGAGTAAGAAAAAGAAGCCGCTTGTACGATCTGTAATGGATATCGTCGCAAGCGGCTCTTCATCTTATAGAGGCAATTGAATCGTAAACGTTGTTCCACATCCGCATTCACTTTGAACCTCGATCTTACCCCCGCATAGGTCAATAATTCGACGTACTAGAGGAAGGCCAAGTCCATTTCCTTCAGCGTAACGAGCATTATCCCCCTGATAGAACTTCTCAAACATATGCTTCTGCACATCCTCCGACATGCCAATCCCCGTATCGGATATATGAACTGTAATATAGTTCGTATCATTCGTTAGCGATACCGTGATTTCTCCGCCATCCGGCGTGAACTTGATCGCATTTCCCATCAGATTCAACCATACTTGCATCACCAATTCCTCATTGCCTTCATAATGCACCTTCATCAATTCAATGTTAAGCTCTAAATCTTTGCTGCTCCATTGAGGTTCAAGTAGCAGTATAGCTTGGCGTATCTGCTCATCTAAACGATACGTTTTCTTTTCAATTATCAACTCTTGATTCTCAAGCTTTGAGAGCTTTAAGATATTGCCTGACAGGGTGGAGAGCTGTTGAGCACTGTCTAAGATGACCTTGGTGTATTCGTCTCGCTCTGCCTCTGACAGACTATGATCTTGTAATAACATGGTATACCCTTCAATAGAAGCAAGCGGAGTCCTGAACTCATGCGATACATTCACAACAAAGTCGGTTCGCAGCGTCTCTATACTGCGCAATTCACGAACCATCCGATTAAAATGAATGGCCATATCACTAATCTCATTTACCCAATGGGATTCATCAAGTTCAATCTCGAAGTTGCCTTTAGCGATTTCATTGGTGGCTTTGCTGAAGTTCGTGATCGGAGCAAGTATACGTTTCCCTACGATACTCGTAATAAGCGTACCGATAGCAACACTGAACAATAGAATGATCAGGATCGGTGCAAAAGGAAAACGTCCATGTGATGTCAGATTACCGTAATGAATCACGAAATAGGCAACAGGTGTCATGATGAGACAAGTTAACAGCATGATGAGAAATACGTGAGAGACAAAATACCACCACAAGCTTTTAATCTTTCGTGTTCTCATATGTGCCGTACCGCCTTATAACCAAGACCTCTAACTGTATTGATCTCAAAGTCTGAGCAGTTCTTAAATCGCTCACGCAAGCGATTGATATGCACTACGATCGTATGCTCATCGGATTCGGATTCCATTCCCCAAATCTCATCCATTAATTGTTGCTTGGTAAAGATCTTATTGGGATAGGAAAGCAGCTTGTACAACAAATAGAATTCCTTTTGCGGCAGCACGATACTTTCTCCTTGAGATATGACTGTCAACGTATCATAGTATAAGGTCGTGTCTCCGCATACAATCTGTCGGTCATGAACAATTTTCGCCCGGCGTAACAGTGCTTTTACGCGCAGTAGCATCTCATTCACGTTAATCGGCTTGACCATGTAATCATCAGTACCGACAAGAAATCCTCTTTCTTTGTCATTGTAGCTTTCCTTAGCCGTGACCATTAAGATCGGTAGATTCATATCTGCTTCTCGCAAAGTTTTCGTTAGTTCATAGCCGTCAAGACGCGGCATCATAATATCTGAAATGATTAAATCGATAACTTCTTTGTCCAGCAGAGCAAGGGCGGCTTCACCATCTTCAGCACATAATACATGATAGCCATGTTTACTTAAGACGGTACAGAACAGCTGGCGCAGCTTGCTGTCATCTTCTACTACGAGTATGTTTATCATCTGGTGACCTCCGTTCGATGAAGGGCTTATCATGTAAAAGTATACATGATCTAGATCAAGTAAATATAAACTCGCAGCAAGCAACTTATGGATATAATCTGAACGTTTGGCTTTGTTTATGTTCGGTTTACATATTGGTGGTATGCTCGTTCTATCGTAACAACACGATGATACGGATAGGAAGGAGCGAGATCACAAATATGTTAAAGTTAGAACAGATTGTGAAGAGTTATAAGACAGGAGAGTTTGTTCAGGTTGCCTTGAACAAGGTCAGCCTGAATTTTAGAGAGAGTGAATTCGTTGCAATCTTGGGTCAAAGTGGATCAGGAAAGACGACCTTGCTGAACGTTATTGGTGGACTCGATAAGCTGGATGGTGGAGAATTAATCATCAATGGGCAGTCTACTAAGAACTTTAAGGACAGCGATTGGGATGCATATCGCAATAACAGTGTTGGTTTTATTTTTCAGAGCTATAATCTGATCTCTCATCTTAGCATTGTCGATAATGTGGAGATGGGGATGACCTTGAGCGGGGTTTCTGCTGCAGAGAAGCGTGCGAAGGCACTTGAAGTGCTGGACCAAGTCGGGCTGAAGGAACATGTCCACAAGAAGCCGAATCAGCTGTCAGGTGGACAGATGCAGCGGGTGGCAATCGCGCGTGCGCTTGCGAACAATCCGGATATTATACTAGCGGATGAACCTACAGGGGCGTTGGACTCCGAAACAAGCGAACAGATCATGGAGCTGATCAAAAAGATCGCAGAGAACAAGTTGGTCATAATGGTTACGCATAATCCGGAGCTTGCGGAGCAGTATGCAGATCGCATCATTCGTTTTTCAGACGGTAATGCCATTTCAGACAGCAATCCGCTGGCTGATCAGCAGACTTCAACCAACTATTCTCTGAAGAAGACAAGCATGGGCTTCTGGACGGCATTGAAGTTGTCAGGCAAGAACATTGCGACGAAAAAATGGCGAACAGCGCTCACCGCATTTGCTTCAAGTATCGGCATTATTGGTATAGCGCTCGTGCTGTCTTTATCCAATGGGTTCGATAAACAGATCAGCTCGTATGAAACAGGAGCTTTATCGAATTTCCCAATTACGATCAGTCAATCGGCGATGAATATGGATATAAGCGAGCATGCCCAATTAGGAAAAACCGATCTTACGATGTATCCGACTGACAAGGTGTTATATCCTTATGATCCGAGTGAGAATTCGATCGTTCATACGAATGTGTTGACAGAGGAATATTTGGATTATGTAAATGCCATTGATCCCGCTTTGCTTGACGGTATCTCTTATACAAGAATGGTCAACATGAACTTGTTATCGTCTGATGGCAGCAATGTAAAGAATGTGAATAAGAGTGATATTAATTTCGCAACTTATCCGAGCAAACCTGGAGAGGCAGCTGGAAGTTATCTGGAACAGTATTATGATCTACTTGAAGGAAGCTTTCCTGCTTCAAAGACGGATCTCGTCTTAATCGTAGATGAGTATAACCGGTTGACGGATGCGACATTAGAAGCCCTAGGGGTAAATCCTGATGTGGACAGCATTCAGTTGTCTGATCTGATTGGACGCGAACTGAAGCTGATTATGAACAATGATTACTATGTGCAAGTTGGTGATCGCTTTACGGTAAACGGGACAGCAGCGAATCTGAAGGAGTTGTATAACAGTGATAAGGCTGTGACGCTTAAGATTGCTGGTGTAATTCGTGCGCAAGAGGATTCCAGAATGTCAACACTGCCTTCGGGTATCGCTTATTCGGATGAATTGTCAGCATCCTTTATCGAGGATGCTCAGAATTCAGATATCGTCAAGGCACAGCAGAATTCAGATGTAAATGTAATTACAGGTGAGTTGCTGCAAGAAAAAGCAAATGATGCAGCCAGCATGGGAGCTGGCGGAATGAATATGATGGCAGGCGGCATGAGCGCTGGGATGAGCGGCTCTGCAGCCATGACAAAGGATGATATACTGGCTACGCTTGGAGCGACTGAAATTCCAACGTCGATTTCTTTGTATCCGATTGATTTTAGTGCCAAGGAAAAGGTAAATGCTTATTTAGATGATTGGAACACAGATCTTGCTAAAGAGGATCGCATAGAGTATACCGATATGGCAGCAATTGTAACCAATATTTCCGGCAGCATTATGGATGGAATTACGTTAGTATTAGTCGCGTTTGCAGCAATATCACTTGTTGTATCACTGATCATGATCGGCATTATTACCTACATCTCTGTACTGGAACGTACGAAAGAAATTGGTGTTCTTCGTGCACTTGGTGCCCGTAAGAAGGATATTACAAGGGTATTTAACGCAGAGACGTTTATCATAGGGATGTTCTCGGGTGTACTAGGGATTTTGATTGCTTATCTATTAACGATCCCGGTGAATTCGGTACTGTTTACGATGACGGATCTTAAAAATGTAGCGCAGCTGAATCCTGTTCATGCAATTGCATTGGTGATTATTAGTGTAATCCTCACCATGATCGGTGGATTCATTCCAGCGAAGATGGCTGCGAAGAAAGATCCTGTTACGGCATTGCGGAGCGAATAAACGAATATAGAGAAAATGGAACACAGCAGAAAGGGTTTGAAACCTTAACTGCTGTGTTTTTTTTGTGCCAACAGCAACATTTGATTTAGCAAATTCGTCTAAATATAAATCATATGAAAATGGTGGGATTATTTTGCGTGTAGTCAAACACATAATGCTATGGGTGATTACGATGATATTATTTACCTCAGCATCCTTTGGAGTGGAGCTTTTGGAAGGAAACAAAATTTCTACAACGGAGTACTATGGTTTTCGAAACATCGGGATTGCTTATTTGTTTCTCATATTCCTTGTTCCAAGCGTCCTTTATCCCATTGTAATATTCCCTTTAACCTGGGTTGTTCGAAAGATAGCCAATCCTTTAGTTAGCCGCATAATTATATTAATACTGAGTGTGATCGGAGGGTATATATTCTTTCAAAGATCGTATAATGAACGCTTTGTTATGGAATATCATTTGAATAGCAGTACAGCTATTATTCTTTTCGGTGTTGCTGGTTTCATCTATGTTTTGGCAGATTACTATATGGAACGTCAAGTTAATAAAGTAGATTAGCTCATTTTACGGACGGTTCGTCAGATTAATAAATATGTCAATGAAGAAATGGCGGTGACCAGGATGTTATCCTTGTACCGCCATTTTTTGTCTTTTAGTCCGCTGTCGCTTATTGAATGTACAAAGAAACGGTTTCTTATCGTATATCTTAAGTATAACTGCGGCTAATGTAGCAGAGGGGATGAAACGATTCAGAACAAGCGATAGCGGTCGCCTAAAAGCTTTCCAAAGGAAAGCTCACTTCGGAAGCATATGCTGTCCCCAAATTTCTTCCTTGCTTAGAACAATTTCGAGAAATTTGGGGACAACAGCGATGGTAGGAACGATTCGTACACGGAGCGTCTCCGACAGAAAGAGTGGGCCTCCTGACTGCATGCTTTTCAAACCAAAGACGTCAACAGAAAAGTTTGGATTGATTTGATCATGTGATAAAACAAAAGAAGAATATAGAGAGAGGTGGAAGGCGGATGAGAGTATGTGTTGGAGGAATGTAGGGGAAATCGTAAAGCAATACCGCCCTAATGGACGGTATTTTGGGAAGAGTGTTTTCTTTTTTTTCTTAACTTAGTTATTCCACAATCAAGAACTAAACCGAACAGAAACCAAAATGTTATATTTAGTACATAGAGCAGCGAGAATGAAACTCGAAAGGGATAGTATTCAATAACCCAAAAGGGTGGACTCGTAAAAAATAATAACAAATTCTTATCATCTTTTCCGCTCATATTGTATAGAACTACGACAACAGCAATTATGGTAAACCACAAGCTTAACTTCTTATGTACTTTCAAAGATTGCCCTCCTTGACTTCATTTCATAACAAATCAATTGTAATAAAACCAAATTTTTAATGCTAGTTCCATATTTATCTAGTAGCTATTGATTAGTAAACATTTTTTCTAACTCTTTTGGTATAGCTGATTTAATATACAACTTTTCTGGAAATCAGCTTACATCTTCTGAATGGCCATTTCAATCTGTTTATTGAACTTAGCGTTTGTGGCATTATTCATGTCTTCATGATGCCAATAAAGGATAAGAACGTTTTTATGTTCGTAAATGTTTGGGATCATCATATCATATAGTTCCTTTTGTTTATTGAAATCAGCAAGTCCTTCACTGCGGGCATTCTCCGAATCATACACGTAGATTGAAATATACTCTTTATATTTTTCGATTACATTTGGTCGGCTTACAGAAAACCGATTAGATTTCACTTTATTCAGAATCCAATCATTTTGCTGTGAATCATCAAACATCTCAATTCCCTCAGATTTCAAAGCGTTAGTCACTTCTTCCAGAGTAATATTGCTCTCTATTTCTACGGATACCTTCGGATTCTCAGCCACTGGATCTGGTTGCTGCTTTGTTTGAGTACCCATACATCCTGTTAATGCAAATATGATTACTAATAATAACACTCCTGATTTTATCTTCATTAATAAGCTCCCTTTAAAGTATTTATTAGAACTAACGAGTCGCTATAATGATTTGTTGCAGATGCCCCGATTTCGTAGTGATGTACAAGCTACATATTTGTGATGTGAAGAATTATGGAAGTCTCAAATGAGATGAGAAACCCCCATTGTATATGACATACCTCACACTTCAAGTGTATTTATTAGTGTTAAAATTTGAAGGAATTCATGACAGAAGGGATGATAGTCTTTGATGTCAACAACGGCTCACAAGACGAAAGCATTTATGAAATTTATGGTTAAAAACGGTATTTTAACTATAAGCATGACATTAATTATTGTCTTTGCGATTAGAGCCATTGAACAACAAGAGAATCGGTTGTTTATTAACAATGTCCTTATCTTTTTATTCGTTCTCGTAATTACGACCTTATTCTTTTTCATTATCTATTGGCAAAGCCACAAGCTGAGATCAGAACAAAAGTTGTTCTCTAATGTATTTCAGCACAGTCCCGATGGCATTCTTGTGACGGACAGTAAGCTGAATATTATACGTATGAACCCAACCGCTAGACAACTGTTAAAGCTGGACGAAGATCCGGTATCCGTAAATTTTTGCAGCCATTGTTCTAATTACGCTGGACTGAACAAATTGTGCTCCTATCAAAAATGTTTTGTAACCGAGCCGGAATCACAATTAACTGAGGTTCAACTCACGACAACAAGTGGTATAACCAAGTCCGTGAGCGCAAGTGTATCGCAGTATAAAGATCCGGTGTATGGTCCATTGAATATTATTCGATTTCAAGAAGTAGAGAAAGAAAGACAGGAAGAACAGCACAAAATTGCAAAGATGATTACTCATTCGATTCTGTCGGCTCAAGAAAATGAACGAAAGCGACTCTCACGTGAGCTGCATGATGGAATAGGGCAGTCTCTATATAGCATTTTGATTCAAACAGAAGTTGTTAAATCTCTATTAGAAAATACGAATGAGCCATCCATAGATGAGCCGTTAGACGCTTTACAGGAATCCATACGACTTACCATCGAGGATATTCGGGATTTATCTGGCGAGCTTCGGCCATCTTCACTTGATGATATTGGGCTTGTACCTGCACTGCGTAACTATGTCCGTCAATATGGACAGAAATTCGGTATTCAGGTCTTGCTTACCCTAGAAGGAGACAGTGCAAGATTACCTGCAGCCTATGAAATTGCATTCTATCGAATCATTCAAGAGGCACTTATCAATGCAGCTAAGTATTCACAAACGGAAGTGATCGAGGTGAAGTTAAAGCTTCAATCAACGTGCGCTGAGCTCTATATTCGAGATTATGGTGTAGGATTTGAGATGACTTCTGAACTGCGTCAAGGCGTTGGACTTTATAGTATGGAAGAGAGAGTCAATATTCTTCAAGGTGAATTTAACATAGAATCCTATCCGAGTGAGGGAACCATCATTGAAGTGAAAGTACCAATCAGCGACACAACTACCTTATAAGGAGAGGGTTTTATGGAATTTGATATGGATATTAAAGTATTGTTAGTAGATGATCATGCGCTTGTACGTGGGGGAATACGGGCTGTGCTTGATACCAAGCCTGGAATAAAAGTCGTTGGTGAAGCATCAGACGGAAGATCTTGCTTAAAGAAAGCTTTAGAGTTAAAACCTGACCTGGTTCTCATGGATCTTAGTATGCCTAATGGAAGAGATGGTCTGTCTACGACTAGCGAACTCTTACAATCCATGCCAGAGGTTAAGGTCATTATTCTAACCATGCATAATGATGAGCAGTATTTATTTAGAGCTCTTAAAGCGGGAGCATCAGGATATATCCTGAAATCCGCGCCAATTACAGAATTAGCGACAGCCATTCAACAGGTACACCAGGGAATGGTATATTTGCAGCCGGATGCTACCAAGAAGGTAATACAAGCATATCTGCACGGCAATTCAGAAGATTTTAAGGATCGATTTGAAACGCTGACCGAGCGTGAGAAAGAAATATTTACATTGGTTGCAAAAGGTTACACGAACAAGGAAATAGCTGAGCTTCTTATTATCAGTGTGAAAACCGTTGAAAATCATAAAGGAAATATTATGGATAAGCTTCAATTAAGTAACCGTCGGGAATTGACGGAATTTGCATATAAAAGGGGGCTGCTTGATTTTGACTAATCAGGATCGTCATTCTCTAACGATTCAGGAGCAAATTCATTGTCAAGTACAGCTGCTAAAATCAGAGTTGAAGCTGGACTTTGTTGCGTTAGCATTGGCAGATGCTAATTACAGAGATATTTACTGGAAGATCGCGCTTGGGGCAAGAACAGAGCGTTATCGCAAAATTATGGTTCGCATGGGAAAGGGAATGGCCGGTAAGGTCTTGAAAGCGAAGTGTCCATACATCATTACCTACTTTCCGGAAGAAGTACAGGATGAGATGCTCGAATATCCTATCTTTCTTGTCGAATCATTACGCTCTGGGCTTGGGGTGTCCGTTGATTCATTGCTGCCTGAGCAGAAGCATTCCTACGGGGTACTATTAGTTGGCCAAAGGGAAGAACGTATATTTAGCCACCAAGAGATCGAGCAAGTTGAGCAGTACGCATCTATGCTTGCAGCCCTGTACGATGATTCGGCAAAAGTTTTGTCTACGAGTGAGACGAAAGAGACCGAGCCGCTGGATTTAACGAGTCCGATCCTCCATAGACTAAGAGAGTTCCATAAAGAAGGCTTTACCTGTGAATTATTGGACCAGCGAATTACGCGTCTTTCCCATAGACGCCAGCATGAGATTTCCGAGGTGTTAAAGCTTCTCGCATATGATTGTTCACGTTCACAGTCTAACGCAACACTGATATTGGAACAGGATCAAATCGGGAATACACTCGTTATGTTTGAGGGTAAAGGAAAATATTATTTGTCCGAAGATGTTTTTCATGCGATGAAGCAACATTTGAAATCACTTAAATCTGACTTCGAAATATCAGTCGAAGAAGATTGTCAATCCGTTCGCTTCACGCTTCCCACACGCCTACTTTTGGATGAGGTTCACTGGAGTATTGATCAAACCTAACAGACCTAATAGTAAATACTTACATGGGGGGAATTCCTAGAGCATAATTGAGGGAATTCCCCAATTCTTTTCTTACCTATATGAGAGGATAATGAACTCATAGTTGTTGATCTCATGAGGAGGAAAGACCATGAAAGCAAATAAGGCGATACTTCCCTTACAGACTACAAGCTTGATACTGGGTTTTGCGGTATGGGGGATTTTATCATCATTAATTGTATTTATTAAAGACGGGATCCCGCTGACACCCGGACAGCTCTCGCTCGTTACGGCGGTACCTGTAGTTCTGGGCTCAATTTTGCGAATACCATTTGGATTTTGGACGAATAAGTTCGGTGCTCGCAATATGTTTTTGTTCAGTTTTCTTATCCTGTTAATTCCTGTATTCTACATAAGCATAGCTGACAGTTTCTTCGATTTAATTATTGGAGGTTTGTTTCTCGGGATTTCGGGGGCAACGTTCTCCGTAGGTGTTACATCACTACCAAAGTACTATCCTAAAGAGAAGCATGGATTAGTTAATGGTATTTACGGACTCGGTAATTTGGGTTCTGCACTTAGTACATTTTTTGCACCGGTGCTTGCGACACAATTTGGATGGCGTGCAACAGTGCAATTTTACTTAATCTTGCTCGCGGTTTTTGTTCTTGCGAACTTTATTTTCGGTGATCGTAAAGAAGCTAAATTGAACGCTTCCTTAACCGAGCAAATTAAAGGTGTTTACAAAAATGAGAAGCTATGGTTGTTGTGCTTCTTCTACTTCATTACATTTGGTGCATTTGTAGCCTTCACGGTGTTCTTACCGAACCACCTCGTTAACACTTTTGGAATCGACAAAGTGGATGCTGGATTGCGTGCTGCTGGATTTATTGCCTTGGCAACCTTTATGCGTCCAGTAGGGGGATGGCTTGGTGATAAGTTCAATCCATTTAAAATCTTGTTGTTTGTATTTGCAGGCTTGACAATCGGCGGTATTATTCTTGCGTTTTCCCCGGCGATCACACTCTTTACAGTAGGGTGTCTGTTGATCGGATTGACTGCAGGTATGGGTAACGGTACAATTTTCAAGTTGGTACCACTATACTTTTCCAAACAATCCGGTATTGCAAATGGACTGATTTCTGCTCTAGGTGGTTTGGGCGGGTTCTTCCCACCTCTTATGCTCTCCATGCTCTATAGCATGACAGGTCATTATGCAATTGGTTTTATGGCTCTAGCGATGGTATCTTTGTGCAGTATTCTTCTGGTGCTGTATATGTACTGGCAAGAGCGAATGAAGCTTGCTGAGAGAATCGTGCATACAACTTCGCAAGCGGTACTCGTTACGAATGCCAAAGGCATTATCCAGACGATTAACCCTGCTTTTACGGAAATTACCGGTTACACGGTTGAGGAATCTGTTGGTCAGAAGCCAGGCTTCTTGAAATCAGGTAAACATGATAAAGCTTTCTACGAATCTTTATGGAAGCAACTCAAAGAGAAGAAATCCTGGTCAGGTAATATTTGCAATAAGAAAAAGAACGGTGAGATGTTCTTACAGTACTTAACGATTAACGGAATTCAGAATGAGGCTGGAGAGATTAATTATTACGTAGGTGTATTTAGTGAAATTGACCCAGCGGAGATTCAAAGTACTTCGTTAAAATTTGGCCTTAGTACCAAATAAAATATGGAGGCACTAGCATGAACGGTAGAAAATCAATGGATACCTTTTTACGGAAAGCCATTAGCGTAGAAAAGGCACTGGATCTTGTCCTTAAAAATATTCGTATGATGTCAACAGAACAAGTACCGCTCATGCAAAGTATCGGTAGAACATTGGCTGTGGAGCTTAAAGCTTCACAGCCAATTCCGCATTTTCGCCGTTCAGGAATGGACGGATTTGCGGTACGGGCTGCAGATACACATGGAGCATCTGTAAATCATCCGGTGACCTTGAGCATCGTTGATAATATTCCTGCGGGTAAGGTGTCGGACAAGAAACTAGGACCAAAGCAATGTATGCGTATTATGACAGGTGGCGCTGTGCCAGATGGTGCAGATGCTGTGATTAAATATGAAATGACAGAAGAAGAGATAGGTTCTGACGCCGAGATATTATGCAAGGTGAAAGGGAGCGTCCGTGTAGGTGAGAATGTATCCCCGATCGGTGAAGAGCTTAAACAAGATGAAACGGTTCTGAAGGCAGGAGCGACAATTGGCGCTGGAGAGATGGGGTTACTCGCGATGTTTGGGGCAGTCTCCGTGTGTGTTTATAAGCAGCCACGTGTTGCGATCATCGCAACAGGTGCCGAGCTTCTACGTATCGATGAACCACTACAGCCAGGCCGAATTCGTAATAGCAATGCATACATGCTCGCAGGCGCAGTGATAGAATATGGTGGAATTCCTTTTATACTGGACCATATACCAGATGACGTAGATCTCGCTAAACAAATGATCTTAAAAGCGATCAGCGAGTATGATGTTATCGTCACTACAGGTGGCGTGTCTGTTGGCGATCATGATATTCTGTATGATTTAACGCAAGAATGGGACGGAGAACTAAAGTTTAACAAAGTTCTGATGCGTCCGGGAACGCCAACTACATTTGGAGTCTGGCATGATAAACCGATTTTTGCACTCTCGGGAAATCCGTCTGCTTGTTATGTCGGTAGCAGATTGTTTCTCCGTCCTGCATTAAGAGCAATGATGGGAGGGCCGCTGGGACCAGAACCTCGCATATCTGCAACACTTACTGAAGATTATAAGAAATCGGATCGTAGTACCCGTTTTGTTCGGGGGACTTTAAGAGAACAGGATGGCAAGCTAGTGGCAACGCCGGCGCAGAATGATCGCTCTAGTGCGACTGTATCTATTCGAGACGCGAATTGTCTAATCGTTCTTCCGGGTTCACCCGAAGGATACACCGCTGGGACGCAGATCGAAGTGATTCCTATGAAAGAAATCCATTCCTAATGGAAAGGGGATGAACCAACCATTATGCAAGCTAATACACCCGTGTTACAGATTGTAGGTTATAAGAACAGCGGCAAAACGACTCTATCATGTCAATTAATTGCTGCATTAACCGCTGAAGGAGTTCGTGTTGGCTCAGCTAAGCATGATGCTCACAATTTTGAGTTGGATGATGAAGGTACTGACAGCTCCAAGCATCTTGGGAGTGGCGCCATTGAGACGGTACTCACTTCGGGAAGTGCTACCCGCATTATGCGTCCATCAGAAATATCATTAGAAGAGATCGCAGCCGGAATGCAAGGAAGAGTTGACCTCGTCATCGCAGAAGGCTTCAAAACAGCCCCTTTCCCCAAAATAGCACTGCTTCGTGATCACGATGATCTGGAGAGTCTGCATAAGCAGACTTCTAATATTAAGCTGTTCATCAGTTGGCAGTCTTCTCTATGTGAAGAAGCATACAGAGCACAGCTAAACTCATATGGTTACACGGATATTCCTATTGTTCATATTCATCATGAAACCAGTGTTCTTAAGCAGTCTATGTCCCTCGCATTATCCCTCCTATAGCATGATTAGCGTCTTTTATTATAAATACCGGGGAATCCCTACCTCATAATGAGGGAGTTCCCCCCTCTTATTCACCCTGACCTTACGTATACAATAGAAGTATCATAAGGCGCAAGGAGCTGGGAAGATGAATAAGACCAATCCTCTATTACAAAAGTTGAAATTTTTCCGTAAGCGCGAAAAGAACTCAGAAGGATGGAGCGAGGTTTCCCTTGCTGACCGTTCCTCGGAAGAAATATATCGCAATCGTTGGTCACATGACAAAGTAGTACGTTCAACACATGGTGTAAACTGCACAGGATCATGTAGTTGGAAGATTTTTGTAAAAGATGGAATTGTTACTTGGGAAACTCAACAGACAGATTATCCTACAACTGGACCGGATATGCCGGAGTTTGAACCTCGAGGTTGTCCGCGTGGTGCCAGCTTTTCGTGGTATCTGTACAGTCCGCTGCGTGTGAAGTATCCATACATACGTGGTAAATTGCTTGAGCTGTGGCGTGAAGCAAAACGTGAGCACAG
Source organism: Paenibacillus sp. GCM10028914 (assembly GCF_042666275.1). Classification (NCBI taxonomy): domain Bacteria; kingdom Bacillati; phylum Bacillota; class Bacilli; order Caryophanales; family Paenibacillaceae; genus Paenibacillus; species Paenibacillus sp. GCM10028914. The sequence goes on from NZ_JBHTFO010000015.1 coordinate 47,041, forward strand.
TGATCCGGTTCAAGCCTGGAACTCCATTGTTCAAGATGACAAGAAGAAACTGATTTATAAATCTGCACGTGGTAAAGGCGGAATGGTTCGTGCTTCATGGGATGAAGTATCCGAAATTATCTCTGCATCGATGATTTCTACGATCAAGAAAGACGGTCCGGACCGTGTCGTTGGATTCTCGCCAATTCCTGCGATGTCCATGGTCAGCTATGCAGCAGGTTCCCGTTTTCTATCCCTTGTAGGATCTCCACTGCTTAGCTTCTATGACTGGTATGCAGACTTGCCGCCAGCATCTCCGCAAATTTGGGGAGATCAGACGGACGTTCCGGAAAGTAGTGACTGGTATAACTCCAGCTACTTGCTCGTTTGGGGCTCAAACCTACCGATGACAAGAACGCCCGATGCTCACTTTATGACTGAGGCACGTTACCGTGGTACGAAAGTTGTTTCGATCAGTCCGGATTATGCGGAATTTGTTCGATTCGCTGATAAATGGCTTCCGGCGAAGCAAGGTACGGATGGCGCTCTTGCGATGGCAATGGGTCATGTTATTTTAAATGAATTCTATGTGAAGCAAAGTACACCTTACTTCAATGAATATTCTAAAAAATATACGGATTTCCCATTCCTCATCATGCTTGAGGAGAACGAGAACGGCTTTGTAGCAGAACGCTTCATTACTGCCAAGGACTTGGGCATTGAGACTAATAATGCAGAGTGGAAAACTGTACTTATCGATGAAAAGACAGGTGAGCTTCGAATCCCGAACGGAACCATTGGTTCACGGTGGGGAGAAGAAGGGAAATGGAATCTCGAAATGGTTGACACCCTTACTGGAGAGGAAATTTCACCACAGCTTGGACTCGGTGCGACAGCAGAAGGAAACCTTACGATCCACTTGCCTTACTTCGACGATCAACAAAAAACAGTCGTATCACGTGAAATTCCTTATCGTACGGTTACAGGTGCTGACAACAAGACTTACCGGGTAACCAGCGTATTTGATCTGATGCTTGCACAATATGGTGTAGATCCAGTGAGCGGAAGCGACTATGACGATGCAAACACGGTGTACTCACCAGCATGGCAAGAACAGATTACTGGTGTTGACCGTGAATCCGTTATTCAAATCGCTCGTGAGTTTGCTCAGAATGCGGTTGACAGTAAAGGTCGCTCCATGATTATCGTTGGTGCAGGTATTAACCACTGGTATAACTCCGATACCATTTATCGCAGTGTACTGAATTTGGTGCTCATGACAGGCTGCCAAGGTGTTAATGGCGGCGGCTGGGCGCACTATGTGGGACAAGAGAAGCTTCGTCCTGCAGAAGGCTGGGCGAATATAGCATTTGCACGGGATTGGACGATGCCTCCTCGTCAGCAAAATGGTACTTCTTTCTTCTATTTTGCGACAAATCAGTGGAGATTCGAATCCAATCCAGTCGATGGACATACTTCTGCACTGGTAGATAAAGCGCGTTATGCTCACTATGGTGATTACAACGTAATGGCTGCCCGTTTAGGATGGTTGCCTTCTTATCCTCAGTTTAACGAGAATACGCTTGATGTAGTTAAAGATGCGGCCGCACAAGGTCATGTGTCCCAAGAGGATGTTGCTAAATATATAGCGGATCAGCTTAAGAATCGTAAATTGCAATTTGCTATTGAAGATCCAGATGCTACCTCGAACCATCCGAAAGTGATGTTCGTATGGCGCGCTAACCTGATCTCAAGTTCCGGTAAAGGACATGAGTATTTCTTGAAATACTTGCTTGGAGCTCATAACGGTCTGTTGAATGATGATTCTGAGACGATTCGTCCGCAGGAAATCAAATGGCATGAAAAGGCATCTGAAGGAAAGCTTGATCTGATGGTTAATATTGACTTCCGGATGTCCGGAACAGCGGTTTATTCCGATATCGTGCTTCCAGCGGCAACTTGGTATGAGAAGAGTGATCTGTCCTCAACAGATATGCATCCATTCATTCATCCATTCAATCCAGCAGTGGCTCCACTATGGGAATCGAAATCAGATTGGGAGACGTTTAAGACCATTGCGAAGACGTTCTCTAAAATGGCGGAGACACAGTTTACAGGACCGCAGCGTGATGTAGTAGCTGTACCGCTTCAGCATGATACACCTGATGAACTTGCACAGCCATTCGGTAAGATCCTGGATTGGAGTAAAGGTGAAGTAGACGCCATCCCAGGCAAGACGATGCCTAAATTTGTGCTTGTAGATCGTGATTATGCTTCGGTTTACAAGAAGATGACGGCTCTTGGACCGAACATCAAAGATAAGCCATATGGCATTAAAGGAATCAACTGGTCCGCAGCAGACGAGTATGAACTGATGAAAAAAGTGAATGGTGTAGTGGATGAGCCAGGTATTAGCCAAGGATGTCCGAAGCTCGTAACTGACCGTGAAGTAGCGGAAGCAATTCTGTCACTATCGACCACAAGTAACGGAAAAATGGCCGTGAAAGCATGGGAGTCCCTAGAACAAAAAACGGCCATGAAACTGAAAGATCTAGCAGAGGATCGTTCGGATGAACGCTTTACATTTGATGATATAACATCGAAGCCGAAGACCGTAATTACTTCACCTGCTTTCAGCGGTTCCGAACAGCATGGACGTCGTTATTCACCATTTACGACAAATGTAGAACGACTCATTCCTTATCGTACTTTAACGGGTCGTCAACATTACTTCCTAGATCACGAAATGTTGACTGAGTTCGGTGAGAATATGGCGATTTACAAACCAACAATGAAGCATGCGCCATTCCATACGAATAAGAACCGTCCAGCGGCAAAAGGCAAAGAGATTGTTCTAAATTACATGACGCCACATAACAAATGGTCCATTCACAGTATGTACTTCGACTCGCTTCCAATGTTGACGCTATTCCGTGGCGGACCAACCGTATGGATCAATAAAGACGATGCGGCAGATGCAGATCTTAAAGATAACGACTGGATTGAATGCTTCAACCAAAATGGTGCGGTTGTTGCTCGTGCGGTAGTTACACACCGTATGCCTCGAGGAATGGCGTACATGCACCATGCGCAAGACCGTACGATCAACGTTCCTGCAACGGATGTAACAACAACTCGCGGAGGAACGCATAACAGTCCAACTCGAATTCATGTAAAACCTACGCATATGATTGGCGGATACGCACAATTGAGCTATGGATTTAACTACTACGGACCAACAGGAAATCAACGGGATCTGTATGTCGTGATCCGTAAACTTGAGGAGGTGAACTGGCTTGAAGATTAAAGCACAAATCGGAATGGTCATGAACTTGGATAAATGTATTGGATGTCATACCTGCTCTGTTACATGTAAGAACACATGGACGAACCGTAAAGGTGCCGAGTATATGTGGTTTAACAATGTGGAGACAAAGCCAGGGATTGGATATCCAAAACAATGGGAGAATCAAGACAAATATAAAGGCGGCTGGGAACTTAAGAACGGCAAGCTCGAACTTCGTTCGGGCAGCCGGGCTAACCGTCTGAAGAATATATTCCATAACCCAGATCAACCGACAATTGATGATTACTATGAGCCTTGGGATTACGATTACGAGAAGCTTCAACAAAGCCCTGAACGTAAACACCAGCCTGTAGCTAGACCAAAGTCGAAGATCACTGGTGAACATATGAATCTGGAGTGGGGACCGAACTGGGAAGATGATCTTGCAGGCGTGCATGAATCAGGCTACCAGGACCCTAATATGAAGGGCATTGAAGAATCCGTTCGAATGGAATTTGAACAAGTATTTATGATGTATTTGCCTCGTATTTGTGAGCACTGCATCAACCCGGCATGCGTTTCAAGCTGTCCATCTGGAGCGATGTATAAGCGGGAAGAGGACGGAATCGTCCTGGTTGACCAGAATGCTTGCCGTTCTTGGAGATTCTGTGTATCAAGCTGTCCATATAAGAAGGTTTACTTCAACTGGCAGACCAATAAAGCGGAAAAATGTACGCTATGCTTCCCACGGCTTGAGCAAGGTCTACCAACAATCTGCTCCGAAACCTGTGTAGGACGTATCCGTTACCTTGGAGTTATGTTCTATGATGCAGATCGTGTTGAAGCGGCTGCTTCAGTTACTGACGAGCGTAAACTTTATGAATCCCAGCTTGATGTGTTCCTTGATCCTAACGATCCGGAAGTCATCGCTGCAGCGCGTGCTGCAAACATTCCAGAAGATTGGATTGAGTATGCTCAGCGTTCACCAATATACAAAATGGTAGTTGACTGGAAGATTGCACTTCCGCTTCATCCAGAATATCGGACACTACCAATGGTATGGTACGTACCACCTCTTAGTCCAATCACGAACATGGTTGAAGGAAAAGGTGCAGCAGCTACACCAGAAGATATTTTCCCAGCGATCGATGATATGCGCATCCCTGTAGAATATCTTGCTAACTTGCTAACGGCTGGAGATACAGAAGTAATTACAAATGTGCTGAAAAAGATGGCTATTATGCGTTCACATATGCGTTCACGCAACCTGAATCAGGAGCCAGACCTTGAAATGCTGAAACAATTTGATATGACCGAGAAAGATATTGAGGAAATGTATCGTTTACTTGCGATTGCGAAATATGATGATCGATTTGTTATCCCTTCCGCACACCGGGAGGAGTTCTCAGATCTCTATTCCGAGCAAGGCGCTTGTGGCTTTACGAATATGATGGGCGGACCTGGACCTTGTGGAGGTTAACACAAAGCTTCCTGTAAAAAAGGAGTGAATGAAATGAAAGACATAACGCTGCGCTCAAGCTGGATGCTCTTCTCGCAGTTGCTACAGTATCCTGATGAAACATGGCAGGATGCATCAGATGAGATGTATGTTGATTGGTGTCATTTGATTCAAGATGAGGAAGAAGAAGTTGCGAATACCCTTCAGAAATTAGCTGGTGAATGTATTGCTGCGTTTGCCGGAATGGATGCAGAGTCGATTACAGCAGCCTATGTTAAGACTTTTGATTTTGGCAAAAAATCAAATTTGTACTTAACTTATGGGCAGCTGGGTGAAGATCGGGAACGTGGACCTGCGTTACTTCGGTTGAAACAGTTGTACGAAGAAGAAGACATGATACTTGATACGGATGAGTTGCCAGATTATTTGCCGCTCGTACTCGAATATGTTGCGGTTTCGCAAGAGAATCGAGGGATCGCGCTGCTAGTCTCTTTCCGTAAAGCGCTCGAGAGTATTAAATCGGCACTGGATGAGCAGCAAAGTCCATATCGACATGTAATGGACGCCATATTATGGATTCTGGATCAATCCAATATCACAGAAGGACTCATTGAGATAACAGCTCCGGCTGCCTGTGACAGTGCATCTGCCCCGCAGGGCTGCGGCCCGATGTGGGCGGCTGCCGGATATGGTCAATTTAAGGGGGGAGCCTCATGACTTGGGGAAGCCAATTTCTCTGGGTAATCTATCCTTATATTATACTTATTCTGTTTATAGTAGGTCTTTACTATCGCTATCAGACAGATCAATTCGGTTGGACAGCGAAATCAAGCGAGATGCTTGAGAAGAAGAAGCTTCGACTAGGAAGCAACCTGTTCCATATCGGTATCATATTCGTCTTTTTTGGACATGTTGGTGGTATATTGATCCCGAAATCCTGGCTTTTGGCGTTAGGTGTATCAGATCACCTATACCACTTAATGGCCCTATCGCTTGGAACCGTTGCAGGGCTAATGACCCTGATTGGCTGTATTATCCTAGTCATTCGCCGTCTTACTGATGTTCGTATTCGTAGAACGAGCAGCTTTGGTGATATGCTCTCCATTATTCTCCTTACATTAATTGTTGTGGTTGGTATGCTGGCTACTTTATTCAATATGGGAGGCAGTGGCGAATTCGATTACCGTGAGACGATTGGTCCATGGCTAAGAGGTGTGCTTATTTTCAGACCGGATTACACCTTAATGAGTACAGTGCCTGTTATTTTCAAGATTCATGTTGTTCTGGGCTTAGCATTGTTTGCGGTATTTCCTTTTACGAGACTTGTTCATATGCTCAGTATGCCGATTAAGTACCTGGGACGAAGCTACGTTGTATATCGCAGACGTCGTTAATATGAAGGGAGGCGGTTTCCATGTTGACAGGAGTTATTCTCGCGGGAGGCCGCAATTCCCGTATGCAAGGTCACAATAAAGCTTTTTTGAAATATGATGATGAATTCTTCTTTGAACGTCAAATGAAAGAAATGAGGAAGGTTTGCGAGCAGCTTATTATTGTTGCGAACGATCCTTCTTCTTATGATCATTTCATAGAGAACGATGTAATATGTATACCGGATATTTATACGGGGCATGGTCCGATTAGCGGATTTCATGCCGCTTTTTCTAACATTAATACGGAATATGCTTGGGTCGTTGGTTGTGATTACCCTAACTTGTCTGCTCCTGCTGCACAATGGATGTTATCAAGGCTCATATCAAGCCATTATGATGCGGTGATCCCTATCATAGGGGGAATGCATCAGATGTTGCACGGTGTATATCGTGCTCAGCGGATGTTACCTATCATTTCAGGAAGACTTGAGGCCGGTCAGTACCGGTTATCCGGTCTACTAGATCAGATCTCATGGCTTGGAATGGACGAGAAAGAGTGGAGAGAAGCGGGTATAGGTACTGAGTTTTCAGTAGATGTAGACACTAGAGAGCAATATGAAGCACTCTTAAGCGACCATGGAAGGAGGATATAGCGTTGAATGATGATCGTTATAGCAGGCAGGAAATTTTTAAGCCGATTGGTTCACAAGGTCAGCAGCTTCTCTCTGAGGCACATGTACTCATTATTGGCGCGGGTGCACTAGGTTCGGGAAATGCGGAAATCCTTGCTCGCTCCGGAGTTGGAACCATTACAATTGTTGATCGGGATGTCGTGGAATGGAGCAATCTTCAGCGTCAATCTCTGTATTCAGAGGAGGATGTAAATGAGCAGCTTCCTAAAGCAATTGCAGCGGCGAATCGCTTGAAAGAGATCAATTCTGGTATTCGTGTGAATCCACTTGTACTAGATTGTACCGCTCTAGACCTTCAAAACATATTGGAGAACAACAAAGTTGATTTGATTATCGATGCTACAGATCATTTTTCCATCCGATATATCATCAATGATATATCCTTCCGCTATGGTATTCCTTGGATCTACGGAGCCTGCTCAGGAAGCTTTGGTGCGGTGTATAACATGATTCCTGGTCAGACACCTTGTCTTCATTGTTTACTAAAACGATTGCCTGTTAGTTCTGCTTCATGTGATCGTGAGGGGATTATTGCTCCAACTGTACAGATGGTAGTGTCTATGCAATCGGCTGAGGCGCTTAAGTTTCTGTCGGGAAATCAGAGTAGTATGTCTAATCGATACATCGTATTTGATCTTTGGTCGAATATGTTTCAATCCATTCAGGTTAACAACGAGCTTAGAAGCAGTGCATGTCCAACCTGTGGAAATCAGCCTACCTATCCTTATCTGAAACATGATGCACAGATAAAAACAGAGGTACTATGTGGACGGACTTCAGTTTGGCTTCGTTATCCAAGGCAGGCTCCGCTGCACTTGGAAGAAATCGCACGGCACGCAAGAGAGAAGGGTACAACGGTAAAAATGAATTCTTACCTTATTCAAATTGAGGAGCCCAATAACAGACTCGTGATTTTTCAAGATGGACGTGCATTGGTTCATGGCACTTCTGATCCAGTGACGGCTAAGAAACTATACCAGCACTATATATCGTGATTAATGTTAGAAAAGGTGAATAATATGAAACTATTATGTTTTGCTCATTTAAGTGAACAGCTTGGGACTTCTGCTATGGAGCTGGATTTTGATTCTATCACAGTGGCAGATTTTCGTTTGGAAATGAAGAAGCGTTACCCTCATTTAATTCTTGATGATGTCATGATCGCAGTAAATGAACAATTCGTAGATGAGTTATATGTGATTAAATCTAACGACACGGTTGCCATGCTTCCGCCAGTTAGCGGTGGATAAGGAGGAAGAGAGCCATGAATAATCCATTATTTGTTATTACTGATCAACCTATTCAACCTGAAGAAGTAACCGAGAAAGTGAAGCGCAGAGAAGCAGGGGCAATTACTCTATTTTTAGGAACAGTCAGGGAGTTCACTCACGGTAAAAAAACCTTGTTTCTTGAATATGAGTCTTATCCTTCAATGGCAGTAAAGCAATTGGAGCGTATTGGTGAGGAAGTTCGAGAACGCTGGTCTGATACCATGGTAGCCATTACGCATCGTGTGGGTCGTCTAGAAATCTCTGATATCGCGGTTGTCATTGCAGTCTCTTCTCCACACCGCAAATCGGCTTATGAAGCAAATGAATATGTGATTGAGCGTATTAAACAAATCGTACCGATCTGGAAGAAAGAATTCGGAGAAGACGGTTCGGCATGGATAGGTGATCAGCTAAATCAAGTCAGCTATCCGGAAGGTCGCCCCTTATTGGAAGGAAATGATGATCAATGACAATTCCTCGCCTAGTGGATTCGTTTGGTCGTCAGCATGAGTATCTAAGAATATCAGTGACTGATCGCTGTAATTTACGCTGTGTTTACTGTATGCCAGAGGAAGGAATGGAGTTTGAGCCAACAGACAAAGTTCTTACCTACGAGGAAATAGCGGATGTGGTAAGGGTCGCTGCAGGAATGGGAATAAGCAAGATACGTCTTACAGGTGGCGAACCACTCGTTCGGAAAGAGCTGGAGAAACTGGTGGGAATGATCTCTAGCATTCCTGGAATTGAAGACATTTCATTAACTACCAATGGCGTTTTCCTTGCATCTCGAGCAGCTCGTTTAAAGGAAGCCGGGTTGACACGAGTGAATATCAGTCTGGATTCTCTACGTCCTGATCGATTCAAAATGATTACACGCGGGGGCAATGTCAAGAAAGTGCTGGATAGCATTGATGCTTGTGTGAAGGCTGGATTAACCCCGATTAAACTAAATGTTGTACTGATGAAAGGGATTAATGATGATGAAATCATTGATTTTATCACCATGACACAAGATAATGATATTAATGTTCGTTTCATTGAATATATGCCAATTGGTCATAGTGATTCTAGGTGGAAGAATCTCTACCTGCCACTTACAGAGGTTAAAGAGATATGCGAGCGGCAGAATTGGGATTATGAGCCGAGTAGTAATGTAAAAGGAAGTGGGCCGTCTGAGAATTATCGTCTAAAAGGTGCTATAGGCAGCTTTGGATTGATTCATCCCGTTAGTGAACATTTCTGTAAATCCTGTAATCGTCTCCGGCTTACAGCAGATGGATTTATTAAACCATGTCTGGCATGGACAGAACAGTTTCAGGTGCGTGATGTGCTTGGTGATGATGATGCACTCCGTCAGATGTTTCTTGATGCGCTCGGTACCAAACCAGAAAATCATGAAATGTCTAAATTTCTGCTAGCCGGATCGAAGACAACATATACGCCTACAAATCGTAGGATGTCACAAATTGGCGGTTAGAAGGGGACGCGACGATGTTTCACAAGAAAAACATGCAATAATATTTGTACTTTTGTTCACAAGCTCAAGGGGCGCGAGTTGATCTATTATTTCAGCATTCGAGAAATATAGGAGTATTTTAGTTGCTTGTTTTAATACGCCGACTTTGGTCGGTTTTTTTGCTGCTTATCTAAGAGCGACAAATAAAGGGGGAGTTTTAGCAAATGAAAAACAATAAGAAAATCGTACTTCCTCATGAACATGGGGGCTGGGCTATGGTCAGTGTCCCATTTTTATTTGGGGTACTGGCGGGAACACCACGCTGGAGTCATATCCTATTATTTATAGCTTGGTTGTTTTTATATCTAGCATCTTATCCATTATTACAAGCATTAAAAAGAAAGAAACAGCGCACTCATTTATTGAAATTTGCTGCGATCTATGGGTTGATTGGGTTGACGGCCGTCATATATCCGCTGATCATCAAACCGCAATTGTTTTATTTCGCAATTCCGTTTCTCCTATTATTAAGCTTGAACATTTGGCATGTAAAACGTAAGTCCGAAAGGGCTATATTTAATGATTTTTGTGCCATTCTTATCTTTGCTTTAGGTGGGGCTGCGTCCTACATGTATGGTGACGGTGGATGGAATTTCGAAATGCTTACGATTGTTCTCTATAACTTGGTTTATTTCATGGGAACAGCGTTCTTTGTGAAAACCGTATTCCGCGAGAAGAACAATGCCGCTTGGAAGAAAGCAAGTTACATATATCATGTCCTTATTCTGATTGTACCTATTGTATTAGGTCAACCGTGGATGATCTTGCCTTTTCTATTCCCTCTGATTCGTACTTTCTTATTCTCCGGTAAAACGATGCGTCCGATGAAGGTAGGGATCATGGAGATTATCGGAGCGGTGCAGTTTATCATTATTTCGTGGATTGTTTATTAAGTAAAATAAGATCAAATTGAGTGTGATATGTAAGAAGAAGCAACCGTGGATGGTTGCTTTTTTGTTTGTGATATGCACGTAGTAGCGGAGCGGACGAAACGATTCCGGACAAGTGTAACGGTCGCCTTTGTCCCCGAATTTATACCTTAGTTCATATAATTCCGATAATTTGGGGACAACAGCGATGGAAGGAACGGTTCGTACGCGGAGCGTCTTACAACAAGTAAAAGGGCATCCAACAAGATCATAGTCTTTTTGGATACCCTCAGAAAACCTTATATTCAACTAGAAATTCATATAAATAAACGAAGAGGTCTCGCCTGAGAAGAACAGTATTCCTAGCACAACAGCCATTATGGCTAGCGCCCCTCCAACGGTAACTAAACTCAGATACATCACGCGAGCGATGCGCTTACCAATGGAATAAACCTCTGGGCGATCTTGTTCTTTACTTTGTGTTTGTAATTCCAAGAGCACTCAACCTTTCATACAAGATTTCACCGAAAATAATGCTTCCATCATCAATTAAGTGTGAAGCGTCATGATAATACTCATGAGGAATCAAATTCGTGTCGTCTGTATTAAACTCGATGAATGAATAATTGCGAGACTCTATTAACTCCTGATAGGCACCCATAACGGTGTAATATTCATTCCAATCAAGCATATTATTTTCATTGATCATCTGCTTGTCTAATGGGGCTGTGTAGAACACGGCTTTTTTCTTATGTTCATCGAGAAGGTCCAGCGTTTTCTCGATCATGAACAATCCAAAGCTATTGTCCTTATCAAACGGCTGCTCCCAAGTATATAAGGAAGTATAATGCTCAATGATTTCTTCTTGCTGTTCGGGTTTCAACTTATCAAAAGGACGATATGGAGGGATATAGGTTGATACAATCCCTTGTTTTGCATCTCGCACTTTTTTAATCTCACGGCGGATTTTCTCGGTTGTCGTACGAGTCTTGAAGAATCGATAGTTAATGACATCACGATCATGATATAAGGTCCAATGGTTCAATATACCGGTAGTTACAGCATTATGCACTGAACTAGGGACCGATTCCTTGTCCTTCTGGGTGAAATCATTTAACCATTGGCGAGGGATATTCTGATCCAGTTTACTCATAAGTGTTGGATACACCGAAACCTCAGGATTATTATCTGTAATCGGTATAATACCGTAGTTCAATTCATACAGCACATAATCTACTTTATCAATGACAGATGATAGAATTGAGTAAGTCTCAGGAAGACGTGCCCCGGATAATCCCAGATTGAGTACACGCTGATCATTAAGATGTACCTGCAAAATGCCAGCAGGTGTGTTCCACGCATCTTTTACAGTGGTTCCATAAACGGTAGAAGCACCGAACATACCTACAACAGGTTCATCGAAATTTTGTTCTTGCAAGTATTCAATCCATAAAGGAGTTAGAACAATGGAGTCATATTGAGGGACGCGGAGTTCTTTCTCCGCATGTATCACAACATCTTCTCTCATCTTTTCTACAACTGTATCTGCCCATCGGGTGACAAAGGCCAATCCAATTCCGGCCAAGATGACCATGAATATGATTAGTCTTTTTATTGGAAGCTTTCTAGCCATTATCTAAAATACCTCACTCTCTGAGCCTTATCTCAGACCAAACAGTCTTAACATTAAATCATAACCATCACTTACGGGCAGAACAAAGAATACCCGGCTCATGGTTACTCCGAAAAAAGTAACTCCGATGGCCAATAGCGTTGTACCTGGCTTGAGCCATTTCGGTACGGGTTTCAACTTAGGCTTTAGTTCCTTCAGATAGAAGCGGTGAACACAAAGCATAACGCCATGGAATAATCCCCACACGACAAAATTCCAAGCAGCACCATGCCATAAGCCTGAAACGGCCATTGTACACATCAAGTTGAAATAAATCCGCAGAGGGGGAACACGGCTGCCCCCAAGTGGGAAATAAATATAACGGGTGAGCCAAGAGCCAAGTGAAATATGCCATCTGTTCCAGAACTCAGCTATACTGCGAGCCAAATAAGGGAATCGGAAGTTCTCAGGTATGACAATACCGAACAAACGCGCTGTACCAATCGCGATGTCTGAGTAACCAGAGAAATCAAAATAAATGACAAAAGTATAGGCCAAAAGTGAAATCCACAGGGTCTGCATATCTGAACCTGCGATTCCTGCCTGAGAATAAATCGGTTGAGCCAACAAATCGATGGAGCCAGCAAGTACAAGCTTCTTAAAGAGTCCAATTCCAATTCTGGTAACCCCAGTGATCACGTGATCAAGACGAAAGCGAGCAGTCAGTTGAGGATAAAAGTTTTGAAATTGTTTAATAGGACCTGCAACCATCGTTGGAAAGAAGAAGAGAAACGAAAAAAAACTTACTGACTTGTGCTCAGGAAGGTTTCCGCGTTTTCGTTCAACTAAATAATGAATGAGCTCAAATGTAAAATAAGATATACCAAGTGGTAATACGATATCTTTAGCCTTTGGGAAGAATGGCTTATCGATGAAGGACAATAAATCATTGACCGTCATGATTAGCATATTACTATACTTGAAATACCCTAAAACGAGAATGACACCCATAATAGCTGTTGCAAAAATCCATCGGCTTGTTCTTTTGATCGCCGTCTGAATAAGTACGAACGCTATAACAGCTTCCAGAAGCAGCAAAAGAACTAAAGAGCCAGCATAGTAATAGTAGAACGTGACTCCAGCTGCAACTAGTACTAAGGGTCTCATGCGGATTGGACTTACATGGTAGATCACAACTGCCACGAACACAAATAGCCAATAAAACCAGTCTGTATACATCATAATATTACTTCCACCATCCGAACCTAGTACTCTATAATATCTTTCAGAAGATTAATAATACCACGAAATTCGATACTTTTCGATAAATTTGGGAACAACAGTAATTGTAATAATGATCCATTCGCTTAAAGCATATGTATTGAGCCATAAAAAAACCGCTGGATCGTTTCCAGCGGTCCCTGACTATTCTTTAATTCGTTTGCCTAGTAGAATCAATAACCAGATGATTCCGGCTCCTAGAATCGCATGCCCGAGACCTGCGATATGTGGCAAGAAACTAATGTCTTCGCCATTCAGTTGCAGCATACCACGTGTCGTCATCGCGCCAATGGTAATCAGTAATCCTAGGTTATAGACGATGTACCATGCACCGAAGGATTTCGCTTCATGAACTTGGAACACCTTGGATAGAATCAGAGCAATTATAAAGAACATAAATCCAAGGACAAGAATGTGGGTGTGAAGCGCTACTAATACTGTGTCACCCGTAAAATCACTATGCTTCGTAATTTCCCGATAAAAAACACCTGCGATCAACCCAAGTACCGCATAAAAAAACGAAGTGTAGTAAAGTTTCTTCATTGACTTATCTCTCCTTTATAAATGTATCGTATCATTAATCGATAGAATATCATGTGAATAAGAACACAGTATGAACTAAAGGTTACAAAAGTGAAATGATTCACGATATTGGCTGTTAATAATTCCTGTATTAGCATTAATACTTGGCATTTTTATTTTTAGATATCATCTCAGAGAATACAAAGATTCTAAAGATAGGTAATAGCTTAGTTATTTCATAAACACAAGGACGGTTTATCTGTGTTATCTATATATTATTGATAGGATGCACGAAGCAGCGGAGGGGACAAAGCGTTTCCGGACAAGCGGATGCGGTCGCCTTTGTGCTCTAGTTTCCACAAATAAATTCGTTCAGGAAACAAGAGCACAAGAGCGATGGGAGGAATGATTTGTACCCGTAGCGTCTCATAAGTTAAAGGCGCTCTCCCTCAAGATCTTTTTTTGGGGAATACAACGAATTAATTCACTAGTTCTCTTACTTCTTTAAGGGAGTATTTGCCGATTTCCTTCGTTGCTTGCTTCTGTTGCTCCGGAGTAAGATCTGCATAAGGAATACTGTCCGGATTTACTGTGCTGTAATCAACAACATTCCCGTGCTCGTCCAGATAATACTGAGCCATATCCTTTGTAACTTTCTTTTGCTGGATCGGTGATAGTCCTCCAAAGTGATAATCATATTCGGAGCCATCTGAAAAATGGGAGCCACCTTTTTCTTCAATTGTATATTGTTCGCCTCCGAAGATATCAACAGCGGGCGAGACTTTTGCAGCCCATACAGCGGTGGATGTCCCAACTGCACCCATGACAAGCAGGGCTGAGATCGTCATAAATACCGTGCGTTTCTTAAGCTTCTTTACATTCATCATCATCGTTAATCTCCTCTTTAATTGTTGTCCATTTCCAGACAAGGAAGCAGCGAATTTGACTGGCAATTCCCTTGTACCGATCATGACATTCAGGATTGTCTCCCCGTATCTTTTCCGCTCAGCATACGACATACTTTTTACGACCTCTTCATCACAAGATAATTCGCTCCAGATATGAATGTCTTTACGTAATAGATGAACCAAAGGATTGAACCAGTGCAGACAACTTATGCCTAACACAAGCATTTTCACCCACAAATCTTTACGTTTCAGGTGAATTAATTCATGGTGAATGACCATGCCAAGTTCTAAATCTAGTTCACTGCTAGCGGGCAGCAGAATGGTTGGCTTCAGGAGTCCGACAAGAACAGGGCTTTTGACACTAGAGCAATAGGCAAGGTTTACATGCGCCTTTATCCCATGCACCTGCAGTAAGTGAGAGAGTAGTTTATAATCTTCGTTGTTTCGCGAAGCGGGAGAGCTGGTTTCTTTCACGCTCTTTATAAATCTCTTGTAGCAATACATCTGCCAACTCGCGAAGAGCAAAGTGCCGATCAACCATAGGCTTAATAAGATCCATGCAGCTTCGGCAGAAATCGTCAGGTCCGGAGAGGCACCTGACAGTAGTTCAGGAGCTGGTTCCTGCACTGGATACAATATTCCAGTCATCAATAATCCATCCATAGAAGTCTTCGGAGCAAAGAGTTCAATAAGTTCCTTCGCGGTAAAGGCTACCGGAAGAATAAAGAACCAAACAGCCATCTTTCCCATGATGTAACGCCATTTCGGAGGAATAATATGAGATGGGAGGAGGCGTACGAGCAGTATACAGCTCACAATGGTGCTACCTGCAACCGTAAGCGTAACCAGTAGCTGGAGAATATGACTCATATGTACGCATACCTACCTTTCGGAGAACCAATGTTTTAATTCTGCGATGTCTTTGTCGGAAAGCTTGTCACCGTCATATAGCGCGGAGATCATATTCTTAACTGAGCCCTGGTATAATCCATTCAATACATTTTGCGTTTCTGCCAGCTTGTAATCTGCCTGTGAAAGGTTTGGGACATAGGAATTAATCCGACCTTGCCGAGTAGCAGATAAAGCCCCTTTATCAACTAGCCTCGACAAAAAAGTAGAGATCGTCTGCGATTTCCACTCCTTTCCTCTTTGAGCAAAAATCTTCAATAATTCGGTTGAATTTACCGGATGCTCACATTCCCAAATCACCTCCATCAGTTCCATTTCAGTATCAGATAGCTTCTGTACTTCTTTCATGGCCAGCACCTCTAACATATGGTATTCGGTGTATGCATATAATTACTACATCGTGTAGTAATTGGAATATACTACGCATTGTAGTGAATGTCAAACTATATCTTACATATTTGAACTTGTTTCCACCTTTCGAGCAATTATTATGTAAATATTATAACATTATGATGTTTGGTTGTTTTTCATGACGAACCTAGGCTTTGTTTTCATGTTCATTCAGGGAATTGGAACTATATACAAAATATTTACAATTTTTATAATAAAGAAATAACATCCAATTTAAAGGAAAAAAGGAGAATGCTTGTGTCCAAATGGAACTATCCCTTATCCAGCAAAATGATTCAACGCTCTATTAGTTTTTCGCTTAGTGCCGTTTTACTAGCATTGCCAATGACGGTTTCTGCAGCAGAAGTAACGATTGAGAAGAACGTATCAAACAGCGGGATAAGTCATACTATTGTCATCAACGAACATAGTTATGAGGGAAGTCCATTAGACGTCGGTGAACATCACTTTCTAACACTCAAAGAAATTGAACGAGAGTGGGATGGAATAGACCCGGATTACAAGCCAGATCAAGCTGTCGACGCGGTGAAAGCACTTCTGCCACAGAAGGAATACGAGGAATTATTCCCTAACCGATTAGGCTCACCTGAATGGTTTAAAGTAGCGAAAGGGAAGGAATATTTCAAAGACAATCAGACGGATTACTTTTCTTATGACAATCTGATCGCAGCAGTAACAGAAGTTTCTAACATTAAGTTGAAGATTAGTACCCGTAAAGGTGCAAATGGTGTACAGGAAATTCATCGACTTGATAAGGATGCCAGAATTGAAACCTTAATCGTGCGTTCTTCGGATTTCAACTCAGCTGCCAATAAGAAAAAGGAAATTGAAACCGTTATCATCGATTTCGGTACATTTTTGAAAGAGGGATTCAAAAAGGATCGTAAACGCGAGCTTGCAGCATTCCTTGCGAATCTAGCACATGAAACAGGCGGGGGATGGTCCACTGCACCGGGCGGCGAACTGAAGTGGGGATTGTTCTGGAATGAAAATATTGCGGGCAGAACAGGCGTGAATAAAGATGCTTTCGTAGATCCGGCAAGCAGTGAGCTTTATCCAGGTGTGAAGGACAAGCGTTATTATGGACGCGGCCCAATTATGCTGAGCTGGAACTTTAATTACGGTTTGTTTAGCTCCATTATCTATGGGGACAAAAACATGCTTCTAAGCAATCCGGAAATTGTGGCGGCAGATGGAAAAGTTGGCTTTATGACGGCTATTCTATTCTGGATGACACCACAGGCACCGAAACCTTCTGCCCATGATGTTATCATTAACAAATGGAAGCCATCCTTGGATGATGTAGTTAAAGGTTTGGGACAACCGGGGTTTGGTATCACCATCATGGTGCTCAATGGTTTGGAAGCAAATTTGGGAGAGACGGAAGGAAGCTCCGTTAAGCGACGTGCCGGTCATTATCGTGACATTACAAGCCAAATGGGGATTGATGTTACAGGTGAGAAAATCGACACATTGGGTATGAAGCCATTCTGATCGGCTGAATTCATTATTAGAGGTCTGTTCCTGCGCAAGATTCACTGCGAGGGAAGGGGCCTCTTTTTACGTCTATTATAATCAGGGCTACTCTATTAAAATAAAAAGTATATACGTTAATATATCCATAGTTAGTTTCACTCTTTATAATAGTTAGTAGCTTAGAATGCTGAAAGGAGGAGCATCTATTTACACTTCTATTACGATACAAGAACAAGTAAGCAAGTTACCGTCAACGCCGGGAGTGTACTTAATGAAGGACTCCCTTGGCGGCATTCTGTATGTCGGTAAATCGAAAAGTTTAAAGAAAAGGGTACAATCCTATTTTACAAATTCCAAATCACATGCACCTAAGATTAAGAAACTTGTTAACCATGTGAGAACGATTGAGCATGTGACAACAGATACCGAATTTGAAGCTCTGATGCTCGAGTGTAGTTTAATCCAGCAAATGAAGCCAATGTATAACAGAAGAATGAAGAACCCACTGGCGTATTCCTATTTGGTAATTCGACTAGTGAATGGTTTACGCCGTATAGAAATAACGAGCAATCCAAGCGTAGATGAAGGAAGCCTTTGTTATGGACCTTTTGCAGCAAGCAGAAATGCGATGGAGAGAGCTGTTCAAGGAATACAGGAATGTTTTAAAATTGCGTGCAACCAAACAACCTTGACGAACACTCCTTGCTTAAATTATTCAATCGGGTTATGTCTTGGCATGTGTCTCGGTGGAGAAGCTGCTAACAAATACAATCAAGTGATGGATCGCTTCATTGCGCTGCTCGATGGTGCAGATATGAGTTTATATGTAGAAATAGAGCAGCAAATGATGCTTGCTGCGGAACAATTTGATTTTGAAAAAGCCGCGAAGTACAGAGATTACATGGAGTCCGCTCACTTCATTTTGAAGAAGGAGGAAGTTCTTGATTTCACAGCGGAGAGCCGTAATATTGTCATGGCTGAATATATAGATTACGAGACCCTTAAGATTTTTCTGATTAAGCGGAACACCGTCCTTGCGTCCTGTAAGTATAATCTGGAACAGATCGGAATCGAACAGGTGCGAAGCGAGGTTGAATCCTTGATAAGAAGTAACTTTGCTGATCACAAGAACGTTATGAATACTCAGATAGAACGGGAAGAGATTGACCAAGCACAAATCATTTATAGTTATCTTCAAAACAGCGACAGTAGTCAGCATGTCATTATTCCTGACGAATGGCTTCATTCGGAGAATACGTCAGATCTAGAGCAGGCGCTTCAACAATTTCTGAGTTAGCGGAGAGGACGAAGCGATTCCGGAAAAGCGAGAAAAGAAAGGCGGAAGAACATGAAAGAATCTATGTTTGAACAAGAAGATGAGCTAGTGAAGCAGGCTGAGATCAAGCTTGCTAACAAGGGGAAGGGAGCCGTTCTCATGCTACAGGGAACTGCTTCAGACGTCGGGAAAAGTATTGTAACGACCGCTTTATGTCGTATTTTTGTACAGGATGGGCTTCGTCCTGCACCGTATAAATCGCAGAATATGGCGCTTAATTCTTATGTAACAATGGAAGGCAAGGAGATCGGAAGAGCTCAGGGAGTTCAGGCTGAGGCTTGTGGTATTGTCGCAACAACAGATATGAATCCGATATTGATCAAACCGGTCAAAGATATGCATTCTCAGATCGTCATTCATGGCGTGCCTGAAATGCAAATGAGTGCTATGGATTACAGAAATCAGTTTTTGCCGAAGGCGAAGGAGATTGTTCTAGATGCTCTGAATCGACTACGTCAGGAGTATGATGTCGTTGTGATGGAGGGAGCGGGAAGCCCGGCAGAGATTAATCTCAAAGATCGGGACATCGTGAACATGAATCTGGCAGGCTGGGCCGATGCTCCGGTAATCTTGATTGCTGATATTGATCGTGGCGGCGTGTTTGCTTCACTTGTAGGTACGCTGGAATTGCTTGAGCCTCATGAGGTGAAGCGGATAAAAGGATTCATTATCAACAAATTTCGAGGAGACGTCGAGTTACTGAAGCCGGGCCTGGACTGGCTTGAAGAGCGGACAGGCATTCCGGTCCTCGGTGTTCTTCCATATATTCAGGATATGCGCATAGAGGCAGAGGATTCGGTCGTTCTCGATGAATTACAGTATCGAAGACAGGTAGAACGAGAGATAGATATTGTAGTTATACGTTATCCAAGAATTTCGAATTTCACTGACTTTGATGCATTGAGCTGGGAATCAGATGTAGTTGTTCGTTATGTCAATTCAGTTCAAGAGCTAGGATCACCGGATGTAATCATTTTACCAGGAACGAAAGATACGATCAGCGATCTACAGTTTTTGAGAGATCGCGGACTGGATCAGGCTATCTTGGATCATGTGAACAATAGAGGTGTCCAGCTTGTAGGCGTGTGCGGAGGCTATCAGATGCTTGGGGAATGGCTTAATGATCCTCATGCAGTGGAAGGGAATGTTATGGAAGCGAAAGGACTCGGCTTGTTGCCGATAACGACCACTTTTCTTCAGAAAAAAAGGACGGTTAGAGTAAGAGGTCAGTTATCTTCTAAGCATCCGCTGCTTATGAATCAATCGGAAGCGACCATGCCGCTAATTGAGGCATATGAGATTCATATGGGTGTAACGGAGCGAACAGATGCAGGTGAAGAGCTTGAATACCGCCCTATTTTTCACTTGGAAGAAGATCGGTCAAGAAGTGATAGGAATGTTTCGAGTTTAGCACACGAAGAAGGACTAGCTAACGGAGATGGATCTGTATGGGGGACATATCTGCATGGATTGTTTGACAATGATCAGTTACGGAGGATGTGGCTGGATGGAATTCGCCTGAAGAAAGGACTGAACCCTTTAGCTCATACGTTCAAAGCTCAAGATCGTAAGTATGAAGAATTTGATCGAGTAGCTGATATTGTCCGGAACCATCTCGATATGAAGAGAGTCTATGAAATAATCAATGGAAATCAATCTTTTTTCGGTTCAGAGTAGACCTGAATGGTCTTTCCTGTAATGGTTGCTAATCTCACATCACTTATTTTTTTATGGGTGTGTGATATTTCTGTACTTAGCCATGTTAGATCTTTACCGAGTTCTAGAAGTAGTGACATATCGACCTTACCATCTATAATAATAGGTTTAGATATCGATAATGGTTGAGTTTGAATGTTCAAATCTGCTGGTGTAACCGGCTGGTACTGTGTGTCCATGAATATAGAAATCGTGCCACCCGGTTCCCATATGGCAAGTGATACTTGTTTGAGATCACCTGCTTTTTCTTTCCGAAGCTCGGATAATAGATAATCGATAGAAATTCTCGCTTTGGACAGGTTATGAAAATGAATTTGCCCCTTGTCAATGAGTGTAATGGGTAGTGGATCCATATATCGCTTTAAGAATGTCCACTTAAGGCTCAACCATGTAGTAGAAACATATAGCACGATAAGGACAAGAGTCGTAATTATGGAACCTTTCATTCCTAATTTTTCGTCAGAAAGCGGATGTGCTATGATGTTTCCGAGAGTCAGAGCAATAATAAAATCGAGAAATCTTAATTGTGAAATAGAACGCTGCCCCATGA
The DNA here is from genome assembly GCF_042666275.1 of Paenibacillus sp. GCM10028914. Classification (NCBI taxonomy): domain Bacteria; kingdom Bacillati; phylum Bacillota; class Bacilli; order Caryophanales; family Paenibacillaceae; genus Paenibacillus; species Paenibacillus sp. GCM10028914. The sequence goes on from NZ_JBHTFO010000015.1 coordinate 68,207, forward strand.
ATTTAGTTGAAAGAACGAGAAATATAAAGCTGACAATGCCTCGCAAGATCCATTCGATGGTTGTCAGCGATTCCTTACTTTCAAAAAAATCCAAGGGGCTCATCCTTTCAGCTGTATAGATTAGTTAAAATAGACTAGTTATAAATGATTTTAAATCTACAATTCGCAGATACTGAGGTTTTTTATTTGTTCCTGTTATGATCAAAGGTACTAAAGATTCTTCTTGGTGAAGAGATCCATGTCCACCGCCTCCAGCGTGGGTTGTAGAGCTTCTGTCTGCTAGTTCATACCCCGGTTTTGCGGTAACAACCAAAAATTCACCCGCGTGGGAATGTAATGCACCGTATAAGCGCTGCAATGCATCTGGATACTGCCCATATGTTAAGGACTTATTTAGCGTATTGATTTTTAAATCCAGCACATTTGAGTTTTGTTTTACAGTCCAGTTTTGCTTATACGGATCTACGAGCTTACCACCTGCTTTATATAAGACCTCCTTGGCAGGATCGCCTTTCACTGCATGAATCCATCCCTTTTCTTTCCATGAAACGAAATCAATCCGTGGATCGGTGACTAATAAATGAGCCATGTCTCTTAAAGATTTATCTGTATTAAGCTTATATACATAAGCCATCGTTTCATTTACAGCGAAAGCAACTTCGGTATCATCCGTGACGGTTTCGCCGGTGCGTAAAATTTCATAATCCTTGAAAAAACTCGGCAAATCGATTTTTGAATTTTCTGGTTCAGATAGAATCTGGGTCATTCCACTATCCCCTGAGATGATAAACACTGCTTTCTTTAAGGCTTCCTCCGGCGAACCAAACGATTGTAATAGAGAGTGAAGCTGATTGTCGACTTCTTTGACTCCTTTCAATTCAGATGGGCCATGTTTATGAAGCTTCTGGTCCAAGTCTGGCAAATACACATATAAAAAGTCGGGTAATTTGTTTTCTGTTATTAAATAATTTGCTGTTTCTAGCGAGAATTGATTATTTATGCCTATTCTACGCGTTACCCCGTCAGGCAATTTTTTAGTACCTTTGAGTGGATTGGTCAAAGAACCAAGGGCCATATAATCGGGTCCTTTTACTTGAATTTCTTTTGGCAAAGAGGTTGGGACTTCAATCCAAGGGGGGATGGACAACGTGTGTTCCTTCGTCCCTCGATATATTAATCCGTTAATGGATCCAGCTTTTAGTCCTTTTCGAGACAAGTCTTCAAAAATTGTAGGTTGGTGCTGATTCAAATGCTTCCCGTTAAGATTGACTAATGCGTCAAACAAAAACGGATCGACTCCTTGCTGAATCGCTTCCTTTGGACCGACTGAATAATTAATCACCTTTTTATCGTCTGCCGAATACCATACGAGCCCTGGTACACGATGATGATCCGGATACACACCAGTGATTAGAGAACTATCAATGGTTACAGACATCGTTGGAAAAGAGCTAACCAAGTCCTTGTGATATTGACCGTTATCGATAAGAAATTTGAATGTGGGTAGTTCCTTTTGCTGAATTCCTCGATCGATTGCTTGTGCCATTAAAGAATCAACCATTACATAGATGACCTTCTTCGTTTGTTCCCCTTTACTCGATTTCACGTGTACAAGATCTTGTTCTTTATGTTTTGCCTCCTGTCTTTGACAGCCAAAGCAAGTGAACATGGCCAGGATCAAGATTATGGTGAGAATCGTCTTTTTCCACATGGGGAAATTCACCTGCCTCTACATGAAAAGTCAAAATTTATAAGGTATAGCGTATGTTAATTGTTAATTTTTATACTTATCGATAATAAAGGCTATTAGCCAACTACTTATTCATGTGATACTATTTTCACTAAAATGATAGATTAGAAATTTCGTAGTATTCTACAAAGCTAATGAGAGGGCGGAAATTGTGTCGATTCGGATTAAGTTATTGCTGTCTTACACGGGAATGCTTGTCGTCAGCTTAATGATATTCGGGCTAACTGCAAGCTTATTTACCATCGCTTCAACGGGGGATATACATAGTCTGAAAGATTTCTATAAAGTGCACTATCAGTTAAATCCATTATCGGAGCAAGAAGAATCGATATTTTTAGAATTGAAATACCTTGCCAAGAATGACCCGGATGAATTACAGAACCATGAACTATTAAGCGAATACGATTTTAAGCTGAAGACCGAAAGATCAGGGCTGTATGTAAGGCGTGAGAGTTCCACAATATTTGAATCCTATTCACTCAATCAACCCGAATTAAGTGAAGCATTGCCCTCCTATGATCTTAATAATTATCAAATTAGAAGCACATTTAATATCCATGAAAGATTTTATGGGTATGCCAAATTTGATTTTAAGTATTCAGATGGAGATAAAGGCAGCGTATTCGTTATTAAAGAACGGAGTCCATTTGCGGAAGTTACCCGCAGACTGTTACCGATTCTTTCGCTTATATTAATTGGTGTACTGATCATTGCGAATGTATTGTTGTATCGTTCTATTACGAGAAGTGTGGTAAAACCACTTAACTTATTAAGAGACTCTGCCAAACGAATTCAAGAAGGTGATCTTCAATTTGAACTGAATTTGCAGTCCAAGAATGAAATTGGACAGTTAAATCAAGCGTTTGAGACGATGCGGAAACGATTACAGGAAACCGTTGATATACGTCAGCAATACGAGGAGAATCGTAAAGAATTAATCTCCAACATATCACATGATTTGCGTACGCCAATAACGAGTATTAAAGGCTTTATTGAAGGTATACGTGATGGTGTCGCCAATACACCTGAGAAGATGGACAAGTATGTCGATATTATCTACAACAAGACGGTGGAGATGGACAAATTGGTAGATGAATTGTTTCTATATTCCAAACTGGATTTGAAACAAGTTCATTTTACATTCGAAACCGTTGATATTGTAAGCTTCCTTGATGATTGTTTCGAAGAGATGAATTACGACATGGAGAAGAAGGGTGTTACTTTCAAGTGGAACCAGCGTGTATCAAAACGAATTGAAGTCGTTGCCGATCTGGACAAGTTAAAGAGAGTGGTACTAAACGTCATCGGAAATGCCCTCAAGTATATGGATAAACCTGATCCAGTAATCTGTATATCACTACATGTAGATTCAGAATGGGTGACTGTTGAAATAAAGGATAACGGTATGGGGGTTGATCCTAAAGCCCTTCCTCATATTTTCGAACGGTTCTATCGAGAAGAGCCTTCCCGAAACTTATCGACAGGAGGCAGCGGATTAGGACTAGCGATTGCTCGTCAAATCATTGAAGGGCATGGGGGGACCATTTGGATGGAGAGCGAGCAAGGTGTGGGTTCAAGCCTATTCTTTACTTTGCAAAGATCAATAGAGAAAGAAGGACAGAATTCACATGACACGAATTTTGATCATTGAAGATGAGCTTACGATCGCACAGTTGGAACGGGATTATTTTGAGATTAATGGATTTGATGTGGATCTATGTCATTCTGGTACTGAGGGGCTAAAGCTTGCGCTTGAGGGGGATTACAATCTCATCATTATAGATTTGCAGTTGCCAATGCTTGATGGGTTCGAATTATGCCGCCGCATTCGAGAGGCGAAGGAAGTACCGATCTTTATCGTCTCAGCGAAAAAAGAAGAAATCGATAAACTTAGAGCATTCAATCTCGGAGCGGATGATTACATTACAAAACCATTCAGTCCAAGTGAATTAGTGGCCCGGGCGAAAGCACACTTGACTAGATACGAGCGTATACTTCGTAAGCTAGAGCCTGTGGAGAAGAATGAGATTCAAATTCGCGGCGTTCATATTGATAAAGATTCACGAAGGGTGTATGTGCGGAATAAAGAGGTGTTGTTTACAGCTCGTGAATTCGATCTGCTTGTGTTCTTAGCGAGTAATCCCAATCGGGTGTTTAGTAAAGATGAACTGTTTGAACGGATCTGGGGGATGGATTCTAATGGAGATATTGCAACGGTCACCGTTCATATTCGCAAACTGCGAGAGAAGTTAGAAGCAGATCCATCGAATCCTCAATATATTGAAACCGTGTGGGGAGCGGGATACCGATTTACGGTGTAAGCGAAATATTGTCACTGATTTTCGATAATTTTAAGATCCCGTTAATCTTTTGTTAATATCTTTTTCTTGGGAGTTTATTTCTATCCTTTATCATTCTGTTATAGCTAGAAACTATATAACGAAATGATCTAAGGAGGAAATAATATGAAATTAGCATCTAAAAAACTCGGAGCCTTGATGGTGGTAGCTACACTTGGTATGTCTTCTTTACCTTTCGCAGTTCTACATGTAAATGCAGATGCTGTAACAAGCAAGAATAGAATTTCCGCTTCATCGACTAATTTAACAGATTTAGAGATTCAACAAGCTATTGAAGTACTTGCAGGGCTTGGTGTGTTACATGGTTATAAAGATCAGTCCATGCGTGCTAACACACAAATTAATCGTGCAGAACTTGCAAAGATGGTTGTGTTGACTTTTAAGCTTCAAGGTAAAACAGAGAGTTCTACTCCGTTCTCTGATGTAAAACCGAATGCTTGGTATCACAAATATGCGTCGGTGCTTGTTGACCTTGGTATCATGGAAGTGAAGGATGGTAAATTCAATCCGAATGCAGCAGTAACGGATGAAGAACTTGTACAAGTCGTATCCAAGGCATTAAAGCGTGATCTTTTATCGGTCAAATACTGGGCTAATAATTTCTATTCCGCTAGTGGTTCCGCATCTCGTGGAGAAGTAGCTAGCTTATTGAAAACTGCTCGCCAAGCAATCCCATCAGAGAAAGCAAAAATTACAGATGTAAAATCAATCAACAATATGACGCTGATCGTTACATTTGATGCTCCATTAACAGCTGAGAACGAAGCATTCGCTAAAGCGAAGGAAGATTTCGTGTTTAATGATGAGCTAACACTTACGAACATGCCGCGTCTAAAAACAGGCTCGATAGCTACATATATCGTCCCGACATCGGTACAACAACTTGGCATCAACTATACCTTGAAATACAAAGGGAAAAATGCAGGAACATTTGCAGCAAATGAAACTAAAGTGGAAATGACAACGACAAGTCAAGTAACAAGCGATACTTTCGAGATTGAATCGCTCAAAGCGAATGGCGTCACTGACTATGGATATGTCATATCTGCGTATAGCGGTGGTCGGGGTGCTAATGCGTTTGTACTGGATGAGAATGAGAGTGCAAATGGCATGACATATCAAATTATCTCTTCAATGCAAGGAAGATACGTAACGATAACACCAGAAGGTGAAGAGGCGATAATTGCTAACTATGTACCGTTCACACAATCGACTGATGGTAAGGCTGAGCCGAAATTCCGACTTCCTGAGGGGCAAACGTTGAAGCCTGGTGTGAAATATACCGTTACTTCGGATTGGGCTATTATTGATAATCCAACATTTGTAGCTACGGACATTGCTTCTTTGCAAATTACCGGTGCTGAAGCGGTAAGTGAAACATCTCTCGAGGTAACATTGGCACAAGACCCTGGTGATGAGTTGTTTTCTGGTCGCAGTATTGAATTGACAGCTCCCAACGGGGATAAATTGGTTGCTTCTTATAAATACTCCAGTCGCAAGAATGCGGTAGGTGTGTTCGATATCCAAAATAATGGTAAGATGGATGCAGAAACTACATATACAGTAGAACCCGTTGGTTCTTGGGCAACAGCTTCTGAAGTAACATTCACAAGCCGATAAGCTCGAAATATGAAATCTATACGAAAGGGTGTTGATTTGCGATGCGCTTTCTCGTATTGACACTAATCCTCTTACTTACAGGATGTCAGACAGATGATGTCAAGCCGATAAACCAAGAAGAGCAGCAATCAACGCAGACGGTGAACAAATCTATGGACAAGTTAAACCAAGAGCTGTTATCTGTTACCGAACAAGGAAATAAAGATAAGATTAACAACTTATTAGCTGATGGTGCAGATATTAATACTAGAGACAGTAGTGGTAGGACGCCTGCAATGATCGCCGTACACACCAAGCAACTGGATACATTCAAATTGTTGATTGAACAAGGTGCGGATATTAATATTCGAGATAATCGCACAGATAATCCACTTTTGTATGCTGGAGCAGAGGGAATGCTAGATTTTGTGAAAGTGGCTGTTGCTGCTGGAGCAGACACTACCGTAACTAACCGTTTTGGTGGAACTGCTCTGATTCCTGCGGCAGACCGAGGGCATGTGGAGATTGTGAGAGAACTTCTTACAACATCTGATGTTAATATTGATCATGTCAATAATCTGGGTTGGACAGCTTTACTTGAAGCTGTGATCTTGGGTGATGGCGGCAAGAAGCATCAAGCTATTGTGCAACTGTTAATCGATCATGGTGCTGATGTTAATCTTGCGGATTCTGATGGAGTTACGCCTTTACAACATGCGAAGAGTAGGGGTTATCAAGAAATGATAGAAATGCTAGTGAAGAAGGAAGCGAAGTAGGCTCAATTGTCGACAGAAGGGAATGCTATCATGTTGAATACTTCATATTGGTTAACGAACGTCAGATTGGAACATGGCTATATTATGGAGGAAGATCGGGTCGCAGAGACGCTAACGAAGATCTGTCATATTCGGGTTGAGGATGGGAAAATCGCAGAAGTTAGCGAGTCATATCCTGAGCAGTACAATAGTTTACCGAAATATGACTGTAAAGAGCTTTTAATGTTACCTTCTTTTGAGGAGTCACATATTCATTTGGACAAAACGTATTTTGGTGGTTCTTGGAAAGCGGTGAAGCCCATTTCCAGCATCTTTGATCGGATTGAAGAAGAGAAGATATTACTTCCTAAACTTTTGCCTACGGCCAAAGAGCAAGCTGAAAGTATTTTGACACATATCCAAGGTTTGGGGACTACTCATGTTCGAGCTCAATGTAATATTGAGCCTGTGAGCGGATTGCGTCGCTTAGAAGCGACGATACAAGCTTTGAACACATTCTCCGGAAAATTATCTTATGAAATCGTAGCTTTTCCACAGCATGGATTACTTCATTCCGACTCGGTTCAGCTCGTGAAACAGTCTCTGGCAGAAGGTGCAACTCATGTAGGTGGGCTGGATCCCCATTCGGTAGACGGTGATTTTGAGAAATCCATTAATACCATGGTTGAACTGGCGGTTCTCAGTAACGCACCTATTGATATTCACTTGCACGAAGGTGGAGAATCAGGCAAACAATCACTGACGAAGCTGCTCGATCTGGCAGAAGAGGCGGGCTTACAGGATAAAGTGACAGTGAGTCACGCATTCTGGTTTGCGAATGCTGATTCGCAAGAGGCTGAAGAGATGGCGAAACGTATGGCTTCGCTTGGCATGTCTATAACGTCTACCGTTCCAATTGGACGTACAACGATGCCGCTTCCCATGCTCCATAAACAAGGGGTGAAGGTAAAACTTGCAACAGACAGTCTTACGGATCACTGGTCACCTTTTGGAAATGGAGATCTCTTGGAGAAAGCGGGGAGATTCGCAGAATTATACGGCTACAATAATGAAAAGTCTTTAGCGCAAAGCCTTGGATTTATTACAGGTGGAATCACGCCACTGAACGAAGATGGTGAACAGATCTGGCCAAGGGTAGGGGATGCAGCAAGCTTTGTGCTCGTTCATGCTAGCTGCTCCGCGGAAGCGGTAGCACGAAGAGCGAAGCGCCAGATGGTATGTTTTGAGGGACATCTTGTTAGTGGTTCTGTGTAGGATGCATATGATGATTGGATAGCGGGTAAGTCTGGAGTATATCGTTAAGTTTGGATAAGTTAACAGCCTATTCTCAATAGAGGATAGGCTGTTTTTATTGTACCTCCGTCTTGAGGCGGGGACAGAAACCGTACCTTAGTCGGTTTGTTATTCAAGATGGATTAAGTATGATACATGTAAAGTGATTAATATATTGATCTGATAATCATAGTCTGATGCAAGCAACGATTATGGAGTCCTGTAAATATAATAAAAGGTGGTTTTGATATGACAACCCAAAGAGAGAAAATATTGATCCTGTCCGGCTCGCTTGGGGATGGCCATATGCAGGCGGCGAAAGCTATACTGGAGGCGTCGGCAATTTATAAACCGAATGTAACTGTGAAAGTAGTAGATATAATGGAGTGGATTCACCCTCGTATGCATGTGTTTGAACGATATTGCTTTATGAAATGGGTGAAGCATTTTCCTTCATTGTATGGGTATTTATATCAGAAGACTCGCGTGGAGAACCCGCTTACATATCTGTTAAAACAATTTCGCTCATCCAGTTTACAACGATTATGTAAATTGATTCAGGAAGTGAACCCAACCGTGCTTGTGAGTACCTTTCCACCGGCTTCTGCGGCGATTTCGATGCTCAAGGAGAAAGGGATGACAGAACTATGTTCTGTGACTGTGATTACAGATCACTCCGACCATAGTTACTGGATTCATCCACATACCGACCTTTATCTGGTTGGTTCTGAAGAAGTACATAAGGCATTGTTAAATAAAGGGGTTCCAGATCTGAAAATTTCTGTAACGGGCATACCCGTACGCCCGTTTAGTACTCAGGCATGCAGTAAACAGCGCTTGCGTGAGAAATTTGGAATTGATCCAACATCGTTTGTTGCGCTAGTGATGGGGGGAGGATGGGGAATGATTGATCATACCTTTATTGATCAAGTGCAATCGAATCTCCTTCGTCCAGATGTGCAGTTCATTATTATCTGTGGACGGAACGTGAAGCTGATGCATCGTGTGCATGAAGCATTGCACGACAAGGCGAACGTACAGATTAAAGGATTTGTGGAGGAAATCCATGAATGGATGGCTGTATCGGATATATTGATCACCAAGCCGGGAGGTCTTACAACCTCAGAGGCGCTGGCGCAGCAGCTGCCTATGCTTCTTTTTGAGCCTCAACTGGGGCAAGAGCGGGACAATGCAAAATATTTGATTCGTAAAGGCGTAGCTATGCCTTGCGAGGTCGAAATGTTGCAATCTCAGCTAAATGAAATGGTTGAGTATCCAGAGTTGTTGCAGGATATGAGAAAGAAGGCTGGGGAGTGCAGACAGCAGGATTCAGCCTCTCAAGCGGTGACGAAAATATTAAATGTAATAAGTGATACTGTAGTAGAGAAAGATACTGTTTCTATTCCACAATATGCGTGACTCATGCGGAGGGAAGAAGAGACAGAGTTGAGAATAGGCTGGGTTTTAGGAATACTTAATTATATTATCGCTTCTTCTGGCTCCATAATTGTGGGTATTGTAACAGTGAAAGTTGTGCCATGTTCTAGTTCGCTCACAATCGAGATAACGCCTCCATGGTTATGTATAATATTTTGCGTAATCATAAATCCGAGCCCGGTTCCGCTTTCTTTTGTCGTGAAGAACGGTCTACCAAGTCTCTGAATTTGCTCCTCAGTCATGCCACAGCCTTCGTCCTGAACATGAATTCGGGCTTTGTTATCACTGGAGCATATCTGAATATGAATGATACCGCCATGATCCATGGCTTCAATCGCATTTTTAAACAAATTAATAAATACCTGCTTCAACTGATTGGGCTCTCCTAGAATCCAGATGGACTGTTCAGGGAAGGTAGGCAGGATTTCAATATTCTTCATAGCGGCTTGTCCGCTCATCAATGTAATCACTTGTTCGATGATAGAAGAAAAGTTTAAAGGTTTGTTTATATTTACAGTTTGAGGTTTAGATAAAATAAGAAGTTCGTTGACGATGAACTCAATACGTTTCAATTCCGATTCAATAATAGAGAAATATTGTTCGTTTTTGTGCTCCGAAGAACGAAGGAGCTTCATAAACCCGTTAATGGCTGTTAGCGGATTCCGTATTTCATGAGCGATGCCAGCAGCCAATTGTCCTGCTGTAGACAATCTTTCAGACTGCATGAGTCTTTCATCTTCTACCATTTGCTCAGATAAATCTTTGAAAACGCCAAGAATTGCCCTATTTCCGTTATAGGTAATAGAGAATGAATACCCCTCTACATATTTTTGCTCTCCATTTAAGCAACGGATCAGGTAACATATCGCCCCTGCCGAATTATGGGTATAATATTTCTTTCTTCGCTCAGAGATCCGATCATGATTGGAAGCATCCACGATATTGTTTGTGGACATTCCAATGATCATATCCATATTGTCTGCATGAATGAGTCTTAATCCAGCAGGATTCGTATATTGAATGATTCCATGGTCGGTAATAAGCACGGCTAATGGTAAACCGTCTAACATTTGCTGGAAGGCGTCCTCATTTTCATGGAGATTGATCTTCGTATGTTGAACATGGTTCTCCATCTGTCTTATCAAGCTCTTATTTTCGAATTGTGCAAAATAATATAAAGGCTCATCCTGTTGATCTCGAATAACTGAAATGGTGATTCCCAGTGATAACCGATATCCAGCAGGATGGTCGTAAGATGGCTCTAATAGAGCTTGATCAAGTAGCTTAGATTGAAGAGGTTTTCCATTTTGAATCAGGTTATGGATAAGCTCGTGAACTGCAGGGGGGTTAGGAGAAAGAGTATTTAAATCGTCCAGAGTATACCCCAGGAGTTTACATAATGCTGAATTCGCCTTTAGAAGGAGACCATCTAATGAGATAAGAGCCATACCAATCGAAGCTTGCGTAAAGGCAAAATCATAATTTTGTACTTCATTTGGTAGCACTGTCCGTCTCCTCTCTTACTTATTCTACGAGTGGGTTTTAATCATATTATAATCGTTCGTTAGAAATCAGCAATGCTTAGTTTTTATTAAATGATATTCGAAATCGTTGTTTACGTTATCCCTTGGATTTCGGTATTACAACCGGACAGAAGCCCGGGTTAGTTGTGCATAGCGACTCAGCAAACTTAGGCTCACGTTTGGAAATATCCTTGAAATAGCTACTAATTATATGATTAGCACTGATGGATCCATTGTTGAAAGACAGTGTAGATAAGGATTGGACATGCTGGTAGTAGTATTTTTTCATGCGCTTAGGAAGCTTGTAGATAGGTGGAGGGGCGTGGGTTACGATGTCAAGTATATTTGCATAACGGTAGCTGTTCTGCACATATTGTTTGAAAGCTTTCGTGAAATCTGGATCACCGACACGAGGAGACCCATAGGTATACAGATTAGGTGAGGTATAAGGTGTATTTACTGCCATGTCGATCGCACATAATGTCGCGAGCGCGGCGCCAAGACTGTGACCTGTAACGATTAATGACTTGTCAGGTGACATTCTCGAGAGGGCTGCTACAATCCCTAAACGTGCCGAAGAATAGATATCCGTGAAGCCTCGATGGGTAAGGGTGTCTTCTAGAATATAAGGGAACTTCTTCTGCGAGGCGATCATGTCAGATACCCAGTCTGTTCGAGAGCTGGTTCCTCTAAACGCAATAATAATGTTCTGGTCGGATTCTAAGATAAACCCAAAGCGTTCCCATTCGTTATTAATGGATTTTGCTTCAATGGTATAGTGAACTCGATAATTAATGGGGACGACGAAAGAACCATCCGCGCTCGAATATTGATCATAGGTCTGCCCACAGACTGCCGCTAGAAAAATTGCCCATTGGTCTTGGCCAGTAATAGCTGCCACATGCATCCCTCCCTTACACTAAACTATATTAGAGAGACAAAAGAGAGATGCCTATGTTGAAGAAGATCATAATATTTAAGAGTTCTTTGGCTTCGTTTGAAAAGATACTGTGTCTGCATCAACAAAAATTAAAAGCATACATTAGGGTGAAGTGAAGGTTTGTGGTCTTCTATTTGGATAAAAGTGAGGGACCTGTATGGAGAAAAAGGAAGTAAGAAAAGAGATTGAATTGAAGCTGAATAGAAGTGTGGCTTCTGATCCTAAGCTACATAATGTTTATCTGTTGGTACATTCAGATAAGTTAGGGATCCACTGGCCTATCGCTGCAGGGGAAACAGATGGATTCCCTGCAAATCCTATCCAACCTTTTCATACGGCTAGCATCGGCAAGACTTTTACTTCAGTAATTATTGCCACTTTAGTAGAAGAAGGTCTGGTTAAATTTGATGATCCGATCGCTAATTACTTACCCGAAGATATTCTTAAAGATCTCCACCTATTTAAAGGAAAAGATTATACATACGACATTCAGATCAAACATTTGTTAAACAATACATCGGGGATAGCCGATTACTTTGAGGATAAGCCTAAGCATGGAAGAACATTTATGGAAGAGATTCTTGAAAATCCGTCTCGTTACTGGACCCCGCAAGAAACCATACAGTGGACCAAAGAACACTTGAAACCCTGTTTTTCTCCAGGGAAAAGAATTCATTATACAGACACGGGTTATAACCTCTTAGGACTCATAATCGAATCCATTACTTCTAAACCATATCATGAAGTTCTTCATGACTACATCTTTACTCCTCTGAATATGAATCATTCATTCTTATCCCAATATTCTATTTCTGCAATACAAAACAATGATCCCATTGCGAACTTATATATAGATGATTTGAAAATAAACGTAGATCAATATCGCAGTTTTAGCAGCTTTTATGCGGGGGGTCAAACTGTAAGTACACTAGAAGATTTGTTGATCTTCATGAAAGCCCTCGTTAACAATCAGATCATTCAAAAAGAAACATTGGATATCATGCAGCAATGGAACAAAATGTGGATAGGATTGGATTATGGGTATGGCTTGATGCGGTTGCGCTTTCTTCCCTTTACTCGGAAATATATCGGGTGGGGACATCTCGGTGCGAGTGGTTCCTCCATGCTTTACTTCCCCGATATGGATGTATATATCGTAGGGAGCTTTAATCAAACTGCATACCAGACTAAAAGTATGAATTATATATTTTTTAATGTACTGCGTAAATTAGTGAAATAAACATCTGGTTCATCGAAATCGAAATCGTTAAGGGTCCTTCATGCTGTTCGAAGACGCTACGTGTACGAATTGTTCCTACCATCGCTGTTGCTCCCACATTTCTTGGAATGGTTATGAGCAAGGATGAAATGTGGAAGCAAAGGCGATCGCTAACGCTTGTCCGAAATCAATTCGTCCACTCCGCTACTCTGTGCTGAACCTTTACTATTAAAACTCAAAGAAACTGAACCTTACTTTTAGGACAGCTCCTTTGATGAGCTAAGCTTATAACGAATCTTATGCATAATTAGGGCTGTTTTTTTCTTTAATAAACTTAACAAATGCCCATCTGACGAGGGGGCCTGCGATTAACAGTTGAAGTGGAAATGCAACTACAAAATTACGACTGATCAATAGCAAATAATGTTGGAGTAGGGACCCTTCAATACCGTGATTTAATACAGTCATAATCAAACCAAACATAGACATACATAGAACCATACCAATTACCATAAAGGTCGAATTTGCAATGATAACGTAAGCCTTTTTAGACTTATCAATAGGAAGCTTAGATGCCACTCCTAGCATCAAAGGCCCGATTAAAGACTCCACTACAAAAGCAACAATGAAAGTGATTATAAACTGAAGTACTGCACCCTTAGCGGATATTGTGCCTAATAGCCCCTCCATGTACAAGTTGTAGAACCACATGATAGACGCCATACAAAATACCATCATCAGACCAAAATAAATACCTTCTCTTTTATTACTCGGCAAAATCAATCTTCCTCTCTCTTTAGGTGGTTTCAAGCATAGCAAAATTATTTTTCTTTCATAAGTGAACTTTTTGTGACAAATGTTATATACGAATATATTTATATATTGACTCTGTACTTAGGTATAGGGTTTAAAATAGGAAAGAGGAGGTGGGAGATGGAGGGTTTAACGATAGGCCAAGTAGCTAAAGCTTCGAATGTTAATATAGAAACCGTACGATATTATGAAAGACGAGGACTCATTAGCATACCACCACGAAATGAATCGGGTTATCGGATGTTTACACAAGAGACGGTGTCTAATATCCAGTTTATTAAAAGCGCACAGGAACTCGGATTCTCCCTTGTTGAGGTGCGTGAGCTTTTAGCACGATATAAGAATGATGATTGTATTTCTACTCAAGAAATGTATCAGCTAACACTTACAAAGGTTCAAGAAATTGATGCGAAAATTAACCAATTGTCCAAATTAAAAGCTATATTAGAATCGGTAATGAAACTTCCAGCATCAGATCTTCCACTTCCCCCGAACCAGTGTCCAGTTTTACAAAAATGCTCTGAAGGGTAGGTATGAAGATGGCTGCAATCATTGAAGTGTTTGTGGATGATAGTAGTTTAAGCAGTGAGGTTATAAATAAAGTCAGAGAATTATCATGTGCCAAATGTGAAGTTACTGTATATAACTTGAAGGATCCTTGTTCAAATTCCGCTCTTGAGGCTAAAATTCTAACCTTAGGTGTTACATCTATTCCTGCTGTAGTGATGAACGGTCAATGGATTGATATTGAAAAAGTAATGAGCGAGAAGAGGAAGCATTGAACGTTAAAGTGTTTATGATCAAATATAAAAAAGCCGCTTTCATTATGCGAAAGCGGCTTCTACTATTTCATACCGTTTATTGTTCTACAATTGCAATAATCTCATCTTCTAGATCAAGTTTTACTCGTTCGCTATATGTCCGAATATTATATTCGGAATAGAGGTAGCGGAGGATGGCTTCGATCAGATTCGATTCGATCAAATATTGGCTGCGACTGTTAACCCAAACCTCAGCCGTAAAGCCTGTATCTTCGTCCCAACTCAGTTCTACGGTAACATCCGTAGGCTTAACACCCTTGCGTTCAGCCTGGTGAAGGCAGACCGCATTGATGATTTCATCCATACTTAGAATCATAGATTAGTACCGATCGTCCCGGCGTTCGTTTTGACGACGGCGATTTTTAACGGAGCGAACAACAGCCATAACAACCATGATGAGAACCCAAACGGCAAGCAAGTTAATCAGAAGACCCATAATGTTACCTAGCATACCCATTCCATCGAACATTCCACCGAACAGCATACCAGCGATACCACCGATCATCAGACCTTTCATCAAGCTACCACCACTGAAGAATCCAGGCTTTTTAGCTGCACCTGTTGTACCAGCTGTACCAGTTGTATTGGATTTATTCGTTGAATTCTGAACATTGTCTGTCTTTTTAGGGGTACTATTGTAAGTTTTCTTTCCGGAACTGAATCCACCGCCGCCTCTTCTAGCATCTACAGAATCAGGGGCAACTACAACCAAAAACATGGTGAGTGCTAAGAAAATTGCAAGTACTTTTTTCATCGTGTTCTGTTGAACCTCCCAGTAAAATTAGATAT
This sequence comes from Paenibacillus sp. GCM10028914, assembly GCF_042666275.1. Lineage (NCBI taxonomy): Bacteria > Bacillati > Bacillota > Bacilli > Caryophanales > Paenibacillaceae > Paenibacillus > Paenibacillus sp. GCM10028914. The sequence continues at coordinate 83,506 of NZ_JBHTFO010000015.1, forward strand.
TTGAGTCATAATGAATAATACGGACAGGCATGCGATAAAGTTTCAAAAAGTTTTGCTCATGATCACTTGTTGTTTTTTTCCTGCATTTGGTGCTGCTTCAGAAGCTCCAGAACCCAATCACACCATTTTAGTTCGGTTTCGGCCATCATGAGACCCTTAGAAGCGAGGATGTAGTTACTGAATTCCTTACTGGCGAATTGCGTATTATCTTTTGAAATACCTTTCAAAATCCCTTCATAATACTGGATCTTATCCAAATAAATCACTCGTCGTTCTTCATAGATGTCGAGCGCAATCCCGATGTCAGTTAACCAAATACAAAATGTACGGAGAGATAGCTCGTCCTTTGTCACAGCAGGAGCAATGGGAAGATACATCCAATCGCGCAGCTTCTGCAAACCTGATTCAGTAATAACATAAATCTTTTTGTCAGGCTTATCACTTTGTTGAACCCAGCGTGAGCTGAGAAGCTGCTTCTCTTCCATCCGAGCTAGCAGTGGATAAATCTGACTATGCTTCGCTTGCCAAAATGGTTGAATACGGAGCATAAGTTCATAACCAGATGATTCTCTTCGTGCGAGCAGACCCAGCAGGCCGTATGACAACGTGTTCATGTACATAACTCCCTTTGAAACAAAATCGCGGAACCCCGAGTCGATAATTCATACCGGTTTCGGTCCGTTTGTTCAAAGTGTACACTGAAACTGTATGGTTTGACAACCTGAACGATTTGCATCAACCAAAAAAGCACAAGCTGATGATCAGCTTGTGCTTTATATATGAACAATTTATGAATATTTGTTTCTATTTATCGTAGCCTTCAACAACGAGATCCAGCGCCCCTGTTGTCGGGTCAATGACCATCCCGTGAACAGGAATATTTGGAGGTAGTAGAGGGTGATTCTTAATGACACTTACAGTGTGCTCAACCGCAGCCGTCACATTATCGAAACCACGCAGCCATTTGGTTAGCTTGATACCGGAGTTTTCAAGTGTTGACATTACCTGCTCGGAAACGCCTCGATCAATCATTTCTTTGATCATGTGATCCGCATTCAAGGAAGCCATGCCGCATTCGTGGTGCCCTACGACAATAACTTCATCTGCATTGAGTTCATACAGTGCAACAAGTACACTCCGCATAACGGATCCAAAAGGTTGGGAGATGATCCCACCGGCATTCTTAATAAGCTTAACATCGCCATTCTTGAAATTCATCGCTTTCGGCAGCAATTCTACAAGACGCGTGTCCATGCATGTAATGACGATCGTTTTTTTATCAGGGAATTTACTTGTGCGGTAAGCTTCATACTCTTTTTCCTCAACAAAAGTGCGGTTATGTTCCATAATTTCGCTAACATGTGACATTAGATAGTTCCTCCCAAGTATATGAGTATCATGAATCGTATGATTATAATTGTCTGGTATCTACCAGCTGGATGTTCGTTCCGTAGGTTTGATTGCTGCTATCCAAACGGAAAGAGCTAAGACCTGGATGGACATCTAATTTCAAAGAATCCTCGAAAAAAACTGCTTGCCTTTGGTTTATAACGAATGAGACTGAACCCCCGGATGATAGATCAATATCGTCATGATCCAGTTCATCGATAATTTGAAGTCCCGGTATCCCATTTACAGCGCAACCGCATCCCTCAGTGTCATATACAAGCCTGACTCTGCTTGGCGATCCGCCGATCTTCTCCTTCAGCTTCCTTTCCGCATCTGCGGTCAGTTCGATGATCATGGCTTATTTTGACACTCCTTTAATATGTATTTTGATATTGTCTACTTAAAAGTTGATTATAAACCTTCTAAAAAGTATCATCAATAGTAAGCACAAAATACATACACGAAAGCAGGTGGCCCATTAATGGATGCACAATTCAAAGAGCGCTGGGAACAACTCCAACAATTGATGAGCAAAATAATCAGTTACTCCGAGGCAGTTGGTTTATTACATTGGGATCTGCGAACAGGAGCACCCCGTAAAGGAGTAGAAGCTCGTTCTGAAACGATTGGTATGCTTTCTACGGAGGCATTTAAACTTCAAACGTCACAAGAGATGGGTGAATTGCTGGACTTTTTTGCACAGTCGGAAATTATAGAGCAGCTTGATGATAGAAAACGCCGTATGGTTGAGGAATGTCGGAAGGAATATAACCGTAGTAAACTGATTCCGGAGCAAAAGTTCAAGGAATATACGGTGCTTGCAGCTCATTCTGAGTCCAAGTGGGAAGAAGCGAAAGAGAATAGTGACTTTGCTGGTTTTGAACCGTATCTATCCAAAATTGTTGCGTTCAAGCAAGAATTTATTGATTACTGGGGTGTAAAAGAGACTCGATATGATACACTCCTTGATATGTATGAACCGGATTTGACCGTACAAAAGCTTGATGAAGTATTTGATCGCTTGCGTGCTCGTCTCGTTCCACTCGTAAAATCTATTCTGGATTCGCCGAATAAGCCGGAAACCGAGTTCTTAGATCAACTGTTCACTAATGAACAGCAGGAAAAGTTCGGTACGTTTCTCTTGGAACAGATGGGCTATGATTTTGAGGCAGGTCGTATGGACGAGAGCGTTCATCCATTCTGTATCGGCTTAAGTATCGGAGATGTGCGGATAACTACGAATTATATTCAAGATGATGTGACAAGTTCTCTATTCAGTTGTTTGCACGAGGGCGGCCATGCGCTGTATGAGCAAAATATCGACAAAGAGCTGGAAGGTACAGGGCTTGCATATGGCGCTTCCATGGGGATTCATGAATCACAGTCCCGCCTTTGGGAAAATATGATCGGCCGCAGCCGTCCTTTCTGGAACCGTTACTTCCGTGATTTGCAGCAGCATTTTCCTGATCAATTTAGCTCCGTGGATGCCGAAGCGTTTTACCGTGCAATCAATAAGGTTGAGAATTCCCTTATTCGGATTGAAGCGGATGAATTGACGTATAACCTCCATATCATTATTCGCTACGAGATAGAGAAGATGTTGTTTAATGAAGGTCTATCCGTGAAGGATCTTCCTGAAGTGTGGAATCGAAAATATAAAGAATACCTAGGTATTATGCCTCCGAATGATGGATTAGGTGTGCTGCAAGACGTACACTGGTCTGGCGGGGACTTTGGATACTTCGCATCTTATTCACTTGGGAATATGTATGCAGCTCAGTTTATGCACATGATGCGTAAAGAGATACCTAACTTGGATAATTTGATTGAAGAGGGGAATCTGCTCCCAATCAAAGAATGGCTGACTGACAAAATCCACAAGTACGGTAAGAGTGAAACACCGGCTGAGATTATACTCCGTGTAACTGGTGAAGAATTGAATCCGGATTACTTGGCAGATTATCTTGAAGCTAAATATAAAGAGATTTATAAGCTATAAAACTTATAAGTTAGTAAAGCAAGAGGCAGCTGCTCCTATTGATGGGGCGGCTGTTTTTTTTGTTGTACTGACCTATTAGTAGGTGGACAGCCATTCCTATGCCTTCTGAATCTGATCCGCTGAAGCCTGTATGGATATTTAACCATTTCCGGGCGTTGTGCATAAGCTGGAAGGAAACGCATGGTTAAGGGAATGGAGGTTTCTGAAATGCACAAAAAATGGTTCGGCCTGGCTTTATCCATTCTGCTTGTATGCGGAGTGGCACTTGTTGGCTGCGGTGGGAACGGTGGTTCAGGCACAAAGGTTAAGGTTGGCGAGGTTACGCGTTCAATTTTTTACGCACCTGAGTATGTGGCGATTGAGAAGGGATTCTTCAAGGAGGAAGGATTGGATATAGAGCTCCAAACTACCTTCGGCGGGGATAAAACGATGACGGCACTGCTCTCGGATGCGATTGATGTAGCATTAGTCGGCTCGGAAACATCGATTTATGTTTATCAGCAGGGGGCAGATGATCCGGTTATCAACTTTGGTCAATTGACTCAAACAGACGGTACCTTCCTTGTAGCTCGGGATCTCGATAGTGATTTTAACTGGGATATGCTGAAGGGGAGCATTTTTCTCGGGCAGCGAAAAGGCGGAATGCCGCAGATGGCAGGCGAATTTACACTGAATAAGAATGGAATCAATCCACGAACTGATCTCGAGCTGATACAAAATATCGAGTTTGCGAATATAGCATCTGCTTTTGCATCGGGTACAGGGCAATATGTACAGCTGTTTGAACCACAGGCTTCGATATTCGAAAAAGAGGGCAAAGGCAAGGTCGTGGCTTCATTCGGCGTAGAGAGTGGTCATCTGCCATATACCGTATTTATGACCAAACAGAGTTATATCAATAAAAATAAAGACACAGTACAAAAGTTCACGAATGCTCTCTATAAAGCACAACAATGGGTGGATTCACATAGCCCCGAAGAGATTGCAGATGTAATTATTCCATACTTCAAAGATACAGAGCGGGACATCGTTATTTCTTCGGTGAAACGTTATAAAGAACAAGGGACTTACGCGACAGATCCAATTCTTGATGAGCAAGAGTGGAATAACCTGCTGGATGTCATGGAACAGGCTGGCGAACTGAAAGAACGAGTTTCCACAGACAAGATTGTGGACAACAGTTTTGCTGAGAAAGCGAAGCAGACAGGTAAATAATGATTGAAATCAATCTCACAAACGAAAGGAGGGAGCGTCATGGTACCGGTAGTTGAACTTCGTAACATTGCTCATGTGTATGTGACTGACCGGGAAGCCCTTCTTTCTGTTGAAGGGATTCAATTAAAGGTACTTCCAGGCGAATTCGTCAGCCTCGTTGGACCTAGCGGGTGCGGCAAGACTACGATTTTATCGATCATTGCAGGCTTGCTGCAACCTTCCCTAGGCGAAGCTAAGGTGAACGGTCATTCGGTAAATGGACCGTCTCCTGAAGTGGGGTATATGCTCCAGCAGGATTTCCTCTTTCCATGGCGGACGATCATGGACAATACACTGATTGGATTGGAGTTGACGGGGAGGCTGACAGAACAAAGCCGCATATCTACGGCAGAGCTCTTGAAGGAAATGGGACTCGGAGCAAGCAGTAGATTGTATCCGCAGCAACTGTCTGGGGGGATGAGGCAACGTGTAGCACTTGTTCGAACCTTAGCGACGGATCCCGGACTATTACTGCTCGATGAACCCTTTTCAGCGCTGGATTATCAGACGAAACTTCAGCTTGAGGATCTAATTGTGGAGACACTGCGTGAGCGGAACAAGACCGCCATACTTGTGACGCACGATTTATCAGAAGCGATAGCTATGAGTGACAAGGTTGTACTGCTCAAGCGGAACCCGGGCAGAATCCATCGGACATTCATCGTCCCTGAGCATATTCGGAATACCCAGCCGTTCTATGCCCGTAAAGAACCGGGGTTTAACGAGCTGTTCCACGAAATATGGAGCGAGATGGAATCTCTAGACGGTAAGGAGTGAAGCGATATGAACGATCCGGAACAAGTTCAGGCCGGCCCGGATTCTTCTGATCCCAGCTGGCTTGAGCAGATACATGCTCGTCATATGAAACATAAACGTAAAGTCAGGAATCATGTCATTATGGTTCAGACAGCTCTCTTACTCCTTTTCTTTGCGCTTTGGGAGCTGGCGGGACGATCAAAATGGATCGATGTACTTTTATTCAGTTATCCAACCAAGATCTTTGCGAACATATGGGGGGATATGGTTTCAGGAGATCTATGGGAGCATTTAGGAGTGACGGTAGGGGAGACTGCTGTCGGATTTCTCCTTGGTACTTTGTTAGGAACACTGCTCGCTGTATTGATATGGTGGTCGCCTTTCCTGAATAGAGTGTTAGATCCCTATATGGTCGTGTTTAATAGTATGCCGAAGGTAGCACTAGGTCCGATATTTATCGTAATGTTTGGAGCTGGCTTTACGGCGATAGTTGTGACAACACTTTCTATTACCGTTATTGTGACGACACTAGTGGTATACAATAGCTTTTCTGAGGTGGATTCTAACTTGATCAAAGTCGTTCGGACATTTGGCGGCTCTAAGTCACAGGTATTTAAACGTGTTATTCTGCCCGCATCTTTTCCGGCCATTGTGTCAACATTAAAGGTAAACGTTGGGATGGCCTGGGTTGGTGTAATTGTCGGAGAATTTCTTGTGGCAAAATCTGGTTTGGGATATTTGATCATGTACGGTTTCCAGGTGTTTAACTTTACACTCGTATTGTCGAGTTTGTTGATCATTGCGGTTGTCGCAACGGCAATGTACCAGATGGTTGTGTATATAGAGAAAAGATTACTTAAGCATCGATAACTTTGCAGAGTAGTTGAATACAAGCCATAGTGAGGAATCGAGTTGTTCATGCAGATCAAATCGGATACCATGAGTACATGTTGATCATAAGAGAGGGTTGCTCATGGGTTTTCGAATTATTAAAACGGCGGTAGCGACGATGCTTGCCATCCTCGTTACCGATGCATTAAATATTCCGGGTGCAACTTCGGCGGGGTTGCTGGCGATTCTGGGCGTGGATGTGACGCGAAAACGTAGTTTACGCTCCGTATCTGCACGTCTGTTTGCATCCATACTTGGGCTGCTGTTAGCGTTCGTCCTGTTTCATTTCCTCGGTTTTCATTACTGGGTGCTTGCGCTATACATCCTCCTTGGATTTCCTATTATATCGAAGGCAAACTTTAAAGAGGGGATTGTTACAAGCTCGGTCGTTGTTTTTCGCGTATTTGGAGCGGAAGAGATTAGTATGGATATTTTCATAACCCAAATGGAATTGCTCGTGATCGGGCTTGGCTCGGCTGTTCTAGTTAATTTGGCGTACATGCCTAAGGGTGAAGGCCGTCTAATGGAGATTCGTCGTGAAGTGGACGGGCTGTTCTCGGTTATTTTCAAACATATTTCACGTACGCTGCGTGAACCAGACCATGTATGGGACGGTAAAGAGTTGATTGAAGCGAATCAGGCAGTAGAGCGAGGTGTTCAGGAAAGTAATCGTTTCTTGGAGAATCAGATGCTGCAGCCAGATGTGGCTTGGAATGTATATTTTTATATGCGAAAAGAGCAGATGGAGAACATTCAGGCGATGATGCATTTGATCTCTCAGGTCTATGAGCGGCTAACGCACGGAGAGCTAGCGGCCAATTTATTCGATCAGTTAAGCGAGGACGTTGTTACGGAAGAATATACGGGGAAGACTGAGAAACTGCTGAATGAGCTTCAGCTTATTTTCAGAGAGATGGATTTACCCCATACGCGGGAAGAATTTGAAATACGTTCTGCAATATTACAGCTATGTCGTGAGCTAGAGTATTTTTTGAATATATCCAAGAAAAACAAAGCTCCAACAAGCAGAACCAACCCTGATCGGATGAAAGATAGAGTATAGGTTACGAAACAATTTCTAACTTTTGTAATCTTTTTCTGCTATTTTTAGCATCATATGAATTTATTTGGACCACTTCATCAACATTCGCCCATCTCCTGCATACACATGTATGGAATGATCGTATGGAGGAGGTTCGAAGATGTCATTGAGTAGTAAACACCAATGTAGAGAGATCATTACGAAGGCAGTCTGCGGCAAAGGTCGTAAGTTCTCTACCGTAACACATACCGTGACTCCGCCCAATAATCCAACCAGTATTTTGGGGGCCTGGATTATAAATCATCAGTATGAGGCGGTTGCCGCCGGAGACGGAATTGAAGTTATTGGTACTTACGATGCTAACATCTGGTATTCCTATGACAAAAATTCTCAGACCGATGTGGCGAAAGAGACGGTATCTTATGTAGAACGCGTGCCTCTATCTTATCTGGATCCCAAGCACCGGGCATCTACGGTAGAAGTATCCGCGGAAGCGACGCAGGAACCAAGCTGTGTGGAAGCTAGCGTTTCCTCTAACGGAAAAAGTGTAATTCTGCGTGTTGAGCGGGAGTACTCTGTAGAGCTGATTGCTGAGACGAAGGTGATGGTTAAGGTGTGCGGACATAATCACGGTGATTATGAGGACAAAGAATTTGATTTCATCGGTGGGGAAGATGGGGATTACGCGGATCTTGAGTTCGAGGATCTGGAGGATGAACTGTAAGCCAGACCTCCCCGCCGGCAACTTAGTATAGCATATGCAGTGGGGGCGGCTTTGCAGAGGGCAAACGCCCTCTTTTTTTATAATTCTTTAGGTATATATAGAGGACTCGGGAGGGCTTGAAGTTGGCAAGGGTACTTGATGATCTAACCGGTTTGTATTCCAAAGAAATGTTCACGCTAGAAACAATGAATGCCAGATTAAAGCGATCGGGTATACCAAGTCGTATTCTTCGCAAGCAAATCGATGATACGGGACGATATACAGCTAGATACCGAGTAAAGGTTAGGGGACTGAGTTCAGCAGCAGTGATGCAGTCTATGCGAGGAGGCGGCAAGATCGGCTTGGTTCAGGATGGAGTTGAAGACGGTCTCCGTAAACGGATGGAGAAGGCGGCTATTCGCGCATTGTACACGCTGGGCATAGATTCTGGAGAGGTTGAAATCGCGGCTCTTCCAGGTCGGCGTTACGCTGTAGAAGAGATTATTATCGATAAAAAAGGGTCGCATGAAGCAATTCGAGCTGAACAGCAACAAAACGATTTGCAGCAATTCAAGATGGAACAATCGGTTATTCTGATGGGAATGGATCCAGAGTTTATTCTTGTAAGTAAGGACGGACGTGTAGTTCCCGCTTCTTTATACTTAGAGCGAAATGGTACAGCTGGTAGCGATGCCGTTCGTGATGGCGATGAAGTGAGTTATCCTCTAGGTGAGCTTCGGCCGCCACCATACCCTGATCCGGATGGATTATTGAGAGCCATGCGCCAGACTCTATATGAAGCCTCTAGACTTATAACAGATCATTCGCTTCTATGGAAGGCCGGGGGACTTCCTGCTCCTGGATATCCGCTAGGGGGGCATATTCATTTCAGTGGTGTTCCTCTCACTTTGTCAGTAATACAGTGTCTGGACAATTACTTGGCACTCCCATTGGCAATCCTTGAAGATCCAAAGGGGCGAGGGCGCAGGCCAAGATACGGATTTCTTGGAGATTTTAGACGTCAACCATACGGAGGGTTTGAATATCGCACGCTCCCAAGCTTTTTGGTATCACCTTTAATTACCAAGGCTACACTTTATATGGCTCATCTGATCATTCTCCATCATGACATCCTTCGAGCTAGGCCACTGAACCGTGAGAGGTATCATAAGGCTTATTATGAAGGAAGGCCAGCGGTGTTAAGGGAAGTCGCTATAAAGCTGCATCAGGATTTCACGCTCCTACCTAATTACGCTGCATACAGTAAGGTGATTGATCAGATATTTGAGCATATCAGGGATGGATGTACTTGGGATGAAAGCCGTGATATAAGGTCGCTTTGGAATATTCCGGCCGTGCCGTGACCTTCTAACTTTTTCTGTTATAATAGAGGTCAAGCTAGAAACGGCATGGAGGTAACTCATGGCAAAATATACGCCTATGATTGAACAATATTTAAGTGTTAAGGAACAAGCGCAGGATGCGTTTCTTTTTTTCCGTTTAGGAGATTTTTACGAGATGTTTTTCGAGGATGCTGTACTGGCGTCCAAAGAACTTGAAATTACGCTAACGGGCCGAGAAGGTGGTGGCTCAGAGAAAATTCCGATGTGCGGCGTACCGTATCATTCGGCTGAAGGCTATATTCAGCGGCTGATTGAAAAAGGGTACAAAGTAGCCATTTGTGAGCAAATGGAGGATGCTTCTGCTACTAAAGGTATGGTAAGGCGCGAGATCGTCCGTGTAGTCACGCCAGGGACGATCATGGATGGTAAAGTAGTCAACGACAAGTCTAATAACTATATGGTCTGTATAACAGCTTATGGCGGTCTTACAGCATTAGCAGCATGCGATTTATCTACAGGAGAACTCTATGTAACATCCGTGCCCTCTTCAGAAGAGTGGCTGCGTGATGAAATTGGCATTTATGAGCCTTCTGAGATTATAGGGGACGATAACTTGCTAGAGATCGTTTCTTCACAGGCGCTAGTGTCAAGTCGCCCAGTTGTGTACACATCTTGGGAACGGCGAGATGATAATCTGGTTCGTACTCAGTTCGGGGAACCTGCTTGGGCGAGATTAGATGATGAAAGAAGAGCATGTGTATCCATGTTGATTGCATATCTGAGTGAGACGCAAAAACGTTCCTTGGGACAACTCACACAGATTTCTTCCTATGAACCTGGACAGTACATGGTGCTCGATCCATTTACTCGGCGTAACCTGGAATTGGTGGAAACGGTCAGAGAGCGGTCCAAGAAAGGATCACTTCTCTGGCTGCTTGACCGTACAGAAACATCAATGGGCGCTCGTTTGTTGAGACGCCGAATTGATAAACCGCTCTTGCAGCGTAGCCGTATTGAAGAGCGTCTTGACGCAGTAGACCATCTATATAACCAGTACATACTCCGTGAAGACTTACGGATGGCTCTGAAGGAGATATATGATCTGGAACGATTGGTCGGACGGATTGCTTTCGGCAGCGCAAATGGAAGAGATTTGAACGCTTTGAAGTTATCGCTGCGTCAAATACCAGCTCTCAAGAGCTTGTGTGCTGAGTCAGGATCTGTAACACTCCAGAAGTTGGCTGAGGCTACAGACGTATGTGATGACTTATGCGAGCTTATCGAAGAGTCCATTGTAGATGAACCACCTGTGTCGGTTAGAGATGGAGGTATCATCAAGCCAGGTTATCATGAACGGCTTGATGAATTAAGAGAAGCGAGCACGAACGGTAAGCGTTGGATCGCCGAGTTAGAAGCTAGAGAGCGGAATGTTACTGGAATCAAGTCTTTGAAGATTGGCTATAACAAGGTGTTTGGCTATTATATCGAAATAACGAAATCCAATATTGCTGCACTCCCTGAAGGCAGATATGAGCGTAAACAGACGCTGGCCAACGCCGAAAGATATGTAACTCCTGAACTGAAAGAGAAGGAAGGACTTATTCTGGAAGCGCAGGAAAAGATGGTGGATCTTGAATATACTCTGTTTATCGAGCTACGGGACAAGCTCAACACGCAGATTGCTAGACTTCAGCAGCTTGCTGAGAAGATCGCGGAGATTGATGTCTATCAGTCGCTTGCAGCTGTTAGTGCAGAGCACCGTTTTGTGAGACCTGAGCTTAGTGAAGGATATGATCTGGTCGTTGAGGGCGGTCGCCACCCCGTAGTGGAGGCCGTAATGAAGGATAGTTCCTTTATTGCTAACGGAACGGAGCTTAAAAAAGAAGGATCATCTATTTTACTAATCACCGGCCCTAATATGGCGGGGAAGAGCACATACATGCGTCAAGTGGCACTGGTGTCTATTATGGCGCAGATTGGTTGTTTTGTTCCAGCTGACCTTGCAGTGCTGCCATTAGTTGACCGTATTTTTACTCGAATTGGTGCTGCAGATGATTTGATTGGCGGTCAGAGTACTTTTATGGTAGAGATGGCAGATATTCAAGTCATGACGGAAAAAGCAACTCCTCGAAGCTTGATTATCATTGATGAACTTGGACGAGGTACTTCAACAAGTGAAGGTATGGCCATTGCTCAGGCAGTTATTGAATATGTACATGATCATATTGGTTGCAAGGCACTTGTCTCGACCCACTTTCATGAACTTGCTCATCTCCAAGACAGCCTGACAGGTTTGAAGAATTACTCGATGGCGGTTCAGGAGAGTGGCGACAAGGTTCACTTCCTTAGAAAGCTCATTCCAGGGGCTGCAGATAGCAGTTACGGTATTTACTGTGCTCGCTTAGCAGGACTTCCTAGCAGTATTACAGAGCGGGCGTACGGACTGCTTCAAGGACTGGAGCAAGCTTCGCTGGTTGCGGTGACAGGGGAGAGTCATACTTCTTCAGCATCCTCTAGCGTACGCTCTGTTGAAGAGTCAGTCACTCAAGAAAATAAAGCAGCATATATCGGCCCAAATAATCACATTCATTCTGGGGACGTTCGTTCGGAACAAAATGATGATGTCTCCTTCCAAACCGGTAGTGCTGTTGTTCAGTTGTCTATATTCGGAGATGAAGAGTCCCAGACGGTGAAGTCATCTTCATCGAACTCGGAGAGCAGTTCAGCTGCATCTTCTAAGGTGAATCCTGAAGTGATGGGGATTATCGAGGCGGTAAAATCAGTGGATGTTATGAATATGACCCCACTACAAGCTATGCAGTTCTTAAATGAACTAAGAATAAAGGCAAATCATTTGTAATGTGTAATCAAAGTTTGCAATTGATTAACGGAGGTAGGTAACATGGCTAAAATACACATATTGGACGAGCATATCGCCAACCAAATCGCAGCCGGTGAAGTGGTGGAGCGACCTGCCTCCGTCGTAAAAGAGCTGGTGGAAAATGCGATTGATGCGGGGAGCACCAAAATAGATGTTGCTGTAGAAGAGGGAGGCCTGTTAAGTATACGGGTGACTGACAATGGAGCTGGTATTGATCCAGAGGATTGTGAGACAGCCTTTTATCGTCATGCAACAAGTAAAATCTCGCAGGGACGAGACCTGTTTCATATAACGAGTCTTGGCTTCCGGGGAGAGGCGCTCCCCTCGATAGCCGCTGTATCCAAGGTCAGACTGGTTACCTCAAACTCCGAGGACGGCAGGGGAAGAGTGCTCGAGATCGAAGGCGGGAATTTGAAGGTCAATGAGGATACTGCTGCACCCAAAGGAACAGATTTCTTGGTGAAGGAATTGTTCTATAACACTCCGGCAAGGCTGAAGTATATGAAGACTATTCAGACGGAGCTAGGACATATTTCGGATTATATGTATCGCCTAGCGTTATCTCATCCGGAAATAGCATTTACCGTTCGTCATAACGGAAATGCACTGCTTCAGACTCTTGGCAATGGAGATCTCCTTCAAGTTATTGCAGCAATCTACGGTACTCAAGCTGCGAAAGCTATGATGCCGATACAAGCTGAGAATATGGATTACACCTTATCAGGTTACATTAGTCGACCAGACATTACGCGAGCAAATAGGAATGCTATGTCGTTTATAATTAATGGTCGTTACATCCGGAACTACGGTTTAAATCAAGCTATTTTGCGGGGATATCACACGCTCCTTCCGATCAATCGTTTTCCGCTGATTGTGTTGCAGTTGAATATGCATCCATCACTCGTAGATGTGAACGTTCATCCATCGAAGCTCGAAGTCCGTTTCAGTAAAGAGCCGGAGCTAATGGCGTTCGCTGAAGAAGAAATACGAAAAGTTTTAATGCAGGATGTGCTTATTCCTCGACCAGTGAAGCAAAACATTGGTAAAGAAGGTAATGCATTTATTCAGGAACAGTTCCACTTCTCTAAACGCAGTTCCGAAGCCAGTCCGGAGAATACGTCTGTCCAGAGAAATCCTGAAGGGAATATTTTGAATTCAGCGGCTCAATTTGAAGGTATAGGTTCTAACAATCTAATCCAAAGATCTTCTGGACTTGCGGAGTTTTCCAATAATTCGGAGTCAAAAGGATATAGTGGAGTGAGCGGTGTTTCACCTAAACCTGGCTCATTTCAGATGCGTGAGTCAGGAGCAACAACGGATTATCGGCCAGATTCTCGTTATGAGAAGAAAGCGATAAATAATAAACCTGGCATGACTCAAGAATGGATTCAGAGAGCAGGAGGAACGGCTCCAGAGATTCCACCATTTCCAGAACTGTCCATCATCGGACAGCATCATGGCACATATCTGATTGCGCAAAATGACACCGGTCTATACTTGATCGATCAGCATGCTGCACATGAACGGATTAACTATGAATATTATTATGAAAAGTTTGGGAAACCAGCTGATGCTTCGCAAGAACTGCTGATCCCCATTACTTTGGAATTCACTCCTTCCGAGTCGGAAAAGGTAAAAGAACGATTGCATTGGTTCGAGCAGGTGGGTGTATATTTAGAGCATTTCGGAGGTCAGACCTTCTTGGTGCGATCCCATCCGTTCTGGTTTCCGAAAGGCGAGGAGAAAGAGCTCATAGAAGAGATGGCGGAATGGGTGCTTAGTGAACGAAACATCGATCTGGCGAAGCTGCGGGAAACATCTTCTATATTATGCTCGTGTAAAGCATCGATTAAAGCCAATCAAAAGCTTACGGAGCAGGAAGCAGGAACATTAATTGAGCGTCTAGCTGCCTGCCGGCAGCCATATACCTGTCCACACGGTCGTCCAATCGTTGTTTCTTTCTCCAGCTATGATCTTGAGAAAATGTTCAAACGTGTTATGTAAAGCAGCAAGGAGGAAATTATGATTATTACTACTGGAGAGGCAGAGGCGCCTGCTCTCGTTGAAAGGGCCAAGTCTTTAGCGGAGGAAGTGGGCTGCAGGTACGTTACTCGCGGCGGCCAATCGCTAAGACGGCTTGCTTTAAAAACCGGAGATGAGGATGTTCTGGTTGTATTGGACGGTCATGTACGATTAGGAGGTCCTAATCGAGCTGTCTTAGAGTTTCATCCCAGTATGGGATATGTCCGCTTAAAACGGGTTTTACGAGGGGATCCAGACCCGATGCTTGAGGCGACAAAAATGCAAGAGGGAGACTCGGTTCTTGACTGTACAGCTGGATTAGGTGCAGATTCTCTTGTCTTCTCCATAAAGGGTGGCGAGAGCGGGAGTGTAACAGCACTGGAATGTTCATTCCCACTCTATGTGTTTCTTAAGGAAGGACTGAGGTCCTACCAAAGTAATTTGAAAGCTAGTGATGATGCGATGCGGAGAATTAATGTTGTGCATGGGCACCACTTGGATTACTTGAAGTCTTTACCTGACAATAGCGTCGATATTGTTTACTTTGACCCGATGTTCCGAGAACCGGTAACTGAATCTGCCTCCATCAACCCCTTAAGGCACTATGCTAACGGTGAAGCGCTGGATGAACAAAGTATTAGGGAAGCGGTACGGGTTGCCCGCAAAACGGTTGTGCTTAAGGAAAAAAGAGGAAGTAAGGAATTCTCACGACTAGGTTTTACCGTTCCCGAACGGAGCCAATCGAAAATTACGTACGGAGTGATATCCATTGACAGAACAAACTAAACCGAATCTTCTTGTGCTGATTGGTCCGACAGCTGTGGGGAAAACAAAAATGAGTATTGAACTTGCGAAATCATTTAACTGTGAGATCATTTCTGGTGATTCTATGCAGGTTTATCGAGGAATGGATATTGGTACAGCCAAAATATCAAGAGATGAAATGGAAGGAATTCCCCATCATTTAATTGATATACATGAACCAGATCATCCATATTCTGTAGCCGAGTTTCAGGAACAGAGTACTCAGTTGATCAGCGATATTACAAACCGAGGCCGCTTGCCGTTTATCGTAGGGGGAACAGGACTCTATATCGAATCCGTATGTTATGGTTTTCAGTTTAGTGAAACTGGCGCAGATGAAGAGTTCAGGCAAGAACAATTTAGATACGCAGAGATTCATGGCGCTGAGGCCCTGCACCATAAGCTGGAAGAGGTTGATCCCCAAAGTGCCGCTCGATTGCACCCGAATGATCTGCGCCGGGTCGTGCGTGCCTTAGAAATATTTCATTTGACGGGTACGCCTTTATCAGCCCAATTAGCCTCTCAAAAGAAGGAGTCTCCCTACCATCTTTGCTTGGTCGGTTTGACAATGGACAGGCAAATGCTATATAACCGTATTGAAGAGCGTATCGATTTGATGCTGCATCAGGGACTTGTTGATGAAGTCGCCAAGCTTATGGATAAGGGGTTTGCTCCAGGCCTCGTATCGATGCAGGGTCTAGGTTATAAAGAGATCGTGTCGTATCTTCAAGGCGAGTACAGCTATGAGGAAGCAGTAGAACTGCTAAAGCGAGACACGCGTCGTTTTGCTAAGCGTCAGCTTTCCTGGTTCCGTCATATGAAAGACATTGAGTGGGTAGACGTCACCGACTCTGAAAATTTTTCTGCTAATTACGAAAAAATCCATGGTATAATAGCAGGAAAGCTTCTCTCAAATATTGAATATACTTCAAAACAATCTAATTGAATCATTGGGGGTACGGCGAATGAACAAGTCCATAAACATCCAAGATACGTTCTTGAACCAGCTGCGTAAAGAGAACATTCCGGCCACGGTATACCTGACAAACGGCTTTCAAATTCGTGGAACGATCAAAGCATTCGATAATTTTACGATCGTGATCGATAGTGACGGACGTCAACAAATGGTATATAAGCATGCCATCTCTACGTTCATGCCGCAGCGCAATGTTTCCCTGATGCAGGACAACAACGAGCAATAAAGTGGTTATTTTTAGCAGGGATGATTTAATTGAAACTTTTTTGTGTATAATTCGTTTAGTTGTATAGGACTGCAGAGGAGCAACCTGAGAAGGTTGTTCTTTTCATTCCACCGTGCAACATGTAAATCATTAAGGGAGTCAGGAGGGGAACTATGTCTGGTAGAGATCGAAATCAAATGTCCAGGGTGAATAAAAACAAAGAGACCCCTAAGACATCTCCAAAATCAAAAAAGAAGAAAAAAGGAAGAGGAAAACGTATAGGTTGGGCGTTATTCTTCACAGCGGTTATCGCTATATTTTGTGCATTGGCTGGTTATTTGTTCATCATGGTCAGCGGTGAAAAACTGTTGGAGGAAAACCAGGACAAGCTTACAGCTTATGGAACATCCAAAGTATATGATCGAAGCGGGACGCTGATGGGCGAGCTTTCGATTCAGAAGAGTGATCCTGTGGAATATGAAGATATTCCTAAACTATTAGTCGATGCTTTTGTCGCAACCGAGGATAAGCGTTTTTGGGAGCATAGTGGCGTAGATATTTGGTCTATTGGACGCGCAGCTGTCAAAGATATTATGGCCCGTTCTATGGTTGAAGGTGGAAGTACAATTACACAGCAACTTGCCAAAAATATTTTCTTAACGCGGGACAAAACGTTTTTCCGTAAGGCAACAGAGGTATCCATTGCTCTGGCGCTAGAGCGGAATCATACGAAAGAAGATATTATTGAAATGTACTTGAACCGGATTAACTTCGGGGGCCCTTATTACGGAATAAAGGCAGCCTCTGAACGTTATTTTGGTAAGAGTGATCTGAATGATTTGGAATTGTGGGAGATTGCAACTTTAGCTGCCATGCCGAAAGGACCTTCCAAATACAATCCACTGAAGAATCCAGAACTAAGCAAAGAGCGTCGTGCTGTCGTGTTAACGCTGATGGAACAACAAGGTTACATCACGGCGAAGGAAGCGGAAGAAGCGAAGAAAGTGGACTATGCTTATGAACCACCAGTCAAACAGCAGAAATACACTGCCTTTATCGATTATGTGATGGAGGAAGCTGAAGAGAAGTGGGGCCTTACAGAGGATGATCTAAACATCGGTGGCTATCAGATCTACACAACGATGGACGCAGGCGCTCAACAAGCACTCGAAGCCGAGTTTAATAATCCGGACAATTTTGAAAAAGGCGTAGGCGATGCGATCATTCAAGGGTCTATGGTTATTATGAATCAGCATACCGGTGGAATCGTAGCGATGGCTGGTGGTCGTGACTACCAGCGCGGTGGATTTAACCGTGCGACGGATAGCCGTCGTCAGCCGGGGTCGGCGCTTAAGCCAATTGCTGTATATGCACCAGCTCTTGAGACTGGAGAGTACAATAAGGATTCTAGACTGAGTAACCAGAAGCAATGTTTCGGTAGTTATTGTCCGAATAACTTACATGGATATTCTGATACCGTTAGTATGCAAGATGCTATTCAGAATTCCGAGAACATTCCAGCTGTATGGTTGCTAAATAAAATCGGTATAAGTAAAGGACTCGAATTTGTCCAGAAGCTGGGCATTCAAGCAGGAGAGGAAGACAAGAACCTGAGTCTTGCTCTAGGGGGTATGAGTACCGGTACGAATACGTTTGAAATGGCACAAGCATTCAGTGCCTTTGCAAATGGCGGTGAATTGAATGAAGCTTACGCTA
The DNA here is from genome assembly GCF_042666275.1 of Paenibacillus sp. GCM10028914. Lineage (NCBI taxonomy): Bacteria > Bacillati > Bacillota > Bacilli > Caryophanales > Paenibacillaceae > Paenibacillus > Paenibacillus sp. GCM10028914. The sequence continues at coordinate 101,487 of NZ_JBHTFO010000015.1, forward strand.
TCAAGCAAATAAAGGATAGTAAGGGCAAAGTCATTCATGAGAATAAAGGAAACAACAAAGAACGTGTCATGACAGCTGAAACGGCGTCTGAGATGACAAAAATGATGGAGCGAGTTGTTCAAGACGGTACGGGCAGAAACGCAAAAATCAGTCGTCCGGTTGCAGGTAAAACCGGTACAACTCAAAGTGGTCTTAGTGGCGTAAGTGGAGTTCGTGATGTGTGGTTTGCTGGATATACGCCTGAACTCACCGCTGCTGTATGGCTTGGCTACGATGAGCCGAGCGCAGAGCGAATGTTGCGTCAAAGTAGTCCGATGGCCGCAGCTTTATGGGGTAAGGTTATGGAGAAAGCTGTGCAGGGGTATGAAGCGAAATCGTTCCCTACTACCGAAGCTCCGGCTCCACCTCCGGAGGAGGAAGAACCGCAGGAGCTTGAAGCGGTTAGGAACTTGATTGGTTCCTATGATGCACAGACCAATAAAGTAAACCTTAGCTGGAGTGCAGTAGACGGAGAAGGAATTCAGTATCGCGTGTACCGGAAAGAGACTTCAGAAGCTGAATACACACGTATTCAGGATACGCCGGCTACATCATTTGATGATATGACTGCTATGGAAGGTTTAACGTATAGTTATTATGTTGCGGCCTATGATCCTGTTCAGGATTTGGAGTCAGAACCATCTAATACAGTTGAGATTGTTATAACTGGCGCCGCACCTCCTGAGGAGGAGCCTGAAGAGACACCAGATGACAATAATGAGCCTGTTCCACCTATAGACGTGCCTGGTGAAGGTACCGAAAATCCGGGTCAAGAGCCAGGTAACGGTGAAGGAACCGGCCAAGGTAATGGTCAAGGTAACGGCGGTCAAGATCAAGGGAATGGTAATGGCCAGGGAAGTGGTGAAGGTACCATTCCAGGTCAAGGCAGCGGTAACGGCCAAGGTGGAAATCAAGGTAACGGACAGGGAAGTGGCAGTCCTGATAACGGAAGTGACACAGGGAATCCGGGTGGCGGTACCGACGGTGGTTCGGAAAGTCCAGGAGATGGAACGACTGTCCCGGGTACTACGCCCCCGAATGATGAAGAACCCGTTGATCCGGCAACAACTCAAGAGAATTCAGTTGACGAGTAGTTTTGTTTATTACACCGTTTAATAACGGAGCCTCCGCGTAAATGCGGAGGCTTCTTTTTTTTGAGTGTGAAACTTAAATGTGGTAAGCTGAGGTTACGATATGGGGAGGAAAAGTTCCATGAAACGTAAATTCGGAGACCGGGCGAATTGGCGCCGCATTACCCGCCGGCACTTCACTTCCCGCTATGTGGAATGTGAACGGTTTACAGGATATCTTACCTTATATACGATATACGGCCTGAAAGAGCCGCTGTGGAAAACTTACGGGCAGCATACATACCGCATTGCGGATAAGGGATATTCCTGGTTACAGTATTATCCAAAGGATAGTCACTTTATTGTGACGGCTATGTTCGATGACAAAAGGCATATCGTTCAGTGGTACATAGACATATGCAAGAAGCAGGGAGTTACGGATCAAGGTGTTCCATGGTTTGATGATTTGTATCTCGATGTTGTCGTGAACAAGAATGGTGAGGTATTCTTGCTGGATGAAGATGAATTAGAGGATGCGCTTCAGCGGAGCGATATCACCCGTGATGACTATCGGCAAGCTAAGGTTACAGCCCGCAATTTACTCAGGGCCATTGACGCACATGAATTTCCATACTTTATGATGTCTCTTGAGGATCGAGATCGATTGTTTCATAACGGAGAGTTCAGGAGGAAACAATAATGCGTCATCAAATGTACTCTGGCGTAAAAAGCCGACATTCTTTTAAAAGCCACGTGTGGATTAGAAGGAGTTTATTCGGACTGTTAGCTATCGTTCTGCTCGGGATCTTGTGGTCGGCTTATGTTTATTATCAGATCAATAGAGCAGAAAGTACCGTGACGGATAAAGCGGATGTGGGAATTATTCTAGGTGCTTCGATGTGGGGGGATGAGCCTAGTCCTGGGCTTAGAGAGCGGCTAGAGCATGGACTGAAACTGTATGAAGATGGACTATATCAATCCATCATCGTAACGGGTGGTCTGGATGCGCCAGGATTAAAGTATACCGAAGCTGAAGGAATGCGGAATTACCTAGTTGACGCTGGAGTACCGGAAGAGAACATCTTCCTTGAAAATGAAGCGACAAGCACCTATGAAAATCTGTTGTTCAGCCAGCGGATTATGAGAGAGCATGGGTGGTCTACAGCAATTATTGTGACCCATGATTATCATGGTACGAGATCGCTAGAGGTGGCGAAGACACTTGAGTATGAAAATCCAGAACTGTCTATCACTACGTCAACTGTGCTTCCGATGGTTAAACATAAGAGTCGTGAGATTCTAGCTTATACGAAATGGACTGCAGACAAAATATTAATCGAGCTTGGCTTGAAGTGATGAAACTTCTAATAACCCGTTTGTAAATAGAATATATTGGAGTAGATAGTCAGCCCTATGGATAATGAGGTGAGGAGCTATGAACGGACGTGTAACGGCCGCGGGAAGTCGGTCAGAAGGACGGCCATCCAGACAGATCAATGTTGTGCTCCGTAGTGCTGAACCTCCTCTGGTCAGCTCTGCGGTTCCCGAACGCGAACCGGCCCCATCGCCGAGTCCATTGACGCAACATGTTCTATTCCAGGAAATTCAGAAAGAGCTCGACCAATTGGTTGGGCTTGATCAAATTAAAGAGCTGGTTTATGAAATCTATGCATTACTACAAGTAGCTCAGATGCGTTCAGAGGCCGGGTTATTAAGCGGTGGGCAAGTATTTCATATGATTTTCAAAGGCAATCCGGGTACAGGCAAAACCACGGTTGCGCGTATTGTTGCGAAATTATTTCAAAAAATGGGTGTGCTCAGCAAGGGTCATTTAGTTGAAGTAGAGCGTGCGGACCTTGTAGGTGAATATATAGGTCACACTGCTCAGAAAACCAGAGATTTGGTTAAGAAAGCTATAGGCGGTATCCTGTTCATTGATGAGGCGTATAGCTTAGCGCGTGGCGGGGAAAAAGACTTTGGTAAGGAAGCAATTGATACGCTGGTAAAGGCGATGGAAGATCATAAGAATCAATTTGTTCTTATTTTGGCAGGGTATTCTGATGAAATTGATTTCTTTATGTGCAGTAACCCGGGGTTACATTCTCGTTTTCCGATCCAAATGGACTTTCCGGATTACAACATGGATCAATTGATACAAATATCTGAACTGATGGCCAAGGAGAGAGATTATATTCTAATGCCGCAGTCTATGATCAAATTAAAGGAACATCTTCAGGCTGAAAAAGATAGCCACATTCACGCATTTAGTAATGCCCGTTATGTACGAAATGTAATTGAGAAATCCATTCGGAACCAGGCGGTCAGACTTTTGAACCATTATGTCGCCGGAAATCCTAGCAAACTGGAACTGATGACACTGCGTCCCGAAGATTTTAAACTGCCATCAAAAGTAGTTACGTAGAACAAGAATGAAAGAACGTTAAGTTGTCCAAAGAGACAACTTTATTAAAGGAGCAATGATTATGGCAAATGAAATACATGAGACGAAGACGAATCTGCCGGATAAAGCTATTCTCGTGAGTCTTGTAACCGAGCAAGTAAAAAGGTCAGGAATTAATTCGGAGCATTCACTCCAGGAGCTTGTTCAGCTTGCTGAAACTGCGGGTGTGCAGGTGCTTGAGGTCATCTCTCAGAATCGAGAAACACCGGATACGAAATGGTTTGTTGGTAAAGGAAAAGTGGAAGAACTGCGTATGGCTATCGATGGTCTGGGAGCCAATACTGCGATATTTGATCAGGAATTATCGGGAGCGCAAGTTCGAAACCTTGAAGAAGCGCTGGATGTGAAGATCATCGACAGAACCCAGTTGATCTTGGATATTTTTGCACAGCGAGCTAAGACGAGGGAAGGTATCATACAAGTTGAACTGGCACAGCACAGCTATTTGCTGCCTCGTTTGTCTGGTCACGGTAAGAATCTCTCGCGTCTTGGGGGTGGTATCGGTACGAGAGGACCGGGGGAAAGCAAGCTGGAAACGGACCGCAGACATATTAGAGGTCGAATCAGCGATCTGAAGCGACAGTTGGATGAGATTACGAGACACCGTGTGTTACACCGTGAACGGCGTAAAAAAACGGGTGCAGTCCAAGTTGCATTGGTTGGGTATACAAATGCGGGAAAATCTACTTTGCTCAATCGATTGACTGCAGCCGATGTATATATTGAGAATCAATTGTTTGCAACCCTGGACCCTACATCACGTGTACTAGAGCTTCCGAGTGGAAAAGAAGTAGTTCTGACTGACACAGTTGGATTTATTCAAAACCTGCCGCATGATCTTGTAGCAGCGTTCCGTGCGACGCTGGAGGAAGCGAATGAAGCTGATTTGATTCTGCATGTTGTGGATGCTTCCTCAGATATGAGGGAAGAGCAGATGAAGGTTGTAGAGTCAATTTTGGAGGACTTGGGAGCTGCGGATAAACCGCAATTGGTTCTCTTCAACAAGAAAGACGCGTGTGATCCTAAGCAGCTGGAAATGCTGCCATCCGGAGAAGGATACCTGAAGATTAGTGCTTATGATGAGCAGGATCTGGATGCTGTGCGCCATGCGATTCAGAAACATCTTTCAGGTGGTATTGTTAAGTTCCGGATTGCAGCTGATCGCGGTGACGTAAGTGCAATCCTTTATCGAATCGGAGATGTTGTCGAGCAGACGTTCGAAGATAACGATATCATTTATGCAGTCCGTATTAATAAAGCTGATTATGAAAAAATGGGCTATATGGTCAAAGAATATATAGAACAATAATTATTTTTAATAAAATAAATATATACAAAAGACAAGAGGAGAGAGCGGTTCGTTATGGCAAGATTTTCGCAAGACATCGAAGAGTTAAGTATTAAAGCAGAACGTAAGATTGTTGATCAGATTCAAGAAATTGATCGTATTGTTGATCGAAACCAATGGAAAGTGATCGAAGCATTCCAGCGGAATAAAGTGAGTGATTTCCACTTTGCAGGCTCTACGGGTTATGCATACAATGACCGGGGAAGAGAAGTGATTGATGAGGTATATGCTGACGTATTCGGGGCCGAATCGGCCCTGGTACGTCCTCATTTTGCTTCAGGGACACACACCATATCTACAGCTTTGTTTGGTGTGTTGCGCCCTGGGGACGAATTGTTGTACATAACAGGACGTCCATACGATACCCTTCATAAGGTGATTGGTGAATCAGGTGATGGAACGGGATCACTGAAGGATTTTGGTATAGGATATCGGGAAGTTGATTTGCTTGAAGACGGAGGGATTGATTGGAAGGGTGTAAGTGAGGCAATCACTTCAGCAACGAAGGTTATCGGTATTCAACGTTCACGTGGTTATGATTGGCGTTCATCTTTCACCGTTGAAGAGATCGGTATCATGGTTGAGAAGGTTAAATCCATGAAATCTGACGTTATCGTCTTCGTTGACAATTGTTATGGAGAATTTACGGAAGAGCGTGAACCGACAGAAGTTGGTGTAGATTTAATGGCAGGCTCTTTGATTAAAAATCCTGGCGGCGGTATTGCAGAAACCGGTGGGTATATTTGTGGTAAGCAGAAGTATGTAGATCAAGCAGCTTATCGACTGACTGCTCCTGGAATTGGACGTGAAGTGGGCGCGATGCTTGGAACTACACGCGGAATATATCAAGGTTTGTTCCTCGCGCCGAACACGGTAGGACAAGCTGTGAAAGGAAGTATCTATGCTGCGGCAATTTTTGAAGAGGTAGGATTCGTTACGAAGCCAGCCTGGGATGAGAAGAGAACGGATTTAATCCAAGCGGTATCCTTTTCTGGTCCAGAGCATTTGATCGCTTTTGTTCAAGGGATTCAGCGAGCAGCAGCAGTGGATAGTCATGTTGTACCTGAACCGTGGGACATGCCTGGATACGAGCATCCTGTTATTATGGCTGCCGGAACATTTATTCAGGGTGGTAGCCTGGAGTTGTCGGCCGATGCGCCTATTCGAGAGCCTTATATTGGCTATATGCAGGGCGGTTTGACTTATTCTCATGTTAAATATGGAGTGCTTATGGCCCTTCAAACGATGAAGGATCGAAATTTGTTGTGAGATTTCCTAACATGTGATTGACATGTCATAGCAGTAAATATTACAATAGTACAGAAAAGATCACTTGGAAGGTTGATGAGTAATGGGTGATGAGATTCGGAGAAATATGGCTTTGTTTCCGATTGGGATTGTCATGAAGCTCACCGATTTGTCTGCAAGACAAATTCGTTACTACGAGCAGCACAGTTTGATTGTACCTGCCCGGACGTCAGGCAACCAACGCTTGTTTTCCTTCAATGATGTTGAACGACTTCTAGAGATTAAGGCATTGATTGAGAAGGGTGTAAACATAGCGGGGATTAAACAGGTAATGAACCCGGTGACAAAAGAATCAGAAGAAGCAACAGTAATAACACCTGATACAGAGAATAAACGTAGAGAAATGTCGGAATCACAGCTCCGTCGCCTGCTCAGACAGGAATTGATTACCGCTAAAAGACCGGGGCAAGTGTCTTTAATTCAAGGAGAGTTGTCCCGCTTTTTTAATAAATAAACAGATGTTGTAAGGGAGAGGATAGAGTGAGTTATTCGAAAGATGATATTCTGCGTATTGCTAAAGAAGAGAACGTTAGGTTTATCCGTTTGCAGTTCACGGATTTGCTAGGAACAATTAAGAACGTTGAAATTCCGGTTAGCCAGCTTCCTAAGGCTCTGGATAACAAAATGATGTTTGATGGCTCTTCTATCGAAGGTTATGTGCGAATCGAAGAATCGGATATGTACCTTTATCCGGACCTTGATACATGGGTCATTTTCCCTTGGGTTTCTGAAGATCGTGTTGCTCGTCTGATCTGTGATATCTATATGCCGGACGGAAGACCATTTGAGGGTGATCCTCGTTACATTTTAAAAAGAAGTCTGAAAGAAGCAGAAGAAATGGGTTTCACTTCCATGAACGTTGGTCCAGAACCGGAATTCTTCTTGTTCAAAACCGATGAGAAAGGCAACCCTACGATGGAACTTAATGACCAAGGTGGATACTTTGACCTTGCTCCTACAGATCTTGGTGAGAACTGCCGCCGTGATATCGTGCTTACACTGGAAGAGATGGGATTTGAAATTGAAGCTTCCCACCATGAAGTAGCTCCAGGACAACACGAGATTGATTTCAAATATGCGAATGCTGTTAAAGCAGCTGATCAGATTCAAACGTTTAAGCTTGTTGTCAAAACGATTGCTCGTCAGCATGGTCTGATTGCAACATTTATGCCTAAACCACTCTTTGGTGTAGCTGGTTCCGGTATGCACTGCAACATGTCCCTCTTTAATGGTAAGGAGAACATGTTTGTGGATGAAAGCGATGAGTTAGGACTTAGTGAAACAGCTCGTTACTTCATGGCTGGTGAGCTGAAACATGCTCGTGCTTTTGCGGCAATCACTAATCCGACAGTTAACTCCTACAAGCGTCTTGTACCAGGTTACGAAGCTCCTTGTTATGTCGCTTGGTCTGCGAGTAACCGTAGCCCGATGATCCGTATTCCGGCTTCCCGCGGTCTTAGTACTCGTGTAGAGCTACGTAACCCGGATCCATCAGCTAACCCTTACCTTGCTTTGGCTGTTATGCTTAAAGCGGGACTTGACGGCATCAAGCGTAAACTTCCTTTGCCTGCGCCAATTGACCGTAACATCTATGTGATGTCGGAAGAGGAGCGGATCGAAGAAGGTATTCCAAGTTTGCCAGCTGACTTGAAGGAAGCTCTTAACGAGTTGATCCGTAGTGAAGTGATCTGCGAAGCTCTGGGAGACCATGCACTCGCACACTTCTACGAATTGAAAGAAATTGAATGGGATATGTACCGCACCCAAGTTCATCAGTGGGAACGCGATCAATACATGACTTTGTACTAATAGATGAAACCCTTGACGCTCTAAGCGTTGAGGGTTTTTCTTTTTGGGGGCACTGTGAGAAGAGGAGTTACTTTGAGGACTTTGCCTCCATATTGCTCCGAAGTTTGTGTGGGACTTATATTTATCAAGCAATAAGTCGGTGTGTATTGCACAAGCGACAGAAGGAAAGCGAGAAGACGTGAAGACCCTGTCAGTTATATTCTGACAGGGTCTTTTTTACGTTCAAATTTGATCAATCGGCTAACATGTTTTATTTCATCCAACGGCACCCAGACAGGACCATACACACTACGCATCGTTACACGGTCTGTACATGCATCAGGTATGCCTTGCATTATGTCTCCATTATTAAGGCGTATCGTCACGATCTGTTTTTTCTGTATTGCTGTTTTTATTTCTTTCAGCATAATCTCCCCTCCATGTCATAAGCACTATATACAGTTTATCAAAAGTAGGAAATATTTACTACAGAATTATATGTGTCTGTAAATATTACTTACCCATCAAACTTCAACTGAATACAATAAGGCAATTATTCTAATTTCAGTGAGATCATGATGAAGAGTGCGCAATACGGATTGACAAGATCAAAGTTCGTCTGGGTAATATTACATAGTTCGTATTGAGTTTATTTATTTCCTTATGCTCTTAATCTGTTCTTTAAATAAATCAACGGTTGTTGGTGTGATTTTTGATTGGAATGTGACAATCCCGTTGTAATCTGAAGCTTTATAATGAACATTATTGTTTTGATCAATGGTATATTTGCCTTGGTAGACCCCTGTGATTACAAATGCTTCCTCTTTATATACGGGACCCTCATATTTATCTAAGAATAATATAAAATGATCCCCCGTTGAGGATGGGTCTGTATGATAGTATTTTACTTCAAAAAGTTTGATTTCTTGATCCATATACTTAGTGTCTCCATTAATAACATCCATGATTGTTGCATTCGTCAAAATAAAATCAGCCCCTCCATACGAGACTTCTTCCGTTTTCGCTGTGAGTTTGACTTCTACAACGAGTGAAGAATCATTGGCTAAATCTTCAAGGTTATTATAAACATCACTTAGCTCCAATAATTCATAATTCATTACTGGACTATCCGAATTTGAGACTTCTTTTTGCTCAAACGAGCAGCCAAACAAAATGATACTTAATATAGCGCACATAAATATACTTGTAATGTTCTTCATTTAAAGCAAACTCCTTTCATGTAGCCCTAATCCAATTACGACTGTTAACTTTAAAAAAGTAATTACCTTTATAGACGCGGGAGTTAAAGGAAAGTTGCTCCTTATGTAAGGAAACACACAAAAAGGCTGCTGCTTGTACTAAGACAAGACAGCAGCCTTTTCAATTCCTTGCAAAGATAATCATCGAACTTAGTGAATATCTCTAAAAACACCAACAACTTTACCAAGAATGGTGACGTGATTTAAGCGAAGTGGCTCGTAAATCGGGTTCTCTGGTTGAAGACGAATATGGTCTTTCTCTTTATAAAAAGTTTTCACAGTAGCTTCATCTTCTTCAGTCATAGCAACAACGATGTCTCCGTTGTCGGCAGTTTGTTGTTGGCGGACAATGACATAATCACCATTATGTATGCCAGCTTCAACCATACTGTCGCCTACTACGGTTAACATGAATACTTTATTGTCTCCAACAAAATGCTGAGGCAATGGGAAGTAGTCTTCGATGTTCTCTGTTGCTGTAATTGGAACACCGGCAGTTACCTTACCAACGACAGGTACTCTGGAGATGGTGTGTGTAAAGTAATTGCTAGTCTCCGATTCTTCTTGACCAAGTAGCTCAATGGCTCTCGGTTTCGTAGGGTCACGTCGGATTAAGCCTTTCTTCTCTAAACGGTCAAGATGACCATGTACTGTTGAACTGGAAGCTAGTCCAACAGCTTCACCGATTTCTCGTACGGAAGGCGGATAGCCCTTACTCCGAACTTCGTTGCGGATAAATTCCAAAATCGCCTGCTGGCGGCTGGATATCTTCGACATTCCGTATCAACCCCATTTAGTAACGTTTGGGAAAATTATATCATAGAACTACCGTTCGTACAAACATAAGTTCTAAAATAAAAAAATATTAAGAACAACCGTTCGTAAAACTATTGAAACAAACAAGTGTTCGTGTTATATTGAATTCATAAGAGAACACTTGTTTGGGAGATGATGATAAATGATGAGATACACTACATATCGCAGTATTTACGAGGGGCAGTTTCAAGAAGAAGGACATAAAGAGAACACGCTATGGGAACGTACAGTGGAATGGATGAAGACACGAGTTGGTAAGATGATGCTCGTAATTTTAATTTTTGTTTCTGGCTGGACGGGGGCATTCTCAGTTTTTGCTGGCGGATTGGAGAAGCCTATAGCTGAGAAGAATGTAATTGTACAACCAGGTGACTCACTCTGGAGTATCGCAGCAACATACAAACCAGAAAAGATGGACACAAGGGCATACATAAGCTCTATTAGTGAGGCGAATGGACTGAAAGGACCCGAAATTCAAGCAGGAGATGTACTTTCCTTACCTCTTTGGTAACCGCACATTTTTTTGAACCCGAATTTATAATCTATGAGAAAAATGATACAATAATAGAAGAGCGCGCATGTACGAGCTTGATAAGGAGAAGATTCCTTGACAAGCTCTTTTTCACATGTCAAAGTTAAAACTGAATTATTTATTGGAGGCGAAAGAATGGATATCGATGCTTTGGTAGAACGTATTAACGTTCTAGCTAGAAAAAACAAAAATGAAGGGTTGACAGAGGAGGAACAGAAAGAGCGTTCTGAGCTTCGTCAAATCTATCTTAATAATTTCCGGAAAAACTTCCGTCAGCAGTTGGATACAATCGAATGGGTTGATGAAGAGAAGGATCGTGCTGGTCTTAAACATTAATCTATCACCGACTGTCTGCTTGTGAAATATTTTCAATATATGACCAATAGAGAAGAGGAGGAGACTCATGTCTCGATCTTGGGAAAGAAAAGTCAGCAAGAATATGTCTCAACTAAACAAGCAACGTAAGAAGCAAGGGCAAGCAATGGTGGGTACTACCTCGACAGTAACCAACGATGGTGATGTATTTAAAGGTCGTAAATATGTGTTGCCTATCGTTCTAGTGGCATTGGCAGCTTTATATGCACTGCTTGGTATCGCTACTGTTGAAGCTGGAGCTGGTAGTCAGACGTTGAACTGGGTCGGCGTAAGCTTGTACTTGTTACTTGCTTTAATGATTTTCTTACGGAAACCGTATTTAAAAGTAGGACGCAGTACAGTTTCGACCTTCAAGTTTAACCGTGAGCGTAAATTGACTGCATCCGAAATTTCTAAAATCAAGGTTTTGCAAGGTTCTGTAGTCATCGAGACTAAAGGTCGTGGTGGAAACTGGGTGTTCTCTCGTCTAATTAATCGTTATGATACAAAAGCGATGGGGGAAAGACTTGAGCAATTTGCGAAAGTTAATAATATTCCAGTAGAACACCAATAGAACACCAATAGAAGGATTGTTTGTTCAATAGCGGAGAGTAGAGGGAGATGGAGAGAGATGTCGGTAACTGCGGTAATGTTTGATTTGGATGATACGTTATTATGGGATGAAAGAAGTGTAGAGGAAGCTTTTGAAGCAACTTGTCAGGTTGCTGCGAAGAGCACTGGGATTGATGCTGGTGCTCTCTTAACTGCGGTTCGTAATGAAGCAAGAACATTGTATGAATCTTATGACACTTTTGCGTTTACCAAAATGATCGGCATTAATCCATATGAAGGCTTGTGGGCAAATTTCTCCGCCGGTGATCAACCGGAATTCCGTCGTCTGGAGGAACTCGCTCCTGTTTACAGAACTGAATCCTGGCGTAGAGGCTTGAAATCTCTCGGGGTAGACAACGATGAGCTAGCTGCTGAACTCGCAGAACGATTCGCTGCAGAACGCAGAAAACGTCCTTATGTCTATGATGAGACTTTTGATGTTTTAAAACAGCTACAAGGTAATGTGAAGCTTCTGCTTCTTACTAATGGTAGTCCCGACCTTCAACAAGAGAAGCTAGATGGGGTTCCTGATCTGGCTCCTTACTTTGATCACATTGTAATCTCGGGGAACTTTGGTAAAGGCAAACCGGATCCTTCCATCTTTACACATGCGCTTGGGTTGCTTGGAATTGAACCGAAGAATGCTGTAATGGTTGGAGATAAACTGACTACAGACATAAAAGGCGGCAACGCTGCTGGATTGACAACCGTTTGGATTAACCGTACGGACCGTCCTAAGGATCCAGAGATTGTACCTTCTTTTGAAATACAGAGTTTGACCGAGCTTCACGATATTTTATCCTCTTTATAATTTTTGAAGGACTAAAAGCGATTCTCTCTTTGATGAGAGAATCGTTTTTTTTATAACATTTCTCTGTGATAAACGTCACACAATTGTAAGCAAAGGAGCATATTAGTTCATTAAAACAGTTGTATAATGATGGAAGAAATTATCGACAGCATTAGAGTGAAATGAAAAATACATACGACTCAAAAGTAGGTGTATAACTTGATGAAGAAAAAGTACGCTCTGATTTCGGTTATGATTCTAATGGCAATCGCCTTAGCTGCTTGTAACAATAGTAAAGCAGAACAAAATGATGAGCTAGTCATGGTTGATCCAATTATAGTAGATCTGAGTTTGAATGCTGAAACGGTGGCTGTTGGAGAAAAAGTGCTTATTCAAGTGAAAGTCACTCAGTCTGGGGAGCCAGTTGAGGATGCGAGTGACGTTGAGTTTGAAATTGTACGCGAAGGAGGAGGCATGAAAGTGAAGGTTCCTATTCAACATGTTCAGGACGGAAACTATGAGTTGGAAAAATCGTTTAATGAACCGGGGACATACCGAATTACATCACATGTAACTGCACGAGGACAGCACTCCATGCCATTAAAAGAGTTAACAGTGACTGAATAATTCAGTCTTATCTTTGGGTAGCTGGTGCATCTGAGAAAGTGAGTGTTTCAATTTTGAAAATTAAGAAAAGTTATTCTTATGCTCTTTTAATCTTACTTATAGGTGTTGGAATCTATTTGGCATTCACTGTGTATGTAAATTTGGGTCCTCGTAACGCTCATTATTTGACCGTAAAAACAACACCACTTGTCCAAGAGAAAATCGGAAATTTGGCACTGAATCAGAGCATCAATGGCTTGAAGCCTGCCCCAACCGCAGACAAAAATAATTCTCTTTTTGAATACTACACTTGGGAGTACGGAACAAAAATCGCAACAAACTTTAACGATGATAAAATAATTCGTATTATTGTTTATGAGAATAGTTCGTTTGCAACTTCAAAAGGAATTCAAGTTGGGGATTCCAAAGAAAAAGTCATTCGTGCGTATGGAAATAATTTTTACACAAGAGTTGAACAAGGGGCCGATATCATCGGCTTTGTTGACAAGAATTTAAACCAAACAATTGAGTTTTGGCTATCGAACGATAATGTTTATTCTATTCGATTAGACAAAGGCTCAATGGATTGACCGCTCTTAATCTAAAAACAGCAGCCAGGGCTCCCATCGAGAGCTCAGGCTGCTGTTTTACATAATGAATATAGATATAAAAGCTTATTGGAATCCAGGGTCAGCTACTGGTTCAGCAACCCAACCATTCTCTTCGATAAAGAGACGTACAGCAATAATTTGGCGATTCTCCATTAATGTGAAGAAGTGAGGTGTGTTTTCAGGTACCGAGATTACATCACCAGGTTCAAGTTCAACATTAAAGTATCCTAAATCGTCCGCACCTTTAATAATGAAGATGCCTTTACCGCCGACAATCGCCCGGATTTCATCTTCTGTATGAGTGTGAACTTCTTCAAATTTCTTCAAAAGATCTTCTAGATTAGGAGTTGACTCAGATAGAGTGATGACATCCCAAATTTTATATCCACGGCGGGAAGCCAGATCACGGATTTCTTCATCATAAATATCGAGAATGCGTTTTTTGTCCTCATCGTTCAGGGCGAAATTGGACTGAAGTTCTTCAGGTAACTTTTCGATGTTCCAGTGCTCATAAATAACTTGTTGGTTGTTCAGGAAATTCCGAACATTATCGACTCCGGTGATCCGTTCGTTCGTATTACGAATAACGATTTCTGCCATATTCTATCCCTCTTTCTCCACTTGGATTAATAAGTATTATATCGTTGCTGTTCTTATTTGTCACCAGAAAATTATCATATAATGCTGAAACATCGCATCTTTCCTAAGATTTCGTTCTTTTCTATTGAAATAGATTCTGTTACACTAAGATTTAACGTTTTGCCGGGAGGGGTATACATTGAGCAAGCCTAGCTTACAGGAAGTACTTAAAGAACGAATATTAATTCTTGATGGTGCTATGGGTACCATGATCCAGCAGGAGGACCTCTCAGCAGAGGATTTTGGTGGAGACGAATTGGACGGCTGCAATGAAATGTTAGTGCTAAAGCGCCCTGATATTATACAATCCATTCATGAACAATATTTAGCGGCAGGCGCAGATCTTATTGAAACCAATACTTTTGGCGCAACCTTGGTTGTACTTGCCGAATACGATATACCAGAACTTGCTCGTGAAATTAATCTGGAAGCGGCTCGTCTAGCTCGTGCTGCTGTAGATAAATACTCAACACCAGAGAAACCTCGTTATGTCGTAGGAGCGATGGGGCCGACAACGAAAACGCTGTCTGTTACCGGTGGAGTTACGTTTCAAGAGTTAATTGATAGTTATGAGGAACAAGCTGTAGCTTTAATTGAAGGTGGCGTTGATACTCTACTGCTCGAAACATCCCAAGATACACTTAATGTAAAAGCGGGTACGATCGGTATACGACAAGCCTATGAAAAAACGGGAGTTAAGCTTCCGATCATGATTTCGGGAACGATCGAACCTATGGGAACCACTTTGGCTGGACAGAACATAGAAGCATTTTACATATCATTAGAACATATAGAACCTATATCTATCGGTTTGAACTGTGCAACAGGTCCAGAGTTTATGAGAGATCATATTCGGTCATTATCGGACATGTCTTCAGCTGCAATCAGTTGTTATCCGAATGCCGGGTTGCCGGATGAGAATGGACATTATCATGAATCCCCTGAGTCTCTTGCACAGAAAATGGGTGCTTTTGCGGAAAAAGGGTGGCTGAACATTGCAGGTGGATGCTGTGGTACAACACCAGATCATATTCGTGCTCTATGTGATGTCATGAGCCAGTACCCTCCGCGTCAGCTTGACGGATCTCACTTGCCGGCTCTATCTGGTATTGACCCTGTTTATATTGAGCAGGATAACCGTCCGTATATGGTCGGAGAGCGTACGAATGTCCTTGGATCCCGTAAATTCAAACGGCTTATCGTTGAAGGAAAGTACGAGGAAGCATCTGAAATTGCCCGTGCTCAAGTGAAGAACGGTGCACATGTTATCGATATTTGCGTACAGGATCCGGATCGTGAAGAGAAAGAAGACATGATAAAGTTTCTTGAACTTGTCGGTAAAAAGGTTAAAGTTCCTCTCATGGTGGACACAACTGACCCAGAGGTCATTGACTTGGCATTAAGCTATTCACAAGGTAAGGCGATAATTAACTCCATTAACCTTGAAGATGGTGAAGAGAAATTTGAGAAAGTTACCCCGCTGGTTCATAAGTACGGAGCTGCAGTGGTGGTAGGTACGATTGATGAGAGTGGACAGGCAATTAATCGTCAGGACAAACTAAATGTAGCTCGCCGATCGTATGACCTGCTTGTGAATAAGTATGGAATTAATGCGGAAGATATCATTTTTGATACCTTGGTGTTTCCGGTAGGAACAGGTGACGAACAGTATATTGGATCAGCGCAAGAAACGATTGAAGGGATTCGTCTCATTAAAGAAGCCATGCCTGAGTGCCATACGATTCTAGGGATTAGTAACGTTTCCTTCGGACTTCCTGAAGCAGGAAGAGAAGTACTGAATTCCGTGTTTTTGTACGAGTGTACGAAAGCTGGTTTAGACTATGCAATCGTCAATACAGAAAAGCTGGAACGTTATGCTTCTATACCTGATGAGGAGCGCCGTCTAGCTGAAGATCTTATCTACCGTACGAATGATGAGACACTTGCTGCCTTTGTAGCAGCATTTCGGAATAAGAAGGTAGAGAAGAAAGAGAAAATATCGAACTTAAGCTTGGAAGAACGCTTAGCTACATATGTAGTAGAAGGAACCAAGGAAGGGCTCATTCCAGATTTGGAAGAAGCTTTGAAGAAATATGGCGCACTCGAAATTATTAACGGACCGTTGATGGCCGGTATGACTGAAGTCGGACGCCTGTTTAATAATAACGAGTTGATCGTAGCTGAAGTTCTCCAAAGTGCGGAAGTTATGAAAGCTTCTGTAGCTTATCTGGAACAATTTATGGAGAAGAACGAAACATCGGTTAAAGGTAAAATTATGCTTGCAACGGTTAAAGGTGACGTTCACGATATCGGCAAAAACTTAGTTGAGATTATCCTATCCAACAATGGTTACAACATCATCAACTTGGGTATAAAAGTACCACCGGAACAAATCATTGAAGCATATCGTCGTGAGAAACCTGATGCCATCGGTTTGTCAGGCCTTCTGGTGAAATCAGCCCAGCAAATGGTTCTGACTGCACAGGATTTGAAGACTGCTGGTATTAGTGTGCCAATTATGGTTGGTGGTGCTGCACTTACTCGTAAATTTACGAGAACAAGGATCAGACCTGAATATGAAGGTATGGTGCTATATGCCAAAGATGCAATGGATGGATTGGACATAGCTAATAAACTAAGTGATCCTGTACAGCGGCAAGTAATTGAAGATAGTGTGAAATTGGAGAGAGAAGAAGATACGGCTGAGAAACAAGTGGAAAAACGCTTGCCTGAGCAAACACGAGTTAAACGTTCGAAAATTTCTTCAGAAGCGCCGGTATTTACGCCGCCGGATTTAGAGCGGCATGTTATTAGAAATTATCCAATATCACATATTATGCCTTATATTAATATGCAGATGCTTCTCGGACACCATCTCGGTCTTCGTGGTTCTGTGGAGCAATTGCTTCAAGCGCAAGATCCAAAAGCAGTTTCTCTAAAAGCTACCGTAGATGGAATTTTACAAGAAGCAATACAGGATGGTATTATCGAGGCTCATGCGATGTATCGTTTCTTCCCTGCACAATCTGACGGGAATGACATACTCATCTATGATCCAGAAGATAAAACAACAGTCCTTCACCGTTTTAGCTTCCCAAGACAAGCGGTGGAGCCGCATCTATGCCTGTCTGACTTTTTAAGATCTGTGGATAGCGGTGTTATGGATTATGTAGGCTTCTTGGTCGTTACAGCAGGTCATGGAGTAGGAAAGCTTTCATCGGAATGGAAAGATCAAGGAGATTATCTTCGTTCTCACGCACTGCAATCTGTTGCTCTCGAAACAGCCGAAGCGCTGGCAGAGCGTGTCCATCATATGATGAGGGATTCATGGGGCTTCCCGGATCCAGAGGATATGACGATGAAGAGACGTTTGGGAGCAAGATATCAAGGAATTCGGGTGTCATTTGGTTATCCAGCATGTCCAGATCTTGAGGATCAGGAACCATTATTTAAATTAATGAAGCCTGAGGATATTGGAGTTCACCTTACCGAAGGGTTTATGATGGAGCCTGAAGCATCCGTTTCTGCGATGGTGTTTAGCCATCCGGAAGCTAAATATTTTAATGTGGATAAAGCGTAAACAATTTAGATGTCGGTGCAGTAGATCTGGGAATCCTCCGAAATTTTCGGGGGATTTCTACGGTTTACACACCTGGAAGGGGAGAAGAGGATGGAACTCTATTTTTTAGGTACGAATGCAGGGGTTCCGACGCTGCAAAGAAACGTGACATCCATAGCATTGCGTTTATTGGAGGAACGTCGCAGCATGTGGCTATTTGATTGTGGGGAGGGGACTCAGCATCAGATTCTCCGATCTCCACTCAAAATGACTAGACTAGAAAAGATATTCATCACTCATCTGCACGGTGATCACATTTTTGGATTACCAGGTTTATTGTCTAGTCGAGGAGCACAAGGAGCCACATCACAAATTACGGTATATGGTCCAAAGGGAATAAAAGCATATATCGAAACGTCATTGGATATTAGTCAATCTCGAATTAACTATCCGCTCGAAATCATTGAGCATAGCGGTGGAATCCTATTTGAGGATGACGGATTCTGTGTCGAAGCGGCAGTGCTCGAACATCGAGCTGAAAGCTATGGTTACCGTATTGTTGAAAAGGATCGGCCTGGTAATTTGGATTTAAAGCGCTTGGAGTCTTATGGGCTTAAACCAGGCCCGATATATGGCCGACTTCAGCGTGGAGAGAGTGTCGAGACACCTGATGGTACGGTTATTCATGCGTCAGATGTTGTCCTTGCACCGAAAAAGGGCCGCATCATTACGATTTTAGGCGATACCCGCCCTTGTGCTAATATCGTGCCTTTGGCTAAGGATTCGGATTTATTGGTACATGAAGCGACATTCATGCATGATCTTGAGGATACAGCACATGAATATTACCATAGCACAGCACGGCAAGCAGCCATAGCTGCTTCTGAAGCGGGAGTTAAGGAACTGATGTTAACGCATTTTAGTTCACGCTATAAGGATATTGAACATCTGCAACCATTGCTTGAAGAGGCAAAACAGGTATTTCCTAACACCAGGTTAGCCGAAGATTTTGGTCTGTATCCGGTTTTAAGATAAGGAAATAATCTGAATTATTTTCCGGGAAAGCGCAGGATATGACAAGGCAGCTTTGTCTAAAGGTACTGTTGAGACAACACTCGATTACATTCGACCAAACTGTGTTGTACTTCATCGAATCTACTCCGTAAATCAGGTCGTGTCATGACGTTCCTAGTCGTGTTAGTTGTTGCAGGTCAAGAAAGCATCTTTTACAATAAAGATAGGTGTGCCAGCACAAACAAAGTGGCAAACTATAATAAAAGTTGAAGAATGCTCCGATTGCACCATGTAGTTGACCGATATTCGTGAGGCGCGCCATTAATTAATGATGTTAACAATAAACGTAATTAATAATGACAGATGGAGAAGATGCTATTGTGGAACAAGTAAAAGGGTTGCTTATTGATCTTGATGGAACGTTATATCATGGGAAAAACATGATTGATGGAGCAGATGCTCTAATTCATAAGCTTCGTGAGAAGAAGGTGCCATATCTGTTCGTGACGAACAATTCCTCCCGTACACCGGAGCAAGTTGCAGAACACCTGAAGGGGATGGGGATTCCAGCTTCGCCAGAAGAGGTATGTACATCATCGCTTGCAACTGCAAGTTACATTGCCCATGAATCACCTGGTGCAAAAGTGGCAGTTCTCGGAGAAGAAGGACTTCGCCAGGCACTTACGGATGCAGGGCTTACCATAACGGATGATCAACCGCAATATGTAGTTCAGGGTATTGATCGTTCTTTCAACTATTCGTCCTTGTCGCAAGCTTTACAATGGATTCATGGAGGTGCGACATCTGTGCTCACGAATCCGGATTTGCTTCTACCATCAGACACTGGATTAACACCTGGTGCTGGATCACTTGGCGCTGCTATTGAAGCAGCTTCTGGTGTGAAACCGATCGTTATCGGAAAGCCTTCATCCATTCTGATGAAATATGCGACTGATCGACTGGGCTTGTCTCCGGCCGAGACTGCCGTGGTTGGTGATAATATGAGAACAGACATTGCGGCAGGAGTAAATGCCGGATGCAGAACGATATTGGTGATGACGGGTATCACAACACAGGACAATATGGAGGCGCATATGGAAGCTGCTGGAGTACGCCCAGACTATATTTGTCAAGATTTATCCGAAGCAGCTGATCTAATTTGCACCTAATGAATATACAATATTACGATGTGTGACACGAAGGGGTAGATGAATCATGCCGGAACTCCCAGAGATGGAGAACTATCGAAGAATGCTGTCAGGCAGTATTTTGAACGTACCGATAAGCAATGTGATTATAAATCGGGAAAAATCAATCAATGTTTCTCCAGTTGAGTTTAGATCCAGTCTGGTCGGATCCAAAGTGATTTTTGTGGAGAGAAGGGGGAAGCATCTCGTCTTCCATCTGAATGATGGACGTCGTCTGTTACTGCATCTCATGCTTGGCGGCTTGCTATACATGACTCGTGGAGACGAGGAGCGACCATCAAGATCAACACAGATCGAAATTGAATTCGGTGATACAGTGCTATATTTTATCGGCCTTCGCTTGGGATATTTGCATATGTTGTCTGCGAAAGAAACCGACGAGGTCTTGAGCCAGCTCGGGCCTGAATTGCTTGATCGAAGAATGACCAAATCTCGTTTTATCGATCTCATGATGAAGCGCCGTGGAGCACTTAAAAGCCTGCTTGTTAATCAGCATGCATTTGCAGGGATCGGAAATTGCTATGCCGACGAGATTGCTTTTGATGCTGGTATCCATCCCGCTACTAAGGTTCAAAATTTGAACGAAGAGACGCTGGAACAGCTTTACGAGAGTATCCATAAAGTGCTGAAGGAAGCTACTGATGGTGGGGGATACATGGAAATGCCATTCACCCAAGATGATCATTTGACCGGTAGCTATAATGAGCAATGCAAGGTGTATGATCGAGAAGGCGAGCCATGTGTTCGATGCGGTACAGCAATTGTAAAAGTGGAGCAAACAGGACGAAAGGTTTTCTTTTGCCCAAATTGTCAGCATGAACAATAAAATCCATGTCGGAAGTCATGTGAGTACACGAGATGGTTTTTCAGGAGCTGCGCGAATGGTGGATAGACTGGGTGGGAGTGCATTTCAATATTTCCCGAAAAACCCACGCAGTTTACATATAAAAATGCCTGATTTGCAGGACGCAAGGGCTTGTGCAGTATACTGCAGCGAACGAGGACTGGTATCCGTAGCTCATACCCCATATCCAAGCAATATGGCTGTTGGTTTATCTAGAGGGGAAGAACATTACCGTCTAACTGTTGACTCTCTGCTCAATGATTTGATCATTGCAGAAGCCTGCGGGTCGCTTGGGATAGTCGTGCATTTTGGACATTTGAAGGGTGAGCATGTTCTTGTTGGTTATCAAAATATCATTCGTTGTATGAATGATGTTTTATCTAAATGGAATGGACGAGCTAAACTTCTAATTGAGAACCAGGCTGGCGATCATGGTGATATGGGAATGACATTAGAAGAATCCGTAAAGGTTAGGGAGCTCGCTAATCAGCCTGAAAAAATCGGATTTTGCTTGGATACATGTCATTTGTTTGCCGCGGGACAATGGGACATCCAAGATACGGAGGGTTTGCTCCGAAAAGGTAGGCAACTGGGTTACTGGGACGAACTGGTGGCTGTACATCTAAACGATTCGAAATATGGGTCAGGTTCAAGAAAAGATCGCCATGCACGCATCGGACGAGGTATGATAGGTATTGAGGCTCTTAAAGCATTTGTTTTGTCACCGGAATTGACCGGAAAACCATTTATTTTGGAGAGTGAAAAAGGTGAAGACGGCACACATCGGGAGGATATTTCTGAGGTGCTGTCTTGGTCTTGATCAAGGAAGGGGATAGACATGATTCATCTGTACTTGGATGATTGGCGTTCTTGCCCCCAAGGCTTTGCACTTGCACGTAATGGGGAAGAGTGTCTTCTGATGCTTCGAGAATGTGAAGTGGATATTTTATCACTTGATTATGAGCTTGGTCCGGATCAGATGAATGGTGGAGATATCGTCGCTGCAATGGTTGCAGAGAAGCTATATCCCCGTCAAATTTATTTGCATACATCGAGCTCGTGGGGGAGAAGAAAAATGTTCGAAATGTTATACGATAACATGCCTGCCGATGTTAAAGTCCATAATGGTCCTATGCCGGATGAGGTATTACGGAAAGTAGCGGCGGCATCAAAGTGATCGCTGTCACAGAGCGTGAACTGATCGAACGTCTGGAATGGCAGGAACGTTTGGTTCAGCGAGATAAACATCATCCCCCGATAATCGTATTTTTTTATACACCATTATGCGGCACCTGTGGTGCGGCTCGAAAAATGCTGGATGTCACCGAGCAACTGCTACCTGATGGAACTCTGCTGGAAGCGGATGTGAATTTTATGCCTGCCGTGGTGCAGCGTTATCAGATTCGTAGTGTTCCAGCTATATTAGCTTTGACAGGAAAACCTGAAGAACCTCCTCGGATGCTTTATAGGATGAGTTCTGTGCAGGATATTTTGACTTTTATTAGGGGTGTGATTCAGTGATTTCTATCCAGAATGTTTCCCTTAGAAGGGGAGAGCAGCAAATTCTGAAAGACGTGTCGCTTGAAATGGGGCCAGGGGAGAACTGGGTTATCTTAGGACGCAACGGTTCTGGCAAAACAACGCTTCTGGAAATGATGACAGGGTATTTATTTCCGAGCAAAGGCCGAGTTGAAGTGCTTGGCAATGTATACGGACGTTGTGATGTCCGTGAAGTGCGCAAAGAAATCGGGTATATTAGTCAATCTCTAATAGAAAAACTGTCACTCAGTGACTCCGTATGGGAAGTCGTTGCTACTGGCGCATTCGCATTTTTACGTTTTTATCAAACGATTCCTGATGATGTCAAAGAGAGAGCACTACAGATGCTGGACGAGATGAATTTCAGTCATTTGGCAGATCATCCGCTAGGTACCCTGTCACAAGGGGAACGAAAAAAGGTAATGCTGGCAAGATCTTTAATGGCTAATCCGAAATTGCTTATATTGGATGAGCCATGTGCGGGGCTGGACTTGTATGAACGTGAAAAAATGCTGCTGGAGATCGATCGTTTAAGACAACGTGACGTAGCAGTAGTGTATGTAACCCATCATATTGAAGAAATCGTACCTCTTTTCACACATGTTGCGTTAATTAAGGACGGCCAAGTTGCTGGTTCAGGACGCAAAGAAGAAGTGCTAAATAAAGAACTTATTAAACGGACTTATGATATCAATGTCGATCTTGAGTGGGACGGGGGACGTCCTTGGATCAAAGTAATTTCTGGAGGGTAATCCACTTGGATGAGCAAAACGCAAGTAATAAGCAAGTTAATGAACAATATTCATCAAAAATAATATGTACGGCCAATCATGGTTTCGCTCCATATGCACAGGAGGAACTTCGGCGTCTGTTTGGAAGTTTAAAAAGTACGATGTTGATCCCGGGTGAAGTGTTTGTTGTTACACTGGGAACAACCCTAGAAAATGCTATAGAACGAATTACTGAAAAATCACCTATATTTCTACGTCATCTTTTTCCTGTTCTCATGGAAATTCCCGGAGGGGATAAGGACTTCGCTTTACAGCAGGCAGTAAGCTATTTACTTAAGCGAGAATATATAGAAGGCACGCGTGTGTCAGTTCAGATCAGAAAAGCAGAGGGAAGCAGTTGGACCGATAGCCCAGGTGCTTTGCGTGATCAGGTACAGGAACAGTTATCTCCAATGGAGGTTGAATACACAGTAACGGATCCAGAGTGGATAATCTCACTATTTGTAGCTAAAGACACATGGTATGTAGGTGTATCTCGTCCTGAAAGCAATCTGTCTGACTGGAATGGAGGCGCAATTCGATTTCAGCGTGAAGAAGGTCAAATATCACGTGCTAAATTTAAGCTACTGGAAGCGGAGAAACAATTTGAAATTCCGTTCTCATCTTTCCGTCATGCTTTAGATATTGGTGCAGCACCGGGCGGATGGAGTAGTTTCCTACTGGAAAGAGGACTTCAGGTTACTGCAGTAGATCCGGCTAAAATGCATGAGTCACTATTAGATCATCCGAACTTGAAAATTGTCAACAAAAACGCTGCGGATGTAAAATTCAAGGAATCTCAGTTTGATCTTCTTGTATGTGATATGAGCTGGAGTCCCAAGTTGATGGCGAGAATGGTAACCGATTTGCTCTACTCGTTAAGATCAGGAGGTACAGCGGTCGTTACGGTTAAGTTATTAACGAAAAAGCCTATGGCTCTTGTTCATGAGATTATCGATATTTTTGAGGATTCCAGAATGCAAATACAAGGGGCGAAACAGCTGTTTCATAACCGAGATGAAATCACTCTATATATGATTAAATATTAGATTACAAAAATCTCTTTACAAAGAGATTAGATTTGATCTATAATGATTCCAAAATTAACCAATGAAAAACAGGGGAAAGCATCCCGCAAGATCGACACGGTATACCGTGATTGGTCGGCGGGGTGCTTTCTTTTTTTGTGGTTACTTACATAGAAGGGAGGGATCCGATCCGATGAAGTATCCTTCAAAAATGAAACGCGGAATGACGCTAGGTGAGCGCTACCTTATCGAGCGGAAACTCGGTGAGGGTGGAATGAGCTGTGTATATTTAGCAGAAGATCTTAAGCTTCCAGGTAAGAAATGGGCGGTAAAAGAAAGTGTTACTCAGCCGGGTATGTTCCAGACTGTGCAAGACGAAGCGAAATTATTGACTACACTAAATCATGCCCGTCTACCGCGAGTTGTGGATTTTTTTCAACCAGATGAGTCCGGTTATACCTATATGGTTATGGATTATATCCATGGAATGACGCTCGATAAATATTGCCGGGATTATCGGGGACATTTGAGTGCAGATTTTATATTACAGCTTGCCTATCAATTGCTAGAAGTGCTTGGTTACCTGCATTCACACCAGCCTCCTGTTGTATTCAGGGATCTTAAGCCATCCAATATCATGCTTACGGAAGAGATGGAAGTTAGACTTATTGATTTTGGTATTGCCCGAAGCTTTAAGCAGGAGCGGGATGAAGATACAGTCAAGCTGGGAACAATCGGATTTGCAGCACCTGAGCAGTACGGAAGTGGACAGAGTGATGCTAGATCAGATTTGTATGGGCTCGGCGCCCTGCTTTTGTTTCTTACAACAGGTGGTAAATACAGTGAATGGTTTGCAGGTGTAGAGCAGCATATTCGAAAAGATATTTTCGATGTGTTTCCGCCATTAATACGAAAACTTCTGCAGCACGACCCTGATAAGCGCTACCAATCCGTTGATGAAGTAAGAAGAAGTCTTGAAAGAAGATCGTTAACAACTGAAGTGCGTGTCATCTCAAAATCGAACGTGCTAGGAACACTGGTTACCGCTGTACTTGGAACTACGCCAGGAGCTGGAACAACACATACGGCTATAACGATAGGCCATTTTTTAGCTCGAAATTACAGTAAAGTAGCTGTCGTAGAAATGGGTATAGGTCCAAACGCATTTTCACGAATTCAGGAAATAGCCGAGGGAGCTGTAGGATCTGAGCGTAAATTTCAAATTAACGGAATAGACTTTTGGCGGCAAACGGGTAGAGGTGAGATTATTTCATTGCTTGCGGGTGGATATGACGCTGTTGTACTGGATCTGGGTGCTTTTCGTGATCATGAGCGACTGGAAGAGTTTTTACGTGCAGACGTACCCATTATTGTAGGTTCGGCAGCCGAGTGGCGGCAGCATGATGTATTGACATTATCACGGATGTTAACCTCTCATGATCAACCAAACCGAGTATATGCCATACCGCTGGCATCATTTAAAGGTGTTCAGAAACTTCGTAAGTCACTGGGCGGTAGTAAAGTGGTAGCACTTCCTCTGCTTCACGATCCTTTTTCTTTACCCGAGGAGACGGAACAGGCCATGGAGTTCATATACGAAGGGTTTGTTCAACCCAAATCACGTAAAAAAAGATTTCGCTTTGCATGGGGATAGCCCTTGTATTTGAAAGGAGAACGTGTAAATGCCAATCATAAGGCAACGCAATAAAAAACTGCTATATGCAAGTCTTGTTGGAGCTGGAGCTATGAGTGTCTTACTCTCGGGAGGATTTTATTTCATTCAGAATGATCGTGCCAACCGCCATGCAGAAGAAACAGATCAGTATCAGCAAAGAATTCAAATGTTAGAGAAATCGCAACAGAATGACCTGACATCGATGAGAACAGCATGGGTACCTCTTAAAGATATACCGGCAGGACATTTTATTGATACTAATGACTTACAGGAGATTCGCCTACCATTAGATGCATCTCCGGACAATCTCCCTTCCCGTAAGGAAGATGTAGCTGGGAAAGGGGTTAAGATAGAGCTTAGGAAAGGAACTCCAATTACACTGGGAATGCTGTTTACCGAGGAAGCAACTCCTCGTGATCTTAGAAATAGAGAAATGAAATCAATATGGCTGCCCAGTAATCTGAAACAGAACGATGTGGTTGATATACGGATTCAGTTTCCAACAGGGCAAGATTATATCATTTTGTCTAAGAAGAAGATCGATAAACTATCGAGCCCAGCCTTTTGGACGACGCTAAGCGAACAAGAGATATTGTTATTATCAAGTGCAATGGTCGATGCCTATATGCATAAAGCCTCACTCTATGCCCTTACATACGTCGAACCGGAAATGCAAGAAAAGGCCATACCGAATTATCCGCCAAATCAGGAAGTTATAAAGCTGATCCAAAGTGACCCTAATATTGTTAAGGAAGCAGAAAAGCAGCTTGAATCTTCGATCCGAACCTCACTGGATCGAGATTTAAGTAAATTAAGTTCGAATGGACAAGCTCAGGCGGGGAGCGGGGATTACTTCATGTTTGATAACGGATCTCCGGATTTTAACACTTGGACTTCGAAGAATGACTCTTCAGCTGAGCAACCTTCAGCACCTCTAAATATGACTCCTGATGAGAACGAAGCGGATTACAAGAAGGATCGTATCGCTGAAACGAATGAAATTCTTGGAGGAATGGAGGATATGAATTACAACGCGAGTAATGAGGCAATGTCTGATGAAGACAGGGAAGTTATATTTACGAGCCCCTAATTAAGGAGTGAAACCAATGAGGACATGGATATTTGCAGGCATCTGCGATAAAAGTGATCTACTTATGTATCTATGCAAAATTTTAACGAATTCCGGCAAAAGAGTTCTTTTGATCGATGCGGCATATGAAGGGAAATACACGCATTGCATAGGCAGATTAGACCCTTGTATGTCTGTAACAGAATTTGCAGGATTTGATGTAGCAACCGGATTTAAAGATTACGAAGAAGTTAAACATCATCTTGAGCGAACAGCTGAGCGAGAATACGACTACTTTATGATTGATGCTGAGAAGGAATCGTTTCTAAAATCAGATGATTGGAATCGAGCGGATGCGAAAATCTGGGTAAGCAGTTTTGAAGTTGCAGGTCTGATGAAAGCAGCCAGTTGGCTTAAAGAGTTGTCTACGACCTATAAAGACCAGGGAGGGATCGAGTTTCATCGCGTTTATTTGAACGTTATCGAAGATTTGACAGACGATGAGTACATTGAAAGTTATTTAGGGAATGCACACATACGATGGATGGATGAACCTGTTAGAGTTCCTTGGGATGAATTAGCTTTTGCATTAAAGATAGAGAATGAGCATACAGGAAGGCTCCGAATTAAACCTTTATCCAAAAGCTACAAAAAAGCGCTTGTAGAGCTGGTTCAGCGACTAACCGAGATGGAGAATCGTCAGATCAGGCGTACATTCCGGCAGACTGAGAGGAGATGGGCATGAGAACAATTGCATTATGGAGTCCGTTGCCAAGTGGAAGCGGTATAACTGCACTAGCAGCAAGTTTGCCGGTTGTACTGGCTATGGAGTTTAAATTGAAAACACTTCTACTTCATGGGGGTGAGAGTGGGGGACGTGTTGAACAAGCATATTCATTACATAACCAATCTCTTGATCATTCTTTAGTGACGTTTCAAGACCACGGAATGAATGCTGTGGATCGCCTTGCCTCTAGCGGTAGATTAATGCCTGAGAATATTAGGGACTACACTGCTTCTTTGCTTCCAGAACGACTGGATCTTCTAGGAGGGAGCCGTGAAACTAAATCTGAATCTGTTGAGACTCTGCCCTGCCTCATGACCCAAGTGATTGAAACCGCTGTTCGGGGATATGATCTTATTGTCGCTGATGCCGGAAATGGAACACCGAATGCGGTTGATCAAGCGATTTTGAATGCAGCAGATCTTATACTAGTTGGGATTAATCAAAATTTAAGGTCTCTGGAAATGATCTTTGAGAATGAACTATTATTGGATGTCATTCAAGGGAAACCGTCAGGTATGATCATTGGTCGATATGATCGATCTAGTCACTGTACGGTGCAAAATGTAAAACGCAGATTTGGTGTAAAGGGGATACTAGAAGGGATTCCATATTGTTCGCAGTTAACAGACGCATGGAATACGCGCACGGTATTGACATGTATTCAAAGGGGAAGAGGCGGAATGGATCGCAAGCGGGAGAGCCCTTTATACCAAGCATTACGAAGTACTTCTCTGGCTGCAGTAGAACAGCTTGGTCTTCCTTCAGCTGGGTACTCAGAGAGGGGGGCTTGAATGCTTTCCAATTCATACGTCAATTCGCTAGGGATAGCACTCATCATTCTTTTATGTGGCATTTTTTTGTACATACGTTGGTTGAGTGTAAGAAGACGAGACGTGCCATCCCAGCATGGACCTGATCAGTATTCAATACAGGCAATGACGGAATTTGTGAAAGACACACTTCATCAAATGACACATAGTCAACTGTCGGATCTAGGGTTACATGAAGAGGAGTACCGACGACGCTTAAGTAAGAGAAGTGAATTACGTCGTGCGTTAAAAGGTTGTGTGTCTGGAAATGTGCTCGATAAACAATATGTTAAGCAATTTTTGAAAGAGCTCCTGGTAAAAAGTTTGAAGCTCAATGAGAAGAATATCAATGTTGCGATCCCGTTTGAGAAACATGAAGCTTTAACATCTCAGGATCAATTTGAGATCATTCTCTATTTATATAAACAACAACATCACGATGAAGCCTTATCCGTACTCTTGGAATCTTATAATCTGTCTAAACCAAGAATTATTCCAGGATACGGAGAGGATGCAATTTATGCAGTGGTGGCTGACGATATTGCCTTTATTTATGATAATGAAATTCGTGCATTAACATTCAATGAGAAATTAGACATCGTAGTTCAACGAATTTATCAGCAGTATAAAGGGTTCTCGGTAATCGATGAAATTCGGGATCAACGAATTGATGGTGTTA
The DNA here is from genome assembly GCF_042666275.1 of Paenibacillus sp. GCM10028914. Lineage (NCBI taxonomy): Bacteria > Bacillati > Bacillota > Bacilli > Caryophanales > Paenibacillaceae > Paenibacillus > Paenibacillus sp. GCM10028914. The sequence goes on from NZ_JBHTFO010000015.1 coordinate 130,701, forward strand.
GTGGTGGGGTAAGTGGGATGTTGGACCACTCTACAACTCACAATCTTAGAGCGGGTTTCTTTTCAGATCATTGGACGAATTTAGAGAGACCCGTTTCGGAATGCGAAAGTGTCTGGATTTTTTATCGGGGAGTATCGATACATTTAGGATTCTTGTCATTTGGAAATGTTCAGGAGTTAAAGAGAGTATGCCAGAACATATATAAATATAATCATCCCGGACAACTGTCTGAAGCGAGTGGGTATAAGGTGAATGAGATGAAAGATGGTTCTCGGGTTGTAGTTGTTCGCCCTCCTTTCTCTGAGTCTTGGGCATTCTTTGTCCGTAAATTTGATGTGAATAATACGACGCTAGAGCAACTTATTACGGGAGAAGGTTCTGAAATTCCTATAGCCTTACTGCAATTTCTTATGAAGGGAAGCCGAATTACGGCTATTACGGGGGCGCAAGGTTCAGGCAAGACCACGTTGTTAATGGCTATGGTTAGACATATCTATGCATCTTATACACTGCGAGTGCAAGAGATGGCTTTTGAGCTTCAGCTGCGGAAAATATACAGTCGGCGTAATATATTAAGCTTTCGTGAAACAGAGCATATTAGCGGTCAAGATGGACTAGATCTTCAGAAAAAAACGGATGGAACAGTTAACATTCTTGGAGAGGTTGCAAGTGATGAAGTTGCTTCATGGATGATTCAGATGTCGCAGGTAGCAAGCCTGTTCACCATCTTTACACATCATGCTAAGACGTTTAAAGACCTGGTTCAGTCACTTCGCAATTCCTTATTGAAGAGTGGGATGTTCCGACAAGAGGATATTGCTGAGCAACAGGTCGTGAGTGTCATCAATTTTGATGTTCATTTGAAACGGGATTCATTCGGTAACCGGTACATTGAACGAATAACGGAATGTGTTCCTTGTGACATAGAACCCTTCCCTACTTGGCGAACACCCTTGAATAAAGAAGATACAGAAGAAGTGATAAGTCAGTATGCAGAGCTAAGTGCCGAGCATTTCCGAAGACAAAATCGTCCGTCTTCTTTTATTTCACGAAACGTTGTTGAATACAGGGACGGTAAGTATTTGGCAGGTGAACCTTTGTCTGAACATAGTGTGAGAGAGATGGAGGAACAAATGCAGCCACAAGACATCGACGCATTTCGGGCATTTATGAGCATGTGTTGGGGAGGGATGGCGTGACCACAAAAGAAATACTGATCGCTGTACTTGTAGTTTCCTTGCTGATATTTATTGGACTTTACGGCATTATTATTTTCATTCAAAAGCGAAGCAGACAAGAAGATTTATCAGATGCACCCGATCTATTTAGTACGGGGCAACTCAGGGTGAAGCACAAACAATGGTTTCAAACAGCATATATTCACGCTTTAAAATTACCTTTGTTTTCTTCATATGTGAAACGAATGCGTCAGAAAATATCTATTATTCATCCATACGATGAAATTTCTCTTCGATATGAAACGATGAAAATTATTGCTGCCATTACTATGGCAGTGGGTATGACGACTGTTTTATTGATCTGGATGAGTGCGGATGTTGGATTTATTTTCGTTGCTCTGTTAGCGGCAATCGTGATCCATAATCTTATGATTGATGTATTTCTGAACAGATTAGAGAAGAAAATTCTACTGCAATCGGTTGAACTGTTCTCAAGTGTAAGGCACCATTATCAGCAGCATGGCATGGTGGAAGAATCAATCTATGAGGGAGCTGAAACAGCGGGACATGAAATCTCTATCCATGCTCATCGCATTTATAATGCATTAACTTCACAAGATCCTGAAGAGCAGCTGGAACGCTACTATGAGACAGCACCAAACCGTTATTTGAAAGCTTTCGCGGGGATATCACATCTAGTTATGGAGTTCGGGGATCATGCTAAGAAGAAAAGCTCTATTTATTTACAGGGTCTGAGTGGGTTAACTAAAGAAATTCATCTGGAAATATTACGGAGAGACAAGCTTGATTACTTGCTAAAAGGCTTAAACATTATTGCGCTTGCACCTGTTTTTTTCACTAAACCGATTGAGAACTGGGCACGTGGAAGTTTTCCGTCAATGGATGAGTTTTATATGAGTAAGTTAGGCTTTTTGACCAAACTATCCATCTATGTGGTTATTATTGTCGCTTATTCACTTTTGCAAAAACTTCAATATAACAGTGAATCCGAGTATCGTTCAGGTTTTGAGAAGCCCCCGTGGGAGGAACTACTATACAGGGTCAAGTTCGTGCGCATTTTTGTGAATGTACTGCTTCCGATGGCCGGTACGCCGAAGTATGATTCACGGATTAGGCTACTAAAGGAAAGCAATACCCGTTTGAAGCTGGAATGGTTTTATGTTCGGCGCTTCGTTATAGTCATAATGACATTTTTGATTGTAATGATGACATGTCTATACCTGCATCACAATTCTAGATATCAATTATTATATGGGCCTGTGTCGGAAATATCTTTGTTCGGCAAAATGAGTGAATACGAGGAAAAAGAAGCGTACAAAAGATCTGAAACGGATAGAGCGGCAATGGATTATATGAATCGATCATCGAATATTTCAGTAGAACAAGCTAGGGAATCGGTTAAAGCGGTTCATGACGGTAATTTGACTGAAGAGCAGCTGACATTAACGGCAGAGCGAGTATGGAATAAGCTTCAGCGATATAACAATGAATATATAAAATGGTGGGAACTATTGTTAGCCATGTTGGTCGCGTGGATAGCGTTTTATTTTCCGCTGTGGTCATTAAAGTTTCATCGAAAAGTAAGAGGATTGGAAATGAAGCATGAAGTTTACCAATTTCAAACGGTTATATCGATCTTAAGGGGAATGGAACGTATCTCCGTCGAGGGAATTTTAGAGTGGCTGAATCGTTTTGCGGTCATGTTTAAAGTGCCCATCCAGAAAAGCCTACTACATTACGAGCATGGCGCTGAACTTGCGCTTCTTGAACTTAAAGACGACATCTGGTTTCCGGAATTTCAGCGTTTAGTGGACAAGCTGTTGTTAGCGGTGGATAAGGTTCCGATCAGGGATGTTTTTGATGACCTGGAAGGCGAAATGACGTTTATATTTGAGCAGCGAAAACAAGAATATGAACGGATGATTGATACAAAAGCGTCATGGGGAAGGTTGATTGGTTTTGCACCGATGTATGCTCTTATTTTTATGTATCTTGTCATACCACTCATCGGTATGAGTTTCACACAAATGAATGCATATTATGAGCAAATTCAAAGATTGTAATGATACTAATAAGTCTCTATGAGGGACAGGGAGGTTATTTAATATGAATAATGCATCATCTGCATTAAAGGTAGCTGCAGGAATTTTTTTAACGATTGCTTTGATTACGATAGTCGTGATTTTGTTTATATCCGCTCAGGAGGCGACTAAGACGGCTCAGAACAACTTCTCGGACATTCAGACAGAGTTATCCCAAGCCGCATTTACTGTTTATGACGGTACTACGATCAGTGGCTCGCAAGTGACCAACGCTCTTCGAAAATACAAGGATAAGGATCAGTTCGGAATATTAGTCCAAACAGGTAAGAATCCAGGAGGTCAGTGGTATGGAAATGTCTTGAATACAAAAGGGGCGGTTGAACACCCTGATTCTCGGCAAGGTAATATTTCTGAAACATTAAATGAAAAAAGCACGCAGTATGTGAATCCAAGTGGTAAATTTAGCGCGACTATTGTTAAAGATGATTCAAATGTAATTCGGGGGATTATTTTCGTCCAGTAACATCTCAAGAAACAGAGGTAAGGATATGAGAGATCAAACAATATCGATGATTGAAGTGACGATAGCTTTTACTCTGTTCATCGGAGCCTGCTGGTTGACCTATTCCATGCAATCTGAGATCGATGCCGGGTTAGAATCAGTTCATCGAAGGGTTCAAGAAAACAATTCAGTTACTACGACTATTGGTCTAAGCAGTGATATCCATGAAGATGTAATATCATTCAAAGGCAGTGAGGTGCTGTTTATGCTTCGGGATGTACAGCAGGGGAAGTATGAAATGTTAGTTGATGGCGTTTCTTTTTCTTCCGGCATGAATCCTGAAACAAGTGATCTCTCTATCATTCAATTGGATGCCAAATATCAAGCTCATTACTTATATGATGCTCATGGAGAGGTAGTCCGTGTACAGAACTACAAAGTGAGGTAGGAGGATGTCAAATTCAGTTTCAAAAATCTTTGCAGCCTTTCTGTCTGTCCTTCTCTTATATATGGTTCCAGCTGGAGAAAGTGCACGGAGGCAGGATGATCTATCAAGAATGCTTGTACATCAGGCAGTGACTAAGTTCGTGGACAGTGTTCGGTTGAAAGGCTTTGTATCTCCGCAGATGTATATGGATTTTATGCAGGAGCTGGATGTAACGGGGAATCTGTATGAAATCGAGATGGAGCATCGTCATAAAAAATATGAGCCTATATATCTGGATCCTGCTGATCCACGGACATTTCAGGACCGATATTCGGTAATTTATGATGCATATTATGAGAATGATATATTAGCATATCTATTTCCGGAGTCTGCAATATCGCTAGAGGACCAGCGCCGAATGTATAAGCTAACGGCAGGTGATTTTTTTCAAGTGAAGATAAAAAGTCGTAATCAGACATCAGGAATATTATTGTTTGATGCACTGACTCTATCGAATTCCGGAGACAAACCTGCCATTGCTTTTCCGTATGGAGGGATGGTATTGAATGAGGATTACTGATCTAGCCATTGTATTTACAGCGGTGTTCTTTCCTTTCTTTCTTCTGATTAGCATACACACTGAGAATATATCGGAGGCCGCTTTTGTGGAAATGAAATATTCTGCAGGTTTACGAGCCGCAGTCCAAGATGGTGGGGAAATGTTAAACATAAACGAGACACAGGCAGAAGAAGCAGGATATGTATCGTTTAAGAAGTTTCGTGCGGATAAGGAGGGGGCACTCAGCACCTTTTCAAACACAATGTATATCAATATGGGAATAGAGGATGATGTTCATGCACAAGCAGCTTTGTGGTGGTATATTCCTGCTTTAGTTGTAGTGGATTATGATGGTTACTACATTTATTCGATGCAAACCTATACTGGGGCTGACGGAGAAGAATCTATGAGTCATGCATGGAGTCCTAAAATTCCTTATGGGTATTCGGATGGAAATGGGAATAGTATTCATTTTACCTTAGACAATCAAGTTGAGATATACAATGGTACTAGCAAGCTTTGGTATTCCGGGTTTCAGTCTGAACTTGTAGGGAAAACAGGAGTGCCACTTCTAGACAACAGTAATACTTTTGAAGAAATTAGGCGAATTACTATAGTGAATTCCATACAAGATGATTTGGCTTACTTTATTAAACGGCATAATACTTTAGCCATGAGAAACGGTATTTCTTATCGCTTCTCCTTACCTTTAATTGCTCAGGAAGAATGGAATAATACGATTAACGATATTGGGTTAATGGCTTTTGTTCAAGGCATTCCTATCGGAGATCGATTCTATAACAATTATTCCTTGGGTGGCGGAAGGTTAATAAAGACACCTGTGTATAACGGAGGTGTGGAAGCAGGTACGGGGAATAAATACTATTATAGGGACACTTGTTCATTTCCTTATGAAGTGCACGAAGTATTTAATAGCCGGAGAGAAGCTGCTGCATCCGGATACAGGGAGAAGGTCTGTTATAACGAGGATGTGAAATAAACTCTACAAGTAAAGGTTTCGACTTATATGGTGACTGTGCTACAATAAATTCTTGACTGTGATCATGCTTTAACAAGAAATGAGTTTATATATAGACAGGGGTTACCATAAATATGAGTTTATTGACTGTAGAGAATGTTACCCATAACTTTGGAGACAGAACGTTATTTAAAGACGTGTCCTTCCGGTTACTTGCAGGAGAGCATGTTGGTCTTGTTGGAGCTAATGGTGTTGGTAAATCGACATTGATGAATATTTTGACGGGTCAGCTTCTTGGTGATAGTGGTAAAGTGGAATGGACGCCTAAAGTTCGTTATGGATATTTGGATCAGCATACAAAGCTGACACCGGGTAAAACGATTCGTGATGTTCTAAAGGATGCATTTCTTCCTTTGCTTAAGCTTGAAGAAGAAATGATGACCATCACAGAAAAGATGGCAGAAGCTTCTCCAGAGGAGCTTGAGGTTCTACTGGAACAAATGGGCGATATTCAAGAGCAACTCGAGATCGGTGATTTCTATTTAATCGACGTTAAAGTTGAAGAAATGGCCAACGGTTTAGGTCTGTCCGTCATTGGTCTTGATCGTGATGTAGCTACACTCAGTGGAGGACAACGTACGAAAGTTTTATTGGCTAAGCTTCTACTTGAAAAACCTACGGTTTTGCTTCTGGATGAGCCAACGAACTATCTGGATGTAGAGCATATTGAGTGGCTTACACAGTATTTGAAGCAGTATCCTTATGCATTTATGCTCATATCACATGATACTGAATTTATGAATCAAGTCGTAGACGTTATTTATCATCTTGAATTTGCCAAGCTAACACGTTACACTGCGAATTATGAGAAATTCCTAGAGATGGCTGACATTAATAAGAATCAGCATATTGAAGCCTATGAGAAACAACAGGAATTCATCAAAAAACAAGAGGATTTCATTCAACGAAATAAGGCACGTTATTCCACTTCTAGTCGGGCGAAGAGCCGAGAGAAACAATTGGAACGAATGGAACGTATCGATCGTCCCGAAGAAGCGGCTAAGCCTACCTTTAACTTTAAAGAAGCCCGTACGAGCGGTAAAACAATATTTGAAGGTATCGATTTTGAAATTGGGTATGATCGTCCGTTGTTGCCAAAGATGTCAATTACCATTGAGCGTGGTGAGAAAATTGCTATCGTTGGATGCAATGGAGTAGGTAAATCAACGCTGCTTAAAACGATCTTAGGAAAAATAGATCCGTACAGTGGTAAGACTTATCAGGGTGACTTCTTATTCCCGGCTTATTTCGAACAAGAAGTAAGAGCTGGGAATTTAACTCCAATTGATGATGTGTGGAATGAGTATCCGCACTTGAATCAACATGAGGTGCGTGCACACTTGGCAAGATGTGGTCTGAAGAACGAGCATATTACTAGACCACTGAAAGCGCTGAGCGGTGGCGAACAGGCTAAAGTTCGATTATGTAAACTCCTCATGCGTGAGAGCAATTGGGTCCTCTTTGATGAACCAACCAATCACTTGGATGTAGTCGCTAAAGCAGAGTTGAAACGAGCGCTGAAAGAATATAAAGGCACCGTTCTGCTGGTATCCCATGAACCAGACTTTTACGAAGACTGGGTAACAAAGATTTGGAATGTGGAAGACTGGTCCCATCAGTCATAATCATACTTAAAAGCCACTCCTTGGAGTGGCTTCTTCAAATGGACAAAAACAAGTAAAGGAGAGAAGGAGATGTTGGAGGAACAACGGAATAGTCGTTATTCTAGACAAGTGCGCTTTGTACCTTTTGGAGCAGATGGTCAAGATGCACTTGGACGAAGTCATGTGCTTATCGTTGGAGCGGGTGCACTTGGAAGCGCGATTGCAGAAACCTTAGTTCGAGCTGGAGTTGGCCGGATAACGATCACGGATCGGGATTATGTGGAATGGAGCAATCTACAGCGTCAGCAATTATATACAGAACAAGATGCACTGAAACATCTCCCTAAAGCTGAAGCAGCACGTATGAGGTTGCAATCTATAAATTCAGAAGTGCGGATTGAATCCCATGTTATGGATGTCCGTGCGGAGGAGCTTGCAGAACTTGCTCAAGGCTGTGACCTCATTATGGATGCTACGGATAATTTTGATACTCGTCTCATCATAAACGATATATCGCAGAAGATGAACATACCATGGATTTATGGTGGGTGTGTGGGCAGTACAGGTATGACATATACCTTTATTCCGGGCGAGACACCATGTCTTCATTGTCTACTCGGATCGGTTCCTTTAGGCGGAGATACATGTGATACAGCGGGGATACTTCCTCAAGCAGTTCAAATCGTTGCTTCTCATCAGACGATGGAAGCGATGAAGCTACTGTCCGGCCAAACAAACGCACTTCGTAAGAAACTGCTTTCTTTTGATTTATGGAGGAATGAATCGATTGAAACAAAACTTGACTCTGCGCGGAAAAGCGATTGTTTATCGTGCGGTACTCATCCAGTATATCCTTTTTTATCAGCGATAAATAATACAAAAGGAGAAGTGTTGTGCGGTAGAGACACGATTCAGATCAGGCCTGGTCGGAAAGTAAAGTTAGATCTCGAGATGATGGCAGAGCGCTTAGGAGACCTTCCTGAAGGAAAGACATCCTTGAATCCTTTCATGGTTATATTTGAGATGAGTCAACATCGACTTGTGTTCTTTGCGGATGGGAGGGCTTTGATTCATGGTACCTCCGACCTGATGGAGGCGAAGAACCTGTATTATCGATATATGGGATAAAATAATCCAGCAGATCACATCCATTTCCGTATTGGGGAATGGATGTTTTTCTTTTGAGGCAAGCTAACAGGCAGAGATGTTAACGTATGTTAATCCAATAAATGCACTCAGGAGACGTTTATTATAGAAGTTGAATAGGGGGAACCCTTTTGGATGGATCGATTCTTTTAGCAGTTACTGAAGTTGATTCAGCGAGTAGAATTAAAGCGAAACTCGAATCGTCAGGTTATTCGGTTCATATAGCAGATCATTTATCTTTAGCCCTAACCCTTGTACAACAAATGAATATAATTATGGTCATTGTAGACAGTAAATTGTCTGGAATGCAAGATTTTGATTTTGTTCGCAGAGTACAGAAAGGGGAGCAGCGTTTGCCGGTTATGGTACTGGGACATGACGGATCGGAAGAAGCGGCAGCAGCTCTTGAAGCGGGTGCTAACGATTATATCTCTGATACGATGGATGATCGGGAATGGTTAGCAAGGGTAAATAATCTATTAGTGTTATTTAATTATGGCAATGAACAACGAAACCAAAAAATCGAACTCGACGATTTAATGATTGATCCACTTAGCAGACAGGTTGTTAGAGAAGATAAACCGATTGATTTAACCCAGCGTGAATATGATCTGTTATTATATTTATCCAAGAGGGTGAATCAAGTATGTTCTCGGGAAGATATCTTGAGTCATGTGTGGGATTATGACTTTGACACAGGCACCAATGTGGTAGATGTATACATCCTCCACTTGCGTGAAAAGGTAGATAAAGGACGAAAACGGAAAATGATTCGTACGATTCGTGGCGCAGGATATATGCTTAAAACTTCTGCGGATGAAACTTAGAAAGAATTTTACCCCCTAGCATGATATCCTGGAATAAACTTAAGGTTTAGCCGATGTTATCATATAGGGGGTATTTTCTATGCCCTTGTTTAAATATGGGGAGAGGGCGGAGGATCGTGAATAATTTATGGAATAAAATTATTTATAAGTTGGGATCACCTCTATATGATACCTTTTTTAATTCAGGAAGTTTTTTAAAAGCCCGTCAGCAAATATTTAAGAACATGAATTTCAGCTCTAATCAGAAAATTCTATTTGTAGGTGTAGGGACGGGTGCGGATTTAGAATTAGTTGATCATTCAAATCTTGATCTCACTGCAATCGATTACTCTCCTGATATGTTGGAGAAAGCTCGAGGGAAATTCAAAGATTCTACGATTACTTTTATAGAAATGGATGCTCAAAACATGGTTTTTGAGAACGAATCCTTCGACTATGTCGTAGCAAGTTTAATTCTTTCCGTTGTTCCTGACCCTGACAAATGTTTTGTTGAGATGAAGAGGGTATTAAAAGAGAACGGCAAAATCATAATATTTGATAAATTTGCTCCCGTTAATAAAAAGCTCTCGTTATTCAAATCTATGATAAGACCGATAATCAGTGCGCTAGGAACAGATATTGGCCGAAGTTTCGAGCATATATATTTAAATAACAATCAAGGTGTGGAACTTGAAGAGGATATACCAATCATGTGGAATGGCATGTATCGAAAAATTATAATCGTTAAAACTACAAGTGATAACAATAAAATAAGCTGACCCTGTAATAACAGAGTCAGCTTATTTTATCGAGTTGAGAACTACAATACGCGGCGAGCTTTCAGGTAAGTCTTTTTCCACGTTCCGGAATTCAGGTTAGAGATCGTTACGCCTGGTTTACCATACGTATGAAGGATTTTACCGTTACCAGCATATACAGCGACGTGAGTTACATTTTTACCATTCGCACGACTACCGCTGGAGAAGAACACGAGATCGCCAGGCTTCAGGTTAGATTTCGATACAGCTACCCCTACTTTGGATTGTTGTGCAGAAGTACGTGGCAGATTCACACCAAACTGTTTAAAAATATGCTTCGTGAAAGAGGAGCAATCAAATACTTTAGTCGTACTAGTGGAAGCTCCGAATTTATATGGTGTTCCCAAATATTTTTTACCGAAATTGACAACTTGTTGTCCTTTAGATACAGCGTAAGTGCTGGCAGTAGCTGCTTCAGCTTGTGGAGTTGGTGCTACGGCCAAAAGTGTTCCCAGTCCCATAGCTGCACTAATGCTGATGATCGCGGCTTTCTTGATAAAAGTTTGTTTATTCATGATGTATGACCTCCAAGAAAATCGTTTTTGTTTATCGCTTGATCCGAGTATAACAGATTTGAAACCACCCGAATTTTTGGAAAATTGGATATAATCCACGTCAGATAAGGAATGAAAGCGAATTATTAAAAAAACATTAAAAGTTACAAAAGAGTAATAATTTAATCTGTATTATTGTCGGGAATGAAGAAAAACCCTTGATTATCAAGGGTTTTTCGCTGTTTTTATTCGGTTTTTAAAGATAACAATAAAGTTACAATCATTCATCTTTACTCTGAATAACTAATAGTAAACCACCTTCGACTTTAACGGTTCCTTTGCTTCCAGAGAGTCGGTTGCTAATACCCAGGGATTGTCCAAGTTTTAATGTTGCGTTGTGAAGAGGGTATTGAAATCCCTCTAATTCAATGCCTGTTACCTCCGGCGTGAGGGGTAAAAGAGATACGTAAGTAAATCCTAGGTCTTCAACTTCACAGATCGAACCAGTTAATGAAATATGATTATGCTCGTCCAACATAGAACAACGAACATGATGCTGTACTCCACGAAGTAACATATGCACATTGGCAAGAGTATGGTCCAAACGTGTGCCCGTCCCGCCTAGTAATATAATTTCTGTCGGACTTTGATCTAATGCCACATCGAAGGCGAGCTCTGTGTCTGTTAGATTCTTGTCAATCGGATCACATTTGACAATTTTCTTACTCATTGAAGTGACGACTTCAAGTTGTTCTGGTTTAATAGAGTCAAAATCACCTACAGAGATGTGAGGTGTAATTCCATTCTCAATTAGAAATAAAGCTCCGCGATCCGCGCCGATAATATAATCATCTTCTTTAATCATTTCTAATGATTTCATTGATAGACTTCCACCTGTAAAGATCAAAATACGATTTGGTTTCATCCTCTAGCCACCTTTGTGTTGAAGTTTGTCAATTTATATCAGTATAGATCAGTTTTTGTGCTTGCACAATTTCGTCACACATGGATAAAATGGGATAAGCAAATGATGTGAAGCGGGGGAAAGGCATTTGGACATGCACGTGTTTGAGTTGTTAAGTATTATTGGTACGGTTGCCTTTGCGATGTCTGGAGCTTTTGTTGCCATGGAAGAAGAGTATGATATCCTAGGTATAATGGTCCTTGGACTTGTAACTGCATTTGGTGGTGGAGTAGTCAGGAATGTTCTCATCGGTGTCCCGGTAACGACACTTTGGAGTCAAGGTGACTTGATTATGCTTGCCATCGTCTCTGTTTGTGTTGCTTTTGTCCTTCCAATGGCATGGATAAAACACTGGAAAAGGACAGAGGCTTTTTTTGATGCGATCGGTTTATCAGCATTTGCTGTACAAGGTGGAATTTATGCTACACAAATGAATCATCCACTAATTGCAGTAATTGTCGCTGCAGCATTAACAGGTATCGGTGGTGGTGTCATACGTGATTTGCTTGCAGGTCGAAAGCCGCTTGTTCTCCGTGATGAAATTTACGCGGTATGGGCAATGGCTGCAGGAGCTGTGATCGGACTAGGAGTTACCCAAAAGACTTGGCAACTTCTGACGTTATTTGTCGTCGTTGTGTTGTTTAGGATGCTCTCAGTACATTATAAGTGGCGCCTTCCGAGACGTTCCATTGGTACTTCTTCCCCAATGAATACAGAGAAGAATCTGCCCTTATAAGAAAAATAGAGTATGATATCTTTTGGTAAGATGATAATCGGTCTAGAAAGGAATGAAATCGGATGATTTCCGTTTTATTTGTTTGTTTAGGTAACATTTGTCGGTCCCCTATGGCCGAAGCTGTTCTGAGATCTAAAATTGTTCAAAGAGGTTTAAGTGAAAAGATAAAGGTGGATTCTGCAGGTACAGGGGATTGGCATGTAGGAAGTGTTCCTCATGAGGGTACACGTAAATTGCTCGACAATTGGCGTATCAGTTATGAAGGGATGACAGCCAGACAAGTGGATAGTCGGGATTTTTCCGATTTTGACTATATGGTAGCGATGGATGATTCGAATGTTGATAATCTCCGTAAGGTCCCTGGTGGAGAAGAGGCTACTATCATTAAATTTATGGACCTGCTTCCTGACGAGCAATTACGTGAGGTGCCGGATCCGTATTTTACTGGGAATTTTGAAGAAGTATATCGATTGATTGACTCCGGTTGTGATGTACTGCTGGACAGGATCGTTAGAGAAAAGTTATAATCTATTCGGACAAGCGGAAGGATACGACCGCTTATCTTTTTGAAACTAGATGTAAGCGCGTGCATTGATGGCTGATGATTGAAATAAAAAAGATGAACAAAGCACATTCCATAAAAAATGCGCGATTGTTCATCTTTTTTTGCAGGTGTATGCATTAAGGCTGGAAGAAATACATTAGTGCAGCTGGAAGCTCCTTCTGCCAAAAGCCCCAAAGATGGCGTCCATCTTTCTCTTCATAATGAACTTTGGCGTCTCGTTCTTCAAACAGCTTTTTTGCCGAACGATTTAATTCGACAAAATTATAAACACCAGTATCTGTTGTGAAGTTGTCCTCTTGTAAACCAACGATCATGAAGATATTTAGCCACGATAAGTCTGTTTCAAGAGCAATGATATGTTGGGACTGATCGTAGAAAGCTCCGGACATGCAAATAATTCTTGTGAACAACTCGGGATAACGAAGTGCTAAATGGACCGAAACACTGCCCCCAAGCGAGTCTCCAGCTAACACACGATCAGATGGATCGCGGCGGACGGGATACTTATTCTCGATAAAGGGAATAATTTCTTCAGCGAAACATGCCAGATAAGCATCGAACCGGTTTCCAAATGGGGCATACTCTTCAGTACGGACTTTGGTATCCACTTCAACGCCAACAATGATAAAAGGTTCAACACCTTCTTCTAATATAAGTTGGTTGGCCCAGGTGGCAATTCGCCCAAAGTTAAAAAATTCTTCTCCGTCCTGACAATACACAACGGGATAACTGAGAATTTCGTTATAACCAGGTGGGAGGTAAATGCGCAGGGTGCGATTCTCCTTTAAATGGCTGCTACGTATTTCTTCTTTAACTATTGTTCGTTTTAACAAACGTGCATCTGTCATCATTCGTCACCTTTCGATGGATAGTTTTGAAAAGCATGTAACAATAGGATAAGATTAATCTGTTGTCCTTAAGATACTGCTGTAGTGTTAGAATTGTCACACTGTTATACAATTATTCGAACGCTGTTATACATACAAAAATAAAGAAATATGAAATTTATCTAGTATTTCTTTGACGTTTGGAGTAAAACAGGTGTATAATAATTCTATAACAGCGGAACTTGATATTCAAATATTTATTGAGGTGAAAAAAATGACCAAGGTTCCTTATGAAGTATATACCGAGGAAGTTGCAACACTATCTGTACTTTCCCCGGACGGCGAAATTGTTAATGAAGATCTTCTGCCGAAATTAACTGATGATCAATTGAAAGAAATTATGTATCGTATGGTGTTTACACGTACTTGGGACGATCGTGCCGTTAACCTCGGCCGTCAAGGACGTCTCGGTTTTTACGCGCCAGTATCTGGTCAAGAAGCAACAATGGTTGGTAGCGAATTTGCATTGGAAAAAGAAGACTTTATTTGCCCAGGTTACCGCGACATGCCACAAATCGTATGGCACGGTCTTCCGCTTTATCAAGCATTCTTGTACTCCCGTGGACATCAACATGGTGGTCAAATTCCGGATGGCGTTAATGTATTAATGCCTCAAATTATCATCGGTGCACAAATTTTGCATGCGATGGGTATTGCTATGGGTTATAAACTCAAAAAACAAAAACAAGTTGTTATCACTTACACAGGTGACGGCGGTTCGTCTGAAGGTGACTTCTACGAAGGTCTGAACTTTGCTGGTGTTTACAAGTTGCCTGTTATCTTCTTTGTACAAAACAATGGCTATGCTATTACAACTCCATTTGCTAAACAAACTGCTGCTCTTTCCATCGCTCACAAAGCGGTTGCAGCGGGTATCAAAGGTGTTAAAGTTGATGGTATGGACGTTCTGGCTGTTATTAAAGCAGTTCAGGATGCAGCTGAGCGCGGACGTAATGGAGAAGGCGCAACATTGATCGAGGCTGTAACTTATCGTTTCCGTCCACACTCCTTGTCGGATGATGCTACGAAATATCGTACTAAAGAAGAAGAAGGTCAATGGAACGAGAAAGATCCTATTGCCCGTCTTGCGAAGTACCTCGAGAAAAAAGGTCTTTGGACAGATGAAGATACAGCTCGTGTTAAAGACGAAGCGAAAGCGAAAGTCAACGAGCAAATTAAGAAAGCTGAGCAGACTGAAAAGATGACTGTTCCTGGTCTGATTGACAGCATGTTCGAGCAAACACCTAAACATCTTGAAGAGCAAAAAGCCGATTTCCAATAAGAATCGGTTCCTTTTGCCGCGAGTGATAACCTGAACTTGTTCTATTATAGAAGAAGGTGGTTCACTGCGGGTATAGCATGGAAGGATTGCTTTCGATAAATGATACGGTTTAACAGCCAAGCATATTGGATCTGTAATGTCTAAGGAGGAAATGAAGCAATGGCACAAATGAACATGAAAGAAGCGATTCGCGACGCAATGCGCGTTGAATTGAGCCGTGACCCTAACGTCGTCATCTTCGGTGAAGACGTAGGTAATGTCGGCGGTGTCTTCCGGGTAACTGAAGGCCTGCAAAAAGAATTCGGAGAAGAGCGTGTATTTGATACACCACTAGCTGAATCCGCAATCGGCGGTATGGCTGTTGGTCTTGGTATTCAAGGCTTCCGTCCGATCGCTGAAATTCAATTCGTAGGATTTATTTTTGAAGCACTTGACCAAATCGTGATTCAAGCTGCTCGTATGCGTTACCGTTCCGGTGGTAAATATAACTCTCCAATCGTATTCCGCACACCTTTCGGTGGTGGGGTTAAAGCGGCTGAACTGCACACGGATTCTTTGGAAGGTTTGATTGCTCAAAGTCCGGGTATTAAAGTGGTAGTTCCATCTAATCCTTATGATGCTAAAGGATTGTTGATTTCTGCGATTCGTGATAACGATCCAGTCTTCTTTATGGAGCACTTGAATTTGTACCATGCATTCCGTGCAGAAGTTCCGGAAGGCGAGTACACTGTTGAGCTCGGTAAGGCAAATGTAGTTCGCGAAGGTTCCGATGTAACAATTATCGCTTATGGTCTGATGGTTCATACAGCAACCAAAGCAGCTGATGAGCTTGAGAAGAACGGTATTAAAGCGGAAGTTATTGACCTTCGTACAATTTCGCCGATTGACATCGATACTCTGGTTGAGTCCATCAAAAAGACAAACCGCGCAATCGTCGTTCAAGAAGCTCAAAAATCCTCCGGCGTAGCTGCTGAGGTTATTGCTCAAATTAACGAAAAAGCGATCCTGCATCTGGAAGCACCAGTGCTTCGCGTGTCAGCACCTGATACGGTTTATGCTTTTGCGCAAATTGAGGACGCTTGGTTGCCTACACCTGCTCGCATCATTGAAGCAGTGAATAAAGTGATGGAATTTTAATTGCAGTAATTATCTAGGGAGGTTTTACAATTGGCAAAATTTGAATATCGTTTTCCAGAGCTGGGCGAAGGTTTGCATGAAGGTGAAATCATCAAAATGCATATCAAACCGGGCGACAAAGTAACAGACGACGACATCATCATGGAAGTACAAAACGACAAGGCAGTCGTAGAAGTTCCTTGTCCCGTTAACGGTACGGTTCAAGAAGTTTTTGCCAAAGACGGTCAAGTTTGCCGCGTTGGTGAAGTAGTAGCGATCATCGATGCAGAAGGCGATATCCCTGAACAAGAAGGCCATGCTGAAGAGCAATCCGCTCAAGAAGCAGATGCGGCTAAAGGAAGCGCAGATACTCAGTCTTCCCCAGCAGCAAGTGCCCCTGCTGATGCTAAAGAAGGTGGAGCTAATGCTTCTGCACCTGCAGCACCTACTAAAGACGTGCTAGCTACTCCAAGCGTACGTAAATTTGCTCGTGAGCAAGGTGTGGATATTGCACAAGTCCAAGGTAGTGGTAATAACGGAAAAATTACTCGTGAAGACGTTGAAGCTTTCAAAAATGGTGGTGGTCAAGCGACTGCACCTGCAGCTCAAGAATCTTCCGAGTCCAAAGCAGCAGCGCCTGCAGCATCCGCAGCGGTTGATGCACGTGCTGAAGAAGAGCGCGTACCTTTCAAAGGTATCCGTAAAGCGATCTCGAATGCGATGGTTAAATCAGCATACACAGCTCCTCACGTTACAATCATGGATGAAGTGGATGTTACCGAACTGGTTGCATTCCGTACTCGCATGAAGCCTATCGCTGAGAAAAAAGGCACAAAAGTTACTTATCTTCCGTTCATCGTTAAAGCACTTGTTGCGGCTTGCCGTCAATTCCCTGCTTTGAACGCTATGATTGATGAAGAGAACAATGAAATTGTATACAAAAAATACTACAACATCGGTATTGCTACAGATACAGATAACGGTCTGATCGTTCCAGTTATCAAAGATGCTGATCGTAAGAGCATCTGGATGATTGCTGACAGCATCCGTGATCTCGCAGGACGTGGACGCGATGGTAAACTGAGCGCGAACGAAATGAGAGGCAGCACCATTTCCATTACGAACATTGGTTCTGCAGGCGGTATGTTCTTTACTCCGATTATCAACTTCCCTGAAGTTGCGATCCTGGGTACTGGCCGTATTTCCGAAAAAGCGGTTGTTAAGAACGGAGAAATCGTGGCAGCTCCTGTAATGGCACTGTCCCTGAGCTTCGACCACCGTATTATTGATGGAGCAACAGCTCAAAACTTTATGAATTACATTAAACAGCTGCTCGCTAACCCTGAGCTGCTTGTTATGGAGGTGTAACATATGGTAGTAGGAGACGCTTCTCTTGATATCGATACATTAGTCATTGGTGCAGGTCCTGGTGGATATGTGGCAGCCATTCGTGCTGCCCAGCTAGGTCAGAAAGTTCTGATTGTAGATAAATCTGAAGTTGGTGGCGTATGTTTGAACCGTGGATGTATTCCTTCCAAGGCTCTAATCTCTGCTGCACACTCTTTTGAATCTGCTAAGCATGCAGAAGCTTTTGGTGTTAAAGTTGGCGAAGTATCCGTTGACTTTGCTAAAACTCAAGAGTTCAAGAACGGTGTTGTTAAAAAATTGACTGGCGGCGTTGGCGCTTTGCTGAAAGGCAACAAAGTTGAAATTTTCAACGGCGAATGCATGTTCATTAACGAGAATGAAGCTCGTGTATTTAACGAGCATGAATCCCCTCGTTACCGTTTCAAGAACTGTATCATTGCGACTGGTTCCCGTCCGATTGAACTTAAAGCTTTCCCGTTTGGCGGACGCATCTTGTCCTCCACAGAAGCTTTGGAACTTCAAGAGCTTCCTAAGAGCCTTGTAGTTATCGGTGGCGGTTATATCGGTGCTGAGCTTGGCCAAATGTTCTCTAAATTCGGAACGAAAGTTACAATCATTGAAGGTATGGATTCCATCTTGAATGGTTTCGATCCAGACATGACAAAGCTTGTTGCGAAGAACATGCAGAAGTCCGGTGTTGAAATCGTGACTAACGCAAAAGCAGAGAGCGCAGAGCAAACTGACAAAGATGTAACTGTGAAATATTCCGTGAACGGTGAAGCTAAAGAAATCACTGCTGATTACTTGCTCGTAACTGTTGGACGTCGTCCTAACACAGATGGTGAGCTTGGTCTTGACCTGATCAATGTTGAAATGACAGATCGCGGTCTGATCAAAGTTGACCACCAAGGACGTACAAATCATCCGCATATCTTTGCGATTGGTGATATCGTTCCTGGTCCTGCTTTGGCTCACAAAGCATCTTATGAAGGTAAAGTAGCTGCTGAAGCGATTTCCGGTCTTCCTTCCGTCGTAGATTATAAAGTAGTACCTGCAGTTGCCTTTACGGATCCTGAGTGCTCCAGTGTAGGTATGACTGAAGCTCAAGCGAAAGAGCAAGGCTATAAAGCTAAATCTGCTAAGTTCCCATTCGCTGGTAATGGTCGTGCATTGTCTCTTAACAGCCCTGATGGCTTCGTGAAGATCGTAGCTGACGAAGAAACAGGTCTTGTACTTGGTGCTCATATTGCGGGTATCGAGGCTTCCAACCTGATTGCCGAAATCGGTCTTGCGATCGAGATGGGCGCTACTTTGGAAGATATCGCATTGACTATTCATGCTCACCCAACACTTGGTGAAATCGTGGCTGAAGGTGCTGAGCTTGTTCTTGGTCATCCGATCCATGTAATGGCACCTCGTAAATAATAACGATTCATAAATGACCGATATCGGTCATCTCAAGAGACTGTTCATATGCTGGTCTAACAAGACCGGTGTTGAGCAGTCTCTTTTTGATGGAGTGGGAAAGATGTGTAGGGAGTCACTTTTTTTCAATGCTTCGGGAATAAGGGTATGGTAAACTTATATCTGATTAATAAGTAATAACGAAGGTGGGTTTTTCAGTGAAAAATTATTTGGAACTGTTACAGGATATTTTAGATAATGGGATTGAAAAAGGAGATAGAACAGGTACAGGTACGACGTCTGTATTCGGTCGCCAGCTGCGCTTTGATCTATCCAAGGGCTTTCCATTGGTGACAACGAAACGGATACACTTAAAATCAGTCATACATGAATTGCTCTGGTTCCTGAGTGGTGAGACCAATATACGTTATTTGAAAGAGAATGGGGTTCGTATTTGGGACGAGTGGGCAGATGAGAATGGTGATCTAGGTCCAGTCTACGGTTCACAATGGCGGGCTTGGGAAACACCGGATGGTAAATTTATTGACCAAATCTCTAATGTGATTGATTCAATCAAGAACAATCCAGATTCACGTCGGCATATCGTTAGTGCATGGAATGTAGCCGAGATTGATAACATGAAGCTGCCTCCTTGCCATTTTGTATTTCAGTTCTATGTAGCAGGCGGTAAGCTGTCCTGTATGCTTACGATGCGCTCGGTAGACTCTTTCCTAGGTTTGCCTTTCAACATAGCTTGCTACTCCCTTCTGACCCATATGGTGGCGCAACAATGTGATCTCGAGGTAGGAGAGTTCATCTGGTCAGGTGGAGATGTGCATATTTACTCCAATCACATGGAACAAGTGAAGACCCAATTGGAGCGTGATCCTTATCCGCTGCCAACATTAGTGATTAAGAGAAAGCCAGAGAGCATTTTTGACTACACCTTCGAAGATTTCGAATTTAAAGACTATCAACATCATCCAACAATCAAAGCTGTAGTAGCTGTTTAGATTATAATCACTGCTCAAATTATTTATAAATGAAAGGAGAGAAGATAATGAGTATATCTATGATATGGGCGATGGGGAAAGATCAGGTTATTGGTTTGAATGGTACAATGCCGTGGCGTCTTCCTCGGGATATGGCTTTTTTCAGAGAAACGACCCTCAACAAGACGATATTAATGGGACGGAAAACATGGGAGTCTTTCGGGAGTAAACCTCTGCCAAAACGAAAAAATATTGTCCTTACACGAGATAAGAACTTTACATTAACACCCGAAGAGGGAATTGTTATTCATCATATTGATGAAGGATTAAAGTTTGCTCAAGATGAGGAAATGATGGTTATTGGTGGTTCCCAAATTTATGAGCAAATGCTTCCGCATGCAGACAAGCTTATTGTTACTTTTATTGATGAGGACTTTGAAGGAGATACCTTTTTCCCAAAAGTAAATTGGGAGGATTGGACTGTCGTTGAAGAGGTGCAAGGTGTAACGGATGAGAATAATCCATATTCTTACCGCTTTGTTATTTATGAGCGTAATAAATAATCGACTTTACAACCATCTGTTCATATTTTCCTGTTGAATTCGTAGTAATATAATACAAATGATTATGCATAAAATCCATTTAACAAATGAAACGACAAATGCTACGATGTTTTTACATTGTTGAAGACATAATCCGTGAAAATATAGAGTACAAGCGGTGATAAAAGTTTTTCTTAACCTGCATAAAAAATTTAAATCAGGTTTCTTGCCGTTTTCTATCCCTTGTTGGGTAAGTGGATTCAGGATTTATGATATGATGAAAAGTACAATCATATATGTTAATCAGCAGGAAGAGAACGGATGGGGGAAAGTCGTATGTCAACACCAACTGGATTTATGGAATTTGAGCGCCAGCTCCCTGCAGATCGGGAGCCAGCTGAGCGTATTAAAGATTGGAAAGAGTTTCATAAGCTTTTAGAGGAAGAAGAACTACAGATTCAAGGAGCACGTTGTATGGATTGCGGTACACCGTACTGTCATACCGGTATTGATATGATAGGGGGTACCTCAGGGTGTCCATTACACAACTTGATTCCGGAATGGAATAATCTCGTTTATCGGAGTCAGTGGAAGGAAGCTCTTGAGCGTCTTCATAAAACGAATAACTTCCCTGAGTTTACGGGACGGGTATGTCCTGCACCTTGCGAAGGCTCTTGTACTGTCGGCTTGATCGGTCAGCCAGTTACTATTAAGAGTATAGAACAGGCAATTATTGATAAAGGTTTTGAAGAAGGCTTCGTAGTTCCTGAACCTCCGACGAAACGGACGGGACACAAAGTAGCTGTTGTTGGATCAGGGCCAGCTGGGCTCGCTGCTGCTGCTCAACTGAACAAGGCAGGTCATACCGTTACGGTATACGAACGTGCGGACCGAGTTGGTGGTCTACTTACCTACGGTATACCTTCCATGAAACTGGATAAGTCCGTGGTTCAGCGACGTGTAGATCTACTCGAGGCTGAAGGTGTAAAGTTTATAGTGAATACGGAGATTGGTAAGGATATACCAGCTAAACAGCTTGTTGATGAGTATGATGCTGTAGTCCTGTGCGGAGGTGCGACTAAGCCTCGTGAGTTTAACATCGAAGGTAGTGATCTTTCAGGTGTTCATTATGCTATGGATTACTTGAATGGCACGATCAAGAGTTATCTGGATTCCAATTTGGAGGATGGGAACTACTTATCTGCAGAAGGTAAAGATGTTATTGTCATCGGAGGCGGGGACACGGGTTCCGACTGTGTGGCTACTGCGTTACGTCATGGTTGCAGCAGTGTTACCCAGTTTGGTACACATAAAAAAGCTCCCTTAGAGCGTGATCCGATTGCAAATCCATGGCCCCAGTTTCCGAATGTATATACACTGGATTATGCGCATGAGGAAGCAAAAGCTTTGTTCGGACAGGACCCTCGTGAATTCTCTATTATGACAACGAAATTTGTCGGAGATGAGGAAGGCAATCTGAAGGAGCTACACACAATACAAATTGAGCGGATTGTAGATGAAACCGGACGAAAGGTATATCGGCCAATTCCTGGTACCGAGAAGGTGTTTCCGGCACAGCTTGCTTTGATTGCGATCGGGTTCGATGGACCAGAACAGACACTTTTGGAACAGCTTGGCCTCGAGAGTGACCGCCGTACGAACGTCAAGGCACCTTATGGTAAATATACAACCAACGTGGATAAAGTATTTGCTGCTGGCGATATGCGTCGCGGTCAAAGCTTGGTCGTATGGGCAATTCATGAAGGGCGGGAAGTTGCCCGGGAAGTGGATAAGTACCTGATGGGCAACAGTGTTTTAGTTTAAACTGGCTTCATCCTATGTTATAATTAAATATCATTGTTCATAAGGACTTCGCTGGGGCGGAGTCCTTTTTTGGAGTCCATACGGGGAACAATAACATTGTTTGTCGGCTTGGATTACGCGGGAAGGAGAGGTTACGTGAAGACGCTGGTCATAGCCGAAAAACCAGACATGGGGCGAAATATCGCTGCGGTGATCGAACCTCGGGCTAAGAACAACCGGACCTATTTAGAAGGTGAGCAGTATATAGTTACTTGGGCAATTGGACATCTGGTTGGACTTGCTGAACCGGATGCTTATGATCCGAAATACAAGCGTTGGAACATTAGGGATTTGCCAATAATTCCAGAACAGTTCCGGATCGTACCCAACCCCAAAACGAAGGATCAGCTCAAAGTGATTGGGGAGCTTGCCAAGCGCTGTGATCGAATCGTAAATGCTTGCGATGCTGGGAGAGAAGGGCAATACATTTTTGCATTAATCCAGCAACAGCTTAAACTGCACCAGCCGGTAAAACGACTCTGGATCTCGGATCTGACACCTGAGAGTATCGCCCAGGGGTTTGCCCAATTGAAGGATGGATCAGAATTTGAATCTTTAACGTTAGCGGCACGTGCCCGCAGTGAGGCGGATTGGCTGATCGGAATGAATGCTTCTCGGGCATTTACAACTCGCCATCAGACGCTATTATCTGTGGGAAGGGTACAGACTCCCGTGCTTGCACTTATTTATGACCGCCAAAAAGAAATTGAAGCGTTTGAATCACTAACGTTTTATGATGTCAAAGCAAACTTCCTTCAGGATTCCCTAGAATACGTTGGTTCGTGGCAAGGGGATCGGTTGACATCTCAGGAGAAAGCGGATGAGATTGCAACCAAAGTGAAAGGGAAAACAAGCACAATTTCGAAATATGAGGTTAAAGAGACGAAGGAATATCCTTTTAAATTGTATGATTTAACGTTGCTTCAGCGTGAGGCTAATGCGAAGTACGGGTATTCGGCTAAAAAAACATTGGATATCGCTCAAGGCCTTTATGAAAAACATAAGGTTATTTCGTACCCTCGTACGAACTCAAACTATGTGAATGAGCAAAATATTGAAGGTATGCATAAAGCGCTGAATATGCTGAAATCAACGCCTTACAAGCCGATGGCGGAAGGTGCTGAACCAAGTAGAGTTCATAAGAACAACAAGTCTGTGTGTAATCCAGAACGGGTTGAGGATCACCATGCGATTTTGCCGACATTAAAACGTCCAGGAACACTAAGCAAGGAAGAGCAAAACATTTATGATTTGATCATCATCCGTTTCTTATCTCAATTTTACCCACCAGCTATGTACAAGCAGCATACTGTGCTTACGGAAGTTGAAGGAGAGACTTTTAAGACAAACATTAAAGAACTGCTGTCATTAGGCTGGAAGGTGCTGATTCAGCAGGATAAGGAACGTAAATCTCCGAAGTCATCTGGAAAAAAAGGCAAAGAAGACGAGGAAGAGGAGTCACAGGAATGGAATGATCGCTCTTTCGATGTGCAACCGGACAAGCCTGTAAAGTGTACGAAAAGTGAGGTTAAGGAAAAGGCGACACAACCTCCAAAAAGTTATACCGAAGGTACTCTGCTGAAAGCGATGGAAAGTGCCGGCAAAAGCATCGAAAATGAAGAGCTGCGAGACGTTATGAAGGACAGCGGTTTAGGTACTCCTGCTACACGGGCAGCTACGATTGAGCGGCTTAAGAATGTGGGCTACATTACAATGCAAGGAAAAAGGATCACCGTAACGCAAAAAGGGCGAACTGCTATAGAGCTTATTAGGCACGCAGGAGTTGAACTTCTGGCATCGCCGGAAATGACAGGGCAATGGGAGCGTCGTCTTCATCAAATATCGAAGGGAGAGGCTTCCGCCGATGTATTTATGAAAAATGTGCAGAAGTTTACGATCTCGATTATCGATAAAGTATCGACACAGCGCCCAGCACCCCCATCGATGTTCGGGGACAGCGAAGAGGCGAAGGGAAAAGGAGGTCGTAGTGGCACACGGGGACGTGGGACTGCCACGTCTGCCAAATCCGCTACGGCTTCAACTACGAGAAATAAAGCCGCGACTACGACGAAACCTACCGCTTTAGGAAGTCAGACATCTTCTAATGGGGTGCGTGTTCCTTTAGGTGATTGTCCTGTAACAGGTTGTGGAGGACAAATCATTGAAGGACGTAAAGGATATGGTTGCTCCCATTTCAAAACAGGTTGTAAATTCGTTATTTGGAAAGAATTTGCGGGCAAAAGTATCTCACAGTCGATGTTGAAATCACTTCTTGCGAACGGACGGACACAGCTGTTGACTTTTAAAGACAACAATGGCGAATCTTTTAAAGCGCGAATTGTATTAAATCAATCAGGCAGCGGGCAACTTACTGTCGAGCGTGAAGGTACGGGATCAGTAACCTGAGAATAGGTAATGTCATGGGACTTCGAACAAAACACTGTCCTGCTCTGTTTCGAAACTAAACGCAAAAAAAGATGCCCCAGCCAGTTGTACAAATGGTTTGGGGCATCTTTTATATTATGAAATGGCAATAGCTTTCTCAGCAATAATGTCTGGAACTTCTGTCAAAGCGGAAACCGTGTATAACACGTTATGAGGCTCCTGCTTCAGCTCAACCAGATTGTAGTGCCATTCACGCTGTTGCTTGATATAAATGCTGTTTATTCCAGCTGTCAGTGCAGGTACGACATCGGTTCTGAGGGAATTACCGATCATCCAGGTGAGGGAACGGTTGAATCGTCCGGCTGAGAGAATTTCTTCAAGCGCTTTTACATTCTTATGCTGCCGAATATAGATCCGATCTTCGAAGAAATCAGCCAGCTTCATCTGCTCAATCTTTCGTTTCTGAATTCGACTTTCGCCACCAGTGTATAAATACAGCCGGTGCCCTTCATTTTGGAGCGTATCCAGCGTTTCAACCATGCCCGGGTAGGCTTCGATTTCTTGATCGTAAACGCTTAGTCCGAGCTTGAAGAGCTGCTCTTCTTCACGAAGAACGGGCTCCTTATGATGCTGTTTACAAAAATAACGGTACGTATCGATCAGAGACTGAGGGAAATTTGCGCTCGCAAAACCAAGCTTGTCTACACCAGCAACGTCAATTTCCATCTGTTTGGTTCGAATCTGTTCAACGGTTACGCCATAATCATGGAACCATTGTGTCATCAAATCGAAAAACTCGCCAAGAATCAAATCAAAGTACTTGTTGCAATGAATCAATGTGTCATCCATATCAAAAATAATATGTTGTTGTGAATCTTTGTTCATCTCTCTACACTCCTTTAACCACTTACATCTCTCTATAGGTCTTAAGATAACCTAATGTATGATTCAAAAAACATCTGAAGCTCAGCAGCTCCATCTGGGCGTAGACTGAAGCGTTCGGTTTGTTTACCTGCATTCACATGCGAACGAAGAAGGCCGGCTGCTCTCAGGATAAGCAAATGATGCATGAGAGCTTCATATGACAGATTCAGCTTTGTGGCAATTTCATTTACCGTTTTCGGTTCATCAGCTACAAAACGAAGCATTCTTAATCTTACAGGGTCAGCTAATGCCTCCGTCATTCGCAGTAGGACAACAGGGGGATCATCTTCGCTTTCTTCAGGGACATCAACAGGATACTGGATCAGTAGGACATTGTCATAGAAACAGTAGGTGTTAATGGGACGGAAATGTACGCCGGGAAACAAGAGGATAGAATCCACAGGAATATCGTCCAATATAACGCCGCCCGTTGCATATTCGATTAAACTCTCTGGTTCCATTTTAAGTAGTAAAACTGACTTTTCCTGTGCATCTTCACATATGAGCGCTTTTAACTCGGGCTCTATTTCTGCAAAATAATGCTCATACCATAAACGAAGTAAAGGCGGATATTCTGTCTGAATACGGCCCAAGGACTCTTTCGTAATGGTTGGAAGGTAGGGTAGCAACTGAGGAATAAGCTCTGTAGATTCTGTATGCTCAATCCATTCTAAGAAGGAAGGGATATCGGTATCTTTTTCACGCAAAATGGCTAGTGCATAAAGTACATCATAATCTAAAAACGGCCAATCATGCGCTTTGTTGAGTTCGTTACGGACTGTATGGGGGAGGCTAGCATCCAAATCCGGTATAAAATGAGAGCCGATATCCAGATTGTCGGTCCATTTTTTCGTCGCATAGATCATAAAGCTGCCCAGTAACTCGAATACCACAGAAACGTCCACGTTTACTTTATACTTCATGAAACCAGTTCCCTTCCGAATTAATAACATTGTTTTTATTATGGCTTGTATAGAACAGGGTTGTCTACTATAATGTTCATTTGGAAATTTATTCGTGTTGAAAAGGTAGAGGGGGATAATAACAATCGTGTCAGACACAACTCTATCCCGCCAAGGGAGAATACATTATTTTATTTTAATTTCGGTCGTTGTAGCTGCGGGCCTAAGTCAGGGGATGTTACTTCCTGTACTGGCTATTTTTTTGGAACGTATGGGTGTTTCCTCATCTGTAAACGGGCTTAATGCTGCGGCATTATATGCGGGTTCTTTTGCGATGACGTTAGTTGCAGAAAGGGTGCTCGGCTGGGTTGGTTTTAAGAAATTGATTATTGCCGGACTTTTTCTTGTTATGATCTCTTTACTGGCTTTCCCTCTATTTCCGAGTGTTGCTCTATGGTTCGTGCTTCGGATTATGGTTGGCGTAGGGGATAGCGCGCTTCATTATGCAGCACAATTATGGGTACTAATGATGTCTTCCTCAAGTAACCGTGGCCGCAGCATTTCGTTTTACGGAATGTCATACGGTCTTGGGTTCAGCATTGGACCACTTGGCATTTTCCTCCTAAACTATGGTGAAGCGGTACCTTTTGTCGTGTTAGCTATTTTGTTTTTATTTGTCCTACTGGTTGTGATTTTTAAGCTTCCAGATTTAAAACCTGAACGTCAAACACCGAGTAACGTGCCCGAAGCAGGCAGATTCAGAAGAAGCTATCAGCTAGCATGGTATGCTCTTATTCCTGCTTTCTTATATGGTTATATGGAGGCAGGTATTAACAGCAACTTCCCGGTATACGGACTTCGCAGCGGTTTCACGGTTGAACAAATATCATCCCTGTTGCCGTTCGTCGGTATTGGGGGACTTATTCTACAGCTTCCGCTTGGCATTTGGAGTGATCGGTTCGGAAGAAAGCGTGTGCTAACGGTTGCCGGAATAGCTGGTGGCCTCTGCTTTTTACTAATACCGATTGCAGGTACAAGCTACTGGCCGGTGCTGATTCTTCTCACACTTGCAGGAGGACTTGTAGGGTCATTCTTTTCACTTGGACTCGCTTATGCAGCGGACATACTGCCGAGAAGATTGCTTCCAGCTGCTAATGTGGTTGCCTCATTTCATTTTAATATAGGAAGCATTGCTGGTCCAAATATCGGCGGCATGCTAATTGGAATAGGTTGGACTTCAGGTATGTTTATTCTTCTTGGATCGGTGTACATTATTTTTGCTGCTTCTAGCTTATTCTTTAAAAATAAGTCACTTAGCAAATAAGAACTGTTGTTCTCATGGCAATTGCGTTCGCTTTCTTCTAAACTAGAGTATAGAATAAGTTACTCGACGGGAGAGACGAGAACATGATAAAAATTGAACGTCTTAAAAAAACAGTAAACACCGAGAAGAACCCGGTGCTGAACGACATAAGTTTTCAAATGGAAAAGGGAGAAATGATTGGGTTAATCGGTGCCAGTGGAAGTGGGAAAACCCTTTTGCTAAGTTGCTTGGCAATGAAGGAAAAATGGGACTCTGGACGCTTCCTGATTGATGGAGAGGATATGCTCAAGAATGGGAAACGGAAGATTAAGCGAGAGTGGGCATACTTAGAACAGAACCCAACCCTGAATGTTAACAGAACGGCGCTTAAAAATGTTCTTATTGGTCAATCCAGTCAAACACCATTGTGGCGTATGGTTACTGGTATGGTGCGTTCCGATGACTATATGGGTGCAATGGATACAATTGAGCATCTTGGATTACTTGATAAAGCTCATAATAAAGGTAGTGCACTTAGTGGCGGTGAACGCCAGCGTATTGCGATCGCTAGAGCTTTGGTTCATGGCGCTAAGGTTATACTGGCGGACGAGCCAGTAACAGGTTTAGATCCAAAATCTGCAGAGAATGTGCTTCAAACATTAAAAAAGTTATGTGAAGAAGAGGGTCTAACTGTCATTACAGTCATTCCGTTAGAGCATGCTGAGCGTTATTGTTCTCGTATTATCGGCCTTTCTGGTGGTCAGATCGTTGTTGACGTTACCGGACGCCGATTGACACATGGTGAGAAGAGTAGGTTATAGCCTACTATAAAAAAATAAGGCGATTGAAATAGAAAGAGTTGATTCTTTTGAAGTCAAAAGTGATGAAGGCAGCTATGTCGGGGGTACTGATGTTTGTTCTCGGAGGCTGTAGTTTTATCAGTGATCCTGTATCGCTGATGACCGCACCGAAGCTTCCGGCGGATGAAGAGACACTAATGGGTGCGATAAACTCTCAAAAACCGGAGAACAGCAATATTATTCGACCGAGAAACAGCAGCGACCCAAGCTCGATTCGCGTTAAAGATTTAAATAATGATGGCATCATGGAGGCTGTGGTATTCTATATCACGCCCAATGAGGATGTTCAGATCCATGGTATGATTCTGCAGCAGCAGGGGAATTCATGGGTTAAGAAATTGGATTTTGAAGGTGAAGGTACCATGCTGGAGACCTTTGATCTGATTGATATTACGAATGATGGTAATTTTGAAATTGTTGCTGGGTTTTCTCGAGGTGAAGAGGGAGTTCAAAATGGCCTCGTCGTATACACTTATGATAATGACGCTTTAGAGAAGGTTCTTCAGTTGCCATATACTCATTTTGAAATGACGGATTTGAATGGAGACAAAATTAAGGAATTGACCGTAGTTTCCCTTCAAAAGTACGAACTTTCATTTATCACAACGTATCAATTCGATCAAGCTACACATGATTTTAAAGAGTTGGCCAAACTTGATTTGGGAAAAAATGTTGAGAAATATTACAATATTGTCTCAGGGAAAGTGGCGAAGGACAAAGAAGGGATTATACTGGATACTTCGATTGTTTCCAACTCTTCAACTACGAAACTGATCATTATGGAAGATGGCGCCCTGATTGATATTCTGAAAGAAGATGCGGCTTACAAAGAACTACCTGTCGAGAGTGAAGATATTGATGGAGACGGTATTCTTGAAATAGGTTTGCTAGAAGAACCGATGGGTTGGGACGATGATATTCTTGAGGATATTCCTTATTTCTATACCTACTATCAGTGGGATGGTGAAACGCATCTCGCTAATATGAAGAATGGCCTTAAGTTTGTATTACAAAGGTATCAAGATGAGGACAATGGATTTTTCCTAACTTTCCCAGCAGAGTGGCATAATAATCTGACCATTGATCCAAATTCGGATAAAAACCGATATTTGAAATTTACAATGACGGATAGTGGTGAAACGGTAGCAGAGGTGAAGTTCTTCTCCCTTCGCGAATGGGAATCTGCAAAAAGTGATTGGAAAGTTTTGGTTCGAAAGAAAGACCAAGTAATTGGATATAAAGGGGAGCTAAGCAAGAATGGAAAAAAGCACAATAAAGACGTGGCTCCCATTGAAAGAAAGGGGAATTAGACATTGAGCAAAGTACTGATTTTAGAAGATGAAGAATCCATCCGTAGTTTTATTGTGATTAACTTGAAGCGTAATGGCTTTGATGTTCTGGAAGCCGGAGATGGACTTGAAGCCTTAAATTTATTGCAGACAATACCAGATATAGATATCGCACTTCTTGATGTGATGGTTCCAGGTATCGACGGTTTTGAAGTTTGCCGCCGTATAAGAGAGACGAATGAACGCATTGGAATTATCTTTTTGACCGCTAAAGTTCAGGAACAGGATAAAGTTTACGCTCTGTCCGTTGGTGCAGATGACCATGTTAGTAAGCCATTCAGCCCAACGGAGCTTATCGCACGTCTGCAATCTCTTTTGCGACGTGTAAATGTACAGCGTGCAGGTAGTGCTAAAGTGTCTTTTCAATCTGGCCCATTTACATTGGATCTAATCGCCAAGCTATTCAAGAAGAATGGTAAAGCAGTTGAATTGACTCCTACTGAATTCTCCCTTGTGCAATTCTTCCTGGAGAAAGAAAATACACCTTTGAGTCGTGACGTTTTGCTGGATCACGTATGGGGCAAAGAATATATGGGCGATCCCAAAATTGTTGATGTGAATATCCGCCGCCTTCGTCAAAAAATCGAGAATAATCCTTCCGAGCCGGAATTTCTGCAAACGGTATGGGGTCACGGCTATAAATGGAAGGGTCAGGGCCAATGATCAAAAAAGGAATCCGCCGGCAGATCGTACTTCACTATTTTCTAGTCGTATTTATGGCACTGCTGCTGGTGGAGATAATATTTTTACTTGCAATCCGTACCTATTATTATGATAGTGTACACACTCATATCGCGAGACATATTGATTTTGCGGACGAGTATTATCAGAAATTTCGTTTGAATGATGAGAATGATCGGTCTAACTTGACCGAAATTATCACTTATTTTGAGCTGGATCGTACGGAACTACAGCTGCTCAATACTTCTGGAGAGGTACTCATCACGTCAACTAATTTCGGCTCTGATATGACGATTAAGACAAGTGACGTCACACAAGCTTTAGCAGGTGATACAAGTCGCTGGGTCGGGAAACAGCAGGATACCGGTCAGATGGTTATGGCTGTTTCCTACGCACTTCAGAATGGTGGCGAGAATGAATATATTTTAAGATATGTAACTTCTCTTCATAAAATTAACCATAAGCTTCTTAATGTAACGATGTGGGCTGTTTTAATTGGCGTTGCTGTCCTTGCTATTGTGCTGGCTTTCAGTATCGGCTTAGCCAACTCGATTGTAAAGCCGCTTAACAACATTCGCGCAGTATCCGCTCAGATGGCTAAAGGCCGATTTAATGTTCGCATTAAGGGGGATTACAAGTACGAGTTAGGAGAATTAGCTTCAACGCTTAATTATATGGCTCAAGAAATTGTACGTAGTAATCAGGTGAAAGATGACTTTATTTCATCCATTTCGCATGAGCTTCGCACCCCTCTCACGAGTATCAAAGGTTGGAGTGAAACATTAACTTCCGGCGGATATGATCCTGACGAGACTAAGATCGGTATGCAGATTATTACGAAAGAGACCGATCGTCTTATTGGTCTAGTTGAAGAGATATTGGACTTCTCGAAGCTTCAACAGAATGAAATGAAAATGGTCATGGGTATTGTTAGTTTGCGGGAGCTTCTTCAGGAAATAATGCTCAATTTGTGGGCTAAAGCAGAGAAGAAGGGCATCGAAATTAAGCTGGAGACTGAAGAAAAACCTCTGATCTATGGAGATGCCAATCGACTGAAGCAGGTCTTTCTCAACCTGGTGGATAATGCGATTAAATTCTCGCACGATAATGGTGTTATTTTGCTGACCATGGAGTTGGAAGAGAAATTTGTGGTCGTGGCAGTTCGAGACTTTGGTATTGGGATTAGCGAAGAGCATATTCAACGGGTGAAGGACCGCTTCTTCCAAGTGAATCATGTGAACGGAGGTACGGGTCTGGGGCTTGCAATCACCCAACAACTTGTTGAGCTTCACCAAGGGACGCTTGAAATGGAAAGTGAACTAGGGCATGGGACGACGGTAAAAGTGAGATTGCCGCTTCCTGAAGGTAAGATTCCTGTAGCGGGTGGACATGACAATGGAGAAGATGCACCTCAGCCCAATCCAGCAATCGCACCGCATGAAGAGGGGGAAGAACCTCATGGGAATTGAGGTTCTAAAGCGATTGGAAACAGATCGGGGATTATTTGAACTCGGTTTAGCTCAGTTGGAGCATAAGGAAGAGATGCTGTTTATTTTTAAGTCGACGGCTGAGCTGATGGTTAAGCAAGGTCTGAATCAATGGACACCGGATCTGTTTTCCTTGGAACTTATGGAGGAATATCTGAAGGAGAGAGAAGTGTTTCTCCTGATACATGAAGATAAGCCTGTAGGTATTTTTACACTTCAGGATAGTGACCCCTCGTACTGGGGGGAGAGAAATGACAATCGCTTTTCTTATTTACATCGTCTAGCAGTATTGCCTAATTATCGTGGATTGAATTTAGGCCAATCCATGATTCAGTTTGCAGAATACCGTGCCATCAGCAAGGGCAAACTAGGAATTCGTCTTGACTGTGTATCTCATTTAGAGGGGTTAAACGTGTTTTATCGCCGTCAAGGGTATAAATTTGTTGCTAAGCAGAATATGGGCACACGTGAAGTGCATTTGTATGAGAAACAATTTCCATTGTTGAAATAGGTGTTCTTTCTTGTTACATCAAAAAGCGATCCGCAGAAGTCGGATCGCTTTTTTTAGAAAAATATGATGAAGATACTAGAAATCGTTTATGATGTAGAAACATTGGCACGAAGACGGCCTTTTTCGTACACATCTTGCAGCAGTCGTGAAGGCTGGGTACGAACTGTAGGTTTAGCCATTACCGTTTCGTTAGGACCAACAACGACTACGTTGCCTGGAGTTCCTTTTACAACAGCACCGTCCTTTATCAGCGCTCCTTCACCGATGATGGCATGCTCAATGTGAGCTCCCTTGCCGATTTTTACATTCGGCATAACAACACTGTCTTTAACTGTAGAAAGCTTACCGATTTCAACACCGCAGAAAATAACGGAACGTTTCGTTCTGCCTTCGAACGAGCATGTATCATGAATAAGACTATCATTATTCTCCATCGTACGGGGACGGTGTGCCATCAATTTTGTAAGCCAAGGACGTGTATACATCGGCCAGTCTTCTTGCTCAAGCACCAACTCTGTTTGACTCAATACATCCATATGTGCTTCCCATAAGCTTTCCACCGTACCAACATCACGCCAGTACCCCTGAAATCTAAATGCATGCAACAAGTCGTTGCCAGACAGCATTTTAGGGATGACGTCTTTTCCGAAATCATGGCTAGAATTCGGATCTTCCGCATCCTGAATCAAATGGGCTTTAAGATATTCCCAGCGGAATAAGTAAATACCCATTGATGCTAAATTGCTTTCAGGAACTTCTGGTTTTTCCGCAAATTCGGTAATTTTTAAATGTTCATCAACACTCATGACACCAAATCGGCTTGCCTCTTCCCAAGGAACCTCCATAACAGAGATTGTAGCAGCGGAACCAAGATTAATATGTGAATCAAGCATCTCCCGATAATTCATATGGTATATATGATCTCCGGATAAAACGAGCACATGTTCCGGATTTTGTTGATCAATGTACTCTATGTTTTTGAAGATTGCGTCAGCTGTACCTGTATACTCTTTATGTTCCGTATTGTAAGAAGGAAGTAAAGCTACACCGTTGTCTGCATCAGTATTGGTTAATCCCCATGGTTCTCCAGCTCCAATATGCTCATGCAGTGACTCAGCCTCATATTGCGTAAGGACTCCAACTGTATCGATTCCTGAATTTACACAATTGCTGAGAGGAAAATCGATAATACGATAGTGACCGCCAAATGGAACGGCCGGTTTTGCCAACTTAGACGTTAAAGGAGCTAATCGCTTTCCTTCTCCTCCTGCCAGAAGCATGGCTATGCATTCTTTTCTCTTCATTACGTTTCCCTCCCAAGTATTTTTCATCATCGTAATTCCAACGTAGTACATACATAAACGAATATCACCGGGTCTGAAACGATTATATTGAAATATTATTATGAAAATTACAATTTTAATTTTTCATGATCATTTTTTATTTTCAATGTGGCTACAATGGGGTAATAATCAAATATTGTATATAGTTAAAGCGGGTGAATGAATAATGATAGGTCAATGGATTGGAAATGAAAACATTAGCTCTAATGATATTTATTTGTTTCATGAAGGGAATTCGTATCATAGCTACCGATGGATGGGTGCACACCCCGCCAGCGAGGATGGTGAGGAGGGCGTACGTTTCACAGTATGGGCACCTAACGCAAGACATGTAGGTCTGGCGGGTGACTGGAACGGATGGGATGGCTCAAATGATTCATTATATAAGATACCCGAATCCGGCATTTGGAGTCGTTTTTTTTCCGGTTTAACAACTGGAACTTTTTACAAATATCATATAACGGGTCCTTATGGAGAAACTTTCCTTAAGGCAGATCCATATGCTTTTCAAGCTGAGGTCAGACCGGCTACAGCCTCAATTATTACAGATCTAACTGGTTATCGCTGGAATGATGGTGCGTGGAGACGGAAAGCGAAGGCTCCTTATCAAAAACCAATGAACATTTATGAAATGCATTTTGGAACTTGGCGTCAAAAGAAAGATGGCTCTTTTTATACGTACCGAGAAATGGCGGAACTGCTTATTCCATATTTACAGAAAATGAGTTATACCCATGTGGAGTTTATGCCATTAGCAGAACATCCTTATGATTTATCTTGGGGGTATCAAGGCACTGGTTTCTTCGCACTCACAAGTCGCTATGGCTCACCTCATGATTTTATGTATTTAGTTGATCAGCTCCATCAGGCCGGTATTGGTGTTTTGCTTGATTGGGTTCCAGCTCATTTTGCAAAAGATGCACATGGTCTCAGACAATTTGATGGTTCGCCTCTTTATGAATATGCAGATGAACAAAAGGCGGAAAAGCCTGGTTGGGGAACGTTGTCCTTCGATTATGCTAAACCGGAAGTTCGGTCATTCCTTATTTCCAACGCTTTATTCTGGATGGAAACTTATCATATTGACGGTTTGAGAGTTGATGCTGTAACGAGCATGATTCGACTTGATTTTGAGAAAGATGTGTCACAATATCAGCGAAATGAGCAAGGTGGATTGGAAAATCTGGAAGCCATATCTTTCTTGCAAGATCTTAATAAAACCATCTTTGAATATTATCCGAATGCATTAATGATGGCTGAAGAATCAAGTGCCTGGCCTGGGGTTACCTCACCAGTACATCTCGGAGGCCTAGGATTTAACTATAAGTGGAATATGGGGTGGATGAATGACACGCTTTCTTACATAGAAGAAGATTTCGAGGCACGTCCTTCCAAACATAACTTGTTAACTTTTCCGATTTGTTATGCTTATTCTGAGAACTTTGCACTCCCGTTGTCTCACGACGAAGTGGTTCATGGGAAGAAATCATTACTAAGTAAAATGCCTGGTAATTACGAACAGAAATTTGCAGGTCTGCGTGTGTTGCTTGGTTATCTTATGACTCAGCCTGGAAAGAAACTGTTATTTATGGGTGGAGAATTTGGTCAATTCATCGAATGGAAAGACCAAGAGGAATTGGATTGGCTGCTATTGGATTATGAGACGCATCGTAAGGCGCTTGCCTATACCGCAGCACTAAATCAGATGTATATAGAACAAAAAGCACTTTGGGAATTCGATCACAGTATGGATGGTTATCAATGGATATGTGCTCATGATGTGAATCAAAGTGTCATATCCTATATGCGCAAAGGTAAAAAACCTGGCGACACTCTCATCATTGTTATTAATTTTCAGCTTCAGCATCATGTGAATTATCGGATCGGAATGCCCAAAATGGGGCAATACGAAGAAATTTTTAATTCAGACCGGTTGGAATTCGGTGGAGAAGGCAGACTCAATAATGATGTGTTGAAAACGGAGAAGAAGCCATGGCATGAACAGCTACAAAGTGTGGAGCTTTCTGTGCCTCCGCTCAGTATGATTGTCCTGAAAAAGAAACCGCCGCGCCCTCGCAAGCCGATTGTATCGCAGGAAGAAACGGCGGAACCTAAAATTAGAAATAAAAGGGGGAGAATCAAGAAATGAAATTGTTATTTGCTGCCGCAGAATGTGTTCCTTTTATTAAGACGGGAGGTCTGGCAGATGTGATCGGCGCGTTGCCTAAAGCACTGCAACGGTCGGGAGCAGAAATACGGGTCGTATTGCCGAAGTATCGCAGTATTTCGGAAGATTACCGTAGCCGGATGGAGTATATTGGGGAGACCCGTGTGCAAGTGGGGTGGAGACAACAGTTTTGCGGAGTTGAGAAACTGGATCTAGACGGGGTAACCGTTTATTTTATAGACAATGAGTATTACTTCGGCAGAGATGGCATATATGGATACATGGATGATGGTGAACGTTTTTCTTTCTTTAATCGTGCTATTCTAGATATATTGCCGTTGATCGACTATCAACCGGATGTCATTCATTGTCATGATTGGCATACAGGAATGGTGCCGCTTCTTCTTGAAGGGAACTATCGTCACGAACCATTCTATAGTGGAATTCGAACTGTGTTTACGATCCACAACCTCCTGTATCAAGGGGTATTTCCGTATGAGGTCTTGGTGGATGTGCTTGGACTTCACAGTCGCTACTTTACTTCTGAAGGTGTTGAATATTACGGTAACGTGAATTTCTTAAAAGCCGGAATCGTCTATTCGGATCACGTTACAACGGTAAGCCCAACCTATGCTCGGGAAATTCAGACTTCATATTATGGTTATGGATTGGATGGTTTGCTGGCTTCTCAAGGAGAACGTCTAAGTGGTATTGTGAATGGCATTGATACGAAAAGTTACAATCCTGCGAGTGATCCACATATTGCGGTTAAGTATCGCAGTAATCTGAACAAAAAAGCACAGAATAAAACAGAGTTACAGCAAGAGCTGAATTTACCAGTAAATGCGAAAATACCTATGATGGCAATGGTAACTCGACTCGTTGATTCTAAAGGCTTAGATCTGGTCATACGGATACTTGATGAACTTCTTTATTATCAGGATATACAGTTTGTACTTCTAGGAACGGGAGATCCGGGGTACGAGCATTGGTTCCGCGAAGCTGCGAATCGTTATTCGAATAAGATGTCTGCCCAAATCTGGTTTAGTGAGCCATTATCACGCCGCTTATATGCAGCGAGTGATTTCTTTCTAATGCCATCTAAATTTGAGCCTTGTGGGATTAGTCAATTAATAGCGCTCAGATATGGCAGTATTCCGATTACTAGAGAAACCGGGGGACTTAACGATACCGTTCATTCATATAATGAATTTACGCGTGAGGGCAACGGATTTACGTTCTCGAATTATAATGCACACGATATGATGACTACAATTAAGCGTGCGATTTCATTTTATGAGGAACCGGAACATTGGCGTCAGGTAACGAAGAATGCTCTATCTGGTGAATACAGCTGGCAAGTATCAGCACAGCAGTATATGGATATTTATAATAAAATCACGATTTAAAAGGTAAAGGAGAGCATATCAAAGATCCAGGATCTTATGGTATGCTCTCCTTTTTCTCTTGTTATACGCTACGTGTAAGAATCATTTCTACCATCGCTGTTGTGCTCCAATTTCCAGAATTGGTTTTAGTTTGGGGTAGAAATTGGATCACAAAGGCGACCGCTGCCGCTTGTTCGGAAACGATTCTTCCCCTCCGCTGCTTCGTGCATATCCATCACAAAAAAGAAACCGCGCTTTTTGCTATGAAAAGACGAAGGAGCTGTCCCTTAAGTAGAAAATATCTACTCATGGTCCAGCTCCTTTTTATTGAATCTGTTTATTTCAAGCTCCGGCATAAAATGCGGTAGCCGTATGGATCAAGTGTAATATGCATCACACCATGATCAGGCTTCACATTTTCTTGAGTTAATGCATCGAACCAGTCAGTTGCGATAATCGGATGTGTAAGGGTTTGTGTCTGGGCGGTGTTATTCATCCAGATAATAAAATGAACTTCTTCGTCAAAACGCTCATAGATAATGCAGGGGTCATCTGCGGCAGCCTTCAGGAAACGGAATTGACCTACCCGCAGAGCCTTATGTTGACGTCTTAAAGCAATCATCTTTTTATAGAAATTATAAAGATCAAGGTCCTGTTTCTGGGGATCCCACTCCATACATTGACGACAATCCGGATCATCGCCACCTGTGAGTCCAATTTCATCCCCATAGAAAATACATGGAGTTCCTATGAAAGTGAAGAGAAAGACTACAGGTAGCTTCATACGACGTGTATCACCACCAACTCTGGTCAGAAGACGAGGGGTATCATGACTGCACAACATATTAAACACGACTTCATTCGTCTGTTGAGGGTATCTCATGAGGAGTGAACCAATACTGTTGGCGAAAGTGAAGCCATCCATGCCACCATTAAAGAACTCCAGCACTTTATCGGCAAAAGGATAGTTCATAACCGAATCGAACTGGTCACCCATGAGCCAGGTAAGGGAGTCAGACCATACTTCACCTACGATATAAGCCTCTGGGTTAGCATTCTTAACAACTTTCCGGAAATCACGCCAAAAGTGAGAGTCGATTTCATTGGCAACATCCAAGCGCCATCCATCCAGTTTAATTTCTTTAATCCAATATTCAGCCACATCAAGTAAGTATTCCTTAACTTCAGGATTTGAAGTGTTGAACTTAGGCATATTAGCAAAGAATCCAAACGTGTCGTAGGAAGGAATCCCATCTTCTATGCGGCAAGGATACTCATTTATATGGAACCAGCCCGCATATTTGGATTGGTCACCGTTCTTCTTCACATCCTGAAAAGGTAAAAACTGTTCACTACAGTGGTTAAAAACAGCATCCAGCATGACGCGAATGCCTCTTGCATGACAGGCTTCAACTACCTCTTTCAATAACTCATTGCTACCGAAATGAGGGTCAACCTGTTTATAATCGACAATATCGTATTTATGATTTGAAGGAGAGATAAAGAGCGGGGTGAAATAAATCGCATTAATGCCTAGATCAACGAGATCATCTAAATGATTCATAACGCCTTGAAGATCGCCACCGAAGAAATTATTAAAGGATGGTTGTCCACCCCATTCTTCTGTATTTTCAGGGTCGTTTGAGGGGTCACCGTTAGCAAACCTTTCAGGCATAATCTGATAAAAAACAGCTTCTTTAGCCCATTCGGGCACTTTATACAGATCAATCTCGTGAATATATGGGAATTCGAAATAACCTCCAGCCGGATACGGATAGTCAAAATGCAATCCACTATCAATCAAATATACCGTTTCATCACCCGAATGTA
Source organism: Paenibacillus sp. GCM10028914 (assembly GCF_042666275.1). NCBI lineage: Bacteria > Bacillati > Bacillota > Bacilli > Caryophanales > Paenibacillaceae > Paenibacillus > Paenibacillus sp. GCM10028914. Next base: position 170,186 of record NZ_JBHTFO010000015.1, read on the forward strand.
TGCGAAAACCATAGGATAGGCGTTTATACTTTGGTTGGACAGAACATTCCCAATAATCAAACATTTCATCGGATGCGGCCTTGTCCATCGTAATTTCAAAATAAGTAGTATCCCAGTCATATTTATCACCCGTCATGGCAAAGACGGTGTCTACATCATCTCGTTTGGTGCGGACACGCAGATGAATGCTGTGAGGGTCATAAGCATAGGCCCATTTATCACGCGGTACATGGTAAAGTGCTTCTAACAGCATGGCTACACCTCCAGATAAGTTTAGCTATTTATAACCTTTCTAACTCATTAATGAAACAAGACTCAGATGTAAATAAAGTTACATAATAGATGACGAAATGAACGGTCATATCGACCATTTTGGTTGAGAAGCTATTTTATGAGGGTATACTATATTATGCGTTAATGCATCAGATACACATAAAAATACAGTGGAGAACACAGAACTTAAGGCTGATAAGTATCGGAAGTTCGTTTGATGATTTCGAAAACAAAGTACGATCGTGCAAATAAATGGTAATAAATTCATTGTTTAATATAGTTAATTGATAAATTTCAAGCTAAACCATATAGAATGTTTGGTTTTTTAAAAAAATGAATTGACCATTGTATTACAACAAGCGCAGAATATTTATGCTCTTCTGTTTATGAAAATGTATGAAAGTTCGTTGCATATTCATGCATCGTGTTTTATAATATCTCAGTCGTAGTAATTTAGATAACGTAGATAAAATAGATAAGGGAGAATCTAGGGTAATGAGAAAAAAAATAACGACTTGGATGCTCCTCTGCATGGTTGTATTGCTGTCCTTTGGCAGTATTGCCGGTGCGGAAGGAGAGAAGAAGACGGTCATTCTCGGTACTAGCGCCGAATATATGCCGTACGAATTCCACAAGACGATTGATGGTGTTGACACCATCGTGGGGTTCGATATAGAGATAGCGAAAGAAATCGCTAAAGATATGGGCGCTGAGCTTGTCATTAAGGATACATCGTTTGATGCATTACTTCCCGAACTGACTAGCGGACGGATTGATTTTGTTATATCCGGTATGAATCCGACAGAAGACCGTAGAAAAAGCATTGATTTCTCAATTCCTTATTACCGCGCAGAACAATCGATTATTGTTCGTAAAGAAGACAAAGATAAATATAACACTGTAGAAAGCCTCGAAGGAGCGAATTTTGGTGTTCAAAAATCGTCCGTTCAGGAAAAGATAGCGAAAAGTATTCCTAATTCGAATGTTATATCTTTAGATAAAGTACCAGACCTGCTGCTTCAGCTTGAAACAGGACGCGTCGATGTGGTTATTGCAGAATATCCGGTTGCTAAAGCAAACATTAATGAAGATACGATGGCTATAACCGATGCCAAGCCAGTTAGTGAGAATGATGAATATGCAGTAGGCGTCAGAAAAGGCAATGAAGAATTATTAAATAGTATTAACGCGACTTTGGAGCGTCTTAAAGAAGGAGACCAAATCCAGAAATTCGTTGACCAAGCAGGCGATCTTGCTGCTGACCGTGTGAAAGATGATCTCAACACATTTGAATTTTTTTGGAAGTATCGTGATTACTACTTTAAAGGTATACAATATACACTTTTAATCTCAGCACTTGGAGTATTGTTTGGTTTTATTTTAGGATTATTGATTGCATTAATGCGGATGTCAGGTGCGTCGATCTTGAAATTTATCGCTACCGCGTATATTGAAATCATGCGTGGTACACCGATGCTAGTACAGCTATTCATAATCCACTACAGCTTAGCTGCTTTTGATATCAAATTCACACCGATTCAATCCGGTATATTAACACTTTCTCTAAACAGTGCAGCCTATCTTGCTGAAATATTCCGTGCCGGTATTCAAGGCGTGGACCGTGGACAACTCGAAGCAGCACGTTCACTTGGTATGACGAAGAGCAAGGCTATGCGCCACATTGTTTTGCCGCAAGCTTTAAAGAGTGTATTGCCTGCGATCGGTAATGAATTTATCGTTATTATTAAAGAATCATCGATCGTATCGTTTATCGGAGTAATGGACATTATGTATCAAGCTCAAATTTTGCGGGGCAGTACATTTGCAGCTTTAAATCCGCTGCTTGTCGCTGCAATGATATACTTTATTCTGACATTCTCACTTTCGAAACTACTGGGTGTCTATGAAAGGAAGTTGAGCGCTAGTGATAACCGTTAAGGATCTTCATAAATCATTTGGAAAGAACGAAATACTGAAAGGAATTGACGTTGAAATCGCCAAGGGCCAAGTGGTTGTTGTCATCGGACCAAGCGGATCGGGTAAAAGTACATTTTTAAGATGTCTCAATTTACTAGAGCAGCCCACAGGCGGGGAAATTATCTTTGAAGGTGAGAATATAACGGCAAAGAACCATAACATCAATGCTACTCGTGAAAAAATGGGTATGGTGTTTCAGCAGTTTAATCTATTCCCTCATAAAAGCGTTATGGATAATATTACACTCGCTCCAGTACAGGTAAAGGGTATGTCTGAAAAGGAAGCTGTTAAGATTGCTGAAGAGCTCCTAAAATCAGTCGGTCTACTAGATAAGAAAGATGCATATCCATCCCAGTTGTCCGGAGGTCAGAAGCAGCGTATCGCAATTGCACGTGCACTGGCTATGCAGCCTCATGTTATGCTCTTTGATGAACCGACATCCGCCCTTGACCCAGAGATGGTAGGGGAAGTGCTAGAGGTTATGAAGAAACTTGCTATTGAGGGTATGACGATGGTTATCGTCACACACGAGATGGGTTTTGCACGTGAAGTAGGAGATCGTATTCTATTCGTTGATGGTGGCAAAATCGTAGAAGATGGAACACCGGAACAGATATTTACGAATCCGCAGCATCCTCGGACTCAAGAGTTTTTAAGTAAAGTTTTGTAACCTTTTATAGATTTCATACATGCGCGTAACAGCGACTTTGGTGCCTTTAATGGCTTAACCAAAGTCGCTTTTTTATGCTTGTGGCAACATTTTCTTGAAGAAAAGGTTACAAAGTTGTGATATATTCGTAATCGTTAAACAAGGGAGGCATCAAGAATGAAACAAAATTTAAGATGGTTGAATATGAAAAATAAGAAGAGTACATCCGTAAAGATGAATAAATTTAAAACAGTAAAAGTTCTAACGGCAGCTGTTATGGCTCTTGGAATGACATTTGGAGCAACTGCGGTTCCTGCTGAAGCAGCAACAAGTTCCACGCATGTAGCGAAAGAAGGAGATACTTTTTATCTTCTGTCCAAAAAATATGGTGTGGATTTAAATAAACTGATGAAAGCTAATCCTAATATTAAAGCAACGAATATATATGCAGGATTAAAGATTAAAATCCCTGGTACAACAACAGTCAAATCTACAAGTACTATGGTTCCAAGCCTGAATGTATACCCTAGCAAAAATGTGGTAGAGGCGTGGGGAAAAACGTTTAATTACAGCAAGACTATTAACGTAAAAGCAACAGCGTACTCTGCAGATGCTAGTGAAAACGGAGGATGGGGAGCCGTAGATTATTTCGGTAATCCGCTTGAACTCGGAACGATTGCTGTGGATCCTAGTGTTATTCCACTAGGAACGAAAGTCCTTGTGACTGGTCATTCTCATGAGGGTCTGCCTAAGAAAGCATTTGTAGCAGTGGCAAGAGATATTGGTGGAGCCATCAAAGGAAATCGAATTGATATCTTTATTCCGGGATCTCAAAAGTCAGTGAGTAAGTTTGGCTATCAAAATGTGAAATTATACGTTCTTAAATAATCAAATATGAAGACGGCGGTATGCTGTAGCTTGTATGAGCTACCACCGCCGTCTTTTAATTTTTTTATCTATCCTCAGGAACGCTTAGCATATCTGGGAGAGTAACGAAAGAGTAGCCTTTCTTCCGTAGCTCTGAAATGACTTCAGGCAATGCTTCGGTCGTACCAGACAGGTCAGAACCTACCCCTCCACCTGCGTGTTGAAGAATAATAGCCCCAGGTCCTGTGGCAGATAATATATTCTGTTTGACCTGATCTTTGGTAAGGCCTTTCCAATCCAGCGAATCCACGTTCCAGTTCACGATTTTATAATTATTCTTTCGTGCCCAACGAAGCTGCTCCTCATTAATTTCACCATAAGGGGGGCGAATGAGTCGGGGTTCTTGGCCTGTGATGGATTTTATAATTTTGTTCGTTCTTTCAATCTGATCACGGAACTCAACAAGATTCAGTTTGTTAAATTGCGGATGATTATAAGAGTGATTACCGATCGCATGACCTTCTCGTTTAATTCGAGCTAAGAGATCGGGATGCTTTTTTGCTCTGCTGCCCACAACAAAAAAGGTTGCCTTTACACCTTCCTCTTTCAATATATCAAGCACTTGTGGGGTGAATCGAGGATCTGGAACATCGTCGAAGGTCAATGCAACCTGCTTAATGCGCGGTCCTCGAACGCGGAACGTATCCGGGTATTTTTTAATAAGCTGACTTAATGACTTGGCAACAGGTGGATTCGTATGTTCCTTATCCTCAGCCGCTTTCTGTGAAGACATAACGGATGAATGGGCCGGGTTCTGCAAAAAGGAGTTTGTATAATGAACGACGGTATTCACAGCTGATGAGGTTTCCGTATGTGGAAGCAGCAGCGCGATTAGTAATAAACCCCATATGCGGTAGTGGTACATCATTCCTCGCTCCTTTTTATCTTTTTATATGGTATTCCCATTTTAATCCTGATTTATCCTAAGGTACCGGACTATGAACGCGTTTTTGGTTTTGAAATAGAAACGTGTATAATAGCCTTTAAGAAATAACAATAGAGTATGGAAGGATTGAGATCGTTTGGCTGACTTATTTACACCATATAATTTTAAAAACCTTACGCTTAAGAACCGAATTGTGATGCCTCCGATGTGTCAATATTCCGTTCAGGCAGAAGATGGTACTCCAAACGATTGGCACTATGTCCATTACGTAAGTAGAGCCGTTGGTGGTACGGGTCTAATCATTATAGAAATGACAGGTATTCATCCAGATGGACGTATTTCCAATCAAGATACAGGTTTGTGGAGCGACGAACAGATTCCAGCTTACCGAAAAATTGTGGAGAGTGTTCACTCATACGGTACAAAAATAGGAATTCAGCTGGGTCATGCAGGGCGTAAAGCACAGGACGCTAACCCTCCAGTAGCACCTTCAGCTATCCCTTTTAGTTCACGATATAAAATGCCCCGGGCTCTTACTGTTCGTGAAATCGAAGAACTGATCCTTGCTTTCAAGGATAGTGCACGCCGGGCAGTAGAAGCTGGATTTGATACGGTTGAGATTCATGGAGCACACGGATATCTCATTCATCAGTTTCATTCTCCTCTTACGAATCAACGAGATGATGAATACGGTCAGGACCTTGCTTTATTCGGTGAACGAGTGGTTAAAGCTGTTAAAGAAGTGCTTCCTGAGGGCATGCCTCTTATCATGCGAGTTTCTGCTAAAGAATATGTAGATGGTGGATACGATGTAGAGTATTGTGCCAAAATCAGCGAACGCTACAAAAACGCTGGAGTTGATATTTTTCATATTACATCTGGTGGAGAGGGTCCCATCGGTTCAGACGGTGGCCCAAAAGCTGAGCCAGGCTATCAGGTCGATTTGGCAAAGGAATTTAAAGACTTGCTTCATGTGCCAGTTATTGCGGTTGGTCTGCTTGATGAATATGAAGTAGCGCAAGACGTAGTCTTGTCTGGTAAGGCCGATCTTGTAGCTGTAGGGAGAGGAATGCTTCGCGATCCCTATTGGGCTGTTCATGCTTCTAAAGCGCTGGACGGAGAGCAAAAGGTTACGAAACAATATGAACGTGGATACAAGTGAATAGTGAAGGAATTATGAGAGAGTCCCGGGATAATCCGGGGCTTTTTTGTCATTTTTGCGAACCTGTGAACTCCATCACTGATTTTTGGACGATTTCCGTGCAAAGTTATTGGGATTAGACATGAGCAGGAGGGTCTTACAATGGCAACAGTGATGTCGAACAAGAAGGTAGCGGATGGAATCGGCCTGCTGGAAGTGGAAAGCAGCCAAGGAGGCAAACCGGGACAATTTTATATGCTGAGAGCTTGGGATCAATATCCATTACTCTCACGCCCCATTAGTATTTTTGATGTAACAGAAGATAGAATTCTATTTTTATATCAGATTGTTGGTGAAGGTACTAGACGATTTTACGAACTACGTCCAGGTGATGATCTTCAGATCGAAGGTCCTTTCGGTAATGGCTTTCCTGAAGTGAAGGGCTCTTTAGCTTTAGTTGGTGGTGGAATTGGAATTGCACCGCTGTATTATATGGCTAAGAAAGTAACAGATGCAGACGTTTATCTTGGTTTCAGTAAGGAAGCTTATCTAACAGAAGAGTTCCGTAATGTGAGTAAAGAGTTACATATTCGAGTTGGAGGAACCGTTCTGGAACAAATTGATTTTAAAGATTATGGTACGGTAATTGCATGCGGTCCTCACGGTATGTTAAAAGCAGTACAGCAAATGCAAGAGGTGATTGGTCAGCCAAATCACGTGTACGTGTCATTGGAGAACCGTATGGCTTGCGGTATTGGGGCTTGTCTAGTTTGTAGTGTGAAATGTAAGGACGGGCGTAAAAAAGCATGTACTGATGGACCTGTGTTTCCGGTAGAGGAGGTTGTTTTCAATGATTGATACAAGTTGTGTAATCGCAGGGGTTCACTTTAAAAATCCGGTTATTATGGCGTCGGGAACGTTCGGTTTTGGACGGGAGTATGGGAAACTATATCCGGTAGACATATTAGGGGGCATTAGCGGTAAAGGACTTACTATTCAGCCGAAAGAAGGAAATTCAGGGATACGTGTTTATGAAACTGCATCTGGTATGATGAATAGTGTGGGATTGGAAAATCCAGGTATACAATCATTCTTGGATCAGGAGTGTCCCTTCTGGGAAACGCTTAATACAGTGAGAATTGCAAATCTCGGCGGTGGATGTATTGAGGATTATGTTGAAGGGGCTAGACTCATTCAAAAGAATGAGGACGAAAGACGTAAACGTGGACGTTCTGCAGTTGACATGATAGAACTCAATATATCTTGCCCTAACGTTAAGGAAGGCGGGATGGCTTTCGGTATTCAGACCCAAGAAGCACAGAAAGTAGTGCGGGCTGTTAGAGATGTGGTTACTTTACCGCTTATCGTTAAGCTTTCTCCGGGTGCCGAAAGATTAACTGAAATGGCGTACATGTGCGAATCAGAAGGTGCTGATGCGGTATCTTTGATCAATACCATATCAGCAATGAAAATCGATGTGCGACAAAGAAAAAGTGTATTTCGCCATGGTTATGCTGGCTTGTCAGGACCTGCTATTAAACCGATTGCACTCCGGATGGTGCATCAGGTCGCCAAAGCTGTTACTATTCCGGTTATTGGGATCGGTGGTATATCTTCTGGTGAAGATATTATGGAGTTTATTATGGCAGGAGCAGCTACCGTTCAAGTCGGAACAGCTGGATTTGCGGATTTACGTGCAGGTGAAAGGCTGATCGAGGAATTGAATCGTTTTATGCTGGATGAGAAAATCAATCACCTAGATGAAGTTAGAGGGATCGTTTAATCTATCATAAGATACAAGGGGGAGCGTATGACGGCTAACTATGCTGAAGCTCTAACTTTAGAAGAGATAGAAGTAGGGCGAGATAAACTTATTATTATCAAGGGCGGCGAAGCACATATTGGTGCGGTATCGACAGCTTATCTGGTTCATAACAATCCAATCAGGGTAAAGGTTGAAACGATGTCAGTACCTGGCCATAAAGAGCATCTTTTGACTGAAAAATTTGCTCGTCAGTGCGCGGAACATCTCTGTCAGACGGTAACCGTTGTGATGGGTATTCATTTCGACCATCTGCAGCGAAGTGAAATCGATCAGATTGTATCCTTAACAGAGAGTATGGTGGCTTCATTTTTGGAAGGAAAAGTATAAAGTTTTGTTGAATAGACATGATTAGAAAAAAACGAACTAACTGTTTTAGAAAAACTTGAAACGTTTTTTTGGTTTGTCACGTAAATAATGAACATAAGAAAACATTTAAGTTTACTGGGAGGCACGAACCATGTCCATTTTTAAAAGATTACGTGATTTAACAATGTCTAACATTAACGCTATCATCGACAAGGCCGAAGATCCAATCAAAATGACCGACCAATACATTCGGGATATGACGGAAGATCTTGAGGATGCTGAAAAAGCAGTAGCAGCTCAAATCGCAATCGAAAAACGCTTTAAAGCATTGTATGAAGAACAAGCTGCTTTGGTTGAAAAACGTACACAACAAGCTCATACTGCTGCCCAAGCACAAAATGTTGACCTTGCGCGCAGAGCGCTTGAAGAGAAGAAAGCTGCAGAAGCGAAGAGAGACGAGTACAAAGCCAGCTATGATCAGAACAAGCTTGCTGCTGATAACCTTCGTAGCAAGCTTGAAGAAATGCGTAAGCAGCTTACAGCTATGAAGAATAAGCGTGAAACACTGGTGGCACGTTACAATGCGGCTAAAGCTCAGACAGAGATCAACAAAGCGATGAACGGATTCAGCTCGGATTCTGCATCTTCCGGTCTGAAACGGATGGAAGAGAAAATGCTTCAGATGGAAGCTCGCGCTGAGGCTAGCAATGAAATGAATACCAAGGAAAAATCATTGGATGAAGAATTCGAAAACCTTGGTAAAGATAAAGCTGTTGAAGACGAGTTAGCTGCATTAATGAAACAGTACGAGAATAAAGATCAATAACAGGGTACGCTTTGTAAAATTGATTTAAGGGCTTAGAAGGGCGAAGGGGATAGCGCTTATATTGCGATTTTCTCCTTCGCTTTTATATGGTCCAATGTTGAATGTGGAGGCTTGGTAATGAATTTTGACATGATCTTGGGGATCGCGGTTTGGACGGGTTCAGGTGCGCTACTGTTATTTATACTGATGTTTGTAGATTCATTGTTTACGAAGTACAAGGATCTTGAAGAAGTGAAGGCAGGAAACATGGCGGTTACGACACGGCTCGTATTGAAGCTGGTAGCACAGGGCTATATTTTATCCGTCTCCATTGGTACTTCACTTCATTTGGTAGAAGCAATTGTGGTATCGGTTGTTTCATTTATTATCCTGCTGATTATCGAAGCGTTGGCTGAACTTTTCCTTAAGAAGATTGGCGGCATTGACCTCGACAAAGGAACGAAAGAAGGAAAGACGGGCTACGGTTTGTTTGCAGGTACGCTTCATGTTGTTGGGGCATTGATTATTACAGCTTGCCTTTAATCATGCATATATGTGATAGGAGACTGAAAGAATGAGTGTGTGGAAAAGAATTGGCAACTTGTTTGCGAAACCGGAGCCCCCAAAGGTAGAAAAGAGTATGTTACAACTTAATCCTGGTGATATTTGCGAAGTTTCGCTTGTTACCTACGAAGTTACGGGGCGTGTACATAACCGTGCTCGAAATGCAGTTGTATTAACATTGCAAGATGGAAGCAATATTGCATATCTTCATATAGAAGAACGGGAGACTGTGCAGTATGCATTATATACGCCGATTGATGGTAGACTTGATGCTCCGGATGAAGTTCCAACAATCATTGAGCTGGATGATGGAGTATACCATCTTGAGGAAGAGTATGGTGGACATGTGTCGATTACTGGACGCACTCCATTTACACAAAGTGGAGAACAACATGTGTGGCAATATCAATCCGACGATTATCGGCTCGTTAGAATAGAATGGCAGAATGGTCGATTTATGCTCTATGAAGGTGAGAAAGTGATTCCGGGGGATGTTAAGGTCATCCGGGCTTAGGAGTGGTAACATGAAAAAACGCTCTTTGTTATCGATAAAGATTGTATTGGTGCTCAGTTTCCTCGTCTCACTTTTAAGCGGATGCGGAGCACCTAATGTTAAGGAATCTTACCCGTTAGAGTCGGTGAATAGGGACGGCAATGCAAGTTCGTATGTTTACCGGGCGGCAGGTAAAAGTGTGCCGGTTGTAGCGCAGGAATTGGTTGAAGAAAACAAACCGGATGATATATCTCCGGAAGATAATGAAAGAATGTTTCTCGTGTATGGAGATGATTATTATCATCTGCAGCAAGATCCTGCCAAACCGGAAGATACCCTAATCGAGATTGATTCGAAAGAGTATGTCAGACGGAACTATGATTCGAGCTTTCTCCAAGGGTATCTAACCGCTGTGTTGATCAGTGATTTATTTGATTCACTGAGCGGGAAATACGGCGGAGGATACCGGGGATACACAAGTAAAGATGTGTATAAGCCGAAGGAAGGTAGCTACCGGAAACCGACCGAGAGTGACAAGAAAGTCGCGCCTCCGTTAACAGTAGACCGGAGCGGGAAAATTTCGAGACGCGGACAGGGAACAGTCGGATCGAGCGGGAATATTTTTAAACGGGAACCTTCCAGCGAGACTAGCAAAGGCACCATTAAACGTGGTGAAAGCGGGGGAGGCGGATTATTTGATTCCCCTAAGAAATCGTATAAGAAGCCTAAGACCCGCATTGGTTCGGGTAAGATTGGTAGAAGAGGTCGAAGGTAATCGGATAAGACGTGTGGCAGTAAATGCCATACGTCTTTTTTTATACTCGAACTGTTGTGGATTTGCTATCCGTAGGAATTGTAGATATAACTGATATATAAGATACAATCAATTTGCTGATCATATTTACATTGAAAAGCTCAATTGCGAAAGAGAGGCTATATACATATGAATCAAAAAGAAAGAACGAATGATAATTCAAACGCGCAAGATCCATATAGATTTCAACGGAAAGCGTTGCAGGTACCCGATGCACAAGCCTTGGTGAGTCAATATGTGAGTCGGGGAGACAAGATGACGGAGACTCTTCCGTTAGAGCAGAGTGATGGCCGTGTATTGGCAACAGACATATCAGCACCCCATCCATATCCGACTTTCCGGCGATCTGGGATGGATGGATATGCTATTTTTTCATCAGACACTGAGAAGTGCAGTGGTGGGGAAACGGTGTGGCTAAAAGTGATTGATAATATCCCATGTGGAGTAGTATCTGAGCATGAGATTACTTCAGGCTTTGCAGCACGCATTATGACGGGAGCTCAGGTTCCAGATGGGGCCGATGCTGTGGTGATGCTGGAAATGACAGAGCGTAAGACGGAAGGCAGCACGGAGTGGATTGGAGTTAAAAAGGTCATTGAGAAACATAAAAATATAACTCCTATCGGCTTAGAACTGCAAGGTGGCGAGGTAATCCTTAAGAAAGGAAGACGGATTGGCCCAGGGGAAATTTCAGTATTGGCAACATTCGGCGTGCACGAGGTCGAGGTTATGAGAAAGCCACTCGTCGGCATTTTTTCAACCGGTACAGAGCTTCTGGATATCCGTGAGGAACTTCAACCTGGTAAAATCCGAAATAGCAATACACATATGCTCGCAGCTCAAATCCGTGAAGCCGGAGCAGAACCGGTAGTAATGGACGCTATTCCTGATGATATTAATGTTGCACGTCAAAAGGTAGAAGAGGCGCTGGAACGTTATGATATCGTTGTTACGACAGGTGGAGTTTCAGTTGGGGATTTTGATATTATGGGAGATCTCGTTCGTAATGGATCCATGAAAATGCTATTCAATAAGGTAACGATGAGGCCCGGAAGTGTGACAACAGCTGCTGTTCAACATGATAAGTTATTGTTCGCATTGTCTGGTAACCCTGGGGCTTGCTTTGTTGGTTTTCTTCTCTTTGTAAGACCAACGATTCGGCAGATGCTCGGCATGGAAGAGATTTATCTTAAAGAATGGGTCGTTGAACTCGGGACAGATTACACGAGAGTTAATAATTTCACCCGTTTTGTAAGAGGTAGATTGGAAGTTGCGGATGGTCGGGTAGTCGCCATACCGGCACAACTCGATGAATCTAATGTAATGATTACAATCAAAGACAGCTCCTGTCTTATTGTCATCCCCCCTGAATTAAAAGGCGCTGTTGCAGGTCAGAAAGTTAAAGTGCTCTTACTACCTGGTGCTGTTTCTTGATCGCTATAGAGATAGTAGTACAGGTATAGGAGGGTTCGTGTAGTGCACGATCCGAATCTGTTGCTGGATAAGGAGACCGAGTTGCTTCTTGAATATCAAGAAAGCAGCTCGGTTCTAATATTTAGTGAAATGAAGTGGAAGTAGTACTTAAGGAATGTGGCAGAAGATAACAAGTTATCTTGTTGATGGTGCAACCTCTCTGGCTAATCTACACGCTTTTCAATAGCTTCGGACATTGTTTTGTCAGTCAAGTGTGCGTACACTTCTGTTGTTTCAGTTGAAGCATGGCCTAGCTGCTCTTTCGTTTTGTAAATATCATTCTGGAGATAATAATCGGTAGCAAAAGAGTGACGCAATTTATGAACGGTTAGGTAAGGCTTACCAAAGCGTTTTGCATACTTAATAATCATCGCCTGTATTGCACGTTTCGTCATTCGCTGACCTTCGACCTGACCGTTACGCAGAGCCACGAATAAAGCTTTTTCTTTCTTAGGGACTTTGTAGCGGGATTGCCTTAGTGTAAGATAATGTTCTAAATCATCTTTAGCTTGTGCTCGAAAGTAAACGGGTGTCTTGAAGGTCTCGTCATTATTACCTTTGCGATAAACATGTAACATCTTATTGTTAATATCCAAATCCGTAATGTTTAAGTTAACGACTTCAGATACACGAAGACCGGAATTAAGGATTAGGCTAGCAATACAGGCGTCTCTCTCTTTATTGAGTTCATGAGCATAAAGTGCCTGTTTATTATTGGCGACATCAGCAGCATAGCCCTCGTTGATGTATGCGATGAAGTCGATTAGTTCATCTTCCTCTAAGATTTTCCCTTTTAATTTAGCTGCGGTATCTTTCGGTTTATGTATCCTTTTATTTTCAATTTTAGCCATGATATTGCGCTTGAGAAGCGGGTAGAAGTCTTCATCTTCAGCAATTTGGCTTAAATAATGAAAAAGGGAGCGAAGAGAAGAAAGTTTACGTGATACCGTAATTCGAGAGTTGGTTCCATCTTTTCTCGTCGTAAGATAAAGTCGATATCCGGTTACACTCTCCATCCGAAGAGTCTCAAGTTCTAACAGCGTTACTTTGGAATTGTCTTCTGCTTCGGAAAGTCCTTCAGAACGAAGCCAATTGAAAAAGGTTTCGTAATCTCTTACATATTCCAGTAATGTAGAAGGAGAGAGATCCGGCAGCTTATAATCGATGAATTGCTGAACATACCAAGGCATGGAAGGAGCCTTTTCATCTAACTTTGCGCGGTCAATGCCTTTTTGAATATTCAAGTGTGTCACCTCGGTTCAGGATATCCTGATTTATCAATGCATGTCTCTATAGTTTATCATAACGAATACTTGTTCGTCTTGTAATCAGTTCAACAACAAGCGTAATTCTAACTTTGAAATGGAGGATTTTCGAATGAGTACCCACTTTGAGAATATTAATCCAATGGGAATCAGCTTAGTGCCTAGTAAGCAAAAGGCTGTCATTGAACACTTAATGCAGTTTTACTTATATGATTTCACAGAGTTTCTAGATATTGATGTGTCTAATCTGGGAAGCTTTGCTCCATATCCTGGGCTTGATGAATATTGGGTCAAACGAGAAACAAGATTCCCTTATTTGATGACTTATCTAGGCAAACCAGCAGGATTTGCACTGGTTGATCGAATGGATGACAGGACAGAAGCCGATTTTTATTTGAGTGAATTTTTCGTTATGAAAAAATACCGTCGCTGCGGATTGGGTTCATGGGCTTCTCATCAGCTGTTTGATCGTTTGAGTGGTCGCTGGAAAGTAACACAAGTCAGTACGAATAAACCTGCACAAGCATTTTGGAGAAAGACGATAGGTGCTTATACGAATTATCAATATGAAGAACGTGTGGATTCAGAGCGTGGCAATCCATCACAGTATTTTACAAGTAAATGACTTGCATATTATTTCGCATCTGTGGTATTATAAATGTATAGCAAATAAGAAAACCTTGTGATTCACATATTGAAAAGGTTGCGACTTATGCTTGGCAACTTTTTCAATATGTGAATTTGTTATTTTGTACGCTATAATTTCAGAATTACATGTTAATAAATTATTGGAGGTTTTTACATTATGGAAACAGGAACAGTGAAATGGTTTAACGCAGAAAAAGGTTTTGGATTTATCGAAGTTGAAGGTGGAAACGATGTATTCGTTCACTTCTCCGCGATTCAAGGCGACGGTTTTAAATCTTTGGATGAAGGCCAACGCGTTGAGTTCAACGTAGTTCAAGGCAACCGTGGTCCACAAGCTGAGAACGTTGTAAAACTGTAAATTGATTACCGGAAAGGCCGTCCTTAACCTATCGTTAAGGGCGGCTTTTTACTATAAGGAGGGGTTTAAATGTACTTCAGAAAGAAATCGTTAGAGGAGCTACCTCAAGAAGAGACCGCAGTTTGGACATGTGAGAATGAAGAATGTAATGGCTGGATTCGAGACAATTTTGCATTCGAGACTCAGCCAACATGCCATCAGTGCAACTCGACAATGATCAGAAGTATTAAGACGCTGCCCCAACTGGTAAACACGAATCATGATATGAAAGCTCTAGCGAAAGGGATTAAAATATCCTAAAGGGCTGATAAAGCTTTACACTAAAGATACCTTTGCAGGTGTCTTTTTTTTATTAAATAATGTGATTATTTCAACATATGAAAAATTCATAACAATAAACCCCTGATCTCTCCCTTGTATATTTCGGTTATACACTCACTAAACACATGCCTTCCTTTATACATGAAATTGTTAAAATGACTAATAATTTCATAAATTTAATATTTCAAGCTTTAATTTTATCCCTCATTTAGAGGAATATCCCCCTTTGATTACCATCAACCTTGGCATAAAATTTTAATAAACAGCTAGAGATACTGGTTGTTGTGAAAAATTACTTAGGGGGATACAAAAATGAAAAGGTCTTCATTACTGCTTTTGAGCCTAATGTTATTACTGAGCATGTTCTTAGCGGCATGTGGTAATAACAATACCCCGCAGACTCCTGCGGCTGAACCGGAGACACCAAAGACAGAAACTCCAAAGGAAGAGCCGAAAGCTAAAGATGTATCGCTTCGCGTATTCTCGACTTTTGGTGGTACTGACGCAGCGCGTGAAGCATTCCAAGCTGTATTGGATGAATTCACAGTGAAATATCCGAATGTAAAAATTGAAAACGACACTTTGTCTGCAGATGATGACGGTTTCAGAACAAAGGTTAACACCGACATGAACAGCGGTAACGAACCGGATCTGCTCTTCTACTTCATCGGAGCAGATGCTGAAGGTTTCGTAAATGCCGGTAAGGTAGTACCTTTAAATGAAGTACTTGATTCTAACCCGGAATGGAAGGATGGCATTATTCCAGCTGCGCTTGAGCAAGCGAGACAAAAGGACGGAAATATTTACGCTGTTCCATTGACTGGTTATTATGAAGGATTGTTCTACAACAAAAAGATTTTCGATGATAACGGTTTGGAACCGCCAACAGATTGGGAAAAGCTGAAAAAAGCAGTAACTACACTTTCTGCTAAAGGAATCATTCCTATTTCCGCACCATTTGATCAATCTCATTACCTGATTGAACACACGATTCTTTCTGCTGCGGGTCCTGAAGGCCAAAACAAAGGTTTGGCAGATGGTATCGATCCAAACTGGGAAAAAGCATATTCCGCTATGAAAGAGCTTTATGATCTGGGAGCATTCCCTAAAGATGCAGCTACAATCGATTTAAGTATGGCTGGTAACTACTACAGCGAAGGTCTTGCAGCAATGATCCTTGAAGGTTCATGGGCTGTTGGTGGCTGGAGTGACGATACAAAAAATAATTCTACAGTAGTTCCATTCCCAACAGTACCTGGTGGGGCAGGAAGCGGTAATGACCTCATTGGTGGTTTTGGTTCCGGATTCTACATTTCAAAAGCTACTTATGAAAACGCAGATAAGAAAGAAATGACTATTGAATTGCTTAAGCACTTGACTTCCCCAGAAAGCATCCAAAAGGTCGCTACTGCTAACGGTGGTACACCAGCTGCTGATGTTGAGATAAGTGGATTGCCACAAGTTTCTCTGGATGGTTTTGCAATGGCTGCACAAGCAGCTGCAATCAACACACCTGTTGACAGTAAAATTGCACCAGAAACGTTCTCCAATCTTCGTGCTAGCGTACAACCGGTTGTGACAGGGTCCAAAACTCCTACACAAGCCATCGAAGAAGCTAAGAAAATAGAAGATGATAACAAAAAATAGGTTGTAGATCTAATACGGTTTCTATATGTAATTGCGCCGCCCCTCTGTATATACATGGGCGGCACAATCATTTAATCAGTTAAAGAAGAAAATAAACATCAAAGGTGATAATGATGAAGGGTGATCGTAAGTATATTTTGATGTTTTTGTTTCCAACCGTAGCCATAATGTCAGTTTTTTTGTATTATCCGTTCTTTAAAAGTTTATACTTAAGTTTTTATCGTACATCTGGTTTTTTCGACAAGAAGTTTATTGGATGGGATAACTACGAACGGCTATTTACAGATAAGCTTCTAGGGGCCGCTACACTTCATACGTTGGAAATCATGTTATACGTCATCGTGTTTCAAGTAGGTATTGCATTAGTACTAGCTGTAATGGTCGATAATATTACGAAGCTTAAAGGATTTTTCCGGACCGTATTTTTCTTTCCAGTAGTCATATCAGGAACGGCGATTTCCTTGCTGTTTGTTCTGTTTTACAACTACAATTTCGGACTTTTAAACAACATACTGGCTAATTTCGGTATCGAGAAAGTGCTGTGGCTAGATGAGAGTAATGCTCTTAGAGCGGTATCGATCCCGACCGTATGGCATTATGTTGGATTTTACTTTGTATTGTTCTTAACAGCTATGTCGAAGATTCCTGCTGACTTTTATGAAGCAGCTAAACTTGAAGGGATTACTGGATTTAAGAAAACGACTAAACTAACGATACCGTTGATTTTGAGTGATATCAAAGTAGTTATTACACTGGCAATCACAGGTACTATGAAGGTATTTGAATTCGTTTGGGTTATTACTTCCGGTCAGAACGGTACGGAAGTACTGGGTACGTATATGTACAAAAAAGCGATGGTTGATCAGAACTTTGGTTATGGGTCGACAGTTGCAATTTATATGGTTGTCTTCGGCGTGTTGCTTGCCCTTCTTGCCAACCGCTTGTTAAAGAGTGAAGAAATTACATACTAAGCTGTTATTAGGGGTGTACTATTATGCAGCAAGTCATTAAGGAAGAACATGTTGTGCCGCATGTTAAACGTAAAAAAATAAGTATTGGCAGCGCCCTAATGTACGTTGTTTTGACAGCGTGGGCTATGACAACAATTTATCCAATGTTCTGGATTGTGAATAACTCTTTTAAGGCGTCTAGAGATGTTATGAATAATTCATTTAAGATTGCTTTTGATCCGATCTGGTTGAATTATCAGAATGCGTTTGATCGAATTAACATTGGGAGAAGTTATATTAACAGTTTGATCATGTCAGGCAGTACTGTATTATTGGTGCTCCTGTTAGGCGGGTTAGCCGCGTATGTATTGTCTAGATTCACTTTTAAAGGTAAGAGAACAATTTTTTCAATTCTGTATGCTACATTGTTGATTCCTGCGTTTGCTACAGTCGTTCCAGTGTATGAAATTTTGATTAAAACAAGTATTGTGAATACGTATGCGGGACTGATTTTCCCTCAAACTGCAGGAAACTTGACTTTTGCTATTTTGGTAATGGCTGGGTACATGGCGACTATACCCAAGGAGTTGGAAGAGGCAGCTTTTATAGACGGATGTAATAGATGGCAGATGTTTGTCAAGTTGTTTGTACCGATCTCACGACCCGTCTTTGCTTCCGTTAGTATTTTCGTTTTCCTGTGGTCGTATAATGATCTGTTCTCTGCGTTGATCTTTGTTAACAAAGAGAAAGTTCGGCCAATCGTTGCTTTATTGAATGAGATCAGCTCACAATATGGAACAGATTTTGGATTGATGGCTACTGCGGTTTCACTTACTGTAGTTCCTGTACTAATTGTTTACTTGTTTATTTCTAAGTTTATCGAGAAGGGTCTGACAGAAGGCGCAATCAAAGGTTAATGCAAATTTGGATGACCGTTGTTTATTCTAAATAGGCCAGGCAAAGGAAGGTAAATCCGTCCTTTGTCGGGTCTATTTTTTAATGATAAAGACTCCATATGCAACAACAGATGAAAAAATCAACATATGAAAAATTCACAACAGAAAAATAAAAAATATCATATATCTAGATACCTCTCCATAAATCATCACAATACGTTACTTACTCAATCTCAACATTGTAAAAAGGTAAGTGGCACAGAAAAGAAAAATAATCAATGATTACGTCCCTAACATATCAATAAAAATTGATGCTTGACCTTATGGAGTATATGTTGCTAAGATTAACTCATCAAAAATATTTGATGGGATAATTGAGGTGATATTATGAAGGTCCCTACAATACAAGAAGATGTTTTAAACATGTATGAACAAAAGTTTAAAGCATTGTCGGATAAAAATCGTTTAAGAATCATTTATGAATTAAATCAACGGGGAAAGATATGTGTGTGCGAACTAACTGACATGCTGGATCTGCCTCAATCTAAATTGTCTTATCATTTGAAAATGTTGCTCGATGCAAATTTAATAATTATGGAACGCATCGGGAAATGGAATTTCTATGAACTCAATGAAGATGAAATCAAAGGATTATTATCTGAAAAGCTGTGTTGTGTCTTTTATCCAAATTCAAATTCATCATCTGCAAATTGACCCTAGAGGTCTTTTTTACATTCGTGCAAGAAGGAGCAGTTACACATGAAAGGTACAACCGATTTAACTGAAGGGCCAATAATGCCTACACTAATGAAATTAGCTCTACCTATTATTGCAACTAATTTCATTTCAACAACCTATGGTCTTGTCGACATGATATGGGTAGGAAGGTTGGGGAGTGGACCCGTTACAGCGATAGGCACGGCAAGTTTTTTCATCAATTTAGCGATTGCTTTATCGACCATGATCACCATCGGTACAGGAATCAGGATATCACATAGTATAGGAGCTAGACAGGTAGAACAAGCTAAGTCATATGTGAAGAACGGATTTATTATGTCTATTGCTCTCGGTCTTCTCTACATGGTTTTTATTTTCATGTCTAAAGATTATTTTATTGGCTTCTTTGATCTTGGCAGTGCTGAAGTGGAACTTATGTCGAAGCAGTTTCTGATGGTTTCAATCATAGGAACCTTATTCACTATCATTAATACGTTATATGCAACCATTTTGAATGCTATGGGTAACAGTAAACAGCCATTTCATATATTTACTGTAGGTCTCATTATGAATATCATCCTCGATCCATTCTTCATTTTTGGAGTAGGAAGTTTTGAAGGTTGGGGTGTGGTCGGAGCTGCTATTGCAACGGTTACGTCGAATATAACGGTGACCCTTCTATTTATCATCAAAACTAGAGATTCACAAATGATTTCTAAATCGTCGATATGGGATAGTCGTCTGATGAAAGAAGTCATCCGTATGGGGCTTCCCATAACGATTCAACGTGTCACATTTACACTAATATCCATTATTATCGCTAAGATTATCGTACAATGGGGTGCTGATGCGATTGCAGTTCAGAAAGTCGGGATTCAAATTGAATCGATCTCGTATATGACCATAGGTGGTTTACAAGGAGCCATTGCAGCCTTTTTCGGACAGAATTATGGGGCTCGCCGGCTAGATCGTATTCATCAGGGATATCGTAAGGCATTAGTAATGACATCTGTATTTGGTCTGATCATATCCTTTGTGTTTGTTTTATTCCCACAACAACTGTTCTCATTATTCCTAGCAGACGAATCTAGTTTAGCGTTGGGAACAGACTATATGCGGATCATTGGTTATTCTCAGATGTTTATGTGTTTAGAGCTCATGACGGTAGGCGCATTTAATGGCATTGGCCAAACCCATATTCCGCCGATATTCAGTATTACATTTACTGCTTTACGGATACCACTTGCTCTGCTTTTATCTGAACCGTTTGGATTAAATGGAGTGTGGATGTCCATAGCCCTCAGTAGTGTGTTTAAGGGAGTCGTTTTAGTCTTCTGGTTTAGAAGATCTTTACGAAATATAAATATTCCCCAGGCAACTTCTTCATAAATAAGGCTTAAAAGGACGGTCATTAAGATGAAATTGTTAAATCGTGAACGAATTCAGCTATTGATAGACAACAGGTTACAGAATGATCTCATTCGAGGACATTTTGGATTAGAAAAAGAAAACCTGCGGGTGGACCGAGATGGACAACTTGCTTTAACGCCTCATCCCAAAGCTTTTGGCAGTAAGACGGAAAACCCTTATATACAAACAGATTTCTCGGAGAGTCAGGTAGAGATGATTACTCCTTGTTTTGACTCGATTGATGAGACATATCTTTTTTTAGAAGCTATACAAGATATTGTTTCTTTAGAGTTAAAAGACGAATACTTGTGGCCAAGCAGCAATCCACCGATGCTACCGAAGGAGCAGGATATTCCTATTGCTCAAATGAATGATCCAGAAGCAGATGAATATCGAATCGAACTGGCGCAGAAGTATGGACGGAAAAGACAATTACTAAGTGGAATTCATTATAATTTTTCGTTTGATGATAAATTTCTTAGAAAGCTATATGAGTTAGAAGGGCATGACATAGACTTTAAAGAGTTTAAAGATGATGTGTATTTCAAAATAGCGCGTAATCTGTTGAGATACCGGTGGATGCTCATTTATCTGACAGCAGCAAGTCCTGTTTTTGATAAAACTTATCTCGAACGCTGTGTTGCATTAGGTGATACGCATGATGACAAAAGCTATTATATGTTGAATATGAATTCGCTCCGTAATAGTGTGTGCGGATATCGGAATGAAAAGTCTTTTTACGTATCCTATAACTCGGCTAAGGACTATGTTCGAGGTTTAAATAGATTAATTGAACAAAAGGAATTATTGAGCGCAAAGGAATTTTACAGTCCTATTCGTATTAAAACAGCCAAAGGAATAAATCCATTGCAAGAACTAATGGAAAATGGGGTTGCCTATCTGGAGCTTCGATTTATTGATATCAATCCACTTCAAAAGATTGGGATCAGTAAAGAGATGATGCATTTTATCCATCTGTTTATTCTCTTTATGCTACTTAAAGAAGATGAACCTTTCGATGAACTGGATCAAAGGCTTGCTGATTTAAATCATGATCAGCTGATTATGGAAGGCATACAAGGGAGATTAAATGATCGACAAAATGACATGATTACGATGGAGGAAATGGCACTATTTTGTATCGATGAGATGAAAGAAATGGTTGGGCTCTTGTTTCCGCAAGATAAGGAATATCAACATATCTTGGACGTGGAGAAACGCAAAATCCATAATCCGGAGTTGAATGTTGCGTCTAAAGTAAAGTCGGATATTCAGGAATCATCTTATCTGAACTATCATTTAGAGAAGGCAAAAATGTATGCTGAGGCAAGTGCATTAAATGGATACCGTTTTGTAGGATATGAAGATCTCGAATTATCTACTCAATTGCTGTTAAAAGCGGCAGTGAAGAGGGGAATAAAGTTTAAACTGGTAGATCGGGATGAGAATTTTGTACGACTATCTCGGGATACTCACATTGAATATGTGAAGCAAGCTACCAAAACATCCTTAGACTCTTACAGCACCGTGTTGATCATGGAGAATAAAGTGGTTACGAAGGAAGTTCTCAAGGAGCAAGGCATTCGTGTGCCGGCGGGCGAAGCATTTCGTAACTTGGATGAAGCAATAGCTTCATACGACACCTATCAAGGGTCTCCCATCGTAATCAAGCCTAAATCCACCAATTTTGGATTGGGTATTACGATTTTTAATCAGGAATTTACGAGAGATGAAATGCTAAAAGCTTTTGAAATGGCTTTTGCACATGACCAGACTGTGTTGCTTGAAGAATTCATGACAGGTAAAGAGTATCGATTCCTCGTTATGGGCGACGAAGTTGTTGGAATACTCCATCGTGTCCCGGCAAATGTGGTTGGGGATGGTATTCATACGATTGAGCAGCTTGTCCATGAAAAGAACAAGAATCCACTTCGAGGCAAAGGATATAAGACACCGCTAGAGAAAATTCAGTTAGGCGAAGCAGAAACGATGTTTCTAAACAATCATTCTAGGGACTGGAGCGATATACCGCAACAGGGTGAAGTTATCTTCTTAAGAGAAAATTCAAATATTAGTACAGGCGGAGACAGTGTCGATTTTACTGATGACATACCGCAGAGTTATAAAGATCTAGCTATTCAATCCGCTAAAGCTGCAGGGGCAACTATTTGTGGAGTGGATATGATGATTGATGATATAGAGCAAGAAGCCACAGATAGTAACTACAGTATTATTGAGATCAATTTTAACCCAGCGATTCATATACATGCTTATCCTTATATCGGAACGAATCGGAAGCCGGAGGAAAAGATTTTAGATTTGTTGTTTGGATCGCTTAAATGATGTAAGAGCGATATGAATTGTTAATTTTTAAGGAGTATTAAACCGTCCAATGGGCGGTTTTTTTTATTGGGAATAATAAACATCGTTACAACGGATCTCCTGCAACAACATACTTCGAAAACGATCAAAAAAGTGTAGAATAAGATTATTAACAGAAGTCTGAGAACTGTGATCCGAAAGAAGGACATTTTGAAAAAAATGATCTCTTTCGGGTCACAGTTCTATTTTTATATGCTTTTTCTTTTTAAAGATTCGATCACGCTAGAATGTGTTAAGTGTTTGTAATAGAGACATTATAAATGATATGAATCCGGTGAGATTCAAGAGTGATCAAGAAATCTACGAAAGAAGGCGTATTACAATGAACAAAGAGCAATTCGAACGTATGGGATCAGGTAAAGGATTTATCGCAGCACTGGATCAGAGTGGAGGAAGTACACCCAAAGCGCTGCTTCAATATGGTGTTGAAGAAGATCGTTATACCAATGAAGAAGAAATGTATATTTTAGTGCATGAGATGAGAACACGGATCATTAAGAGCCCTGCATTCAGCTCGAATTACATTCTGGGAGCTATTTTATTCGAGAATACGATGGATCGTAAAATTGATGGAATATACACAGGTGAATACCTTTGGAAGCAGAAAGGCATTGTTCCTTTCCTCAAGGTTGATCAAGGTTTGGCCGAACTTCAGGATGGTGTTCAAATTATGAAACCCATGCCTGGTCTTATCGATTTGCTTGGCCGGGCGAAGGAAAGAGATATCTTTGGTACTAAAATGCGCTCTGTTATTAAGGAGGCTAACCCAACTGGAATTAGAAAAGTCGTAGAACAACAATTTGAAGTCGGAAAGCAAATTTTAGCTATGGATCTTATGCCGATCATTGAGCCAGAGGTTGATATTTTCAGTTCTGATAAGCAAGAGTCCGAACGGATTTTGAAAGAAGAGCTATTGAAGCATCTTTCTGCATTAGATGAAAATACAAAAGTGATGCTTAAACTGTCCTTACCTACGGAAGATGATTATTACAAAGAACTGGTAGATCACCCCAACGTGCTAAGAGTAGTAGCCCTTTCTGGAGGATATGAGCGTAAGGAAGCGAATGAGAAGTTGGCACGTAACCACGGGATAATCGCCAGTTTCTCACGCGCACTCGCTGAAAGTTTGATTGCAGACCAAACGGACCAAGATTTTAATCAATTACTGTCTAGCTCAATTGAATCGATTTATAAAGCTTCATTAACTTAATTAAGGATTCTCAGCCCTTGTCCTTCACTGGTCAGGGGCTTTTAATTTTGTTTTTTTATTTTCCTGATTGTGAATTCACTTCTAAAACAGGGCATATTGGCATGGGAGTAATGAATGATTGAGTCCGTTACTCTTTATCTATACAATAAATTGAATTGACTATTTATTCGTATCAATGAGCCAGAAGGAGGGATGTATACTTGTTGTCATCAGAGTGATGCGTTGGCAGAAGCTCAGACGGTTAATGCTTTAATAGAAAACTGCTGTTCGTTGCGGGGGTTTTTAATTAAATGACACATCATCATAGAACTCAAATTGATGTCCAGGATTTAAAGGGATCAAATTATAATCGGAAAGCACTTCAAGAATACCTCACCTTATATCCGGTGAATGGCATTAGGTTAAATGCTGGTATATTGGTACTGTTTTTCCTTAACTTATTTCTGGTTATTCCCGTGCTTAGTGTTCCGTACCAACCGTTATATGCTTATATTCTGATTCCGCCGCTTATTGTCATGAACGTATGGGCTCTAGCTATTATCGCGATTCCCCGGAAGCTACAGCTTAACTACATATTGTTCCGAGGTGTGTTTGGAATTATATGTTCAGTGGGATTTATGGTTGTAATTCAGAAATTTGCCTATAGTGGGCTCGGTCTGACAACACCTTGGTATGCTGTTGGATCCTTCGCTATTTATGGATTTGCACTTTATCAGTATGTTCGAACGCATATACGTAAATTAGAATCTCCGCAAAAAGCAAACCAATCAAGATCGGACATGCCCATGGTGACGCTGACGGTGCTTATTGGTCTTGGTTATCTTCTGGCTAATCTCTCGTTCATGTTGATTAGTGAGGAGACGGTTACGATTGTGCTCATGTGTGTGTATGCATTACTAGCAGTGATTGTGTTTCACTTTATTTTGGAACTACACCGTTACTATTGGCTGAGGGTGTTCCTTGTAAAGCGATAAGTAGTTCCTCAACAAAACTATAGGATGTCAATTAGCCGTGAGAGAATCTCATGGCTTTTAAGCATACTTGGGATATTTCTCAATTTAAATCATATTCTTGTTAGGATTTATATATAGGAATAGTCTGTATATTTAAAACCTTCTATATTTCTAAATGTGCTACAATGGATTTTATTGGTATGAAAGATGGAATCAATAATAAAATCGGAGAGGTGTAAAACGCATGTCGAAAATTTTATCTCGAGCAGAAGTGGATATAGAAACAACATGGAATTTGAATGATATTTTCGAAACAATAGAAGCATGGGAACAAGAATTGAATTCTGTACTTCAGGACATCTCCACCGTTACAAAATATGAAGGAAGACTTAGCGAAGGAGCTGACATGCTGCTTGCCTGCCTAAATGCACAAGAGGAACTTCACGGCAGAGTAAATCATGTCTCTGCGTATGCTTATTTACACCAATCGGGTGACAGCATTAATCCAGAGAATCAGATAAATGCTGCGAAAGCACGTGATTTAACATCACTTGTCAATTCTTCAATTTCATTTATTAAATCCGAAATTATCGCACTCCCTGACGGAACGATTGAACAGTACATAAAAGAACAGCCAGAGCTTCAAGTGTTCGAGCGGAGTCTCAAGCTACTTCTAGAAACCAAGTCACACCAATTGTCTGCTGAGACGGAAAAGGTTCTTGCCTCCTTTAGTGAAGTATTAAGTGCTCCTTATCGTATTTATGAACGGAGCAAGCTTGCGGATATGACTTTCCCCACTGCAAAAAATGGTCAAGGAGAAGACGTTCCTCTGTCATTCTCACTTTACGAGAACAAATATATTGAATCACCGGATACAGAGCTACGAAGAAATTCGTTTAAAACCTTTAGCGATACGCTGTATAAATACCGTAATACGTATGCTGAAACCTATAGCACTGAAGTGAAGAGGCAAGTGATTGAATCACGTCTTCGCGGATATGATTCTGTTACGGATATGCTATTGAAACCACAGCAGGTAACAACAGAAATGTATAATAATATTTTGGACATTATGCAGGAAGAGCTTGCGCCTCATATGCGCAAATACGCAGCACTTAAGAAGCGTGTACTTGGTCTAGACGAGATTACTTTTGCGGATCTGAAGGCTCCGCTAGATCCTGATTTCAGTCCTGGAATTTCTTTTCAGGAAGCAGGTGATTTGATCAAAAACGCTTTAAGTATCCTCGGTCCGGAATATGGAGAAATTGTATCGGATGCGTTCAAGAATCGTTGGATCGATTACGCGGATAATGCAGGCAAAAGAACTGGTGCGTTCTGCTTGTCGATACCTGGAGTCCATTCCTATATACTGATCAGCTGGGCTGATAGCATGAGAGGAGCATTTACACTTGCTCATGAAGTTGGTCATGCGGGTCATCTCATGCTGGCGAGCAAATATCAACGATTAACGAACTCTAGACCTTCGCTATATTTCATAGAAGCTCCGTCAACGATGAATGAGCTATTATTAGCAGATCATTTACTTTCAAGTTCCAACGATCCGAGAATGCGCCGGTGGGTTATTTCTCAGTTGCTTGGAACCTATTATCATAACTTTGTAACCCACTTACTTGAAGGGGAACTTCAGCGTCAAGTTTACGATCTAGCAATGAATAATGTTCCGATTTCTGCTGCTAAGTTGTGTGAGTTGAAAGGGAATATCCTGTCATCATTCTGGGGCGAAGATGTGGTGATTGATGAGGATGCGAAGTTAACTTGGATGCGTCAACCACACTATTATATGAGCTTGTATCCTTATACTTATGCAGCTGGTCTGACTGCTTCAACGGCTGTAGCACAACTTATAAAAGAAGAAGGGCAGCCCGCAGTAGATCGCTGGCTTGAAGTGTTGAAAGCAGGTGGATCAATGAGTCCTCTTGAACTGATGAAGTTGGCAGGGGTGGATATGACTAAGCCTGATCCGATTCGTAGTGCTGCAGCATATGTGGGGTCACTCATTGATGAACTCGTAAGTTTATATTAATGCAAAATGAAATGTGCAATCAAAAACCATCCTTTGGGATGGTTTTTTCTATTGTTTACCCACTCCCCTTCTAATTGTTAACCGCGTAATTATAATTAATGGTTTACAATTGAAATATAAAAAGATATGATTACCTATGCCTAGAAGTCGACTCTAGTAAAATTGAGTAATGAGTTCAAACATTGGAGGACGAAAATATGAAAACGAAAGAGCTAGTCTTAGCTGCATTATTCGCTGCATTAATAGGGGTTCTGGGATTGATTCCACCCATTCCACTTGGTTTTATTCCCGTACCTGTAACCGCACAAACGTTAGGGGTTATGTTAGCGGGGTGTTTTTTAGGGAGAAAGACGGGGACAATTAGCGTGTTATTATTCATGGTATTAATTCTAATTGGTTTACCATTATTATCAGGAGGACGTGGAGGTCCTGCTGTTTTCGTATCACCGACTGCCGGATACTTACTAAGCTGGCCACTGGCTGTGTTTTGCATCGGGTATGTAACGGAAAAGATGTGGTCTAAGCTAGCCGTGTGGAAATTGATCATTATAAATTTTGTGTTTGGTGTAGTATTGATTAGTTTGATTGGTGCGCCGGTAATGGCTCTTATTACGAATACTTCTGTATGGGCCGGACTTGTGGGAGCTACAGCATTCTTGCCAGGGGATTGTATTAAAGCAGTCATCGCAGCGATTATTGCAATGCAGCTGAAAGCGATTAGTCCAATTGAAGAGAAAGTGAATAATTCTTAAATTTTCTAGTAGGTGTGATATGAGATGAATCTAGTAGAACCATTACTGAGTTATGCCGAACACCAACCTGATCAAATTGCGATATCCTATGGAAGAGATCATCGTACATATCTTGCGTTAGTAGAGAGGATGTTACAAGTCGCTCAGGGGCTGAAACATAATGGCCTTACCCAAGACAAAGTAGCCATTTTATCTACGAATCGCATTGAATTTGTAGAGGTTTTTCTAGGGGCTGTTTATGCAGGGTGTGTACCCATTCCTATAGATCCACAATGGAGTATACATGATGTAAACTCGATCTTAGAGCAAGCCCAACCGAAAATGATATTTTCAGAAAGTAAATTCGTAAAGAATCTTGTGTTTCAGGATAGAGATTTAGAGATCCTAACCTTTTCGGATGAAAAAGCAGGTTCTTATGATAGCTGGTTACATACGTTTCAGCCAAAAGCGGAAATAGATCAAACAAACGAGACCTTATTTATTGGCTTTACTTCAGGTACTACAGGAACGCCTAAGGGTTACATGCGTAACCATTTATCTTGGATTAACAGCTTTAAGGCGACAAAAGAAGCTTTCAATCTAGATAACATGGAGCATATTATAGCACCAGGCCCCCTTGTTCACTCTCTGTCATTATTTGTATTGATGCAAACTCTATTAAGTGGCGGGACTTTTCATATCGTACGACATTTCAATGCCGAAGAGGTTTTAGGAATATGTAAGCAGATACCAGATGTGATATTGTTTGTGGTGCCTACTATGATTGAATCCTTGATGAAGCATTCCATCCCTCACGAAATACAAATTCAAGCGATCATTAGCTCAGGTGGAAAGTGGTCTGACACATCTAAGCAAAGGTGCAGAGAAGTTTTTAGCGGGGCTAGGCTTTATGAATTTTACGGATCATCCGAAGCAAGTTACATTAGTTATTTGAACGTTTCTGATGAAAACAAAGAGAGTTCAGTTGGCAGGCCATTTACAGGCGTAGAAGCATCTATTCGAGATGAGAATTTTCAGGAGGTGCCCTTGGGAGTTGTCGGGCAGCTGTACATTCGAAGTAATATGATGTTCATGGGCTATTTTCAATTACCTGAAGAAACAAATGCAGTCTTTCACGATGGGTGGCTTATGAGTGGAGATTATATGTATATGGATGAGGATGGTTATTTGTATATAGCTGGACGTTCCAAGAATAAGATCGTATCCGGCGGCCTAAATATATATGCTGAGGAAGTCGAGTCTGTTCTGAACCAAATTCCTGAAATTGAAGAGGTAATGGTCTTTGGAGTACCTGATGAATACTGGGGTGAACAAGTGACAGCACTTGTGAAATGGAACAGTCACCAGACATTGTCTATCGTAGATATAAAACAACACTGTCGCCAATATTTAGCGAGTTACAAAGTACCGAAGCAGCTAATCACAGTGGATGAGTTTATCTACACTAGCAGCGGGAAATTAGCTCGCCAAGCGATGAAAGATTATATGAAGAGAGTGATGGTATGAAAGAAGCCTTGATTGTCATGGCTAAACGGACGCCCATAGGCAGGTTAGGGGGAATGTTTAGCAGTCTAGAGCCGGAAGCATTATTAGCACCTCTGATTCAACGGGTAATCGAAGAAACGAAAATACCCATGGATATCATTGATGATGTGATCATTGGTAATGTCGTTGGTCCAGGTGGGAATATTGCAAGGGTAGCTGCGCTGGAAGCAGGACTTCCAGTGACAATCCCGGGTGTTACCATCGATCGGCAGTGCGGTTCTGGCTTAGAGGCTATTAATATAGCGGCTCGTTTTATACAAAGCGGTGCAGGTGAGGTTTATTTAGCAGGTGGTGTGGAAAGTACAAGCCGTGCACCGTGGAGAATGACGAAGCCACAAACTTTAATGGGGACGCCGCAGTTGTATACACGAGCACATTTTACCCCAAGCTCTTATGGTGATCCAGATATGGGTATCGCCGCAGAGAATGTTGCCAAGAAATATGAGATTACTAGAGAAGAACAAGATCATTATTCTTTGGAAAGTCACCAAAAAGCTGTTTATTCACAGCAAACTGGCCGATTTCAACAGGAGATTGTACCTCTTCTAGTAGATGGTGAATGGATTACGACCGATGAATGTCCAAGAGACAATACGAGCTACGAAAAGCTACAAAAACTTTCACCAATCTTTCTCGAAAATGGAACCGTAACAGCGGGTAATGCATGTCCAATGAATGATGGGGCTGCGCTTCTTTTAATTATGTCGCGTGAAAAATGTGAAGAGTTGAAGCTAAAGCCTATTATGAGGATCGTTGATGCTCAAGCGGCAGGTGTAGATCCGAATTATTTAGGAATGGGTCCCGTTCCAGCTGTCCAAAGATTATTAAGCCGTCAACAATTAACCGTCACCGATCTAGAAGTTGTAGAGTTTAATGAAGCATTTGCCTCACAAGTATTGGCTTCACTGAAGGAGCTTAATATTCCGCTAGAAAAAGTCAATCGTGGTGGTGGAGCGTTAGCCCTTGGTCATCCTTACGGGGCATCAGGTGCAATATTAATGACACGTTTATGTGCTGAAATGCTACACCAGCCATTTAACAGAGCTATAGCAACATTAGGTATTGGCGGCGGTTTAGGTCTAGCAACCCTCGTTGAGGCTGTGAAATGAATACCATTCAGAAGAAGATCCACGTTACAGCTGATTGGATTTCACAGTATGCCAGTAGCATTGAAGCTCCGCTACAGACGACTATGGATGGAAATCTTATTGCACCTGCAACGATGCCCGTTATTTTCTGGCAAGAATTTGATATTCCGTGGATCAATATGAGAGCAAATTTGATACATGGTATACAGCGTTTTTCATATGAGAGCATGTTAACTTCAGGCATGATCTTAGATTGTGAGTTATCATTAACAAATGTAGAAAGAAAAGCGGGTAGACAAGGCGAGCTTACATTTTACACACATCGGCTTGTTTGTACATGTGAAGGCGAACTCATTGTCACAGCGGAAACCGTGCTGATTCGGGTAGGTGAAGAAGATGAAGAAACGAATAACGTATGAAGCTATCCGGCAATATGCTGCTGCTTCTAAAGATATGGCAGACATTCATCTTGATATTGAAATTGCAAACCGTGCAGGATTCAAGCGTCCAATTGTGCATGGAATGTATATCATGGGACTAGCACAGTCACTTTATATGATTGAGCATCCAACGAAATGGATCACTTCTTATGATATGAAATTTCAAAAGCCGCTTTTAGTTGATTCGGAAATAACATTCGTATATAAAGGAAGTTTCGGGGTTATCCAAGTGAGTGTTACAGATGATGTTGGCGAAGTTATCGCATCGGGTACGCTATCTGTGAAAGAGAGGCTGCAATGAAAAAAGTAGCGATCATAACAGGATCAACGAGAGGGATCGGGCGCAGTATCGCATTACT
Organism: Paenibacillus sp. GCM10028914; assembly: GCF_042666275.1. Lineage (NCBI taxonomy): Bacteria > Bacillati > Bacillota > Bacilli > Caryophanales > Paenibacillaceae > Paenibacillus > Paenibacillus sp. GCM10028914. Next base: position 201,304 of record NZ_JBHTFO010000015.1, read on the forward strand.
ACTTGGACAATCTGGATATCAAGTCATTGTAAATGGGACCAATAACGCGCTGATCAAACAAGTCATACAAGAGATACATGACGCAGGTGGTGAAGGAATGGGGTATTCTGCCGATGTTGCAGATCCAGTTCAAGTCACTGCGATGGTTGATAACGTTCTAAATAAATATGGACGGATCGATGTGCTAATACATAATGCCGGTAATTTACATGATCAAAGATGTCTTCACATGACGGATGAAGAATGGAAGTCTGTACTTCAGGTCCATTTGGATGGAGCCTTTTATACCATTCAGCGAGTACTGCCGTATATGCAGAATGGTGGAGGTGACATCATTCTGATGACCTCCTCAGCGGGATTAACGGGTTCTGTAGGACAAGTAAATTACAGTGCAGCAAAAGCTGGAATGCTCGGTATGGTGTGGACGCTAGCTGCAGAGCTCAAACGGTACCAAATCAGGGTGAATGCCATTTCTCCAGCTGCTTTAACGGATATGACAAAGCCTGTAATCGAGCATCTGAGAGAAAAGTACGATCGGCGAAATGAGCCATTTCCAGAATACTGGCGAGTAGGTGAAGCAGACGAAGTTGCGCGGTTCGTTACCTCCTTACTGGCACAGTCGGATGAACGATTAACAGGTGAAATATTTGGCGTTAATGGTAATCGAATAACAAGGTGGCAGAAGCCACAGCCTGTCTTTTCAGAAGATAGCATTGAAGAATTCTTCGCAACATGGTATACGCAAAAGGAGAGTACATAGATGCTGGTATTCAATCAAGTACATTTTTATTATAAAAAAGGGCAGCCTGTCTTGGATAATGTAAGTTTTACGATCAACCCAGGTGAGTTTGTAGCTATTGTCGGTGCTAATGGGTGCGGGAAGTCTACCATTGCTAAGCTTATGGATGGCTTGCTGCTTCCGAAGGGAGGCAGCGTGAAACTTAACGACTTAGATACGTCAGTTCCTGAGGACCTCGCCAAGATTCATGAGCAAATCGGTCTGGTATTTCAAAATCCGGAAGATCAATTCATTACCACAACCGTTATGGATGAGGTGCTTTTTGGTCTCGAAAATATACGAGTACCGAGAGAGGAAATGTCGGAGCGGGTTTCTCATGCACTACAAGCTGTTCACATGGGTGATTATTTAGAAGCGATGCCTCACGAGCTATCTGGGGGCCAAAAGCAGCGCGTTGCGATTGCGGCTATTGTGGCTATGCGGCCTCAAGTTATTATTTTCGATGAGGCGACCTCTATGCTTGATCCACAGGGGAGAGAGCAGGTTGTGTCTATCATGCATGAACTACACCAGCAAGGCTTGACCATTGTTCATATTACGCATCATATGGAAGAAGTATTAACAGCAGAGCGTATGTTACTTATTCATGAAGGTAGGCTTGAATACGATGGTGATCCTCTGGCATTTTTCAATTCGATGCCTGCTGCAGACTACCAGCTGCATCTACCTTTTGCGGTGCGTCTCCATCGACAACTCGATCATCATATTCCGCTTGCCGCCGATTGGAAGGAGATGATTCGCTCACAATGGTCTATCAACTACAAGAGGTAAGTGTGAATTACTCTAAGGAAGCGGCTTTGAAAAATGTAAGCTGTACGATTGAATCTGGAAAGTGGATCTCCATCATTGGACAATCGGGCGCAGGGAAATCTACTTTTGTGAAAGTGCTTAAAGGATTAGTGCCTAATATGCAAGGAGATTACTTAATTAATGATCAGCCTGTTAATCGAAATGCAAAAGGGCAGATGATGGTTATCCCGGAAATCGGTTTTGTATTTCAATATCCTGAACATCAACTTTTTGAAACAACGGTTTATAAAGAGCTTGCCTTTGCTCCTAAACATCTAGGGTTATCCAGTCAACAGATCGATGAAGCTATTCATGTGATATTACCGCAAGTTGGTCTTTCTGCAGATATTCTTCCATTACCTCCGTTTCAATTAAGTGGTGGTCAAAAGCGCCGAATAGCCATCGCCTCTGTGCTCATGATGAATCCCAAGCTTCTTATTGTTGATGAACCGACAGCAGGTCTTGATCCGGCAAGCCGCGTCGCTATGCTGCAGTTACTCCAGAAATGGCAACAACAAGATGATCGAACAATAATCTTCGTGTCACACCAAATGGAAGATGTCGCTGAATACTCAGATGAGGTTATCGTGTTACATGAAGGTCACTTCATGGGTCACTTTGACACCAGTACTTTATTTCTGGAAAACTCACAAATGCTCAATGAAATCGGGTTAACATTGCCCGAGCCTGTCCAGTTATTAAAGTTGGTTGAGGAGTTATCCGGGAGGAAGATTGAAGTGGTTAGTTGTAGAGAAAAAGATATTTTTGCATCCATTATGCCAATCTGGAATACGAGGGTGTCTAAAAATGGGTAACGCCGTGTTAATAGGTCAATATATTGAGAGAGATTCCTTCATTCACAAGCTGGACCCACGGACGAAGCTGCTTAGCATTACTGCATTCATGTTAAGCATTCTAATGCTAGAGTCTGCCATTAGCTATGCGGTCGCAACCATTCTCGTACTCGGCGCGTTGATGGTATCTAAGATTCCAGCTCACGTGGTTTGGAGAGGAATAAAGCCAATTTTATTCATCTTAATTTTCACCTTTTTATATCATGTTATATTCACAGAAGGAACGGTTATATGGTCTTGGTCATTCATCGAACTAACCGTGGAAGGGTTAATGAATGGGGTTCGTTTCGTCTGGCGCATTGTTTTGCTTGTATTACTGGCATCCATCTTAACTTTAATGACAAAACCGCTAACACTAGCTCATGGTCTCGAAAAATTACTGTCTCCGCTATCCAAACTTAACATACCAGTGGAACAGTTCTCTCTAATGATTGTTATTGCGATTCGGTTTATCCCGACAATCATGCAAGAGTTAGATCGAATTCTCCTTGCTCAAAAGGCCAGGGGTTTTGATATAACGACATTACCGCTAATGAAACGTTTGTTTTCATACATTCCCATTCTAGTTCCATTGTTATTTACTACGATTCAACGTGCGGAACAACTAACCTTCGCGATTGAAGCACGTGCTTATGGTCGTGGTAAAGGTAGAACGAGTTATAAAGAGTTGGAATTTATGAAAGCAGATTTTCTAGTTGGAGGAATAACGATTTTATGTGTACTGACTCTGCTGTTATTAAAGATATAGATAGATGTGGTTATATTAATAACAGGAGGCACAGATGATGCAATGGAATACACGTATTACTGATTTATTGCAAATAAAGTATCCAATTATTCAAGGAGGGCTTGGCTATTTAGCTTATGCCGACCTCGCTGCAGCCGTTTCGAATGCTGGTGGATTAGGCCAAATTACAGCCATGTGCCTTCCGAATACAGAAGTCCTGCGGCAAGAAATTCAGCGTGCGCGTAGTTTAACAGACAAGCCATTTGGTGTTAACTTTGCGATCGGTATGCACGGTAATTCTTGTAAAGATTGGGTGCAAGTCGCAATTGATGAGCAAGTATTCGCTATAACGATTACGGGTGGGAATCCTGCACCAATGTTAGAGATGTTACAACCAACGAATATAAAAACAATGGTACTTGTTTCTTCAAGAAGGCAGGCACAAAAAGCAGAGCGACTTGGTGCTTCTGCCATTATTGTTGTTGGTAACGAGGGTGGAGGACACTTGGGACGTGACGATGTTGGAACGATGGTGCTTGTTCCACAGGTGGTTGATGCTGTTAGCATTCCTGTTGTTGCCGCTGGCGGGATCGGAGATGGACGCGGGTGGATGGCAGCTCATGCACTAGGTGCTGAAGGGATTCAAATGGGGACACGTTTCATAGCAACACAGGAATGTATACATGCTTCCAAATCATATAAAAAGGCATTAATCGAGAGCTCAGAGAGTGACACGACTGTGATTAAACGTTCGATTCATTCTCCTGGAAGAGTGCTGTGCAGTGAGTACGTTGGTAAAATTCTTGAGATAGAGCGCCAGTCGCCAACATATGAGGCTTTAAAAGATTATATCAGCGGTGAAGCCAATAAACGTTGGATTTACGAGGATAACAAGGAAGAGGGCTTTGGCTGGGCTGGCCAAGTAACCGGTATGATCCATGATATCCCTACAGTTTCCGAGCTAATCGAAAGAATGATTAATGATGCAGTCCGTATTCGGAGAAAATGGGGGGCTTTATAGAAGGGTTACATTTATACTTTTTTGCTATGTTCGCTATAATGGATAGAGTCATTTAAGAAAGGGATGTAATCTTTTGAAGAAAGTAATTGTCATTGGAGCAGGGATTCTTGGGGCATCAACAGCTTATCAGTTAGCAAAGATGGGTGCCGATGTCCTTATTGTAGATCGGAAAGATAAAGGACAGGCGACAGATGCCGCTGCTGGCATTATCTGTCCGTGGTTGTCGCAAAGGCGGAATCAAGCATGGTATCAGTTAGCAAAAGCAGGTGCACGTTATTATCCAATATTGATTAATGAACTTCAGAGCGAGGGCGAAACTGAGACTGGGTATGCTATGGTGGGAGCACTAAGTATTCATGAGGATTTGGGGAAAATAGAAAAGATGGAGGAGCGGGCACGTACTCGAAAAGAGGATGCTCCAGAAATCGGTGAAATTACTCAACTTAATGAAAGGGATACCCAGGAGCAGTTTCCTCTATTATTAGAAGGATATCATTCTGTACATATTAGCGGCGCTGCCCGCATAGACGGTCGTGCGCTACGCGATGCGCTAATCCGTTCAGCAGTGAGAAATGGTGCAGTCCTGAACGAGGGAGATGCGAAACTACAGTATGAGTCAAATTGTGTAACAGGAGTAACGGTTGGAACCGATAGTTACTCGGCTGACGCAGTTATTGTTTGTGCGGGTGCATGGGCAACTCAACTGTTTCAGCCTTTAGGTATTCATTTTCAGGTTAGTTATCAAAAAGCACAAATTATGCATTTAGAGGTGGCTGAGCAACATGAAACAGGTTCATGGCCTGTAGTTATACCGCCGACTGATCAATATCTACTCTCTTTTGATAATCAGAAAATTGTTATAGGGGCTACACATGAAAATGATATCGAAGACTACGATACACGGATCACTGCTGGAGGGATGCAAGAAATTCTGAATAAAGGGATAGCGTTAGCTCCTGGTTTAGTAAATAGTACATTCCAGGAGGTACGAGTCGGATTTCGACCATTCACCCCAGGTTTCTTACCTGTAATCGGCAATGTCCCAGGTTGGGCTGGTCTAATAACGGCAAACGGACTAGGATCGTCTGGATTAACGATGGGTCCCTTTATTGGAAGCCAGCTAGCAAAGCTGGCGTTAGGCATGGAACTTGATATCAATGTAAACGATTATGATGTTCAAAAGGCAATGGAGAATAGTTGATACGTTCCATGGATAGGCATTGTTAGCAGTAAAGTGGTCTATAATGGAATCGAAGCTCCTTTTCATAATAAGAAACCGCGATTTTCGCGGTTTCTTTCTTATTCATTCTTGGAAATATTGACGGTGCGCTATCCATAAGCTATGATCTTGAGGATTCTCTTAGTATTTGGAATTAAACAATAAGAAAGGTTGGAAATGATGCCTCAATCTGAAGACATTAAGACGCATTGGAAAAGGAATATCTTACTATTTTTAAGCAGTCAGACGCTCTCGTTATTTGGTTCAGCTTTGGTTCAATACGCGATAATGTGGCATATAACCTTAACAACACAGTCAGGTATGATGATGACGTTATATATCATTTGCGGCTTTATTCCGACATTCTTTCTATCTCCGTTTGCCGGCGTTTGGGCGGACCGCTATAACCGCAAATTCCTCATTATGATATCTGACGCTATGATCGCTGTTGTCACCCTTATTCTTGCGATTACCTTTATGCTCGGGTACGAAGCCATGTGGCTGTTGTTCGTCATCGCTGCTGTACGCGCACTCGGAGCAGGAATTCAGACACCAGCGGTAGGTGCGATTCTTCCCCAAATAGTGCCACAAGACAAGTTGACGAGAATCAACGGAATCAACGGTAGCCTGCAAGCGCTCATGATGTTCATTGCACCCATTGTCAGCGCAGCAATCCTTACACTTGCAACGATCGAAATGATATTATTCATCGACGTCATTACTGCGGCGATTGCGATCCTTACCTTGTTCTTCTTTCTCAAAATTCCGTTACACCAAAAGGCGTCCGACGAACAGAAGACAGGGTACTTGGATGACTTCAAACAAGGTTTGGTCTATATTAGACAACATGCGTTTTTAAAAACATTATTTATTTTCTTCGCCATATTCTTTGTTCTCATGGCGCCTGCGTCTTTCTTAACACCTCTTCAAGTGACGAGAACCTTCGGTGATGAGGTATGGCGGCTGACAGCTATCGAAATAGCGTTCTCTGTCGGCATGATGGCCGGTGGTGGTGTCATTGCTTCATGGGGTGGATTTAAAAATAAAGTGTACACGATGACTTTCGCCAGTCTCATCATGGGTGTGTGTACCGTTGCACTCGGTATAGTGCCAATCTTCTGGATATACTTGGCCGTGATGGCTGTGTTCGGAGTTGCGATGCCAATATTTAATACACCGACAATGGTCTTACTGCAGGAGAAGGTGGAAGACAATTATTTGGGACGTATTTTCGGTGTCTTTGGGATGATTTCAACCTCCATGATGCCAATAGGGATGTTGATATTTGGACCACTTGCCGATGTGGTCAAGGTTGAGTGGCTGCTCCTTGGAACGGGATTGTTATTCCTTGCTCTTACCTTCTTCTTCTCTACGAACAAGAGGCTGGTGGAAGCTGGAAAACCCCTCCCTCAGGAAGACATGCAGGAGCAGTAGCTAAGACGAAGTCAGCTTCGATGTCAGAGATCAAAAAAAGGTGAGATCGCATATTGAACAAGCTGAACGTTGTTTCATAATAAAATACGATGATTAGAAAACAAAAGCCTCCGTCAAAAAACGGGCGCTTTTGTTTTTTCTTATCGTATAGAATTTGACTTGGAGTTAACTCCAAGGAGTACACTATATCTAAATCAAACTCTACTTGAAAGCGAGGGCGAATGATATGGAATATGTGAAGCTTGGGAATACCGGAATGGATGTGTCCCGGATCTGCCTTGGTTGTATGGGCTTTGGTGTAGCAGAACGATGGATTCATCCATGGGTGCTTGATGAAGATAACAGTCGACCTATTATCAAAAAAGCCTTGGAGCTCGGAATTAATTTCTTCGATACAGCTAATGTATACTCAGATGGAACTAGTGAGGAGATTGTTGGAAAGGCGCTGAAGGACTATGCCAATCGAGATGAAATTGTACTTGCAACCAAGGTATATAATCGCATGCATGAAGGCCCGAATGGTGCAGGACTGTCAAGAAAGGCGATCATGAGTGAAATTGATAAGAGTCTAAAGAGACTCGGTACTGATTACGTCGACCTCTATCAGATTCACCGCTGGGATTACAACACCCCCATAGAAGAAACAATGGAAGCGTTGCATGATGTAGTAAAGGCAGGAAAGGCAAGATATATTGGTGCTTCTGCAATGTACGCTTGGCAGTTCCTAAAGGCGTTACATACAGCTGAGAAGAATGGGTGGACTCGGTTTATTTCGATGCAGAATCATCTTAATCTGATTTACCGTGAAGAGGAGAGAGAAATGCTTCCGCTGTGTAAGGAGGAAAAAATCGGCGTTATTCCATATAGTCCGCTTGCAGGTGGGAGGTTAACTCGCGACTTAGACGAAACGACACATCGTTCCGAAACGGATCAAATGCTGAAAGTAAAATACGATGCTACCGCTTCTACCGATCGATTGGTTGTGGAGCAGGTAGCCGTTATTGCTGAACAACGCGGAGTTACACGTGCACAAGTTGCACTAGCTTGGTTGCTTCAGAAGGAGCCTGTGACATCTCCGATAATCGGTGCGACGAAGGTGACACATCTTCAAGATGCGGTAGCAGCTCTCTCAATTAAGCTTACCAGTGAAGAGGTTGCTTCGCTCGAAGAACCATATGTTCCTCATCCGATTATTGGCTATCAATAACCGATAATTCAGAAATTCTAAGTGAAGGTGATTCTCCATGCTCATTGCTAAAGTCAGTGAAAAATATGATATATCACAAGATACACTCCGTTATTACGAACGAGTAGGGCTTATACCTCGAGTAAACCGCAATAGCAGTGGTATTAGGGATTACACGGAGGAAGATTGCAGATGGGTTGAATATGTTAAATGTATGCGAGCTATTGGTCTTCCTATTGATGTGTTAGTTCAATATGTTGGTCTGTATCAACAAGGGGACGAGACAGTTCACGCAAGACAAGAAATACTAATCGAGCAGCGACAACAACTCTTAAATAGATTGGAAGAGATGCAGAAAGTCTTAGCTCGTATGGATGATAAAATTACAAGATATGAGGAAATAAAGGATGAGCAGAAGAATCGATGAAATGATGAGCTTACTAATCAAATAAAGTTTTTTCTAGAATTGATAACATGTAAAGCCACAATGGATATGAATCTGAACTGTACCCCAATTGTTAGACATACTCTAACAGTTGGGGTGCAGTTCAAATATTCGTGGCTTTTTTGTGTTCTTTTTTTGGTTTTTATAGAAAAATAAGTGAATTATTCTGAGGTTTGGTTAAGTATAACTTATAGAGTATGCGTAGCAAAGCTTTGTTACTTTATTTTAGGTACAGTTTTCAGGGGTAATCACATGATTGTAGTCCATTCATACTTTGAAGAGTTGTGGGAGGTATTCTATGATACAAGTCCAAGCGTCAAGACTGTTTAAAAGGCAATTAAAAATGTTCACATCTGTTATTCTCGGAGTTATGCTCTTTGGGATGCCTGTTCTGCCAGCATTTGCGGCGTCTCCTGGGAAGACAGTAAACGCTTCTGCAACACTCGCATATAATCTAAAAGGTCTTAATCACAATGTAGCTGTTCAGAAGGCATATATCGCAGATAAGTATCTTTATGTAACGCAGCGTTCTAAGGGAACTTGTTATCTTTCAAGATTACTTATAGACGGAAAAGACGCTAAGTATGTAGATGAAATGACGATTACTAATACAGGGCATTGCCAGACTCTTGATATGTACACTTACAATGGTGAAAACTACTTTTATTTCAGCTCAAAAGCAGATCCATCAACTGACTATTACTGGTCTCTGCAAGTAGCAAGAGTTAAATACTCAGCCGGAAAAACTGTCGACTACACGGATCTTAATCGCTTTACCTATATGAATTACGCCAATAAGAATGGTTCCAGATTAGGCGATACTTACCGAGTTGATGCTGGGGGTAACAGTACCCATACGGTATTCCGAGTACAAACGAAAGAAGGAACCGTAACTTGGACCATTTATGACACGGTAGCACTCAACAAGCTACTTGACAGCAATAAACAGGTACGTATGGACAGTGCAGCTGCAGTGAAGGCTTCTGTTACCAGCTTTACGCAGTCTGGAAGTAATATTGTACGTCCAAACGGATCTTTCCAAGGTGCTGATCTGCTCGGTAAATCGGAAATATATACTTCAGGTGGAGCGGATGGTGATACTCCAAAAATTGCTCTGATGTCTAACAGCGGTGCATACAAAACCCTTGTGAATATAACGAATGTGGGGAAACGAGAAATCGAAGGAGTACAGACCAAAAATGGTAATGTATACTTCACGATTGTTACGGATCCCGTAAATAAGAAGAATACGCAGAAAGTGTATTACGTCCCTGATAGCACATTTAAATAACGATCTATTGAGTAAATCCCTGAGAACTGTACCAAGGATAAAGTGTGCCAAAATTCAATTTCATATCTGCAAAAAGGAGCTACCGATGAGTAGCTCCTTTTTTTTATCCCAAATGAGACATTTCATTGACCTCGCATAGTTTTGGATGTGCAGGAAATACTGAAAGGTAAATAACGGGAGGGATATCTTTTGAAAAGATTCATAAGTAGATTTAGGGCAAATAAGCCAAAAGATCAGTCTTCCAGCAACCTAGATCATTCTGGCATTTCGAACAATGAATCTTTTTCTGAAGATCTAGAAGCAAACCTGAAATTCGTTAAAGAGTCCCTAGGTAATAGCACGGATCTAATTACAAGAGAATTCACCTTGAGAATACAAGGATCGGAACAGCGAGCAGCGGTTCTATTTATCGATGGTCTAGTGGATACCACGATGATACAAGACTTTATTATTCGCACCCTTACAAATAAGGATCTAATAGGTGAGAAACAAGCAGACTCCGAAACTGATCTTTTAACAGCAATAAAAAACCATGCGGTTTCAATCGCAGAAATCAATGAGTTGAGTACTTTCAAGGAACTTTTATCGTCCATCTTAAAAGGTGATACCGTCATACTTCTAGATCGTTGCCGTCTTGGAATTGCTGCCGGTACAGCTGGCTGGGAAGGGCGGGGTGTAGAAGCACCTGAAGATCAAACGGTTGTGCGCGGACCACGTGATGCATTTACCGAAAATTTAAGAACCAATACGGCTCTTATCAGACGAAAAGTGAAAAGTCCGAATTTATGGCTGCTTACTAAGACCATAGGAACAGTCTCACAAACCAATGTCTCCATTATGTATATCAAAGGCATCGCCGAAGAACAAGTTATAAAGGAAGTTACCCAAAGATTGGACAGCATCCAAATTAACGGAATTTTGGAAAGCGGCAATATAGAGGAGTTGATTGAAGACAAAACCGTTACACCCTTTCCTACAATATACAATACCGAGAGGCTAGATGTTATTGCTGCAGGACTGATGGAAGGGCGAGTTGCTATTCTTGTTGATGGGACTCCGTTTGTTTTGTTAGTTCCAGCATTGTTCATACATTATTTCCAAGCTGCAGAGGACTACTACCAACGAGCTGACTTCGGCTTGCTTCGAATGCTCCGTGCGTTGTGTTTCGCAATAGCTTTACTTGGACCATCATTTTATATCGCAATAACTACCTTTCATCCAGAAATGCTACCGTCCCCACTGATTATCAGTATTGCCTCAGGCAGAGAAGGGGTTCCCTTTCCGGCATTTATTGAAGCGCTGCTTATGGAAACTATATTTGAAATATTGAGAGAAGCAGGAGTACGAATGCCTAGAGCGATCGGACAGACGGTTTCAATTGTCGGCGCACTTGTTATTGGACAGGCAGCAGTAGAAGCGGGACTAATATCGCCAGAAATGGTTATCGTTGTTGCCATTACTGCGATATCTTCATTTGCTTTGCCTTCCTATAATTTTGGCATCGCTGTAAGAATATTAAGGTTTCCTCTTATGGCACTTGCCGCCGTTGTAGGTTTATACGGTATCTTCATCGGAGTCGGATTGATTCTCATTCATTTGTGTGGGCTTAAATCGTTTGGAATGCCTTATATGGCACCTTTCGCACCATTTAACCTGGAAGATCAAAAAGATAGCTTGTTTCGATTACCTAAAGTCGGACTTAGGATGCAATCACAATCGATTGGCAAAAAAAACAAAAGGAAATAAGGAGGGAGGTTGGTGTCAAAAAGTTTCCGAAGCGTCTTCGTGTTAATTTCTGTGCTGCTTGTCTTAACGGGTTGTTGGAACAGAAGAGAAATGAACGATTTACTTATTGCTGCGGGAATGGGCGTAGACAAAGTAGATGAAGGATACCTTGTCACAATCCAAGTCATTGATCCCGGTGAAATCACTGCTAAAAAAGGTGGTGGTCATACACCGGTAACGGTGTATTCCGAAACGGGTGAGACTGTATTCGCTGCCTTACGTAAAATGACTACCGTTGCAGCACGAAAAATCTATTTTTCACATTTAAGAATGTTCGTTATCGGAGAAGAGACAGCAAGAAAGGATGGCATTGCAAATGTGACTGAATTTCTATATCGAGATCATGAGTTAAGAGCGGACTATTATATTGCCGTCGCCAGAAACAGTACGGCGAAAGAAGTTCTGGAGGGACTAACTCCGATCGAAAATATCCCTGCTCACAAACTTTTTACTTCATTGGATATGTCAAGCCACTTTTATGCAGGAACGGAAACATGTAAGATAGATGATTTGGTGTCGGATCTTGTTACAGAGGGGAAGTCTCCTGCAATCACAGGTATTCGGTATATCGGAGATAAAGATAAGGCGGATAAGAAAGAGAATTTGGATGTAACCGATCCATACGCTCAGTTGAAATATGAGGGAATAGCTGTTTTTCGTAGAGATAAGTTAGTCGGGTGGCTGGATGAAGATGAGAGCAAAGGATACAACTATATATCGGGAAAATCAAAAGGTACAGTTAAGGCGATTTCATGCCCTGAGGAAGATGGGGAGCTGTCGGTTGAACTTATTCGAACAAACAGTAATGTTCATGTAAGTCACAAGGATCAATCTCCTGAAATAAACATTAAAATCGAGGCTGAAGGGAATGTTGGAGAATTTCAGTGCCGCCGGTCTGACTTAACGAACTTAAAAACGTTGAAAGAATTGGAGGATCTCGCGGCAGAAGCGATTGTAAATAAAGTACAGAAGGCGATTGATAAAGTTACTCTACTTAAAACTGATTTTATCGGATTTGGCATGCACATTAACCGAGTAAGCCCAAGTACTTGGGAGAAGTATAAGGAGGGCTGGGGCGAAAGATTTAGTTCGATCCCAGTAACAGTCAAAGCTTCAGTTAAACTGCGTAATACCGGTAAAACGGATGGATCATTCCTTGAGAAAATTAAAGAGTGAGGCGTACGATGACGATCAAAGTGATTGGAGTTTTTGTCGCGGCAGTAATTCTATTTTGGATAGATATGCCCATTCTAAGAAAACAAAAAAGCATTAGGGACATCGTTATGTTTCTATTGCTATTGACTGCAGCTATTGTACTGGGACTAGTAAAGGTGTTAAAACTATATTCTTCAACCCCTTTATATATGATTAGCTGGTTGTTCAAACCATTGAGTGATCTTATCCAAATGCTCCAATAAATGTACATATCAAGGAAAGGAGTGAATTATGAATGCAACGACCTCCTCAAATCAGTACCCGGCAATTTCAAATATTGGTCATCCTGTTTACGGTAGGTACCTCCATTCTAATTATGCCTGCTGCGTTGGCTACCGAAATAAAGCAGAATGCATGGATGGCACCACTGATTGCTCTCATCCCCGGTTTACTTCTGGTGTTTCTATATAATCGAATAAATCGTGCTGCACCAGGAGTGACATTGTTTGAATTATGCGAATCGATACTAGGGAAATGGATTGGCAGAGTGGTATCCCTTATGATTGTCGTCTTTTTCTTTCTTGCGTCTGCCATGGTATTGTTCGATGTGGGAAGATTTATTACTACTGTAATAATGCCGGAAACACCGATTTTATTTATTAATCTATTGTTGCTATTCTTGTCATTACTGCGATTCGAAGCGGTCTTAATACATTTGCGCGCATGGTAGAGTTACTATTCCCATTGTTTATACTATTCTTTCTTCTGATCGTTATATTTCTATCTCCACAGATTGATTTTCATAATGTTCAGCCTATCTTTGTACACGAAACGAATAAATTGTTCTATTCGATTCTAATGGTGATGAGTATCACTTTTATGCCGCTTGTTGTCTTCCTCATGGTTCAAGCTAAATCAATAGCTCATCCCAATACAGGACGAAAAGGATATTATACAGCTGTGCTTATTGGTGGCGGAATATCTGTTATCATTGTTATGTTAACGATATTAGTTCTTGGGTCTGACATCGCATCTCTGCAGCAATTCCCGGTGTATTATCTTGTTCAAAAGATTAGTGTTGGAAAATTTCTTGAACGGGTAGAAGCAATCGTAGCCATCATGTGGCTAATAACTACCTTTGTGAAATTGTCATTATATTTCTACACCTCTGTATTCGGTCTTGTACATATCGCTAGATTGAAAAGTGAACGTTCCGTGCTTCTACCGATGGGGTTCATTCTGGTTATCGTTTCTGTAGATATTTTTCCAAGTTCAGTATTTGAAGCTAAATTTAATGCTTCAGATTGGATCGCATCCATTTTCTGTGTGGGATTTATTCTTCCACTATTCCTGTTCATTGCTAAACGATGGAAGGATCGAAAAAAGAGTAAGGGCCAATAATGCTGAATTCAAACAAATCAGGATACACTTCTGTTGTATTTATGAGTATAAAAAAATCGACATATATGTTACAATTATCGCTTGGAAATTTCCATGTATTTGCTTCTATCTTCGATTTAAGGAGATTTTTCATGATAACAGATTTAAGAAGATCAGAAAATTGGATAGCGGGCCTGCAGTGGCTGTTTTTCATTTTTGCTAACATTGTAATTATACCGCTTACCATTGGGGCTGCGTTTGATTTGTCAGAGGATCAGATCATGGCCTCATTACAAATGTCATTTATTGTTACGGGAAGTGCGTGTGTATGCCAAGCATTCTTTGGTCATAAGCGGGCCATTTTAGAAGGGCAATCTGGTTTATGGTGGGGCATGATTTTGACAACGGTGAACATAGCAGCTGGACAAGGAATTTCTTTAGCTGAACTCGGAGGAAGTCTGTCTGTAGGAATACTAATCTCAGCTATGCTGACAATGCTTGTAGGGATTTTCGGATGGGGGTCTGCCTTAGCTAAATTGTTCAAACCGGGTGTAATGGGCGTATTCATGCTCTTATTCGGCTTCCAAATCATACATATCTTTCTTAAAGGAATGTTAGGATTACCAATGGGTAATACACCTGATCATGCCCAAATTGATATTCATATTACGCTGCTTTCGTTAATTCTTGTCGTGTTGATCATCATTGTTAATGTTAAGCTTCCAAACAGAATAAGTAAGTATTCGCTCTTAGCAGGCATTGTCATAGGTTGGATTGCATTCGAGTTGATAATCGGGCAGAAAGATAGTGTGGTTAGCAAATCCTCATTTGCTCTAGAGTTGTTTCCGTTTGGTAAACCTACACTTAATGTGGGGATTATTATTGTAGCTGTTGTAACAGGAATTCTAAATCTGGCGAATACGTTTGGTTCATTAAAGGGAACAGAGGATTTATACGGTGTAGTCACAACAAAAAAACAATACAATGCCAGCTTCATTATATCAGGCATATCAACAGCAATTAGTGGTTTATTCGGACTCGTACCCTATACACCGTTTGTATCTTCAATTGGTTTCCTGAAACAATCTGGTATTATAGATCGATTGCCATTTATCATTGGTGGCTTCCTCTTTCTAATGATGGGAGTGTTTCCGCCGATAGCTCACTTCTTTTCAGATATTCCAGTCAGTGTCGGAAGTGCAGTCTTGTTCGTGTCCTATTTACAATTGTTTCTATCTTCTTATGATTTTATTAATAGAGTTAAATTTAACAAACGGAATGTATACCGGACAGCTGTACCGATCTTTGTAGCAGTCGCAATTATGACTTTCCCAAGTTCGTACTTTTCATCTTTTCCTACCTTCCTTCAGCCTTTCATTAGTAATGGATTGCTCATGGGTATTAGTTTAGCTCTTATACTTGAGAATACGATTGACTGGGACCGAATTAGCGAGACAGAAAAAGAGGTATCCTAAGTGGAGCATCCTCTTCTTGAAGACTTTGTATTGAAATCATCACTTTATCAAGCTTATAATAAATCGATAAATATAAGAAAAGGTGTTATGGATGAGTATATTAAATGTTGAAGGTTTAAGTCACGGTTTTGGAGATCGCGCTATTTTTAAAGACGTATCTTTCAGACTTCTAAAAGGCGAACACATTGGATTGATCGGTGCCAACGGCGAAGGTAAATCAACTTTTATGAACATCGTCACAAATAAGCTTCAGCCCGATGAAGGAAAAGTGGAATGGTCTAAGCGTGTACGGGTAGGTTACCTTGACCAGCATGCTGTTCTTCAGAAAGGTATGACGATTCAAGATGTGCTGCGGAGTGCGTTCCAATATTTGTTCGATCTTGAGCAAGAAATGAACGAAATGTATAACCGAATGGGAGAGGTTTCTCCTGAAGAACTGGATAAGCTTCTTGAAGAAGTGGGTACCATTCAAGATACGCTGACGAACCAGGATTTTTATATGATTGATGCGAAGGTGCAAGAAACAGCTCGGGGTCTGGGAATTACAGACATCGGACTGGATCGTGACGTCAATGATTTAAGCGGTGGTCAACGTACCAAGATTTTGCTCGCTAAACTTCTGCTTGAAAAGCCAGACATTCTGCTGTTAGACGAGCCTACCAACTACTTGGATGAACAGCATATCGAATGGCTGAAGCGCTATCTTCAGGAATATGAAAATGCATTTATCCTGATCTCGCATGATATTCCGTTCTTGAATAGCGTTATTAATCTGATTTATCACATGGAAAATCAGAAGCTGACACGTTATGTCGGAGATTACGAGCAGTTCCAGCAAGTTTACGAAATGCGAAAACAACAGCTGGAGTCAGCATATAATAGACAACAGCAAGAAATCGCAGATCTGAAGGATTTTGTAGCTCGGAATAAAGCCAGTGTGGCTACCCGAAATATGGCGATGTCCAGACAGAAGAAGCTTGATAAGATGGAAGTCATCGAGCTAGCGAAAGAAAAGCCGAAACCGCAATTTAACTTTAGGGAAGCCAAGACTTCCGGAAAAATGATATTTGAAACGAAAGATCTTGTAATCGGCTATGATAGCCCACTATCCAGACCGTTAGACCTGCAAATGGAACGTGGTCAAAAAGTAGCCCTAGTCGGAGCGAACGGTATCGGTAAAACGACATTGCTACGCAGTATTTTAGGTGAAATCCCTGCGTTATCCGGTTCGGTTGAGCTCGGTTACAATCTGGAAATTGGCTACTTCGAGCAAGAAATGAAAGAAGGCAACTACAATACTTGTATTGAGGAAATCTGGGAAACGTTCCCTTCCTATACTCAGTTTGAGGTGCGTGCTGCTCTTGCTAAATGTGGACTCACGACAAAGCATATTGAGAGCAAAATCGCTGTGCTGAGTGGTGGGGAAAAGGCTAAGGTTCGTTTGTGCAAACTTATAAACAGCGAAACCAACCTGCTGGTTCTTGACGAACCGACAAACCACTTGGATGTGGATGCTAAAGACGAATTGAAACGCGCCTTAAAAGCGTACAAAGGAAGCATTCTCATGATCTCTCACGAACCTGAGTTTTATAATGATATTGCGAATGTTGTTTGGAACTGCGAATCATGGACGACAAAAGTATTTTAAATGATTATTTGACTATCCAATGTCTGACAATATGCTAATTATCCGAAAAGCCGCAAATTTGCGGCTTTTTTTGTTTTTAGTATTGTGAATTCCACTCAAAATAGTAGTCAATAATACATTGAAGTGGGTATGTATTATTAGGAAGTTGACATCCTGTATATACATGTTTATATTTTGTTATAGACAACTTGTATATACAGGGCGACGAGGAGGGTAATTTCACTATGCAAACGAAGGAAAACAAACCACGGGATTGGTGGAGAAAATCTACAATTTATCAGGTATATCCTAAGAGCTTTAATGATACAACAGGCCGAGGAACAGGTGATATTCGAGGTCTTACTGAAAAGCTTGATTATATAAAAGGATTGGGTATTGATATTGTGTGGCTTCAGCCAGTGTATGTATCTCCCCAAAATGATAACGGTTACGATGTTGCAGATTATTACAATATCGATCCTGCATATGGTACGATGGAAGATTTTGACGAGCTCGTTCGGGAACTTAAGAAGAGAGACATGCATCTTATGATCGATATCGTGGTCAATCATTCATCAACGGAACATCGCTGGTTTAAGGAAGCGAAGTCTTCGCGAAATAATCCTTATCGGGATTATTACATCTGGAAAGATCCTGCTGAGGATGGAGGCCCGCCTAACAACTGGCAATCCAAATTTGGTGGACCTGCTTGGCAATATGACGAAGAAACAGGACAGTACTTTTTAACATTGTTTGATAAGACACAAGCAGATTTGAACTGGGAGAATGAGAAGGTCAGACAAGAAGTCGTGGATTTGCTGACATTTTGGGCAAAAAAGGGCGTAGATGGCTTCCGGATGGATGTTATCAACCTGATATCTAAAGATCAGCTATTTCCGGACGATGACGGTTCTGTAGCTCCTGGGGATGGACGAAAGTTCTATACTGATGGACCTCGTGTACACGAATATGTTAAAGAACTGAATGAAAAAGTGTTCAGACCATACAACATAGTCACCGTAGGTGAAATGTCGTCCACGACACTGGAACATTGCATTCGTTATTCAAACCCAGAGGAAAATGAGTTTTCCATGACATTTAACTTCCATCACCTGAAGGTAGATTATCCGAACGGACAAAAATGGGAATTGAAGCCTTATGATTTCGAGGAACTAAAAAAGGTGCTTTCGGATTGGCAGATCGGCATGCAGGAAGGCGGCGGCTGGAATGCGTTGTTCTGGAACAATCATGATCAACCGCGGGCGCTTACACGGTTTACGAACGATAACGAATACCGTGAAGAAAGTGCCAAACTGCTGGCTACGACACTCCATGGATTACAAGGTACGCCTTATGTCTATCAAGGAGAAGAGATCGGCATGCCAGATCCTAAATGGAACGATATTTCCGAATTTAGAGATATAGAGTCACTCAATATGTACAGAATTCTAGTACAAAGAGGTAAAACGCCTGAAGAAGCAGCTCATATTGTAAGAGTACGATCTCGGGATAATTCAAGGCTCCCAATGTTATGGGATGACAGTCACCAGGCTGGATTCACGACAGGTTCACCTTGGATCAAGATCGATGAGCGTTACTCGTCAATCAATGCAAAGTCACAGGTAGAAAATCCGAATTCAATTTACCATCATTATCGTAAGTTAATCGAACTTCGCAAAAGACTACAGGTCATTACAGATGGAAAATACATTCGTCTTGACGAAGGTCATCCTCAGGTTTATGCCTATGCCAGAGTAAATGAAGAAGAAACTTTGGTTGTTATTTCCAATTTCAGCGGGGAAGAGGTATCTTTTGAACTTCCGCAAAAGTTCACTGAGAGTCTTCTCAAAGGTCGCTCAGCAGAGCTTCTAATTGGCAATACTGCAGAAGAGCCAGAACTTTCTCAGACCATTAAACTTCAACCGTATGGATCTTATATGTGGCTGATAAAGGCTGATAATTCTATACACTAATAATTCTAAAGTCAGGAGCGGATGGCTATGGCGAATATAGATCGTAAAAACGTGGAGCGGATCATTGAAGCTATCGGTGGTAAAGACAATATTGAAGCCGCTACACATTGCGTAACAAGATTGAGATTTTCCCTTGCGGATGAGAGCAAGGTAGATGCCAAGGCACTAGATCAAAATGCCCTCGTAAAGGGACAATTTTCTTCCCAGGGGCAATTTCAGGTGGTCATTGGTCCGGGCCTAGTAGATCAGGTCTATGATGAAATGATTAAAATCACCGGAGGGGCGAGAGCAACCAAGGATGATGTGAAGTCTCTTGCCAGCAAGAAACAAAATCCTGTACAACGGGCAATAAAAACACTTGCCGATATCTTTATTCCGATCCTGCCTGCAATCGTTATGGCGGGTCTCTTGCTCGGGTTAAACAATATACTTGCAGGTGATGGTATTTTTTATCAAGATCGATCTCTGATCGATGTGTATCCTCAGTGGGCAGATGTAGCTTCCATCATTAATCTGATTGCAAGTACAGCCTTTACATTCCTGCCGGTCTTGATCGGATGGTCAGCTGTGAAGCAATTTGGAGGTAACCCACTTCTCGGGATCGTACTCGGCTTGATTCTCGTGAATCCAGATTTGCTGAGTGCATACAATTATGCGAACGCCAAGCTGGAAGGTACAGTTCCAGTGTGGAACCTGTTCGGATTTGAAGTTGAGAAGATCGGTTATCAGGGTCAAGTATTGCCGGTGCTCGTCTCTGCTTACATCCTAGCTAAGATTGAGATTTTTCTGAATAAACGGGTAAATGATTCGATTAAACTGCTTATTGTGGCACCTGTTGCCCTATTAGTGACCGGATTCCTTGCTTTTGTTGTCGTAGGGCCAATCACATTTGCGATTGGTAATGTACTCACTTCAGGTCTTGTCAGCATCTTTGATTCATTTGCTGCACTCGGTGGATTAATTTATGGCGGTTTGTATGCATTACTGGTCATTACAGGGATGCACCATACGTTCCTTGCGGTGGATATTCAATTGATCGGAAGTGAAGGTGGTACCTTCTTATGGCCAATGCTTGCCTTGTCTAATATTGCTCAAGGTGCCGCAGCCCTTGCAATGATGTTCATCTTTAGAGAACAAAAAGCGAAAGGTCTAGCCGTAACTTCATCGATTTCAGCCTTTTTGGGCGTAACCGAGCCGGCTATTTTCGGGGTGAACGTTCGACACAAATATCCTTTTATTTTCGGTATGATCGGTTCCGGAATCGCAGGCGTCCTTTTAGCGTTAAATAACGTACTTGCTTCATCTATAGGTGTAGGTGGTATACCAGGGTTCTTGTCGATTTTCCCGAATAAATGGGGGATCTTCTTCCTGGGTATGATTGTGGTGCTGGTGGTTCCATTTACCGGAACGCTCTTGTACGGAAAATATCTATTGTCAAGACAGTCTAATGGACTCGCTCAAGAGAAATCAGAGGAACCCGTAGCGAGTGAACAGGCTGCAACGACGAATGATGTCGATTGTGATGAGGTCGTTGTAACACCTGGAGCAGACCTGAACTCGGAGAAGCTTGTTGTAGATATATCATCTCCGATGAACGGAACAGTGGTACCACTATCCGAAGTACCTGACCCAGCTTTTGCAGAGAAACAAATGGGACAAGGTATCGCCATCATTCCTTCTGACGGGAAGGTATACGCTCCATTCGACGGAACGGTTGCCCATCTCATTAAGAAGAGTAAACATGCTATCATTCTTTCTGGTCCGAACGATATTCAAATATTGATTCATGTAGGAATCAATACAGTTTCTTTAAAAGGAGAAGGTTTTACTGCACACGTAGAAACGGGATCGAGTGTTAAGAAAGGACAGTTATTGCTGGAATTCGACATGGATCTTATTAAACAGGCAGGACTGCCTATCATTACTCCGATTCTTATACCGGACGGTCAGGATGGTATTCAAGAAGTGAAGGAATATGAGGGAGAAGCTATTCAAGGCGAAACCCCGATACTTCAGGTTCGTTATTAATTGATCAAATCGTCTAGGTTTGAACGAATGAAATCATTGCAAAACATGGTACAATAACGATGGTGATGATGCGATGACAAACAATATTTATTTTACACTTTACAACGATTATGCCGAACGTATTGATAATGGAAATCTTGAACCTGGAAGTAAGCTCCCTTCAGAGAATGAGCTTTGCGCAACGTATCAGACCTCTCGAGAAACAGTACGGAAGGGTCTGAACCTGCTTGCCCAGAATGGTTACATTAACAAAGTTAAAGGGAAAGGTTCGTTTGTCCTGGATAAAGGGAGATTGAAATTCCCAATAACGGGACTGGTCAGTTATAAAGAGGTTACCGAGCGATTAGGGAAAGAGAACCGAACCCATGTTCATGTAACCGAACGTGTACCTGCAGGAGACACTATTGCCAAGGAACTCCATATTCGAGCTGATCAACTTGTATGGAAGGTCATTCGTGCCAGAGAGCTTGATGGTGAGCGCATTATTCTAGACATCGATTACTTTCCAGCTGATATCGTTGTGAATTTGACGAAGGACATTGCAGCATATTCGATATATGAGTATTTAGAGAAGGAGCTTCATTTCAAGATTAGTTATGCAGAGAAAGTGATCTCTGTGGAACAAGTTACAGAAATGGACAAGGAGTATATGGATCTTAAGAATGATACCCATGTCGTTGTCGTCCGGGGATATGTTCATCTGGAGGACACAACGCTCTTTCAATTTACGGAATCTAGACATCGATTGGACAAATTTCAATTTGTAGATTTTGCAAGAAGGATTTCCAAGGTGGAGACATCATAAGTCGCCTTTGTGTTCGTTTTGATAAAAAGCCCCATTTAGGGGCTTTTTTTATTGAGCATACATCTTGTCACATAAAAATGAGTTGATGATGCAATTCTTTTTTTGTTTATGATAAAAATCATTGAATAGAGGGTATTGACACATAATTTTCACAAATATATAATACGAATATGACATTGGTAACGTTACCGATAACGATACCAGAACAATATCGGAGGTGGTCTATTGATTGAAATCTTATATTCTGATTGAATGGATAGATATTTCTCGAACAGTTGTAAGCGCTTAATATACATTCAAATTTCCTCATATCTTCCCTCATACGCGTTACCACACATAATTACCTCAACTAAATTGACTCGCACAGAAACGAACACAAGATAAAATCAGAGCCTAACGAATTAAAAAGGGGTGACATGATTGTCTGAACAGTTCGATATCAGTACATCTCAAGTTTTCAAGTTGATTGATTGCGACAATAATCAAACCGCTGAACATCCACCTAAAAGATTTCGTATGTGCATTGATTCCGTAGAACATGAGTCGAGCACTATAGGACTGCATAATTTGAAAGCATCTGCAAGCGGACAGTTTTCATTAAATGGTTTGAAGTATATGAAATCCGTCATTCCAAACGATAGGTTAACCGTCGTAGATCTTAGGCAAGAATGTCATGGATTTGTGAATGGAATGGCTATTAGTTGGTACAGTCTCTTCAATGATTCAAATCGTGATTTGAGCCAAGAAGCTGTAATTAAGCTTGAAAGACAATATTTGGATGAGCTTATTGAGGTAGATAAGGTTGAATTTGATTACATCGAAGGGAAATCTTTTCAGCTAAGAAATTCTATAATTTCTCCCAAACAAGTGCATTCAGAAGCAGAATTAACAGCTCAAGAGGGAGTTGGATATATCCGGTTTTGTGTAACGGATCATCATCGTCCATCAGATGCAATTGTTGATGAGTTTATCACATTTGTGAAAGCGTTATCTTCAGGGGAGTGGTTGCACTTTCATTGTCGTGGAGGTGTAGGTCGTGCAACCACATTTATTTTGATGTACGACATGATTCGTAATGCCAAACAAGTGAGTTTAGATGATATATTACTTCGCCAGCAAAAGATTGGTGGCCGAGATATGTACCGATTGAATCCGGAGCAAGGACTACATCTTCGTAAAGCTGCTCTCGAAAGATTGAGTTTTATTCATGCATTTTATGCATTTTGCGCGAGTGAGCAAGGTATTGATCATATGAATTGGCAATCCTGGCTACAGACTCAGACATAATCCCAACAATAGACTTACACAATAATTGAACTTGTAAGTAACTAAGGGAGGTTCTGTGATATGGGGAGAGGTAAAGGCTTCAAATTATTCCTTATTTCAATATGTATGATGACTGTCATTGCGGGTTGCGGACAGGAAAGCAAAGCAAAACAAGGCTCAGGAAGCTCTAATTGGGCAGTCGAGCAAGGTCTCGATAAAACTGAAACGGTCGACGAACTATATGAGCAAGCAAAGAAAGAAGGAAAGGTTGTCGTATACTCTCAGTCAAGTCGTATTAAAGATGTCAAAGCATCATTCGAAGCTCAGTATCCAGGAGTGACGGTTGAAGCTTATGACATGAGCACTAATGAAATTGTAGAGAAGCTCGTGCGTGAACATGAATCCAATGTTTACAATGCGGATATGGTGTATGTAAAAGATACTTTAGGCGTTGTATCCTCTGATCTGGTTGAACGGGGGATTTTACACGGGTATAAACCGACTGATATCTTAGATACCTTAACAAAAGAATTTCAAGATCTCCCAGGGTTGGTTACTAACGCTACCGTTCGAACAATCTACTTCAATACAAATGTATATAAAGAGTCTCCTGTATCGAAC
This sequence comes from Paenibacillus sp. GCM10028914, assembly GCF_042666275.1. NCBI lineage: Bacteria > Bacillati > Bacillota > Bacilli > Caryophanales > Paenibacillaceae > Paenibacillus > Paenibacillus sp. GCM10028914. The sequence goes on from NZ_JBHTFO010000015.1 coordinate 225,184, forward strand.
TGGTGGCAACTAACGGAACCTGAATGGAAGACACGTGTACTCATAAATGATCCTCTAGAATCCTCAGATACTATGGAACTGTTCCTCTCAATGATACAACACTCCGATGATATGGCAGCTGCTTATAAAGAATTGTATGGTAAAGAAATTGAATTAACAGAAGAAAATGCTGGTTATGAATTTGTCTCAAGCCTACTCAAGAATGATCCAGTATTAGTTAAATCCAGTGATGATGTTGTGGAGAATGTAGGCACAAGCGCACAAGAAAAGCCACCTATAGGAATCGGTGCTTCTAGTAAATTACGTAATATCGAACAAAAAGAGCTAGCAATTAGCGCTAACTTTGATATGAAGCCAAAGATTTCTGTATTAGGACCGTCTTATTTGTATATTGCTGACCAAGCTAAGCATACCGCTGCAGCGAAGCTTATGATTCGTTGGATGATGGGCGAAGTCGGAGGAGAGGGTGAAGGGTTAAGACCATTTAATGTACTGGGTTCATGGCCATCCAATCCAAGCGTGGCTCATAAAAATCCTATCAACATGGATCAATTAAATGTTTGGCAATACGATGGTAAGTTTTTCTACAATAACTCTATCAAATTCCGCGAATTCTGGATTAAAAACATAAAATAATATTTACGTACTTGAAGAGGTTCGTGCCGGCAAAGAAGGGGTGTATGTCAATGAGTAATACCGAATACACAACCAAGAAGCAGCAGAATAACCAGGGTTCAAAATTTAATAAAGCTCGGTTCAAGAATCGTTTTGTTGCATTCTTAACCAATCCAATGCATGTCATTAGCATGGTAGCGATCATCTTTCTGGTCTATACGATTGTCATTCCATTAGTTCAAATGGTATCAAGTACCGTTACTTGGAGTCATGATGATATGCGCGCTTATCCGGATGCCGAACCAGGAAAATTAACACTACAGCATTGGCTCTATATGATTGCAGGTGATATTAGTAAAAATGTATTTTATGAACCGATATTAAACTCTATCCATATTGCTATTTGGGTTTCTGTGTTATCTGCTATTCTCGGAGGCACGCTAGCTTGGCTTGTCACACGCTCAGATATTCCATTGAAGAAGACGATCGCATTTATGGCGATTATTCCATATATGCTCCCATCTTGGATGAAATCAATGGCTTGGTTGGTTATCTTTAAAAATGATCGGATTGGTGGAAGTAAGGGACTAATCCAAGCATTATTCGGAGTTAGTCCTCCGGATTGGCTCTCTTATGGACTTATACCGATTGTTATTGTACTAGTTGGACATTACTTTACATTTTTCTATCTTTTGATCGCTGTAGCTTTGAGTTCGATTAATAGTGGTCTTGAAGAAACAGCAGATATTTTGGGAGCAAAGCGTATAACTATTTTACGCCGAATCACATTTCCCTTGGTCTTACCAGCAATATTATCAGCATTTATTCTTACTTTCTCGAAATCGATGGGTACCTTCGGACCAGCGGCATTTCTTGGATTACCGATCAAATACTATACGATTTCAACGATGTTATACAGCAGTATTCGCGGACGAATGACATCACAAGCATATATTCTTAGTATTGTTTTAATCTTAATCGCAGCAATAACGATTTATATCAATCAGAAGGCAATTGGGAAGAGGAAGGGTTACACAACGGTTGGTGGTAAGGATGCACGTAAGACTTTAACGCCACTAGGTAAATGGAGAATTCCGATATTCTCAACAGTTATGTCGTTCATGTTCATCGCAGGGATATTCCCGTTACTAATGTTATTCTTGCAATCGTTCATGCTGAAGGAAGGTGTATACAGCATGAGTAACTTTACATCGCATTTTTGGATAGGATCATCGAATCCGAATATCGCTTCGGGTGAAGTGGGCGTCTTGATGAGTGACAATATTCGTTTGGCACTTAAAAACTCTTTGATAGTTGCTTTTGGAGGCGCCGCATTGTCAGCAGTGTTAGGTGTTACACTCGGATATATTGTAGCTAAAGGTAGAAAATCAATGACGACAAGAGTCATTGAACAGTTAACTTTTACTCCATATTTGATTCCGGGTATCGCATTCGCTGCTATATATCTATCGATCTTTGCTAAACCAGGGTTTCTCATTCCAGCATTGTACGGTACATTGACCATAATCATTTTGATTACCGTGGTTAAGGAGCTCCCTTTCGCCACCCGATCAGGAACGAGTAGTATGATGCAGATCAGTGGTGAACTTGAAGAGGCCGCCAAAATACAAGGAGCTTCCTTCTTTAAGAGATTTACTAAGATCATGCTGCCTTTGACGCGAAAAGGCGTAATTAGTGCATTCCTACTCGGCTTCATTAGTGGTATGAAGGAACTCGATTTGATTATTTTATTAGTTACCCCGAAGACAGGTACATTAACGACACTTACTTTCCAGTATGCAGAAAGCGGATTCCAACAATTTTCGAATGCAATAACAGTAATTATTATCATGATCATTATCGTGACATACTTTATAGCGACCAAGTGGGGTAAGGCGGATCTAACGAAAGGAATAGGTGGCTAACATGAGCAGAATTGAATTGAAACATATCAACAAATATTTTGATCACAACCATATCCTGAAAGATATTAATTTTGTCATCGAAGAAGGCGACTTCATGACGTTATTAGGTCCTTCAGGCTGCGGGAAAACGACAACACTACGTGTAATAACGGGCCTTGAAAATCCAGAGGAAGGAATCATTACGATTGGCGGAAAGGAAGTGGTTAATGGAGAAAATCGGTTTTATGCTGCAGCTTCAAAACGTGGATTGAACCTTGTGTTCCAGAGCTACGCACTATGGCCGCATATGACGGTGTATGAAAATGTAGCTTTTGGATTGACCCTCAAAAAAATGCCTAAGCAAGAGATCCGCACAAAAGTGGAACTCGCTTTAGAGAAGATGAGAATCATTCAGTATAAAGATCGCTACCCTTCAGAACTGTCTGGTGGACAACAGCAACGCGTTGCCATAGCAAGAGCCATTGTAACTGAGCCCAAAATCTTGCTGCTTGATGAACCTCTTTCAAATCTGGATGCCAAGCTAAGACTTGAAATGCGCGCAGAACTAAAAAGATTGCATCGTGAGTTGAATACAACCATTATCTATGTCACTCATGATCAAGTTGAAGCTTTAACGATGTCAACCAAAATTGCTGTTTTCTTTGAAGGTAATTTGGTTCAAGTTGATACGCCACGAGGAATCTATCGACATCCTGCTGATTTAAGAGTAGCTGATTTTATCGGCAATCCGACAATCAATTTTGTTGATGCTTCTTGTACGTATCAAGCTGGATGCCTGCTAACAGATTCAAGTTTAGGAAGAGTTGCAATACCTTCTGAACACCAACATTCAGGTGATGTGGTTCTTGCTATTTACCCGGAGGATATCACAATTTATCCTGAGCAAGTCAAAGATAGTATTAAATGCAGCGTATCATCCATTCTTCCAGCAGGCTCCGAAACTCTTGTTCAATTAACCTTTAATGGCAGCACGACAGTCTTGGTGAAATATATGGGGGAGATGGATTACTTGGTGGGTAGTCATGTCTGGATTACGTTTCCAAAAGAAAAAGTGAATGTTTATGATAAAGTCAGTCAACGACTTATTACTGGTACAAACAAGAATGGATCGAATGAATCAACTCGTTTAACAGACGCAGTGAATTTATAATTCGAGGAGGAATTCCGCGATGGTATCCTTTAAAAAAACGTTTGTGATCCTTTTAAGTTTGGCTCTTTTGTTACAGGTATCTTCTATAGCTATCGCAGCAGAAGAAGAGATTGAGTATGTTCCTCTGCAAGAAGAGGTTCTAAATCCGCTTGGTGCTGCTTCCGTATGGGATGTAAACACACAATCGATCTTGTTTAAGCTTCGTAATGGAATGACAGGAAAAGTCACCGTAGGCAGTGATCAATATGAGCTTGGTACTCAAGTTGGCAGGTTCCCTGCTGCTGTACAATTGGATGGAAGCATAATGATGATTCCAGAGGATGACGATTTTGTTAAAGCAGTGAATTTACAAAATGCAAGTGCAAATATTCTAGATATTGCACATCAGCCACCAGCATCACTTATTGAGGTCAAAGCGAATCTAGAGACCGAACCTTCTGCTCAAAGTGGTGATTCTATTGATGATCCATCAATCTGGATACATCCTAACGATGGGAATAAAAGCTTAATTATAGGAGCCAATAAAAAAGCTAATCCGGGTGGTATTGAAGTCTACAATTTAGATGGTAATCGTATTGGAGCATACGGTGTTGGGAAAATGAACAATGTTGATGTTCGATACAACTTTATGCTAAATGGTCAAAAGGTTGATATCGCAGCATCAACGAACCGTACAACAAATACAATTAACATTTTTATCATTAATCCAGATACAAGTGAGTTAACTGAAGTTACGGGCGATCATCTGGAATCTAATATGGAAGAGGTCTATGGATTCGGCTTGTATCAAAGCCACCGATCCGGCAAAATGTACGGTTTAATCACCGGTAAAGAGGGTGAATTCGAACAATGGGAATTGTACGATAACGGAAATGGTAAAGTTGACGGTAAACTCGTACGCGAGCTGAAGATTGGCAGCGTTACAGAAGGCATTGTAGCTGATGATGAGTACGGTAAGTTCTATGTTGCGGAAGAGAATGTCGCGATTTGGAAATATAATGCGGAACCGGATGGCGGTCTTTTGCCTGAAGCGAAGATCGATACGGTTGATGGCATCCGCCTTACAGAAGATGTTGAAGGTGTAACGATATACTATGGCAAGAATGGTGAAGGTTATTTAATTGCTTCTAGTCAAGGAAGTGACCGGTACGTCATTTATGATCGTAAGAGTGGTACCTATTTAACAACCTTTATGATTGTTGACGGGGATATCGATGGTACCTCTGAGACAGATGGAATCGATGTTCAATCGTTTGGTTTGGGCGATAAGTATCCTAACGGTATTTTCATTACGCAGGACAATACAAATGCCCAGTCTGACGGAAGTATAGCGAATCAGAATTTCAAAATTGTTCCTTGGGAAGACATCGCTAAAGCTCCGAAGAAAAAATTGAAAATTGATAATCAAAATCCGCGCCAATTGAAAAAAAGATAATGATAAATAATACTTGATATTAAAAAAAGGCTGTTCTAAAATAGAAATTGGAAACGTTACCGGAAACGTTACCAATCAAGGTGAAGGAGTGGAGACCTATCGCAACGATTAAAGATGTAGCCAAAAAATTAGGTGTTTCTGTCTCGACCGTATCTAGAGCTATGAATAATCATCCTGACATTCGTTCAGAAACGAAACAAGAAGTTCTTGAAGCGATGAAGGAATTAAATTATACACCTAACGCTGTCGCAAGAAGTTTAATTCAACGAAAATCTTTTACTATTGGACTAATGCTGCCCGATATTACAGATCCATTCTTGTCGTCGATGGCACAAGGGATTGAGGAGATAATATCAGATAATGGATACCATCTAGTCTATGGTAATACCTCTCGCATACGTGAAAAAGAAGAAAGTTTCTTACTAAGTGCCGCACAGAGGAAAATGGATGGTCTAATTATTACTTCGGATTATATGGATGAAGAGATGATGCAGTTACTTCGAAATTTAGAAATCCCCATTGTTTTCTTGAGGAGAAGACCACCAGCAGAACTCGATATGCCATTCGTGGACGTTGATCATTATCAAGGTGCATGCCGGGCTTTAGAGTATTTACTTTCACTTAATCATCGTCACATCGGATTCATCGGAATGCCAGACTTCTCTTACACCGGCCGTGAACGCTATCGTGCATTTTGCGATACGATGAAGAAAAACGGTATTCATGTAGCTGAAGAAGCAACTATCTTTGGTGAAAGATCCTATAAGAGCGGATATGAGTCCATGCAACAGCTTGCATCATCCTATCCTGAAATGACTGCCGTATTTGCAGCCAATGATATTTTGGCGATTGGAGCATTAGAATGGTTGTCGGAGAAGCAGATTTCTGTCCCTGGACAAATGAGTATCGTTGGATTCGATAATCTCGAGGTTAGTAACTTACACTGGATCAAATTAACGACAGTTGCACAACCTCGAAAAGAAATGGGGATGAAAGCAGCCGAATTGTTAATGACGATGGTGCAAGAGAAGGGCTCAAAGCCATCCTCTATATTATTTGATACAGAACTTATTATTCGCCGGACTTGCGCACCCGTCAACTTATAGTTTGGAGGAGTATGGCATGATCGGATTTTCAATTCAAAGTCCTGTGTTTCTTAGTGATTTTCGTCGACATACACATCATGATTTAATCGGAAATTGTGAGCATATTGATCAGTTTCTAGAGATTTTAAAAGAGAATGGTGTTAAATCGATTGAAGTGAGAATTCTTCCACGAAATGTAGATGACGAGGCATATATAAAAGTCATTCAGCAAATTTGGAAGGCTGGGCTTCAAATAACAATTCACGGTCATGTAGAAGGGGAAATGGAGGGAAGCAGATTCGAAGATATCTATCCCTCCATGAGAACCATTTTGCGTCAATTTGATCATTATCAGACTGATTTGATGATGGCTGTTCATGCTTTCGATGCGAAAGAGGGATCTGAAGAAGAATTAATGCATCGTACCATCCAGTTGTTCAAGCAATGGACATCTATGGCTGCAACAGAGAATATACCTATACGCTTTGCCCTTGAGAACAATCGCAAAAAAATGACCAAAGTTGATCCTGGAGATACAACAGAAGGCATCGTGAAGATGGTAGAAATCATCGATAGTCCTTTAATGGGAATTACTTGGGACACGGGACATTATTATTCTGACCTCATCAAGTCAATTGAGAATAGTCACCTTCAAGGTCAGACGTGTATGACCTTGCCAAACCGCACTTTTTTAGAGAAAGTTATTCACACCCATATTCATGGCATTGTCAATCTTGGAACCCATCAACCTCTAACAACAAAGGAAAGTTTACCTTTGGAATATTACGTGGAAAACTTACAGACTTTGAATTATAGAGGTATTTATAATCTTGAGCTTACGATGCCAAAGTTTAAAAACAGTGATCGTACAATTTTAGAGCATGTTAGTGCATCGATTAAAAGGCTGCACACCTCACTACAGCAATCTCATTCCGATGAAAAACATGTCTCTTATTAAAGGAAGGACTGAGTGATCTTGCCAACCTCAAATATTTGGGTGATTACACCATGGGAGCTGATCCTTCGCATGTTACTTGCGGCAGTCCTTGGCGGATTAATTGGGTTTGAACGAGAATGGAGTAATCACGCAGCAGGATTTCGAACACATATACAAGTTTGTCTTGGTTCGGCAAGTATCATGTTGTTATCTATTTATGGATTTTCTCAATTTGTTGATGAAGTGAACGTTAGAATTGACCCTGCTCGATTAGCGGCACAAGTTATCAGTGGTATTGGATTTCTAGGTGCAGGAGCTATCCTTCGGAATGGAAATATGATTAAAGGATTGACGACTGCAGCAAGTATATGGGTCGTCGCGGCGATAGGTTTATGTGTCGGTGCAGGCTTCTTCTTAGGTGCGATCATGTGCACACTCATCGTTCTTATTAATTTATTTGTCTTTAACAAGTGGGAGCGTATATGGGCAAAGAAACGTCGATATCATGATATCGAAATGGTCATACAAGATCAGCAGGGAGTGGTAAGTGCAATTTTATCAAAATTTCAGGACTTTGACATTAAGATCACAGATATCAAAATGCATCACACAGATGTCACTGAGATAGAAGCATCAGTTCAGCCAAGCATGACTCTGAAGTTAAACGTGCTTGCTCCTCATGTAGAGACATGTATGCGTGCATTAGAAGAAATTATGATGATGAATGCGGTTGAATCTATTGAAACCAGCATGAAGGGAGAAACACTTACTAAGGTGAATCTTCAAAGTGCAAACAATCAATCGATGACCATGTAATTACAAGCAATTAAGGGGAAGCAAGGTGAGCATACAATTGAAAAATATTTTATTTGTAAGCGATCTCGACGGTACGTTGTTAACTACTTCACAGAAAATTAGTGCAGAAAATGTTGAAGCGATTCGCCGTTTTGAAGAGCAAGGCGGATTGTTTACTTTGGCAACTGGGCGAACGGAACAGGCCGTCGCCAAATTCGTTGAGGAATTAAATATTACTACACCAATGATCTTATATAATGGTGCTAAAATCTATTGTCCTGTTACTCAAAAAGTTATTTATGAAAAAACGATGAATATACCAGTGTCGTTCTGGCAATATATTTTTTCGAAACTATCAGAAGACTTAGCACTCTTAATATATCGAGATGGTCAGGTATATTCACCGCATCGAAGCGCATTATTGGAATCCCATGAACAAAAAGATGGTGTCGTTAGTTTGGATTTTCCATTAGACACACTTGAACAGTTCGTGACCAAATTGCTTTTAATAGCGAATGATCCAGCAGAACTATTAGCAATAGAGGAGACAATACATGCGACGGGACTTGAAGCTGAGCTTGTATACTCCGAATATAATTATCTTGAAATACTCCCTATTCATACCTCTAAAGGAAACACACTTCGAATTCTACTTCAACTATTACCACACAAAGACTTGCGTACCATTGCAGTTGGAGATCAACTAAACGACCTCACGATCATACAACAAGCAGATGACGGCTATGCCGTTGAAAATGCTCATCCCACATTAAAAATCCACGCGAACAATGTAACTGTTCATCATGAAGAACACGCTATTGCTGATATTATCGAGAAACTAATGAAACTAGAGGTATGAAAATAAATTGAGGAAGTGAACTTTCATATGGAATTTATTACGCTAGCGCAATCACTTGCACGAAAAGCGGGGACACTTATTCTTTCACGAATGGGTGAACAAGTGTTAGCAGAAGAAAAATCATCTAGTTTCGATGTCGTTACACAAGTCGATAAAGATTCTGAGCAACTCATTCGTGAGGGCATCTTATCTGAATATCCGGATCATGAAATTTTAGGGGAAGAGGACACTTTTATAGCCCAGAAACTATTAGAAGATGTGTTAACTGCTGTAAAAAAAGATACTTATATGTGGATTGTTGATCCGCTTGATGGAACGAATAATTTTGTGCAAGGGATTGCTGGATTTACTGTCTCCATCGCGCTTTCTTACAATGGGGAGATATTGTTAGGTGTGGTTTACGATCCTTGCAGTGATGAAATGTTCTACGCGGTTAAGAACGAAGGTGCTTATCTCAATGGTAAGCAAATTCATGTATCTGACAAGGCAGGACTTCATACAAGTGTAATAGCAACGGGATTTCCATCTCAGATGGATGCTAGACTAGCTGTCTATAACGGACTTGGCAAGCTGATCCAACGGTGTAGGACGATTCGTTCGCTTGGCTCTGCCGCTCGTCATCTCGCTTATGTGGGTGCGGGGCGACTTGATGGATTTTGGGAGAACGGATTGAAAACATGGGATGTGGCTGCAGGTGTGCTCATCGTGCAAGAAGCAGGAGGTCAAGTCAGCGATACGAGCGGGAATCCTTACAGCTTGAACACGTTGCATATTGTATCAACTAATGGCCAGGTTCATGAATCTTTATTAGATTGTCTAAATTAAGGCTACGTATAAAGGGGACGGAGAACTCATGATACTGGAAGCAAGTACGACTCGATTAACGATGGCACAAGCGCTTCTGCGCTTCTTAGATCAGCAATACATTCGAGTTGATGGTCAAGATATAAAATTCGTACGTGGAGTGATGGGGATCTTTGGACACGGAAATGTGACCGGGATTGGTGAAGCTTTAGAGCGAGAGAAGACAGAACTTACATTCATCCAGGGAAAAAATGAGCAAGGGATGGTTCATGCCGCGACAGCCTTTGCAAAACAAAAAAATCGGCGTGAAATCTACGCTTGTACGACTTCGATTGGACCAGGAGCACTCAATATGGTTACCGCGGCAGCAACGGCAACTGTTAATCGAATTCCTGTGCTGTTGTTACCAGGAGATAACTTTGCTTCTAGACAACCCGATCCCGTATTGCAGCAATTGGAAATCGTCAGTGATTATAATATTTCTGCGACAGATGCTTTTAAATCGGTAAGCAAGTACTGGGATCGGATAGTTCGTCCAGAGCAGCTTATCACCGCTCTAGAACAAGCGATGCGAATCCTTATGGATCCAGCAGAGACAGGGGCTGTCACGATAGCTTTGCCTCAAGATGTTCAAGCAGAGGCCTATGATTATCCGAACTCGTTCTTTGAACGGCGAGTGCATGTAATGGATCGAAGGCCACCATCTAACGAGGTGCTGAGTCGTGCAGTTGAGCTTATACAAAAAAAGAAAAAACCATTGATTATCGCTGGTGGCGGTGTTTTATATGCAAACGCAGAGCAAGAATTAATAAGCTTTGCAGAGGCTTATGATATCCCTGTCGCTGAAACACAGGCAGGTAAAGGATCATTGCCTTGGAATCATCCGCTCAATGTCGGTGCGATCGGGGTTACAGGTTCTCTTGCAGCAAATCTCCTTGCAAAGGAAGCGGATCTAATCATCGGCATCGGAACACGATACTCAGATTTTACAACAGCGTCGAAATCTGCTTTTGCCAATGAAGATGTTCAGATGATAAATATCAACATTAATGGATTAGATGCTGTGAAGTTAAATGGATTAAATATGGTGTGCGATGCCAAGAAGGGCTTGTTAGCCTTAGCTTTGGAACTGAACCAATCCGGTTATCAGGGCACGGCTCAAACCGAAGATATATATGCACATAAAGAGGAATGGAATCGCGAAATAGACCGTTTATACGCTATAGAAAATCCGACGGGCTTGGCTCAGACTAGAGCGCTGGGAATAATCAATGAATGGATTGACCCATCAGCGATTATCGTTTGCGCAGCTGGAAGTTTACCGGGAGATTTACACCGTTTATGGAAAGTAGCTTACCCGAAAACGTACCATATGGAATACGGTTTTTCGTGCATGGGGTATGAAGTAAGTGGCGCATTTGGGGTTGCGCTTGCTGAACCTGATAAAGAGGTCTATGCAATTGTTGGAGATGGAAGCTATCTACTCTTGCACTCAGAGTTTATCACTAGTATTCAAGAAAGTCGGAAAATTACCATTTTATTATTCAATAATCATGGCTATCAATGTATTCATAATCTGCAACGCGAACACGGTAGTGACGGTTTTGGGAATGAATTCAGATATCGTAATCCTCTAGACGGTAAGTTAAATGGAGACTATATTGCCTTGGATTTTGTAAAACACGCACAAAGTCTAGGTGCAGTTGCTTATCGCGCATCCTCAGCGAAAGAATTGCAATCAGCTCTTGAGCAAGCTCGTCAAGAATCCATTTCAACATTAATTGAAATCCCTGTTGTACCCGGAACAAACTCTTCTGGTTATGAGTCATGGTGGAATGTTGGTGTGCCTGAAGTATCTTCGAATGAAAGTGTAACCAATGCTCATTTGAAAATGAAACGAATGGTCGATGGACTTAGAGGCCGATAAGATATCAGATTTTCTAGGATTACAAGGAGGCGTCAAGTGATGGATATGAAGTCATTGCCTTTCAGATTAGGGATTCATCCAATAAATTGGGTGGGGGAAGACGTCAAGGAGTTTGGTGACGACACCACCTTTCACCAAATTGTGGATGAAATTCAGGCATTAGGACTTACAGGAACTGAAATGGGACGCAAGTTTCCGACTGATCCGACTGTTCTCAAACAGGAATTGAGTGCTAGAGGCATTCAGCTTGTATCCCAATGGAAATCAGTATTGTTTTCAGACCCATCCTTTAGAGCTATGGAGTTAGAGAACTACCGTCGACATGCCGAGTTTTTAAAAGAAATGGGATGCGAGGTCATTAGCACTTGTGAAGTCGGAGGGTCGCTTCATTTTGATCCACGTCGAACGCCTTTTGAGAAAGAACTAATTAATCTAGATGCAGATGGCTGGGCTAACTTAGCCGAAGGATTAAATCAAGCCGGTGAAATCGCCAAGCAAATTGGCTTAAAACTCACATATCATCACCACGGTGGGACGGTAGTGGAGTCACAAGATGAAATTGATCGATTAATGGAAATGACAGATCCATCACTAGTACATTTACTGTTCGATACGGGACATTCTTACTATGGTGGTGGAGATCCCCTGACACTCTTAAGGAAACATCGGGAGCGAATTGCTTATATTCATCTCAAAGATGTTCGCGTTTCAATATTAGACGAAGCACGCACGGAACAATCGGATTTTGTAACTTGTATTCGAAGAGGCGTATTTACAGTGCCAGGTGATGGAAACATTGATTTCGCGCCTATTTTCGAAGAATTACTTCGAACGAACTATAATGGCTGGGCATTGATTGAAGGTGAACAAGACCCTAATAAGCACCCAGCTCGAGTGTACGCCGAGCGTTCCCTTCAGTATATAAACTCGCTGCTTAACTATCAGAATCACACCGCATAAAGTATGAATTTCAATGAAGGAGGGCTTGTTACGGTGACTTATGTATCGTTCCACCCCGACCGTCCAATCGATTTTGTCGCCATTGGTAGACTTTGTATCGATTTGAATGCCAATGAAACGAATCGACCTATGGAAGAGACAATGACATTTACGAAGTACGTAGGGGGCTCACCCGCCAATATCACGATTGGGTTGTCTCGATTAGAACAAAAGACCGCATTTATAGGAAAAGTAGCTAATGATCAGATGGGACGATTCATCGTAGATTATTTACGACGTAATGATATCGAAACCTCCAATGTAGTGACCGATCAGACTGGTGCCGTGACGGGGCTCGCTTTTACGGAGATCAAAAGTCCCACGGAATGCAGCATATTAATGTATCGCGACAATGTCGCAGATTTACGATTAGAACCCGGGGAAGTAAAAGAAGAACTTATTGCTCGTTCTAAAATGCTTCTGATCTCAGGAACTGCGCTTGCTAAAAGTCCTTCACGTGAAGCTGTATTCTTAGCAGTTCAGTATGCGAAAAAGCACGGAACCGTGGTTGTTCTTGATATAGATTATCGACCATACACATGGGCATCTGAAGCAGAAACTGCAGTTTACTATAATCTTGCAGCGGAGAAGAGCGATATCATAATCGGAACACGGGAAGAATTCGATACGATGGAAAGATTTGAAGAGAATGTTGAACATTCCGATCAGGTGACTGCACAGAAATGGTTTAATTACTCTGCGAAAATTGTAATTATTAAACATGGCAAAGCCGGCTCAATTGCTTACACGGAAGATGGTCTAAGCCATCAGGCTCAGATTTTTCCTGCGAAAGTGATCAAGACATTTGGAGCGGGTGATTCGTATGCAGCTGGATTCCTATATGGTGTGATGCAAGGATGGACGATTGAGAAAAGTATGGAATATGGAAGTGCTGCTGCAAGTATTGTGATCTCGAGTCATAGTTGCTCAGATGCAATGCCAACGCATTCTCAAATCCAAGACTATATGGAGCGATGCCAGAAGGGTGAGATCGTAGCTACTTAAGGGAAGGGATTACGGGTTCATCCGTTTATTTTATAAGGGAATAAGAGAATAAGGAGAGACAAAAATGCAGCCATTAAAAAATTGGATCAATGGGGAATGGGTTGCTTCAAAAACCACATCGACCGAAGTGGTATACAATCCAGCGACTAATGAAGTATTAGCACAAGTACCCATATCAACAAGGGACGATTTGGATCAAGCTGTAAGTATAGCGACAGAAACGTTCAAAGCTTGGAGTCAGACGCCTGTACCTAAGAGAGCTCGAATATTATTTAAATACCAACAACTCCTCGTAGATCATTGGCAAGAACTTGCAGAAATCATAACTCGTGAGAATGGGAAAAGTCTAAGCGAAGCTTACGGAGAAGTACAACGCGGGATAGAATGTGTTGAATTTGCAACAGGTGCACCTTCGCTTATGATGGGCAAGCAGTTACCTGATATCGCTACAAATATAGAGTCTGGAATGTATCGCTACCCCATTGGTGTTGTAGGTGGGATTACTCCGTTTAACTTTCCCATGATGGTTCCATGTTGGATGTTTCCGCTCGCGATTGCCTGTGGCAATACATTTATATTAAAGCCTTCCGAACGTACTCCCCTTTTGGCAAATCGTCTTGCAGAGTTAACAAAAGAAGCAGGCCTGCCTGATGGCGTATTCAATATCGTACATGGTGCACATGATGTTGTAAACGGGATTTTGGAACACAAAGATATTAAAGCTGTTTCCTTTGTCGGTTCTCAACCTGTTGCGGAGTATGTCTATAAGACAGCATCTGCTCATGGAAAAAGAGTGCAGGCACTCGCAGGAGCTAAAAATCACTCGATTGTTCTGCCTGATGCAAATCTAGAATTAACCGTGAAAGAAATTATTAATGCTGCTTTCGGTTCCGCAGGAGAACGATGTATGGCATGCTCGGTTGTTGTCGCTGTAGGAAATGTTGCTGACGAGCTTGTTGCTCGTTTGAAAGAAGCCTCTGATCATATCAAAATTGGCAATGGACTGAATGAAGGAGTGTTTCTGGGTCCTGTTATAAGAGATCAGCATAAAGAACGCACGAAATCATACATTGAAATTGGAGAGCAAGAGGGCGCGCGAATGGTACGTGATGGGCGAGTTGATAAGGCTACAGAAGGTGAAGGCTTCTTCATTGGTCCTACGATATTTGATCATGTACAAGTCGGCATGAAAATATGGCAAGATGAAATCTTTGCACCTGTTCTTGCAGTTATACGTGCAGAGACATTAGATGGTGCTATCGAAGTTGCGAATGCTTCTGACTTCGCTAATGGTGCTTGTATATTTACGCAAAATGGCAGTAGCGTTCGTTACTTCCGTGAGAACATTGATGCCGGCATGCTTGGTGTTAACTTAGGTGTTCCCGCTCCAATGGCCTTCTTTCCTTTCTCAGGTTGGAAAAAATCATTTTACGGTGATTTACATGCTAATGGCAACGATGGTGTCGAGTTTTACACACGTAAAAAGATGGTCACATCCCGTTGGTGATAACTTGTTGAGATATAACTTAAATCACGAGTTATGAAGTTTATGTCGTGTATTCCAAGGTAAGATGAAAGGTGAGAGGGAATGGGAAAAGTGAAAATCGGAATCATTGGTGGAGGTCGCATTGGAAAAATTCACGCCGATCACCTTCGAAGTTTGCAGTGTGTGCAAATAATAGGCATAGCCGACCTATTCGGTGGCGAGGCGCTTGCTTCTTGGTGTAACGAAAGAGGGATTATTTATTATCAAGACAACGGTGATGATTTGATTTGCAATTCAGAAATTGATGCGATATTTATCTGTTCACCGACAGATACGCATACTGCTTTAATCCGTAAAGCTGCGAAGGCAGGTAAACATATTTTCTGTGAGAAGCCTATTAGCCAAGAGTTAAATGAAACGAATGAAGCACTGGAAGAAGTAACTCGGGCAAATATAAAGTTCCAAGTTGGATTTAATCGACGCTTTGATCATAATTTCATACGCTTGAGAGAACATATCCTGCAAGGAACGATTGGCGAACCACATATTATAAAAATAACATCTCGTGATCCAAATCCTCCTGATCCTGATTATATTCGCTCATCCGGCGGAATTTATATGGATATGATGATTCATGATTTTGATATGGCTCGTTATGTAAGCGGTAGTGAAATTGAAAGCGTATACGCGAAAGGTAATGTATTAATTGACCCTGTGTTCGGTATGTGTGGAGATGTTGATACGGCTATGGTAATGCTTCACTTTGCTAATGGGGCCTTAGGTGTCATTGATAACAGTAGGAAAGCGGTTTATGGATATGATCAACGTGTGGAAGTATTCGGTTCAAAAGGTAGCGTTGCTGTAACCAATGATCATCCTAATACAGCCGTTATTAGTACGTCAGAAGGAATTATATCCGATAAGCCTTTGCATTTCTTTCTTGAGCGTTATGAGAAAGCCTATGCGCTCGAGGTGAGTAGGTTTATTGAAAGTATCCAACATGATACCCCTGTGGCGGTGGATGGTTATGATGGGCTTCAAGCAGAACGAATTGCTTATGCTGCGAAACTATCAGCTCGTTTAGATCGTCCAGTTCGATTAGATGAAATCTATCAATTCATAGAAGCCTAACAAAGACTCTTTGAATCGAAAGGAGTAGAACATCGATGTCAGAACTTATTATTCAGCCGAGTATTGAGTCTCAAGAGAATGGGGTCGTCATAACAGTAACACCTGCTACTGCAGGGTGGGAGTATGTCGGTTTTCAAGTAGTCAAATTAGAAGTTGGTCAGAAGTTTAGTCGTAGCACACTGGATCAGGAAGTTTGTCTTGTATTGATAAGCGGGAAAGCAAGTATAAAAACTGAACAAGCAGAATGGGAGAACATCGGCAAACGCATGTCTGTATTCGAAAAAATCCCACCGTATTCCGTATATGTGCCCAATCAAGATAAATATGAAGTTATAGCTTTAACGGAGTTGGAGCTAGCCATTTGCTCTGCTCCCGGCAAAGGAAATTATCCAGCAAGATTGATTCCACCAAGTGAAGTAGGAGTGGAATCACGAGGTTATGAAACATTGGAAAGACAGATTCATAATATATTACCGGAGACGGAAGATGCTGATAGTTTACTAGTCGTAGAAGTGTTCACACCTGCAGGACATTGGTCTAGCTTTCCGCCACATAAACATGATCGAGATGAACTGCCTAATGAATCGCTTCTTGAAGAAACGTATTATTTTCGCGTAGAACCTGAGCAAGGTTTCGCTATCCAACGAGTGTATACAGATGATCGTTCATTGGACGAAACACTCGTTGTCGCTAACGGGCAAACCGTTCTTATTCCAAAAGGATATCATCCGGTGTGTGCGCCTCCTGGGTATGATGTATATTATCTGAATGTGATGGCGGGACCAACAAGAACATGGAAGTTCCATAATGATCCCAACCATGCTTGGATCATGAATCCTCGATAGAATATTAGGTAAATGTGACCCACAAGAATTCTCTTTTAAAGAGTATTCTTGTGGGTCACTTTTGTAATTATTGATCTAGCAGTGTAGTGAACGCTCATATGGGTTAAAACTAATACTATTTCTGAAGTATTAATTCGGTGAATTTTTAACTACTTCAGTAGGATATTCTATATAAGCTAATTCTTAATAATCTTAAAATGTAAGTATTACAAATTAGAAATAGAGGAGGCGGTGTTTTCTTAAGGAATTGGGGTTCACTCAATGATCATGTTGAGGATTCGAAATTATACATTAAAAGGGGTGTATTATGAACAAACGAAGGTCTAAGAAAACCAGCCTTGTTATGCTTTTAGCAGGAATAATAACTTTGCAAACTATTTTTGTAAGCGCTTCATCGGAAGCGTATGCGGATATAGAAAAGCTTGAATCTGTTTCTGCGATCGATGAGAACAAACTACGGTTATGGTACAATGCGCCGGCAACCATGTGGAAGGATGATGGAGCAACACCCAACACATCCATGCAACTACCGCTTCCCATTGG
Source organism: Paenibacillus sp. GCM10028914 (assembly GCF_042666275.1). Taxonomy (NCBI): domain Bacteria; kingdom Bacillati; phylum Bacillota; class Bacilli; order Caryophanales; family Paenibacillaceae; genus Paenibacillus; species Paenibacillus sp. GCM10028914. The sequence continues at coordinate 242,725 of NZ_JBHTFO010000015.1, forward strand.
TAATGGTTATATGGGCGGTATGGTTTATGGCAGTATAGATCGCGAGCATATTCAGTTTAATGAGAAAACATTATGGACAGGAGGTCCTGGTACCGGTCCTTACTACAACTTTGGCAACAAAACGGAAGGAGCGAATAAGCTTCTTCCCGCTTTCAGAGAACACGCTTTTAATTACGAGCAAAGCGCAATTGAAGGAATGGTAGGACAAATGCTGGGGGATACAAGCGCCTTTGGATCATACCAAAACTTCGGGGACTTATATTTTCAGTTTCCCGAATTTGACTCAAAAAATGTAAAAAAATATGTTCGTGATCTGGATTTGAATTCAGGAATCGCTGGTGTCAGATACAATTATGACGGAGTGAATTACGACAGAAAATATTTTGTTAGCTATCCTGATAATGTCATGGTGATGAGATTAACAGCGAATGCAGCGGCCAAGCTTACTTTTGACGTCAAAATAGACCTAGCACAGTCCAGGCACACGAAGGTTGTTGAAGGCGATACGATGAAGATGAACGGATATGTCAGCAATAACGGCATGAAATTCGCTTCCGAAGTGAAGGTAATTAATGAGGGTGGGAACATAACTACTGTTGATAACAATAATATACGTGTATCTAACGCGGATGCAGTTACCATCCTACTCACAAGCGCCACCGATTACAAGAATGATTTCCCTACATATAAAGGGAGCGATCCTGTTCAGAAGGTTAAGCAGACGATGGATGCAGCATCTACAAAATCATACTCTCAGCTGTTAAACACTTATACTCAGGATTACAAGTCTTTATTCGAAAGGGTATCTCTCGATATCGGATCATTGGACATGACGATTCCTACGAATGAATTGCTGCAGGCTTATCGTCTGAATTCCAATAATGAAAATGCAAGGGCATTGGAATCTTTAATGTTCCAGTATGGGAGATATCTGTTGATCGCAAGCTCTAGGGAAGGATCTTTACCTGCCAATCTTCAAGGTGTCTGGAATCATTCTAATAACCCTACATGGAATTCAGATTATCATACCAATGTTAATCTGCAGATGAACTATTGGCCAGCCATGAATACAAATATCGCTGAAACATTTCTACCTTATATCGATTATGTGGATTCTTTAAGAGAGCCTGGGAGGATAACAGCAAGGGAGTACATGGGAGTTGAAGACGGCGGATGGATGGTCAACGTAGCAAGCACACCGTTTGGACTAACCTCTCCTCTAGACAATTACGAATGGGGTTGGGATACAACGGCCAATGCTTGGCTCAGTCAGGCTTTGTGGGACTATTATGAATATACACAGGACGAGACGATGCTTGTCAAAAAAATATATCCCATTATGAAAGAGACAGCTGAATTTTTCTCCAAAACACTTGTTGAAGATCCGCGAGACGGCGAATTAGTTGTGGCACCCTCTTATTCTTCCGAGCATGGACCTATGACGGTTGGTACAACTTACGACCAGGAGTTTGTATGGCAGTTATATACGGATATGATCAGCGCATCCAAAATTGTCGGCGAAACGGACCAAGCATTCATTGACCTGTTGCAAGAGCAGTTAGCCCAAATTGATCCTATTGATATTGGAAGCTGGGGACAAATTAAAGAGTGGAAGGAGGAAGACATTGTCCCTATTATACGACCCGTTGGCGAAGCTCCTACGCACCGTCACGTATCTAATCTTGTCGGTCTTTTTCCTGGCAGGCATGTAACGAAGGAGACACCGGATTATTTCGAAGCAGCTAAAATATCATTGGAGAAGCGCGGTTATGAAAGAACAGGGTGGTCACGAGCTAAAAAAATGAATATGTGGGCCAGATTGCAGGAAGGGGATAAGGCACACCGGATGTATCAAGGTATCATTAAGGAACGGACGATGTCCAATCTGTTTAATACCCATCCACCTTTTCAAATTGATGGGAGTTTGGGCTTAACTTCAGGCGTGGCAGAAATGCTGTTACAAAGTCATGCAGGCTATATCCAGCCTCTTGCGGCTTTGCCTACGGCATGGAAATCTGGTTCTTATGAGGGACTTGTTGCAAGAGGAAATTTTGAAGTCGGTGCGGAATGGTCCGATGGAACTCTACGGAGGTTAACGATTGATTCAAATAGTGGTAAAAAAATAGTTTTGAGATATCAAAACATCAACGGTGCTGTGATTAAGGACCAAACTGGTAATCGGGTCAACTATACAGTAGATCAGAATGACCAAATATCATTTGATACTGTAAAGGGAGCAAGCTATACCATAACTCCAGCCTCAGCAGATTTCACGTCTGGTTCAGGCTCAGAAGTATTAACATTGTCGGATGGCAACAAAGATTCTTCCGAGATTGTTAATGTAATCCAGTCAGACCGGAAGACGACAATCATGGATGATTTAATACGGGAATATTATAGAACGTTTGGATTGCTTGCCCGGGATTATTCTAATGAAAGCTGGGCTACTCTAGATCGTGCTGTAGACGATGCAAAAGAATTCATGAGCACAGATCAAGATACTACCGACGATCGTGTTCAAACGATTTTAACAGAATTGCAGAAGGCAAGACGACAGCTAGAGGATCGTCACCAATCCTATAGAGTATCCCATGCTTCAAGGCTGGTTAACAAAGAAGGAGCATGGACGAATGGAAACTCATCTGCGTCCACTTCGCAAGTGGGTGACACAATCACTTATAAATTTGAAGGAGAAATCATCGAGTGGTATGGGGTTAGGGGGGCGAACCGAGGAAAAGTGAAAGTATACATCGATGGTGTTTATGATCGCGATGTGGATTTTTACTCAACTAATACGGGAAACACCCTTGCTTATCGGAAAACAGATCTTCCTTTCGGCAAACACACGATTAAAATAGTAGTTGCTGAGAAAAGTGATTATTCTTCAGGAGCCGCTGTTGAATGGAGCGAATTTAAAGTTTTTACGCTGAAAGATTCTTCTGTTCCAGTGGTTCAGAATCTTGCGTTGAACAAGCCGACTACCGCGAACGACACCTATACCCCATTACCAGGCTACAGTGCCAATCAAGCAACGGATGGTAAGAAAGATACAAGATGGGCCACCAATGACAATAAGAGTGAATATATACTAGAAATTGATTTGCAAGCCACAACTTCAGTCAACCAGATTGTTATCCAAGAAGCAACGGATCAGGGATTAGGCGAGAGAATAGCCGACTATCAGATTGAAGCCTGGAATAAAGGAGCTTGGCACCCTGTATTTAGTGGAAACGGAGTAGGAGAATTTAGACAAATCGATATGGACAGAATCTCGGCAGAGAAGCTAAGATTTAACTTTAAGCCGAAGGGGACCAAAGGCGTAACCATAAGGGAAATTGAGGTCTATAACATTCCTGATGATTCACCCGAAGAGCCGAACAGTGTTCTGACGGGACCTGCTGAAGTGACTAGCGATGAGCTCTTCACTATTCATTTGGGATTTGAAGGGTTGACGAAAGCGATATTAGCTCAAGATATCCGTCTTAACTATGATTCCGATATTTTCACATTTATTTCTGCCAAAACTGTGATTGATGGGGTCCGTATATTGGAGACCATTCAGGATCCATCCGGAGGTGTTCGTCTTATTATTGTCAGTCAAGGCATCGAGCAGGCTGTACAGGGAAATCCGAATATGCTTGAGCTTGAGTTCCAAGTGAAAGTGAAGGACTTTACTCGAGAAATAACTAGCGAAATATCCGTAACAGAAGCAATTCTTGCCGATGCGGATGGTCTTGAAATGAATGCCAATACATCTAAGATTGAAATGAAAATTGTGACAGGTGATCCTTCTATTTCAGAGGACCTAAACGGAGATGGGAAAGTTTCAGTTGGCGATCTCGCCATTGTGGCAGCCCGATACGGTAAGGATTCCACAAGTCCGGATTGGGAACAAATCAAACGTGCAGATGTGAATAAAGACAGCAGAATCGATGTCGCTGATCTTGCAGCCGTCGCAAGAAAAATTATGGAGTGACCGATACCAAAGAATTTCTATTGGTTTGGGAAGCTTGACTGTGAAATACCTATTCATAAGACTGAATTTATTTTTGGAAAATGCCCCTTTTTGGGGCATTTTCTTTTGCGTATATTTACGAATTTTCACCGGAAGGAAGAACAAAAAATAAAATACTTGACTTTTTGTTGAGATCATACAGGTACTTGACGCCCCTATGCTATATTAATAGAAGTGAATTTTACGGGTGAAGAGAGATAAAGTGTCGTTTCTCACTCTCAATACAACTAACTTGGCACCCACACATTGGAGGAATATCATGTTTCAGTATAGCAATCAAAACTATGAAAATATAAACTTCGGAACACAAGATTTAAGGTACGGGGAACTAATCAGTTGTACGTTTACTTGCTGCTCTTTCGCAAACGGATCACTAGAGGAGATAACATCCAGCAACTGCCGTTTTATAGAGTGTGATTTTCGCGGGGCATCATTAAACGGGTCACTACATAAAGAATCTGCATTTGAAAATTGCAACTTTAATGGGGCTAATCTTTTCGTTTCAAAATTTGAACAATGCAAAATGACCGGTTCTGATTTTTCGGGTGCGAATATGGACGGAGTCACCATTGAGCGAGGAGATTGGTCTTACACAAATTTGAGAAATACCAGACTTGTTAGACAAGATTTACGAGGAATTAAATTTTTTGAGGCAGACTTGTCTGGAGCTAATTTAGAAAAAGCTGATCTGAGAGATTGTGATCTGACTATGACTTCACTGGCAAAATCGAAGTTACAGGGTGCTGATGTAAGAGGGGCAAAAATGGAAGGTGTAGATTTCAAAAATATAATCATTACTGGGCTTAGAATGGATAGAGAGCAATCCGTATTGTTTGCTCTTTCTCATGGAGCTAAGATAGGGTGACTTACATCTAATATAAATTTCTGTTCTTGACTTTAATGATTGTTATGAGTTAAGATTCAATCCAAGAATTACAAATGTGGCAAGGATCAAAGACATGATTTCCTTTACGAGCTGTTCAGAGAGAGAAGCATTAGCTGAAAGCTTCTTCAGTACCGATTGTGAAATTACCCCTTTGTAGCCGTTACGTTGAACCCGTTGATCCGTATTCGCGACAGTAAGCGTCACCGTCTTATCCCCGTTACTGGATACTAATGAGGGCCTTGAATCTTCATGTTTCGCTGAACAGTGAGACACGATAGGATTTAGGGTCGAATCAGGGTGGAACCACGAGCTGAACGCACTCGTCCCTTTTTGGGAGAGTGTGTTTTTTTGCGTTCAATAAAATCGATAAATTCAGGAATGGAGGCTAAATCATGGAGATCAATGTGAACTTACCAGATGGAACAATTAGGAGGTATCAACAAGGAACGACAATTGAACAAGTTGCGGAGTCGATTAGTACCAGTCTGAAGAAAAATGCCATAGCTGGAAAGATAAATGGCAAGCTCGTTGATCTTCGCGAATCGATCGACCATGATAGCCTGATCGAAATTGTTACGCTGGATAGCTCAGATGGTCTGGAGATATATAGACACAGTACGGCTCATATCATGGCTCAAGCCATTAAACGTATTTATGGAAAAGAAGCTGTTAAACTCGGGATTGGGCCTGTCATTAAGGACGGATTCTACTACGATGTGGATATAGAAGATCCATTGTCTCTAGATGATCTTGCCGCCATCGAGAAAGAAATGGCACAGATTATTAAAGAGAACTTGCCAATCGTAAGACGGGTCGTTACAAGAGAGGATGCTATCTCAATATTTGAGGAGCTTGGTGAACCACTTAAATTAGAGCTCATTCATGATCTTCCGGAAGATGCAGTCATTAGCATTTATGATCAGGGTGAATTTTGTGACCTGTGTCGTGGGCCGCACCTTCCTTCAACAGGGAAAGTTAAGGCGTTTAAGCTGATGAATGTAGCTGGAGCATACTGGCGAGGTGATTCCGATAACAAGATGTTGCAAAGGATTTATGGAACTTCTTTTCTAAAAAAAGCACATCTTGAAGAGCATTTACATCTTCTGGAGGAAGCTAAGAAGCGTGATCACCGCAAGCTCGGCAAAGAACTTGGGCTGTTTATGTTCTCAGATGAAGCACCGGGCATGCCATTCTATCTTCCAAAGGGAATGACAATTCGAACAGAGCTAGAGAACTATGCGCGAGAGTTACAGCGACAGCGGGATTATGAGGAAGTACGCACTCCGCTCATGATGAATAATCGACTATGGGAGCAATCCGGACATTGGGATCATTATAAAGACAATATGTACTTCACTAATGTGGACGAAACGAAATTTGCTCTTAAACCGATGAACTGTCCGGGGCATATGCTTATTTACAAAAACAGCCTGCATTCCTATCGCGAATTGCCTATTCGTATATCGGAATTCGGTCAAGTGCATAGGCACGAATTCTCAGGAGCACTTAACGGAATGATGCGAGTACGTACATTCTGCCAGGATGACGCCCACCTCTTCGTCTTACCTGATCAGATCGAGGAAGAAATTAGCCGTGTAATCGAACTGATCGATCACATTTATCAAGTATTCGGTTTTGAATATAAGATCGAGCTTTCTACACGGCCGGAAGATTATATGGGTTCTGAAGAGCTGTGGCAGAAGGCTGAGGATTCCTTACGGAATGTTCTTAATAATCGAGGTATTGACTATCGAGTGAATGAAGGAGATGGGGCTTTCTACGGTCCAAAGATCGATTTCCATATCTTAGATGCGCTTAAACGGAGCTGGCAATGCGGGACAATACAACTGGATTTTCAGATGCCCGAGAATTTTGATCTTTCTTATATTGGTGAGAACAATCAGAAACATCGACCCGTAGTGATTCACCGTGCGGTATACGGATCGATTGATCGATTTATAGGGATATTAACGGAACATTTTGCTGGTGCATTTCCAATATGGCTTGCCCCTGTTCAAGTCAAGTTATTGCCTGTTTCGGAGAATTATATCGATTATGCTTACCAAGTGAAGAAATTCCTTGAGGAGAGTGGGATTCGTATAGAGGTAGATATGCGAAACGAAAAGCTTGGTTACAAAATTCGGGAAGCTCAGCTTGAAAAAGTACCTTATATGCTCGTTCTAGGTGAGCAAGAGAAAAATTTCGGTCAGGTATCTGTTAGGAAAAGAGGCGAAGGGGATCTTGGTTTACAAAGTGTGAATGAGATTGCCGAGTTGATAAAAGAAGAAATTCGTAATAAGCGGTAATACCAGTCATGTAACCATAAATGGTCCAAATTCAGTCCATACATGGAAAAGTAATTAATGAAGAAAGTACTCGTTTGGAATTGCGAGTGCTTTCTTTTTTATTAGATATCAATATTCCAATGTTTGATGAATTGGTATAAAATAGGTAAAATTGTAATCAGTAAGCTTTATTTACGGACTATACCAGATAAAGAAAGGAGGTTGCTTTTATGTATGAACGCTTAGCAGAAAAACTCGAGAACCCCGCAGGTATTAAGTGGTTTAAGGGACGTGGTGCTGAAGATGCCTGGATCGTTGATGCTGAGGCGGAACTGGGCCTAACTCTGCCGCCATCTTATTGTTGGTGGCTTAAGAACTATGGTAATGCGCATCTTTCAGGTACGTGGATATTAAACCTTGCCCCACCAGAACTACGAGAATATGTTGATACTGACATCTTGTACATTCATCGTTTGAATATCGCAGATGAAGAATGGCGTAACCAATTTCCGAATAGATTGGATTTGTTCGTGCCAGATGAGGATGAATTGTATTATTTTGATACATCAGCAAGAGATGAGCAAGGCGAGTTCCCCGTGATGTGCTATGACCTGATGAATGACATGATCTTCGAATATGCCCCTTCGTTTGCCGCATTCCTTGAGCAGCTGATTGATAAACGAATTCCCCGACAATCATCTTGACTGACATTTAAATGTTAACTAACTCCAAGATATTATAACAATTTATTGACCTGAAAGGAAACCACTCTTCCGGGAAAGGTGGATACTATGAAAGAGTCATTAATTGAGAGATTAAAGTTATTTCTATATCGGGAGGATAATCTTACACTCGTAGGTCATCCTGCGAGCCAAGAGGAAATTTCACAAGCGGAGCAGTTGTTGAATGTTAGCTTCCATACGGATTATGTGAAGTTTATCCAGACGTTCGGAGGAGCCTATGCAGGAATTGCTGTACATGCATTCGCTAACGGTTCCAGTATTGGAAAAGAGACGGTCATCGATTTGACATTAAGATACCGAGAACAATTCAAGGAACATTCGTTTGCTAAAATCTTAGAAACCAGCTATGTCATTTCGATGGATGGATCTGGTGATCCAATTATGATGAATTCGTCCGGACAGGTATATATCGGTTATCATGACACAGCAGAGATCAGATTGTTAGCGGATTCATTCGAAGCGCTGATCGAGGATCAATTTTATGAATGGTAAAGCAAGTAGATCTTAATAAGGCGAATCTAGAGCAGAAGTGATAAGCCTGTGTAACGTTTGATAAATATAGGCATATGATGGTTTTAAATTCCGGCGGAAGGACTGAACAACTTCATTATGTCTAATTACGATTATGAAATGAATCAAAGAGTATCAGATGCTCTTATGAATGGGATAAAAAAAGAAGCGTCTACTATCGAACTCTATAGACGTTTAGCGGAGAGTACAACAAATTCTGAGGATCAAAAACACATAATAAATGCTCTGCAAGCTAAAGAAGAATATTTTAATCAATTTATTGATATTTATTGTAAACTGAATAACCGGCAGCCTGACTATCAGTTCGATTCGATCACATTTACCAGTTATAGAGAAGGGTTAATGAAAGCGCACGAAGCTGGGATCGAGGGTTATAAGGAATACAGTAGGGGGAGTTACCTTACTCAAGACCCGATCGTTCAAAAAATATTTCTGCAAGCATCATCCGGTGAAATCGCGAATGCAACACGTTTTGCTTCGATGAATGACAAAATAACCGATATGGGAAAAAAACCATATGTAGTCAATATTGAAGAGGTCACAGAGCAGAATAATAACTACCGAACTGCGTTGTGGACAGGACAATACTTCCAAGTAACTTTAATGAGTATCGACGTTGGAAGTGATATCGGTTTAGAAGTACATCCAACAACAGATCAATTTATTCGAATTGAAGAAGGTCAAGGAATTGTCCAAATGGGATCCAGCAAAGAAAAGTTAGATTTTGTAGAAAAGGTAGAAGACGGATATGCGATTATGGTACCCGCTGGAACATGGCATAATGTAACCAATACCGGTGATGAGCCGATGAAAGTATATGTAATCTATGCTCCTCCCCAGCATCCATTCGGGACCGTTCACAAAACGAAGAAAGATGCCATGGCTGAAGAAAGAGTGTATGCATTATAGGATAAATAAGTAATGATCTGATACGAGACTGCCATTTTGGTGGTCTTGTTGTTCTATTCGCAGTAAACGATACATAAACCATTCATAACATTCTTCGCACACTCGAACGCTTTGGATTGGGCCCAAAGTGGAATTCTCTCTTTTTAACCCGAATTAAATGGTTTATAATGATTAGATTGTAGTAGATATTTTAATCTATAAATCATTATAATAGACTAAGATGTGGCATTATCTGACACAGAAAAGGTATGTTCCTACATGACAACTTGCTTTTTATGACATCTAAGCAGGAGCACCTACTCTTTTTTGCGAACATAGGGATAGGGAGGGTTATAATGAGCAACATACAGAAAAAAACAGACGTTATCTTAATTGGTGCGGGCGTAATGAGCGCTACTCTGGGATCGTTACTGAAAGAGTTAGAACCTAAATGGGAAATTAAAGTGTTTGAGAAACTCGCAAGTGCAGGAGAAGAAAGCTCTAATGAATGGAATAACGCGGGTACCGGCCATGCCGCACTGTGTGAACTTAACTATACATCCGAAAAACCCGATGGATCTATAGATATTAGCAAGGCCGTGAAGATTAATGAACAGTTCCAGCTTTCTAGACAGTTTTGGTCTTATCTTGTTAAGAGCAATCTGATTCGCAATCCGCAGGACTTTATCATGCCGATTCCACATATGAGCTTGGTACAAGGGGAGAAAAATGTAGCTTTTTTGAAAAAAAGATTTGAAGCGCTATCAAAAAATCCTCTGTTCCAAGGAATGGAATATTCCGATGATCCTAAAAAACTGAAGGAATGGATTCCACTGATTATGGAAGGCCGTACGATGAATGAACCGATTGCGGCAACAAAAATTGATTCAGGAACGGACGTCAACTTCGGTGCGTTAACACGGATTTTATTTGAACACTTGAAGAGTAAAGATGTTGAGATAAACTACAAACATAGTGTAAAGAATATGAAACGTACCAGTGACGGCTTATGGGAAGTGAAAGTGCATAATATCGAGAGCGGAAAAATCGAATACCATACTGCTAAATTCGTCTTTATCGGAGGTGGAGGAGGAAGTCTACCTTTGCTACAAAAAACCGGCATACCGGAATCAAAGCATATTGGTGGGTTCCCGGTAAGCGGGCTATTTTTAGTGTGTAACAACCCAGATGTGGTAGCGAAGCACCACGCAAAAGTATACGGAAAAGCGAAGGTTGGAGCTCCTCCTATGTCAGTTCCACACCTAGATACAAGATATATCGATAACAAAAAGTCACTACTGTTCGGACCATTCGCCGGCTTCTCACCGAAGTTCTTAAAAACGGGTTCAAACATGGATTTGATCAATTCTGTAAAACTTAATAATGTGATTACGATGTTAGCTGCTGGTGTTAAGGAAATGGCTTTGACAAAGTACCTTATCCAGCAAGTCATGTTATCTAATGAAAAGCGCATGGATGAATTACGTGAGTTTATTCCTAATGCCAAGAGTGAAGATTGGGGAATCGTAGTCGCAGGCCAGCGGGTGCAAGTAATTAAAGATACAGATGCAGGAAAAGGAACCCTACAATTTGGTACAGAAGTTGTAAGTGCTGCTGATGGCTCGGTAGCCGCATTGCTCGGCGCTTCTCCGGGAGCTTCTACGGCTGTTCATGTCATGCTTGAGGTATTAGATAGATGCTTCCCTAAACATAAGAAAAATTGGCAAGCGAAAATTAAAGAAATGATTCCTTCATATGGCGTGTCTCTAGTTGAGAACACAAGGTTTTTTGAGGATATTTATACTTCAACGGCGGAGACGCTGGGACTTAGCGAAAAAGAACTGGTCCTTCATTAATTCATATTTTTCATTGTAAATAAACAGAGAACCTTTGATTTAGCTTTAGATCGAAGGTTCTTTTTGTATCTATTTAATTGGAAAATAAAAGAAAATAATGAATATAGTTTTATATCATGTTACATTCCAAATGCAAACCATACTGCTACTGAAGGGATGAATAATATGAAAATGAGTATCGAAAACCTCCCCAAATATCGCATCGCATATGTGAGACAAGTAGGACCTTATGGAGCGGGGAACATTCAAGCAATGGAAAAGTTGAAAAAATGGGCTGCTAGCAAGGATCTACTCAATGATTCAACAATATTACTTGCCATTATTCAAGATAACCCAGAAACGACACATCCTGAGAACTGTCGATTTGATGCTTGTATCGTCATTCCACTCGATTATCAATTAGATGATTCAATGAACGAAAGCGAAACATTCAATGGAAGATATGTTGTTTGTAAAGTCAAACACACAGCTGAAGATATTCAAAAAGCATGGGCTGAATTATTCCCGTTTATACAGAACGCTGGGTATCGTATCGACGACAAACCGATGATGGAAAGATATATAGGTGATATGATGTACAACGAGTACTGTGAGATATGTGTTCCTGTAAAACCGTTATAACCGGACTTACTGCCGATAACGATGAGGAAATATTGGAGATGCTGCGTATACTAGAACAAGGTCTTAAAATCAGGAATCGGAATCGCTTGATTGCACATCATTACAGGTTTATTTTATTGTTAAAGAAAAGGAGCCAACATATTGAGAATTACATATGAGGGAGGAAAAATGGTGCGTATTGCTGATCGGATCTACGGTGTGTATGAAATTGATAATGTATTAGAGGAATTAATAGAGTCTAAACCGGTTCAAAGATTGAAAGGTATCCATCAAGGCGGTGCAAGTTACTTAATTAATTCGAGATGGAACGTTACACGCTTTGACCACTCGGTCGGTGTCATGCTCTTAATAAAGAGGCTGGGTGGTTCAATAGAGGAACAAATTGCAGGATTACTGCACGATGTGTCTCATACAGCTTTCTCTCATGTTATTGATTTTGTTCTTGATAATAAAGATGAGGACTATCATGAGAAAATATATACCTCAGTGGTCCAAAATTCCGAAATCCCATCGATTCTTGAGAAGTACGGGTACAACTATAAGGATATATTGCAGGATGATAGTAAGTGGACACTATTAGAGCAACCAGCACCAGAATTATGTGCAGATCGAGTGGATTATACGCTGCGGGATATGTATGAATATGGACATATCTCTTTAGAAGAAGTGCATCGTTTTTTAGATCACTTAATTGTTGTAGAAGGAAAAATGTATGTTCAAAACACTGACATCGCTGAATGGTTTGTTAGAACATATTATAAAGAAGTCATTGACTTTTTTATGGATCCTCTAAATATATATGGGAATGGTATGTTAGCAAAGATACTTAAGATATCGATAGATAAAGGTATAATTAGTTTGGATGATTTTCTTATGGAAGATGATGAATTAATAGATAAGATAAAGTCGGTTGAAGATAAAGAATTGGTAACTCTATTGAAAAAACTGAACCAGAATGTACAAGTAATAGAAGATCGGGATCAATACGACATACATCTTAAAAACAAAGTTCGTATGATCGATCCATCTGTATGGAGTGATAACCGGTTAATTCCTGCGTCCGAATTATCGAATGAAATCAGAAATATGAGTAAGGAAGCATTCGATAAAGCAACAAGAGGGGTATATTTGAGGATCATTTCTAATTAAATAAACATCCAGTGAGAGGAGGAGTTGATGTTGGAACATTTGTTGCATGAGACTATAAAGAAATATATGGATCCAAGTGCAGATATTCTAAGCATAGAATCTAAGCCGATTCATATTGGATTACAAGCAGTAGCGTTACATCGTCATTCAATTCATCTGAAAAACCGCGAAAGTATGCCAATATCTCTTGTGACTAAGTATGCAACTCGGTTAGAACGTCGTGTACTGAACAGGCTCTATTTACAACAAGCCAATGTACCATTTATGTTGACAAATGGCTCTGAGGAAGAAGAAAGGGCTCTTGTTTGTATTCAAGATGTTGATTATACATCAGATTATTCCAACTTAAATATTGAGGCTCTTCAGCAAAAAGAAATCAAGGCTTTATCGCATATTCACACTTCTAATTTTGGTCATGAAAATGACCTTACTTGGCTGCCTAGGGTAGACAGGGATCATATTGAAGCCATGATTAATATAAGGTGGAAACCACAATGGCAAGCTGCTATAAAGAACGAGCAGTTTTTGGACATTTTCGGTGATTACATTCCTTCAGTTGAAGCAGCTGCAGCCACGATTTTTCAAGACATCGTAGACGTAATGATAGATGAGAACAGTTATACCCTAATACATAATGATTTAAATCCTGGCAACGTATTAGTACATAACAATTCTGATGTATTCTTTATTGATTGGGAAGATGCTAGATACGGATCTTTATTTTTTGACATTCCATTGCGTTGCAGCACACCAGAACAAATTGAGAGTTATAGAGTCTTATTAGCTGCAAGAGGACTGGAATTTTCTGATCATCGTTTCTACCACCTGTATACTACCGCTGCTCGTTATCTTGGGCTAAGATATATGAGTTGGAATTTAGGAACTTGGGCTAGTGATTCAAAAGCAAAAGAAGATTTGAGAAAATATTTAAACATGGTAGTAGGCAATGTTTACTAGATTAGCATATAAACATTAAATTATTAATTGTATTTGTGATTAACAACTTGTCGGGAGTATTCATCATGAATTTGGAGGGTTTCTACATTGGTTTCTGTTGTGTTGGCTAGTGTTATTTTTCTTATTACTTTAGTTTTTGTTATTTGGCAGCCTAGAAATTTATCTATTGGATGGACAGCCTGCGGTGGTGCTATTCTAGCACTTCTTGCAGGCGTCGTTGATTTTCAGGATGTGTGGGATGTCACTCAGATTGTTTGGAATGCTACACTTGCCTTTGTGGCGATCATTATCATTTCACTCATCCTGGATAAAATCGGTTTATTCGAGTGGGCTGCATTACATATGGCTAGAGCTGCTCATGGGAACGGCCTCCGAATGTTTGTGTATGTATCCTTACTAGGAGCAGTCGTCTCCGCCTTTTTCGCAAATGACGGTGCAGCTCTAATTCTAACACCAATTGTACTGGCGATGGTTCGTGCACTTAACTTTGATGAAAAAAAGGTGTTCCCGTTCATCATCGCAAGTGGTTTTATAGCGGATACAACTTCTCTACCTTTGGTGGTTAGCAATCTGGTAAATATCGTATCGGCCGATTTCTTTGGGATTACGTTTAGCGAATACGCTAGTCGTATGATTGTTCCCAATTTGTTCTCTTTAGGAGCCAGTATTCTGGTGCTTTACTTGTTCTTCCGCAAGAGTATTCCGCGCAAGTTTGATGGAACAGAGCTCAAGCAACCGTCAACAGCGATTCAAGATCCTACCATGTTTCGATTATCCTGGATCGTATTAAGTGTACTGTTAGTTGGCTATTTTGTGTGCGAGTTTGTCGGTATTCCGGTTTCCATTGTCGCTGGAATTATCTCGATCCTCTTCTTGCTCATGGCTAGAAGAAGCCCTGTAGTACAGACTAAAGAAGTACTTAAAGGTGCTCCTTGGGCAATCGTATTCTTCTCTATTGGTATGTATGTGGTAGTGTATGGTTTGCGTAACGCTGGTCTGACGGATCTTCTAGCAAGTATCCTACAGAGTATAGCTGATCAAGGTCTGTTTGCAGCAACGATGGGAATGGGATTTATCGCTGCGATGATTTCATCGATTATGAACAATCTACCGACCGTCATGATTGATGCGTTAGCAATCGATGCGACAAACACTTCAGCTGCCATTAAAGAGGCATTAATTTACGCGAATGTCATTGGATCCGATTTAGGTCCTAAAATTACACCGATTGGTTCACTAGCAACATTACTATGGCTCCATGTTCTTTCTACTAAAAATGTGAAGATTAGCTGGGGAACATACTTCAAAACAGGAATTATATTGACTATTCCAACATTATTTATCACCCTATTCGGTTTATATATTTGGTTAACTATACTTTAAATAAAATACTTACAGAAATGATGTTGATGATGAAGATTGAAATAGAACAACAACAAATAGAGTTTCACGTAGAATACGGACCACGCAAAAAGTTCTCGATCCATATCGATCCTTCTGGACTAGTGACGGTAAAGGCGCCGACCCATACAGCAGATGATATCGTGTTAAGCGTCGTTAGGCAGCAGGGGGATGTGATCTTGAAGCAATTGAAGGCGATTGAAGCAGCTCGCTCTAATTCGATGGTCAGAGAATATGAAGAGGAAGGTAAATTCCTTCATCTTGGCAAATATTATAAACTTCATGAGCTAATAGAAACGAGTGGACGTACGAAAGAAGAACTTCAACATGATCTGAAGAAATTTTATTTTGCAAGTTGCAAGAAGGTGATTGGGGAACGTATCAAAATCTATCAAAAGCAGCTGAAAGTTACGCCGAAATCTTTCGTTATTGAGGAGTCACAAACGAAGTGGGGGAGTTGTAACTCAGCTAAGCATCTCACCTTCAATTATCGTCTTGCAATGGCACCTATTGAGGTCATTGACTATGTGGTCATTCATGAGCTTTGTCATCTGCTGCACATGAACCATGATCGTTCCTTTTGGCGGCGGGTCGGGAGCGTGATGAAGGATTACAAAGCGAAGGAAGCTTTCCTGGCCAAGTATGGGCAAGCCATGACATTGTAATACTGATGAGAATGATGATAAGAGGAGATGCAATATGGACGGTAACAAAACCTCATACGAGTCAATTGATCATTATATATCAACTTTTTCGCTGGAGATTCAGGAGAAACTAGAATCAATCCGGCAGGTCATTCGAGAAGCCGCACCTGAAGCTACGGAAAAGATCAGTTATCAAATGCCTACGTTTGCACAGCATGGCAATGTAGTGCATTTTGCAGCGTTTAAACATCATATTGGCTTCTATCCGGCTCCTAGTGGAATCGCAGAGTTCGAGAATGATTTGGCACCTTATATCACTGGCAAAGGAACGGTACAATTTCCGTTAAATAAACCCATCCCTTATGAACTGATAACTAAGATTGTAAAGTTTAGAGTGGCTGAGAATATTGCCAAAGCGGAACGTAAAAAATCAAAGAAGAAATGATGAATAAGATCTATTTGTAGTAAGAGGCCGCCTGTTTGCGGCTTCTTTTTTGTTGTTATTGGTCGATTAGAACGTCTTGTCGCTACGATTTGAACACGATGTGAATCCAGTTGTCCTAATCGTACAAAAAAATGACTGTAAATTTCAAAGACCGAGTACACTGTATTCAGTAAAATGTTGGCATAGGTGCTTTTGAATTTTTTTGAAAGCGGTTTATATTTAAAAAGCTGATTCTGTTCATGGAAGGAGGGAAATAACAAATTTTAAATCTATCGTAATTACAAACAAGGAGGAAAGAGTAGTGAATAAAAAAAACATAGCACTTGCAACAACATTAACGATGGCACTTACAATATCTCCTCTTCAAGTGTTTGCAGGAGACTCCATGCCTCCGACTGGCGATGCTGCTTTTGGGAAGAATCAACCGATCACTCACGGATATAGAGCTGTGGATATAGAGAATTGGTCTCCCGAAACAGATCCGGATGCGGAAAGATTGAGAGCACATGTACCTCTACAAGAGCGAAATCAAGCATTTGCAGCAACGCAAGCGAATCCAAAGTTGAGTCCTGAAACTGAGTTTTTTAACTTAACCGGGGATTATGATTTTTATTTCTTTGGGGCAACACCTTACAATAACGAGTTTTCAAATTATCTTTATAATTTCTGGCAGTACACAGACTACTATGGCGGTTGGCACGGACAAGCGACAGAGGATGTACCTAACGGTTTATATGACCCTACGGAATCTTGGGAGAAAAGAGCATTTGAATTTGGTGTTTTGGATTTGCCTAATCCGGCTTATACGAACGCAGCGCACAAAAATGGCGTGAAATCCATAGGGACTATTTTTATACCCCGCGTAGGCCAACCTTATGATATATTGCTCAAACAAAGGGAAGACGGAACTTTTCCAGTCGCCGAGAAGCTCATTGAGATAAAAGAATATTTCGGCTTTGACGGGTATTTCTTCAACCAGGAAACCTCAATCAAACCGGAACATATTAAGAAATATAAAGCATTTACAAATACGTTGGTGGATGCAGGAGTATACACACAGTGGTATGACACGGTGGACGATCAGCAAGGGAAACTGACTTATCAGCCTTCTCTGATCCCTTCACACAGTTCGTTCATTCGTGATGATGAAATGGGTGGAACGATTAACAACTCCGTCTTTATGAACTATAACTGGAATTCGCCGGATGGTTGGAATAACGGAGATAGCACAGATCAAAAATATATTAAGAAAACCGTTGAAGAAGCGAAACAAAGAGGTATAGATCCTCTGAAAACGGTCTTTTCTGGTGTAGAGGCCGGAATGGGTAGCTTTGGAGGTGCCCATAACTCGACTCGAAATATAGATGTAATATTAGATGAAGAGACCGGAAATCCTTTAACATCGATTGCAACATTGGGAGGGAATTTTGTTCAGTCTGCATTAGACGAACATCTAGGAGACGCTAGCAAGTACCTTCGAGGAGATGACGATCATCAATGGATGATCGCTGAACGTGAGCGTATGTGGTACACCAGCGTTAAGATTGATCCGACCGTTACGGAAGAACAGAAAGGGTACGCAAGACCCGATGTTGGGGTACAAGATGCGTCCGAATGGACAGGTATTTCCAGATACATCACAGAACGTTCCGTCATTGATGACAGTACATTTGTAACGAACTTTAATACGGGGCACGGCATGAAATATTATATGAATGGTAAGGTATCAAATGACGAAGAATGGACGAACATCAACTTACAGGATATTCTTCCTACGTGGCAGTGGTGGATCGATACTAAAGGTACGAAATTGCAAGCAGACTTTGATTATGGGGATGCTGTAGAAAAAGGGGATAAATTTACTTATCAATCCATTGGAGGTTACAAAGGTGGAAGCTCACTCGTTGTTAATGGATCATTAGATGCAAAAAACTTCTTGCGTCTCTATAAAACAGATCTAGACATAAAGAGTACATCAGCGGCTTCCATTACCTATAACAAAACATCGGCCAATGATCGTTCTGAGATTCAGTTAGGAATGATCTTTAAAGATGCTCCTGATCAAATTGAATATATTACGGTACCTAATAGCGGAAAGAAAACAAAAGGTTATGTGACAACAGAACTGGATTTAAGCGCATATGTGGATCGGGAAATTGCTGTGCTCGGCCTTGCGTTTGATCCGAAGGGAGAGACTGTTTCAGGTTACCAAGTGAATATTGGTGAGTTGAAAGTTACGGATGGACAAGACTATACACCTAGTAAGCCAAGTGGATTTGAAATTGATAATAGGTTCCTTACGGATGAAATCAACGTTGTGTGGGATCGAGAAGAATATAGCAAAGTACAACAGTACCATCTCTACGCACAATTGAATAATGGCAAAGAGGTGTTTTTAGGAGGCATTTACGGCGACAATTTCTATGTGAAAAATCTTGATAAACATGTTGTGGCTCTTAAATTGACTGCTGTTGGTCCCGACCATACAGAAAGTGAACCTGCTATCATACAACTTGACAGAAAGAACTTAATTTCAAATGTGAAGGTGAAGGAAGTTAGTGAAGGATTTGACATTAGCTGGGGCAGAGAAAACCGCAGCAGTGAAATTCGATTTGACTTAAGCTTTACTGATGGCAGAAAGGATACGTACACGAAGACAGTAGGTAAAAAATTGGCTTCTTCCAAGTTTGAAGTGCCTGTCAAAGACGATGATCGGTACCTCTTGAAAATCTCTACATTGGATGCAGCAGGTAAAGTCATAGATACGGTTAGTACTACAGGTAAAATGAAAGATGTATATTCTGAGCCTTTCGATGGCGGCTACTATATTGATGGGAATAAATTAAGGATTGACGTACCTTCTTCAAAAGACTGGTGGCATATGTACGTTACAATCAATGGTGAGGCGGTAAAACCTGCGAAAAAGTATAACGACATGACAACAGACTATTTTATTAGAGGCTATCATGATTTGATTGGAATCACAGTTCCTGAAATGGGGTCCGTCATAAGTATTACATTGGAGGATTATGAAGGGAATATGTCTGAGGCTAAGTATATTACTGTAGAATAATTTGATCTAGTAATCATTATTAATTGTATGAAATATGAATGAAAGAAACCTTGGAGTTAAATGCTCCAGGGTTCTTTTTAATATAATGTAAAATCATTGCACTATTAAGTACCTTACAATACTATTTACTTAATATAGCAATGATGAAGGGGCATATCGATTCCATCCTGCTTAGTTCGGTGGGGGAAGAAGGAAATATTATAAGTTTACAGCTGCTGGTGTTGAATGGTTAAAAGAATAGAAAACGAAAAGGGGAATTTGTAATATGATTGATCAATTTTTAGGAGGGAATAAGCTATAAGTATGTTTGAAATAGAGATACTTAGTCAAACTAAGGGTATAAATATTACATGATATAATTAAGGGTGTGACTATTATTGAATTCAATTTGGAACAACTTTCCGTTAATCGCAGCACTTCTGTCCATCATCTTAGCACAGTTTGTGAAAGTTCCCATTCATTTTATCAGCCATCGCAGCTGGAATATTAAGCTTGCATTTAGCACTGGAGGGATGCCAAGCTCACATTCGGCTGCTGTTTGTTCGCTGTCGACTGCCATCGCTCTAAAAGATGGATTATCATCATCTTCTTTCGCCATTGCTGTAATCTTGAGTGCCATTACAATGTTCGATGCCACAGGAATAAGAAGACATGCGGGTATCCATGCAAAGCATATTAATCGCTTACTGAAGGAAGGAAAGCCCATAAAACTAGACAAATCGGAATTAGACAAACCTGTAGAGACTTTGAAAGAACTCCTTGGGCATGAACCGATCGAAGTATTTATGGGGGCGGTATTTGGTATTGTTATTAGTTATATACTGTATTTTTCCGTGTACTAATTGAGAGTTCCAGATAAGTCAGACGATATACAATAAGGACTGGCCTGTTCTAGGTACAGGGTCAGTCTTTTTTATTTTTTAATCATTTAAGTGAGACAATTGACATATCCTAAGAAGTCGCCATTTTGGCGATTTTTTTATTTTTTAGTCTTTTAGTCGATGAATATAGGGAATATTTTCAAAGTTTTAGGTTCATCCTAATCGTAAGAATATTTCGATGTTTTACATACAAAGTAAAGGAATAGGTGACTCCTTAATGATTAAAAAGATACAACTTCCTTTGCAGACCATTAATTTAATTCTTGGATTTATGGTTTGGGTTACACTATCGTCTCTCCTCCCATCCATTCGAGAGGATATTATAATTCCTCAGGAACGTGTTGCGCTTTTAACCGCAATTCCAGTAGTGCTTGGATCAATCCTACGCATTCCGCTCGGGTATTATACCAATGTCCTGGGGGCTAGATGGATATTTACAATTAGTTTTATCGTGTTGCTATTCCCTGTATTTTACTTAAGTGTGGCAAACAGTTACCTCGATTTAATCATCAGCGGTGCGTTCTTAGGGGTTGGGGGTGCCGTGTTCTCTGTTGGAGTTACCTCACTTCCGAAATACTATCCGAAGGAAAGAAGCGGGTTCGTAAATGGGATTTACGGTATCGGTAATGCAGGTACAGCAGTAAGTACATTTGGATTACCTGTACTTGCTGCTCAATTTGGATGGAGAACTGCAGTTCAGATCTATCTCGTATTGCTGCTGTTCTTTATTGTACTTAACTTCTTCCTTGGGGATAAAAAAGAACCTAGGATGAAAACACCTTTAATGCAGCAAATTAAAGAGGTGTATAAAAACGAGAAACTATGGTTGTTCTCCTTTTTCTATTTCATCACTTTTGGTGCATTTGTTGCTTTCACTGTATTTTTACCGAATTTCTTAGTTACGAGCTTCGGTCTTTCTAAAGTGGATGCAGGTACGCGAACAGCGATATTTATCGTTATCGCAACTGCAGGAAGACCTTCTGGAGGTTGGCTGGGAGATAAATTTAATGCTTATAAATTAATGATGGGGGTATTTGCCGGTCTTACGATTTCCGCAATTATTCTCGCATTCTCTCCTAACTTGGCACTTTACACGGTTGGTTGCCTAGGCGTTGCTGTGAGTGCGGGACTAGGAAATGGAGTCTTATTCAAGTTGGTTCCACAGTATTTTACCAAACAACTAGGAACAGTTAATGGAATCGTTGCAATGATGGGGGGGCTTGGAGGTTTCTTCCCACCGCTCATGCTGTCTTCTATTCACAATCTCACGGGACAGTATTCGATTGGCTTTATGGCATTGTCACAAGTATCTCTTGCCAGCCTGATCCTGATCTTGTGGATGTATTTTGATAATAAAAAAGCTCAGAAGATATGACTAGTTAGCTATCTATAGACGAGTGATTTAGTAAAAGTAAAGGAGTTCCATGTAAATGGGACTTCTTTTTGATTCATTGAGAAAAACATATAGGTATAGGATGAAAGACAAATGATAAATAATGAATATTAAGGTGATTAAAGCAAAATATTTATTTTTTGCTGTGAGGATATGGATTGAAACATACTACTTAATTGAAATGGAGATGAAATTCGTATGACCGGACCGGCTTTAAGAAAGGTTGACAGCCATTCATCTATACATGATGCTGCGCTTGGTGAAGCAGCACAATTAACGGAGTTGCTGCGGAGATGCTTGGAAGCAGGGGAACACGATAAAGCATTTGAAGCGGCATGTATTACTCTTGAACATTGGGAAACAAGAACACTTGCTCATGCAGATGCGGAAGAAGAGGGATTATACAAAGAGATTGTGGAACAGGATCCTGCCTTGAATGTAATAATCGCCAGTTTGATTAGAGACCATGATCTAATGCGGAGAATGGCAGATGATATTCGTGGCATCCTGGCAACTGAAGAGGTTAATCAAGCGGTGTTGAACAGATTCGAAACAATGATTCTAATTGATGAAGTACATAATCATGATGAGGAAAGTCTTCTTGCTTCCTTGGGGATTGATCATGAGTAAGCGTATGACTTCATTACCATCGGAGAGACCTCTTCGATTCGTCAAGCCTGATTATTATCAGTTACTCCAAGAACAAATGAAAGATCAACATCTACACCTTTTTGATATACAAGCAGTTGTGATTAAGAACGGTGAGGAGATGTCGATCAGCCTTCGTTATGGAGAAGAATTTGCAAGCGAGAGATCTCTGACAATGAATGCAGATGCTGAACAAGTAGGCCAAGCTGAGGAATTGAATGAGTTTTTTCGAAATACTGTGGAAGAATGCAAGAAGAAAATTATTGCTGATTACTATCAATTTATGAAGTCCCGGGAGGTATGAAGCATATGTCTTCTCAACATGCTCATCAAGAGGAAATTTGGCTTGCGAATGATCGAGAGGATTTGCTTGCTTTATTGCAAATTCGATTCGGTGATGTTCCTGAAGAGGTTGTAGTTGCTATTAATCGCATTCAGAAGATAGATCGTCTGGAAAGATTAATATTAGCGGGTGCTAATGCAGCCGATTGGCCCATATTTGTAGAAGAATTATACGCTGACGATGAGTCATTCAAGCTGGTTGGAGAACGGTTCTCTCCGTTAGCTCAGCATGAAAGGGATGATCGTAATGAATAAACAAGGTAAGTCATGGCTCAGTACCTTCAAACATCTTCAGCGTGGAGAACGTATAAACGACGGATGGACAGAAGAGAATCCCAGATCACGTAATGCCGAAGCTTGGTTTCGTGATCGCTGGCAGCATGATAACGTTGTACGGTCCACCCATGGGGTAAACTGCACAGGATCATGCAGTTGGAAGATCTTCGTGAAGGATGGCATTATTACGTGGGAAACGCAGCAGACGGATTATCCATCGACAGGTGATAACTTTCCTGAATATGAGCCTCGAGGTTGTCCTCGTGGCGCTACGTTTTCTTGGTACACGTACAGCCCGATTCGTGTAAAGTATCCGTATGTTCGCGGCGACTTGTTTGAAATGTGGAAAGATGAACGCAAGCGGGGGTTAGATCCTGTTGAAGCATGGGTTGCAATTGTTAGTGATCCTGATAAGCGAGCCAGATATGTGAAAGCACGAGGTAAGGGCGGTTTTGTCCGAGCAGATTGGCAAGATGCAAAAGAGATGATAGCAGCTGCGTCTATTCATACGATTCGTACATACGGACCGGATCGAGTAGCTGGATTCAGCCCGATTCCTGCAATGTCCATGGTTAGCTATGCTTCGGGAGCACGGTTTCTATCGTTGATCGGCGGCACCGTGCTTAGCTTCTATGACTGGTATGCGGATCTACCACCCGCATCACCTCAGATCTGGGGAGAGCAAACGGATGTCCCGGAGAGTGGCGATTGGTATAACACAAAGTACTTCATAATTTGGGGTACGAACCTGCCGCAAACAAGGACACCAGATGCTCATTTTATGATTGAAGCAAGATACAACGGAACAAAGGTTATTGGAGTCAGCCCCGATTATGCGGAGTATGATAAGTTTGCAGATATATGGCTGCCTGCTAGGGCTGGTACTGATGGTGCCCTTGCGATGGCCATGACTCACGTAATTCTTAAAGAGTTCTATGTGGATAAAGAGACACCTTATTTTATATCCTATGCTAAGAAGTTCACCGACTTACCGTTTCTTATTGTTCTTGACCAAGAGAAGGAACAAAACGAGTGGAGATCCGGAAGATTTCTTCGTGCTTCGGACTTGTTTGAATCTCATGAGCATGGTGAATGGAAGACTGTCGTGTGGGATACGAATACAGACAAACCGGTCATTCCAAACGGCAGCCAGGGCTCTCGCTGGGATTCGGAAAATAAATGGAATCTTGATCTTAAGAACGAAGACGGCGAAGTGATAGACCCGCAGTTAACCTTCCTCGGACAATCGGATGATACGTTGGTTGTATCTTTCCCTTACTTCGGTGAAGAGGATGGAGGGACAGATGTTAAGCGAGGGGTGCCGGTTAAGCATCTTAAGGGAATGGACGGAACTACGTTTGTAGTTACGACAGTCTATGATCTGATGATGGCGCATGTTGGAGTCAATCGGAATCTACCTGGTGATTACCCAATCGACTATAATGATCCACGTCCATACACTCCGGCTTGGCAGGAGCAGATGACTGGCGTTCGCAAGGCACTGGCGATTCAAGTAGCGAGAGAATTCGCAGATAATGCGGCCCGCACGAACGGCAGATCCATGATAGCTCTGGGCGGCGGGACGAACCATTGGTTCCATAGTGATCAGATCTATCGCAGCATTTTGAATCTCATCTTGTTGACAGGATCTCAAGGTGTGAATGGCGGCGGCTGGGCGCATTATGTTGGACAGGAAAAAGTACGCCCGTTAGAAGGGTGGCAACAGGTTGCTTTTGCAGGCGATTGGGTTCGTCCTCCGCGTCTGCAGAACGGAACATCATTCTTCTATTTCGTTACAGACCAGTTCCGTTATGAAGGCACAGTGAAACAGGAGCAGAAAGGCTGGGGTGGACGTTACAGCCAGATGCATCCTGCTGATTTTAACGCACTTGCGGCACGTCTAGGCTGGCTTCCATCATTTCCACAATTCTCACAGAATTCGCTTGACCTCGTTAAAGAAGCACGGGATAAAGGGGCAAGCAGTGAGCAGGAGATTGTCGACAATGTGGTCTCTCGAATCACTTCAGGTGAGATTGAATGGGCGATTGAAAACCCAGATGACCCACGGAATTTTCCGCGCGTCTTCTTCAATTGGCGTTCGAATCTTCTCGGTGACAGTGGAAAGGGACATGAATACTTCGTTCGTCACTTTGTAGGTGGTGAAGATCAGGTGTTAACGGATACGGAACATTCATGGAAGCCAGAGAGTGTGAAGACGGATGTTGAGGCTCCTCGCGGCAAAGCTGATTTACTTGTCAGCATTGATTTTCGGATGACAAGCTCCGGTCTGTATTCGGATATCGTGCTGCCTGCAGCAACCTGGTACGAGAAATTTGATATTAGCAGCACTGACATGCATCCGTTCATCCATCCGTTTAATGCTGCGATATCACCTCCATGGCAGGCGAAGAACGACTGGGATACGTTCAAAGAAATCAGCCAGACGTTCTCTGAGCTCGCAGAGAAGCATCTGCCAGCTTGTGATGATCTAGTCATGTCACCTCTTGCTCATGATACGGTTGATGAAATGGCACAGCCTTTCGGTAAAGTGCTGGATTGGCGAAAAGGTGAAGTGGAAGCAAAGCCAGGAAAGACCATGCCAAATATGAAAGTGATAAAGCGGGACTACCCGAATGTATATGGTCAGATGACTACGATTGGTCCGAACATAAAGAACGGATATGGATCTAAGGGTATTAAGATTCCAGGTGATCCGGTCTATCAAGATCTTAAAGATCGATTAGGAATCTCACGACGCGAAGGCATTGGCAAAGGTTACCCGGAGTTATTGACTGACAAGCAGGTAATCGAAGCTATACTGCTCATGTCCGGTGCAACCAACGGGAAGCGAGCTGTAGAAGGTTGGAAGTCGATGGAAGCGAAGACGGGTAAGACGCTGCATACGATTGCAGAAGGGCGTGAAGAAGACGCATTTACTTTACTAGACATCACGGCCCAACCTCGTCAAGCGATATCGGCTCCGGTATGGAGCGGACTGGAGAAAGATAACCGACGTTATTCGCCTTTCACGGTTAATACGGAATACGGTGTACCTTGGCGTACACTGACTGGTCGTCAGAGTTTCTATTTGGATCATGAGGTTATCCTTGATTATGGTGAAGCGCTGCCTCTCTATTTACCTCCATTGTCTCATAGTCCTTATCTCAAAGGAGAGAAGGAAGTGGAGAATAAAGGTAAATTCATTGAGATTCGCTATATGACTCCCCATCAGAAATGGGGTATTCATACCATGTTTACGGATACGACAATCATGTCGACATTATTCCGAGGCTGGCAGACGGTATGGATGAATGATAAAGACGCTGATTCAATCGGTATTAAGGATAATGATTGGATTGAAGTATATAACCGAAACGGCGCAGTTGCTGCACGTGCCGTTGTCACTTATCGAATTCCACCAGGAATTGCTTATATGCATCATGCGCAGGATCGTACTATGGGTGTGCCTCTAACAGCAGTGGGGAATAAGCGTGGCGGTACACATAATAGCGTAACTCGTATCACGATGAAGGCAACCCATATGATCGGCGGATATTCCCAACTAAGCTACGGTTTCAATTACTATGGTCCGACAGGAAGCCAGCGAGATACGATGGCTGTTGTTCGTCCTCTGAAGGAGGTGAATTGGATTGAGAGTTAAAGCACAGGTTGCTATGGTCATGCATCTGGATAAATGTATTGGCTGTCACACATGTTCTGTTACATGTAAGAACGTCTGGACCAATAGACCAGGAACCGAATATGTATGGTTTAACAATGTGGAAACAAGGCCTGGCCCAGGATATCCGAAACAGTGGGAGGATCAGAAACGATTCAAAGGCGGTTGGGTACTTAAAAATGGGAAGCTATCACTCCGTGCTGGAGGACCTATTACGAAGCTTGCGACCCTGTTCTATAACCCGAACATGGCCGATCTCGACCAATTCTATGAACCGTGGACCTACGATTATGATAATCTCATCCACAGTCCGAGAACGAATCAACTTCCGGTAGCTCGCCCGATGTCGCAAATTACGGGTGAATATATTGATAAGCCGGAGTGGGGCCCGAACTGGGACGATGATCTGGCTGGAGGTAAGGAGATTGTACCGTTAGATCCTAACGTCCAGAAGCTACAAGAACATATCTCGATGGAGTATGAGAAGACGTTTATGGTCTACTTGCCAAGAATATGTGAGCACTGTCTGAATCCTTCTTGTGTGGCGTCTTGTCCATCAGGGGCATTGTACAAACGAGATGAAGACGGGATCGTGCTCGTTGATCAGGATTCCTGCCGCGGTTGGCGTTTCTGTATGAACGGATGCCCCTATCACAAGGTGTATTATAATTGGAACTCACATAAAGCAGAGAAGTGCAATTTCTGTTATCCAAGAACCGAAGCTGGTCTGCCGACAGTCTGTTCCGAAACTTGTGTAGGTCGGATTCGATACTTAGGAGTTGTATTATACGATGCAGATCGTGTGAAAGAAGCAGCATCTGTTGAAGATCCGAAAGATCTGTACGAATCACAGCTATCTGTGTTCCTTGATCCATTCGACCCGAAGGTAATTGCTGAGGCCCGTAAAGCAGGGATCAACGAATCTTGGCTAAAAAGTGCCCAGGACTCACCGATCTATAAACTTGCGATGAAGTGGAAGGTGGCATTACCGCTGCATCCAGAGTATCGTACATTACCCATGGTTTGGTATATACCACCGCTTAGCCCTATCATGAATCACATTGATGAAGCCGATCTGCAGACAGATAACTATATTCCAGCCGTAGATCATATGCGTATTCCGATGGAATATCTGGCATCGTTGCTCTCAGCGGGAGATACTGACGTCATCCGACGCGTTCTGCTCAAGCTGACTGCGATGCGAGTTCATATGCGCCAAACAACGGTTGGTGGAATGGACGAGCTTGCTCACAGTCAATTATTGCAAGAGGCTGGGCTTACGGTTGAGGAGATTGAGGACATGGTACGGTTGCTGGCCGTAGCAAAATATAATGAGCGTTTTGTCATCCCAACTGGCAGAAGAGAAATGGAAGATAATCTTTACTATCGCCAGGGTTCATGCAGCTTAGAAGACATTGCTCCGGAAGAAGGCATGATAACCAAACCACTTTCGAGGAGGGAACAAGGTGAATGATGATAACAGGCTGCTGCTTGCTGCAG
Organism: Paenibacillus sp. GCM10028914; assembly: GCF_042666275.1. NCBI lineage: Bacteria > Bacillati > Bacillota > Bacilli > Caryophanales > Paenibacillaceae > Paenibacillus > Paenibacillus sp. GCM10028914. Next base: position 270,938 of record NZ_JBHTFO010000015.1, read on the forward strand.
CAGCCCGAATGATCGGGTATCCATCGAGCATGTTTCACGAAGAGATGACGGAGATCGAAAATTTTGCCGAAGAGTTGCTTGATACGAATATGGTAGATCCATCAGAACCATTTAAGCAGCTGGAACAGTCCGTTCAGAAAGCTCTTAGCGCTATAGGCACAACAGCCAATAAGTTAAAAGCCTTATCCCTTCGAGAAGCACAGGAGCAGTATGTCGCTACTTTTGATTTAAAGGATCGCACAGGATTGTACCTGACTGCACATGAATTAGGAGACAGCCGCAGACGAGGCGTAGCGATGCTTGAACTTCGTGAACATATCCGGAACAGTGGCTTTCAGCCGATTGAAAATGAACTTCCGGACTATGTGCCGCTGCTCTATGAATGGATTGCTGCTGCACCGGAACATGAGCAAGCAAACCAACTGATCGGCAGGATCGGACTCGTCACGGAGCGAATTCGTCAAAATTTACCCGATCACAATCCCTACAGGCATGTTTTCGAGATGTTGATGAACAGTGTGTTTGAGACTCCTGCAGAAGAGGCAATGAAGGATCTTGAACAAAAGCGTGAGAAACCGGATACGGACCCTATGCCTTTTCCACTGATGTATTAATGCTTATTTGCAGTAGAGATTATTCTAATAAGCCGACATGCAGGAGATGATAATAATGGCAGGAATATTTTGGTGGGTCGTTTTTCCCTATATGATGTTGACCATATTGATTGTAGGCTTGCTGTATCGCTTCACATTTAATCAGGTCAGCTGGACAGCTCCATCAACTGAATTATTAGAGAAAAAATGGCTGCGTATCGGCTCCCCTTTATTTCATTGGGGAATAGTGTTTGCTTTTATCGGGCATCTAATGGGTGTTCTGATTCCGATCAGCTTCTATAGAGGAATTGGCGTATCGGACCATATGTATCATGTGCTTGCGATTCTAGGGGGAGGAATAGCTGGATTGATGGTCTTAGCAGGACTTATTATCCTGCTGATTCGCAGACTGACGGTGAAGCGGCTGCGAACACAATCGAGCACCGGCGATTACGTTTCCGTGTTGTTTGTGCTAATTGTTTCAGCACTCGGAGTGTATATGACAATCATTTACAATACAACTGTAATCGCTTATGAGTACAGAACGACGATAGGTCCATGGTTTCGAAGTTTGTTCTATTTCCAACCGAAATATGAACTGATGACCACAGTTCCGTTTGTATTTCAGTTACATATCGTTGTAGCATTTCTGTTGTTTGCGAGCATACCATTCACAAGTCTCGTGCACATGTTCTCATTTCCGGCAAGGTACCCAACGCGTGCACCGATTCAATACCGTTCACGAATTGGTTATCGAAGACAGTCGGAAAGAGATAAATAAAGAAAGCTAAGTGAAATTGAAAGTTGTATCACTGAATAAGAGTTGTCTTTCTGCACACATAAATGCAAAAGAGACAACTCTTATTTGTGTATTATAATTACTTTGAAAAAACCACATAACCCATTGAGGGAACTTCCCTTTTGTGTATAACATGGAGTAATAATAAAATAAAAATATCAATAGATGTTATCATCTTATGCAAAGCAATTGTATAATTTGAAAGTGAGACAAATCGTGGGGTACATTTGAACACCAATATTGAGATCTCGTGATACAGCAGAGCTTTAGCAATTAGGAGGGAAAGCGATGAATACACAACCAGTGAGCGATCAATTACAGCGCCCGATACGTGATCTTCGAATATCTGTTACAGACCGGTGCAATTTTCGCTGCACCTATTGTATGCCTAAGGAGATATTTGGAGACGACTATGCTTTTCTACCAAGAGAAGAACTGTTGTCAAATGATGAGATAACGCGAGTAGCACGGATGTTTGCTTCATTAGGCGTTAAGAAACTTCGAATAACCGGTGGTGAACCGCTCTTGCGTCGTGACTTGGCTCCGCTCATTCGTGAACTGATACGTATTGAAGGTATAGAGGATATCGGTATGACTACAAATGGTCTTTTATTGAAGCAATATGCGGATCGTTTATATGAAGCGGGATTACGAAGATTAAATATAAGTCTAGATGCGCTGAATCCTGATCTGTTTGCTAAGATGAACGGTCGAGGGGTTTCACCTGAGATTATATTATCCAATATCGATTTGGCGAAAAATATGGGTTTTAAAATAAGAGTAAATACTGTGATTCAAAAAGGCGTTAATGAGCAAGAAATCTTGCCGCTTGCCGCCTATTTCAAAGAACGAGGTATCACGCTTTGTTTTATTGAGTTTATGGATGTAGGTAATGATAACGGCTGGAGTTATAAAAAAGTAGTCTCAAGACGTGAAATGTTCGATATATTAAACTCACAATATGAACTTGAACCTGTTGATCCTCTATACTTTGGGGAGGTAGCCAAGCGCTATCGTTATAAAGACAACTCATCAGAGGTTGGGTTTATTACTTCGGTTTCAGAATCTTTCTGCTCCTCATGTACGCGTGCACGTATATCATCCGATGGCAGCATTTATACTTGTCTGTTTGCTACGACAGGCCATAATCTGCGAGATATGCTCCGAGGTGATTATCAGGATGAAGAAATTATAGCGTTCATACGCAGTGTATGGGAAGGCAGAACTGATCGTTATTCGGATCAACGAGCACAAATTGCAGCCTCAAATCGAAAGAAGATTAACATGTCTTTTATTGGTGGATAAAGTCGCGAAATCGCGGCTTTTTTTTATGATTATCGATAATAGGATAAGGAAGTAAGTTATACTTACCTAAAAGGATATAGATATTTAGAACCTGGACTAAAGAACCGATAAAACATTATATGTCTTTGATTTTAGGAGACTCTTTGGATGTTGAATGAAAGGTACTGGAGGAATTTTGATGACGATTATAGGAATCGATTTGGGAACAACAAACAGTGTAGTTGCTGCATATTCAGAACAAGGTGTAAAAGTTATTCCCAACGCACTAGGGATGCATCTAACACCGTCTATAATAAGTGTTGGTGAGGATGGAGAGATACTCATTGGAGAGGTTGCTAAGCAGAGACTGGTAAGCCATCCTCATTTAACTGTATCCATATTTAAGAGATATATGGGTACGAATAAAACGTTCCAGTTAGGAGATTATGAATTCACTCCCGAGGACTTATCGTCATTTATTATACGAGCTCTAAAAGAGGATGCTGAAGCTTTTCTTGGCGAAACGGTGACAGAGGCGGTGATTAGTGTTCCTGCCTATTTCAATGATACTCAGCGGAATGCAACAAAACGTGCAGGACAATTGGCAGGATTGAAAGTAGAGCGGTTGATTAATGAACCTACCGCAGCTGCGGTTGCTTATGGTCTTCATTTAGAAGATCCGAACACGCGTTTTCTAGTATTTGACCTTGGCGGCGGTACATTTGACGTGTCTATTCTTGAGAGATTTGAAGATTTAATGGAAGTACAGGCGGTGGCTGGTGATAATTTTTTAGGCGGAGAAGACTTTACAGATTTGGTGATCAAAGAATACATAAATCTGCAGGATGATGGCATAGTCGATAAAGAAAATGTCCAGATCATGGGCATGATCAGGAAACAGGCGGAAATCGCTAAACGCTCGTTGTCTCAAGGGAAGACTGCAACAATTGAAATCCCTTCTCAGGAACACTTGAAACCATTGTCAATGAGTTCCACTCAGTTTGAGGAGTTAACGAAGCCGCTGTTGCATCGGTTACGACAGCCAATTGAAAGAGCAATCAGAGACGCAGCAGTACGACCTGCTGAATTAGATGCCATCATACTGGTAGGCGGCGCAACAAGAATGCCGATTATATCTTCATTTATTGCTAAAATGTTTGGACGTCTGGCTTCCGCTCACATCGACCCTGATGAATCCGTTGCGATTGGTGCGGCTATTCAAGCTGGCATGAAAGCGAGGAATCGGATGCTGAATGATATCGTGCTAACCGATGTATGTCCCTACACGCTCGGCATCAGAGTAGCCGTAGAAAATGAAAAGGGAACTTATGATTCGGGACATTTCAGTCCAATCATTGAGCGGAATTCCGTGGTACCTGTAAGTAAAGTTCAAACGTATTACCCGATTGAGAGCAGTCAGAAGGTATTAACGATCGCTGTATACCAAGGGGAAAGCAGATTGACCATGAACAATATAAAGCTTGGTGAATTCGAAGTCGAATTGCCTGTGGGGCCAAAGCACGAACAAGCCGTAGATATCAGATTTACTTATGATATTAACGGTATTCTTGAGGTTGAAACATGTGTAGTATCAACCAAAACCAAGAAGCAGGTTATATTTGAAGAGAATCCGGGACAGTTCTCCAAAGAGCAAATTGAGCAGAGATTCAAGGAGTTGTCTGCTATTAAAATTCATCCGCGAGAACGAATGGAAATAAAGCTTCTCATCGCTAAAGCGGAACGTTTATATGAAGAGTCTCTCGGTAACTTCCGCGAACATATCAGTATCGTGCTGAGACAGTTTGAAGGTGTATTAAATAGTCAAAAAGAAAAAGAAATCCGCGCTGCCGCCAAGGACTTCAAAGAATGGCTGGAAGAAGTGGAGAGGTTTAGAGAATTATGAGAATAGGTATATGGGACTACTTGGGGATCGAGCCAACAAGCGATCGTACTCTATTAAAGAGAGCCTATGCTGCAAAGTTGAAGATCTATCATCCGGAAGAAGATCCGGAAGGGTTTCAGATGCTTCGTTCGGCATACGAGTCAGCATTGGATTATGCGAAGCATTCACAGGATGAGACTGATTCGTTTAGCATGCCAGCTTTTGAAAACGAAATGGAAAACGATTTTGCAAATCAACAAGTTTACGAACAACTTCCGATTGAGGAAGAAGAATATGATGATACTCCTCTAGGCCCAACTGAAAGGCTGATCTTAGATTTTTTACACAAAACAGCGGGGAATTATGATGATATTAAAAGTCGGATTAATCCTGAGTCTTGGAGAGAACTACTTGAAGACGATCGTTATGAAGGAATCGAATTACGCTATCGTTTAGGATTTGAGTTGTTAAGATTGTTTATGGACAGGCCTTGGTCGCCGGGATATATATGGAGAATGTTTGATGAGGTATTTTTCTGGAGCCACATGGAGCTGGAGCTTCAAGAGCATTTCTCTAAAGCTTACGTTGATCATATTATGATGCAGCTAACTCCGTATTGGGATATGGATTACAGCTTCGCGGAGCATGTTCAGTTACCAGATGATATAGACCGTTATCTATCCTGTAAATTTAATGCTAGGCAGGCTTTATCCTATGGTGATCTCGAAAGTGCGGAGCAATTTCTCATGGAGGCTGCTGAGCTAATACCGGATGACATAGAGATATATAGATTGATGGGCGAGTATTGGTTGCGAAGAGGGAACTGGAGTGAAGCGCTAAAGACTTACCAAAGGATATATATGTTGAACGCGGAGGACATGAATAATATCCAGCATTTGGCCCACATGTTATCCAAACTGAAACGTAACGAAGAAGCGCTAGATTTATACGATCGTATTCTTGCTCATCATGAACATCCTATTGAAGCTCTCCTAGGAAAAGCTGCTTGCCTTGTTCAGATAGGTAAAGAAATCGAAGCAATACTGCTCTACTCACAAATTACAAAGCAGGAATCCTGGAATATGATTTCCCGTATGCAGCTCCTTAAATTAAATCGGGATCTAGATCTGCATATTCAGCGTTACATGTCTAAAGGATCGGACCAAGCACATCTATTCAGTTTGAAACTGCTTGCTGAAATGTATTATGAAACCAATCAGTATGAACATTACATCACAACACTTAAACATCTGGAGAAAGCTGGGGAGTTATCGTTATTGGAGTGCAGTCAATTGGCCAAGCTTTTAGGTGAGCGAGAACAGTATGAGGAAGCAGAGCATTATTATCTTCTAGCGGGTAAACTATCTGGTAATGAGCAGGCATTTCGACAGGAACGACTATATCTTGAAGCCAAAATCTCATATGATCAATCCCATTATGATACTGCTCTTAGCAAGTATGAGGAAATTCTGTCTCTCAATCCGGGCCATCTAGATGCCCTTTACTATATGGCAGAGTCATTGCTTGCATTAGAGAATTACGATAGAGCACTTTCATATTTCAAACAGGCTCTTGAACAGGAGAATAACCGCTTGTACTACTTAGGAGCTGCCAAATGTCTTACGGAGATGAGACATTGTCATGAGGCTCTTGAGCATTATAGACATGCTGAATTAGATGATTATATTAATGGGTTTGATTATACCTATTATGCTTGTGCGCTATTGAATACAGCGAGATACCACGAGGTGCTGGATATTGCTCAGACCGTTCTTGAATGTGATGACTATCCCATTATGATTTATTATTACAATGCTCTTGCACATTATCATCTGAAAGAGTACGAGGCGCCCATCGATTTAATGAATGAATATCTTTCTTATGATCTCGAAGGTGAGCCCTCTGTTTTTTATGCGTATCTTATAAAGGCTAACTGTTTCATGCACTTTAATAAGTGGGAGGATGCAGCCAGACATTATTTGAAAACAGAGGAACTATTGCATTTTGCAGATGAGAGTAATCTTAAGATCTACATTAAACAATATGCTGCCGCTTTCCTAGCAACCAGGGAGTTTGATAAGGCACTGATTTATCTGCGGAAATCGCTTGAAATCGATGAACACTGTTCATGGACACAGCTTCAGATCGTAAGAGTACATGCTGAGCTTAAGCAATGGACAGCGCTAGACAAAGCTCTGATAGCATATTTTGACAACAAGTCCAACGAACATACGGATCCATACATCTTTTTCTATAGCGGATTGTACATGATGGAAGTTTTGCGATATAAAGATGCGGTCAAATTCTTCAAAACAGCTTATAACCTAGGGCTGAGAGGGGATATAAGCAGTTATTATGGTCTGGCTTTATTCCATACGGGTGATTATCATGGCGGTATGGATATGACAAGGGAGGCGCTTAATGAAAGACCGGGACATCCGGATTATATGGATCGGTTAAGAGCGATGGAAGAGCACTTCGAGAAGCGAAACCGATTATTTGCCAAAATGGGATTTATGACATTCAAATACACGAAGAAGCCAACAAGATATTTGGATTTTCCGAATATTCTTGACGATGAGCAGCTTCAATTAGAACTTCCAGGGGTCGTGATAGAGAATGAATACAAAATTAAATGAGCGACAGGTTTGGGCACTAGCAGCAGGCGATATCCTTCTTAGAAGGAATGGATTTTTGTTTGAGTATGACTATGATATGGAAGCTTGCGGGGAAAATCCAGAAATTATTAAAAATGAAATTCTAGACGATAGCTGGGATGTAACAGACGAACAATCGACTTTTCGTGCTTTGAATTTCCTAGGGGAAAGAGGAGGTCATCGTACTGAATTTAATCATTTGAGACGAATGATCTCCATCTTGACACCGAAACAGCAGGACGAGTATATCCAGTCCCTTCAAGATAAACATCATATTGCTGAAATGAAAGTTGTACAAAGGTACTATCCATTTCTCCCACCTTCAGAAATACTTGCCTGGGATGCAGGGAGGTCAGCCTTTATCTGCCATCTGTGTTATCAAGTTGGATATATAACGTACGAACAAGCATGGGCTCATCTTATGCAAAATGCAATTCAAATTCAAAGTGCATACTCCAGCTGGGAGGAATTTGGCTCAGCTTTTATCATTGGGCGTCAATTTTGGCGAAAAGAACTGGATGATGACTATACGGAACAACATTTAAGTATGATCCATGATCAGCTAGCGAATCCCGATCATATTTGGAATACGCTACCTTGGAATCTACATCTGGAGCCTTGGAGTTGATAATGCTAGAACCGGATTAGATAGTTTTTTTAGAAGAGCTACACCTTGGAGCTATGGAAATGTAGTTCGGTCTGTAAAGGACTCTGTGTTCAAGACAAAAAAGAGGTTGAAGTTTATAAAACCATGGGTCATAAGCTATTGATGACTCATGGTTATTTTTTTGTTGCGTCATTGTTTCTACATAATGAATTATTATTTCGTATTTACAAAACGGTATTATACGAAGTATTATTATGTCATGCGATATATCGTGACGCATAATATCTTGAATAGCAAAAGAGGGGATGTAGTAATGGCATATAATGGGGGACCAATGACTGAAGCAATGTACTATGTACTGCTGGCATTAATGCATCCCAACCATGGGTATCAGCTTATGCATGCAATCACAGAAGTATCGAATGGCAGATTAAAAATGGGGCCGGGGACACTTTACGGAGTACTCTCCCGGATGCAAAAAGACGGCCTGATTTTATTAGCGGAAGATGACGGCAGAAGAAAAACCTATCAAATTACACCTGATGGAGAACAAGCTCTGCGTATAGAGTACGCTCGTTTAAAGTCCATGATCCAAGACGGATATATATTAGAGGTAGGTGCTGAGAATGAATAAGTCAGTTCGTAAACTTCGTCCAAGTGATTATTGGCGAATTGGTGAGCACGAAAGCTGGTTTACAGATATGGCGGCAAGAGGATTTCATCTAAAAAAGATGGGGCTCTTTTTTGCTCATTTTGTAAAAGGTGAACCGAGAGAAATGAGATACCGAATAGATGTATCATTGAATAAGAAGCTTACTCCAGAACAGATCGAGATGTATGCGGATAGTGGATGGGATTATGTGACCGGCTATCAATACTTTCAAGTGTTTTCATCACCTGTTGAGCTTGATGCACCAGAGCTGCATACAGACCCTGCTGAGCAATCTTTTACACTAAGGGAATTGGACAAGAAATTAGCCTCTAGTGCTGTTATGTTTGCTATAGCAATTATCTTAATGAGCGGTATGTTGTTCGCTACTTGGTTTCTTAATGGAACACCTACTTTTGTATTGGTCGAAGGGATGGCCATTCAACAAACGATATTAACCATTTTCTTTGGATTTCAGGCCTATACTTCACTACAGGCAGCCATATCTATTCGTACTTTGCGAAAAAATCTTATTGAAGGAAAACCAATTAATCATCGGGCTCCATGGAAGTTGCACCATCGAATAAATTCTATTATTGCTTTAGTGTTTACAATCGTTGTTGGATTGAGTGCTTTACTTCCATTCACGCAGCTTGCAAAAGGTTATGTGAAGACATTGCCAGAAGCAAGCGTCGGTTTACCGATTGTAAGATTAGCAGATGTAGAGCAGAATCCTAACTTGGTTCGGCAAGAATCCTCACATATTAGAGACAATGTTGATTGGGGCAACCGATATACATATAGTTGGAGCCTGTTAGCACCAGTTCAATATGAATCAGATGAAAGCGGGATTGTTCCCGGAGAAATGTGGAGGGATGGCAGTGGCGAGTATTCCCCTAGTATTTATACAAGGCTTTTTCAGTTGCGTGTACCAGCTTTGGCGGATAATCTAATAACTGATTTAATAAAGAGATACAGGTATGAATATAGCGCTGATACATATGTTGAAACAAAGCATGAAGGCCTCGATCATTTAGTGATTCATGAGGAAGTTGGTTTTAAAGAAGTATTTGCTTCGAAAGGAAAAGTTGTCATCTATGTTCGTTACTATGGTTATGCGGATATCAATTCAGTATTAGATAATATCGTAGAACAAATTGACTTCATTTCAGCATAATACAGGTCTAGGGTAATTCATCCCTGCACGAACTCAATAACAGAATATGAACTAAGCCATGAGGTTCTAATTTATACCTTGTGGCTTTTTTATGTTGTTTTGAAATTTGTTATTAGGCTCGATTTTTATGAATTGACTTCCATTCACCAAGTGTATATATTATATATATACGGTATATACTCAAATAACACTCACTATCGAGGTGAAGAATCATCAAAATTATATTATCCAACGCATCAAGCGATCCCATTTACATACAGATTATGAATCAGATTAGACAGAGCATTTTAAGTGGTGAATTGAGTGCAGGAGATAGCCTTCCCTCCATTAGGCAGCTTGCCAAAGACTTGCAAGTCAGTGTGATTACAACAAAGCGCGCTTATGAAGAGCTGGAGAAAGAGAAGCTAATTGACTCAGTTGTAGGAAAGGGTTCTTTCGTATCCGGGGCCAATAAAGAGTTTATTCGGGAGCAGCGTATGAAGAGATTGGAAGAGAAAATGATGGATATCATTCGTGATAGCAAGGAATTAAGCTTGACTAGGCAAGAAGTAATCGAGCATCTGACACTATTATTTGAGGAGGAACAGTCTCCATGAATGCGATTGAATTACGTAATCTTTCAAAGTCATACCCTTTATTTAAAGTAGATAACATATCCTTGGATGTGAAACAGGGTTATATTACAGGTCTCATTGGTCCGAATGGTGTTGGCAAAAGTACTTTGATCAAGATGATGCTAGGTATGATTCATCCTGACTCTGGCAGTATAAAAATACTTGGCTGTGAAATGCCTAAACATGAAATTGACATTAAGCAGCGCATCGGTATTGTCTCGGATGACTGTTTTTATTACGAGCATTTAACGATTCGTGACACCATGAATATGATCGAGCCTTTTTATATGAATTGGAACGTAAACAAGTTTAAGAGCTACCTTGAACAATTCGAATTGTCACCAAAGAAAAAAGTTCAAGATTTATCTAAGGGGATGAAGATCAAGCTTTCTCTTGCTATCGCATTATCGCATGAGGCTGAGCTTCTAATTATGGATGAGCCAACCTCTGGTCTTGACCCGATCTTTAGAAGAGAGCTGCTCGATGTGCTAGCGGAGATGATGCAAAATGAAAGAAACACGATTGTTTTCTCGACCCATATTACGACGGATTTAGACCGCATTGCTGATTACATCACCTTTATAAATCGAGGAAAGCTCATATTTAATGAAGCGAAAGAAGATCTACTTGAGAAATATGCTATTGTGAAGGGTGATCAAGAGCTGCTGGACTCGGATATTCGAAAAAAATTCATCGGAATTCGCGAGACTTCGGTTGGCTTTGAAGGCTTAGTCGATAACAAGAAAGAAGCTGAAATGTTGTTTGGCAATTATGCCATTATGGATCAACCTTCCTTAGAAGATATTATGTATTTTACCGCCAAGGGAGGACGAGTACATGCTTAATTTGCTTCGTAAAGACTTTATCGCTTTAAAAAGCTCGCTATGGACGGTTGCTCTCTATCTGGCAGTATTCAGTTTGGCTTTTATTCCAAAAAGCGAATTATCCATTTATTTTGTAGGTATCTATACAGCTTTCGGTTCTGTTATTCTAATTACGATGATCGATATTAAAAATTATCATCACCATTTTCTAGTCACATTGCCCGTAAGCCGTAAACAGATTGTGCAAGCCAAATACATAACAGCGATCATATATACACTTTTCGGGGTTTTAGCTTCTTACGGGATTCACTGGATCGTGAAACTGGTATTCCCACAGCTTAATAAGCCAGACAATTCAGTACTAGCCATAATGATCTCAGTAGGAATTGTGTTGGTTTTAATTTCTATCTATATGCCACTTTTTTACGCATTAAGTAAAAAGGGTGCTGGAATTATAAATGCCGTATTTATGGTAGCTTTAATTATCTTGGCACAGCCCGCAGCTTCATTTATATTTATGATTCATCAGACAGATGTCTTTAGTAATCAAACGTTGCTGCTTATTCCAGGTGGTATCCTATTGTTATTCATAACTTCTTATTTCTTAACGGTATATTTGTTTTCAAGGAAAGACATATAGACGGAGAATAGCGATTTCTAACAAAGGAGTATGCTACGGCACTGCTCCTTTTTTTGGTTTATAGAAGGTGCTGTAAACATTTTTTAGTACAAAATGAACTTTTACAGCTTCTACAGTCTCTTATCTATGAAAGGGGGGAGAACATGAATGTACAGCGACTTGTCAAACAAGCTAAAAAAGGCAACAAAGAAGCATTGTTACAGCTCATCTTAGCGGATCAGGATGCTTATTATCGACTTGCGTATACATATATGGGAAATCAACATGATGCGCTCGACGCAATGGAAGATATGATTGTTACGCTTTATGAAAAGATTGATCAATTACAGAAGAATGAAGCTTTCTACAGCTGGAGCAAAACCATTCTCGTGAATCGGTGCAAAACATTACTACGTAAAAAAGAACGTTATCTCCCACTGGAAGATGAGGGAGAATCATCGATTGCTGAATTATCTGACGATAATCCATATCGCTCTACAGAGTCGGATATAGACATCCAAATACTGTTGTCTCAACTTACAGGACTGCAGCGAGAGGCGATCGAACTTCGTTATGTTCATGATCTTCCGTACCAGACGATTGCAGACATGACAGGCGTACCGCTAGGTACAACTAAATCAAGAATTTCTCAAGGAATACGAAAACTGAAATCCATACTCGGAGGTGACCGTTATGAGAGCGATCGAGGAGACATTAGAGGAGCGCAAGCAGACAATGAATATGCTCAAGGCTCCGTTAGAGCTCGAAGACAGACTTCGTAGTGCACTTGGACAAGTTCCAGTTAAGAAAAAGAATAAAAGCCGAAAGTTGACATGGTTTGCATCTGCAGCTGCTGCACTCCTTCTAATTGTAGGTACGTATCAATATCCTGCATTAGCTTATTATGGAGATAAGCTGCTTAGTAGAAACGAGTTGTCTTCTCTTAGCTTTACAGAAGTTGCAGAAAAAGGTTACGGACAAACCGTCAATAAAAGCACAACCCTGGATGATGGGACGGTTATTACAATTAATGGGGTTATTGCTGACGATAACGGAATGTTAATGTATTACACCATTGATCGTCTTACAGGCTCAGTATCTAATGATGATGAATACTTCCGTTTGCGCTACAGTGTTGACAACATCAAAGGATTTTTAACTGATTCATATCCGAAAGAAGGGTATGGCAATTTTGATCGGAAAAACGAGACACATTACGAGGGAGTATATAAATTTGAACCGGTTAGTCCATTTTCCAGAACATTAACGGTTACATTCAGTGAGTCGCTAGATAATGGGGAACAGGCATTATATCCGATCTCCTTCAAGTTTGAAGCGAATAAAGCGATGAATAGTATCATAAAAGAGGATATTTCAAAGTCCATTTCTGTAGATCAGGGGTCTATACATTATGATTCCATTACGGCTTCTCCTTCTTCAACCATAGTAAAAGGGCACTATGAGTTGAATGGAAACGGCGGATATCCGATGTTTTTTGGTAAAACTAAGCTTTATGTCAATGGTACAGAAGTGAAGTATTGGGGAGGGCGATCGGGTTATCTCACTAAAACGGGCGCTCCGGGATATGAACTTGAATTTGATGTGTTTCCAACAGACAAGATTGAGACTATTGAACTGGTACTTGAAACGTCCGCTGGATTTCAGAAAGTAGAAAAACCCATCTCCCTAGCCTCACCATCCGATCAATCCTTCAAAATCGGTGATCAAAAGGTATGGATTCGAAGTGTCACAAAAACGGAAACTGGCTATGATATTGTTATCGCAAGAAAACAATTTACAATTCCTGAAACAGAACATTTATCCATTCAAGCTGGTGGCAAAAAAGTTCCTGTCTCATCGATTTCTAGCTCACGCCAATGGGATCTACAAAATGGAAATATTTTGTGGGAGCAGACCTATTCTTTTAACACAACGGACCAACCTGAATTCTTGTTGATAGACGGTTTTTATTATATTAAAACTTATAATAAGAGCATATCGATTCCGGTAGATAGCAACAAATAAAGCATATTCTAGATATACCTAATGACTGTCTATTTTAGAAGCCGCCAAATTGGCGGCTTCTTTGTATTAATAATGCAAGTATTTGAGAAGAGCGCAAGTTACTTTTTCTGATTCTTCGATGCCTTGATCAACTCTATATATTGAGTATCTCCTAATCCATAATGAGGGAAGAGATGCAGTAAGCTTTGGATCAGTTCATGTTCAGGTTGATTTTGATGGTCCCGAATATATCTAGTGATATCGTTATCCTTTTGCAACCATTCTAAATACATTGTGATACCTTGATACATAACAGGTATGGTCTCTACATCGGGTAATCGATGCTGACATAGTACGGCTTCGTATATATCCTGATAGTTACCTAGAATAATCTCGGTTTCTTTCACATCGTATGTTTGTTCTCTCACGGCATGATAATAAACCGTTCCTTCAAATGCTACTTGTTCTAAATAGGCTAAAACGGTTATTAAATTCATCTGACAGAACATATCCTCACCGAACCAGAGAACGATGCATGGATACTTTTTAGAAAATAGGTTTTCAAGTGGGGCAAGGGTAATAGATGCATATTCACTTAATGATACTTGATGCCCCTTTGATCGAACCTTATTGAACTCGTCGCTAAAAATTGATCTCGTAGTCTCATGTACACACATTGCCTCGTTAAAGGGTATGTAATCACTTTCTCCCATTAATTGCTGAGAACTGAATTCTTCAAACATCGCTTGCCCACTTAAAATATTTAATACCTCATGTTCAAAATGCTCATCTAAACGGTCTTGTAAAGCTTTAATTCTTAGTTTTTTTGAAATGTCCATAAAACATTAATCTCCCGCTTCATTCATTGTGAGTTTCTCATAAGACGACAATGACTCAGAGGAGTTAGCTGCCGTGGATGAAAGGGAAGGTAGGACTTACTCTCCTTTTGTCCGCCAAGCATCCAACTGTTTCTGCACTTCCCGTCGCACATCGTCTATACCAGCTTGTTTGAGTTCCTTGTTAAACTTGGGTAGGATCGAATCAACATCGACAGAGCCAGTCATGAGACTAGGATAATACTTCTTCCAGATCATTTCTATCTTATCGATTTGAGTAGATAAATTAGTTAGATCAGGCGTAAATCCAAGGATGGTTGATTTGATGACTCCAGCGTTATAATTACGGAACTGATCCCATTTGTCGAGGGGGTCGGGGTTATCGCCGCCCATGGTTTTCAGAATAAACCAATTTCCCTGTGTGTATTGCACACCTGAATAGCTGCTTGCAGGGGTATCCGGGATCGGTTGGCCATCTTTGTCTTTGTCTGTAATGAGATCGACTTGTCCTTGTTCGTCTAGTGTGTAGTGCACACCTTCAATCCCATAGTTGAATAAAT
This sequence comes from Paenibacillus sp. GCM10028914, assembly GCF_042666275.1. Lineage (NCBI taxonomy): Bacteria > Bacillati > Bacillota > Bacilli > Caryophanales > Paenibacillaceae > Paenibacillus > Paenibacillus sp. GCM10028914. Next base: position 286,043 of record NZ_JBHTFO010000015.1, read on the forward strand.
TACGAATCTCAGGATCTGTATTGAGTAAATTCAGGAATTTAATACATTCGATCGGATGCTTGGTGTTAGCGTTTATCGTCATCATACCTCCACGGACGGATTCCGTGGTGACGGTTGTAGGGGTGACAGGGTTCGCTACAATCTTGTAGCCGCGATCTTTACTCCATGATGTTTCTGGGAGTGGACCACCTCCTGAAGACTTCCAGAACACTTTAGCTCCCCGTCTAAGTCCTCCAGGCTCACGAAGTGCGGCGTCTTTATTAATGAAGCCTGCTATGTAATAACGTCGTAATGTATTCAATACCTGCCCAGCTTCTTTTGTCTCAAAAATATTGATGACCTGCGCACCCGTGTCCAGTGATTTTATCATCAAAGGCACTTTATGATTCATGATATATTCATAACCATAAAGTGCGAAGAAGTTATGTGAATCCCGATCCAATTCCATAGGAGTATATGCTGGCTCTTCCTGTTTAATCATCTGGAGCAATGGTTCAAGCGATTCCAGTGTATTGTACTTGGTGATGTCGATCTGGTACTTTTCCACGATGGAAGCGGGGTACATCCAATGATCACGGACGGCTAATTCTTTATTGGTTGGTACGCCGTATATGCTGCCATCGTTCATACGTACTCCTTGCCAAAAGGTTGGGTCAATGGTGTCGTACATTTCTTTGCCCATGCCAGTTAGGTAGTCATCAAGTCTCAACCATGCACCGCGCATAGCTGTGGCTGCATAATCGGGTGCATAAGCGATGTCAAACGGGCTTTCCGCCGATATAAGCGTGTTTAGCCGATCTTCATACTCCTGCCAGCCAACCTTGATATAGGTAATCGTCACACCGATTTTTGGGGCTATGATTTCATTGATCTTATCATTGACGAGTTTAAGATCTTTGTCAGGCTCTCCAATTGTATAGTAAATAAGGTTTACCGTCTCACCATCAAAAGGATCGTCGTTATCTCTAGGTTGTGTGAAGCAGCCGGTTGTATATGATGTGAGCAGTAATATAAGACTGATGGCCATCAAGATGCGTCTGTTTCTTGGGTGCTTAACCATTGAGATCCTCCTATTAACTGTGTCGTTGTTAACCTTTTCCTCGAAGATCAGAAGGGGATTTTCCGAAGAAACCGTGAAAATGGGTATAGAAATAATTGAGATTGTTATAGCCGACCGAAAACGCAATGGAGGATATTTTTTCATCTGTCGATTGAATTCGTTCCTGTGCAAGGAGCATTCGATAAGCCATCAGATACTCTGAAAATTTCATAGTTGTTTCTTTAAGGAATAATTGTCCAAGGTAAGTGCTGTTCATCTGGAAACGCTCTGCTACTGATTTTAAGGTTATGTTCTGGGTATATTCTGTCTTGATCATCAGCAGAATGCGGTTAACCAGTTTGGATAAACTGTCATAGCTAACGCCCAGTACTGGATCTTTGTTCAAGTGATCGCTACTCATATTATCAACCGTACCACCAAGTTCTTCTACGATGATCTTCTCAATGACTTGCTGCAACTTAATGCGGTCGACAGGCTTGAGCAAATAGTCTTTGACGCCACAACGAATGGCTTCCTGGGCATATTTAAATTCACTATAACCGCTCATGATGATGTAATTTGTAGGGATTTGTATTTCGTTGAGTCGGCGGATCGCATCATATCCGAATTGCTTGCCAATGCAAACATCGAAAATGGCAACATCGGGCATTAAGTCTATAACCTTGGACATGGCTTCTTCCGTAGATTCGCAGGTCTCGATTCGGCCAAATCCATATTGCTTCCAATCCAGAATTCGCTTCATTCCCTCCAAAATCTGAGGTTCATCATCCACAATCATCAGTTTGTACATGTTCCATCATCACCTCTTTCGAAAGACGCACCGAAATTTTGACTCCAGCTTCTTCATTATTATTAATCTCAATACAAAAGCCGCTCCCGTAGAAGAAGTGAAGGCGGGTGTATACATTGCGTAATCCAATGCTGTTTGAAGATGTATCATCATGGTTGAACATCGTACTACGAACGGTATTTAAACGTTCTTCAGTAATCCCATGACCGTTGTCCACGAATTCCAATACATAATGATCTTCTGTTTCAAAGCCATTAACGACATACAGATTAAATTCATGATTCGCATTATAGCCATGTATGAAGAAATTCTCGGCCAATGGCTGCATCCAAAATTTCACGGTAGGGAGCGAGAGCAGCGATTGTTCTACATTGACTTGATAATAAAAACGCTCCGGATACTTAAACTCCATAATTTCGAGGTACTTCTTCAGTAATTCCAGCTCACTTCCAATCGAAATGATATTTTCCTTTTTAACAATCTCTCGATATAGCGCTCCTAATGACGCAATAGCGTCAGCAGTATCTCTGTCCTGATTCACTAGAGCAGTAGATCGGATAACCTCTAACGTATTGTATAAAAAATGAGGGTTGATTTGATGTTGAAGCGCTTTCATTTCTGTTTCTTGCTGCTTTATCTTTAGTAGATATTCATTACGAATATGCTTATTTAACTGCTGAATCATATCGTCTAATTCCCGGGCGATCATGCCGTATTCATTGCGGCGGTAGCGAGCAGGGCGGTTCGGCGTAAAATTTGCTGTTTTCACCCTTCCAATCGATTGAATGATGCGACGTAAGAAGAGGGCATCGTCTCGCATATTATATGCAATAAGAAGAAGTACACATATCATGGCTGTAAGCACGATTAAGAAAATGGTGAATAGCGTTACCGCGTGTTGACGTATTAGCATGGATAAATCAATCATACTGACGAATTTAAAATTGAACTTTGTGGATGGAAACGAGACGAAAAAGATATGGTTCAAAACACCTGTCGATATAAATCCATGACTACGACCATTCGTAGCAGCTAGACGTGATAATTCCACCAAGTCTTGGTTCTGTCCGTTACCAATGAGGTAGATATCGCCGGATGCACTGACTGCAGCGGCGTTCCCCAGTCGAAAATTTTGTACCGATTTAAAGATTTGATCACTGCTGACCAAGAAGCGGAGCTCTCCGAATTCATGGGAGCCTATTGTTGTATCCGATAGTTTCTTGCGATAGACGAATCCCTTCATCAACGTGTCACGGAAGGCTTCATCCATATTCGGAACTCCGAAGGTGAAGCTTGCGATTCCGTTGTTGTTAAAGCGGACAACATTACCATACTGGGTACTGTGAAGACTAATCTGAGTGATATCTCCCTGCGCCCAGCTGTATAGGTAGGTCTTAACATCTTCCGGAAAGGAAACGAGAGGTTGTGAGTAATGACTGTTTTTCAGCCTGCTGGTAAGATAGCCTTCGGCGCTACTGCTTAAAAAACTCCGAGCATCATCCATTAGTCCAGGATTGGAATAGATACGCTGCATATAAGCCTCAATACGATCAGCATCATACTGCAGTTCATTCTCAACGCGTGCGAAGGCATTAGCCGCTTCGATACGGGCATTGCCAACCCATTGATTCAGAAGCATAGCACTGGTCAATATACCGATTGTAAGTCCAATGGCCACGACAAAAATGACATAGGCGATAAACTTTTGACGATAAATTTTGATTTGTAAAAATGATCCCATACGACACCTCAATTGCATCTGGTCGGCTGAAATAAGCGTTGATATATCTCAATGTATCACGATTAACAGCAAACTTCATAGATAATAAAGAAAAAGCATCCCATAATAGTGACCCATTAGGGGATGCGTTTGAATTCAAGCTTACTTAAAATAATTGTTAATTTGATCTTGAGCAGCCTGCATAATCGTGTCCATGCCAGCCGCCTTTAACTCAGCTGTAATTTTAGGAACCATTTTTTCTGGATCAGATGCGCCTGTAATGATTTCATATCTGTATTTATCCCACACAGCTTGACAATTCGCTACTTCCGTTTGAAGTTCAGTGATGTCGAGCGCAAAGCCGAGAACAGTGGAGGAGGTCGCTGCATCATTCAGTTTTTTAACTTGTTCCCATTGATCTTCAGGAGCGCCTTTTGTAACCGCCATATTAAAGAATGTACCTTGCGTGTAGGCAGCCAGCGGCCAAGTATCAGATATACGTTCAATTACCTTTTCTCCGTCGACATTGTTGTAGTCTACACCTATTTCTCCAAATGCAAGCATATTGCGAAGCTTAGGATCTGTATTTACTAATTCGAGGTATTTCAATGCTTCCTTTTGATACTTCGAATTCGCAGATATCGCGTTTAGCGAGCCCTGAATCGTACTTGTGGTATAAATAGGTCCATAGTGCTGGAACATATCATACTTTTCAATAGCGTCATTGATTTGCCAGCTGATTTCCGCTCCTGGAAAAGCCTGTGCTGCAAAGAAAGGTCTGCCTTTATCGTTCTCCGTTTTCGTTGGGGCATCCGGGTTGATAATACCTTCCTGATACCACTTATGCAAGAGCTTCAGATTTGTCATAACATCTGGTTGCTCGAGAACTGAGACAACCGTGCGAGAAGCATCGTCAGCTTTTACACCGATTGGAGCAAAGCCCAAGGTGAGATCGTCATAGCTGTTAAAGAATCCGTTCAAGCCTTCGCCTTGTGTCATTGGCAGAGGGTAGAAGCTTTTGCCTTCACCAGCTTTAATGTCTTGGAATGGTTTATCTAGATCTTGCAACGTCTTGATATTATTGATATCGATATTGTACTTTTGTACATACTTATCATCGAATACCCAGTACTGTGTCAGTGCTGAATCCTTATAAGTTGGGACAGAGTAATACTTGCCGCCGATTTTTGTTCCTTCCCACACTTTTTCAGGGATGAATTTGAATAATTCAGGCGTTTCGCTTTGGACGAGGTCTGTAATATCCGCAAATGCTCCCATAGCAACTTGCTTGCTGTATTTGCCGCTATTCGTGAACATGATGTCGAATGGCTCGCCGGTATTCACGATCGTATTTATTTTGGTATCCCATTCGCCCCAGCTAGCTACCTTGATATCAACTTTTACGCCGATCTTTTCGGCTGTATACTCGTTCATCGCATCAATTGCTTTGCTGAAGTTATTAGGCACTTGACCACCGATGGTCCACCAGACCAAAGTTGGAATATCCTTCTTAGCTTCGGTGTTGTCCTTCGGTGTGTCTGGCGTGGTTGATCCACCTGAATCGGCTGGTGTCTTCGAGCCGCCACAGGCAGCCAGTGCAGTCAACATGAGTGTCAGTACACACAGTGTAGAGATGAACTTTAACGCTCTCTTCATTCCAATTCCCCCTTTTTGAATTCAATCATTGTAAGTTGTACAAAGTGATCTATCATAAACCAAGTTAACTTGGCTTACTTCGTCATTAGCCTTTCAGAGCACCAACCGTTAGCCCGGAAATGAAATATTTCTGGAAGAAAGGATAGGCAAATGCTACTGGCAGTACAATGAGAATGGCGACAGCCATACGGGCGGATTCCTTAGGCATCGTTGCGACGAGGAGGGCGTAGCTTACACCCATACTCGCGGCATTCTTGGCCAGTGCATCAACATTACTCATTAAGCTGTTAAGCAGTGCTTGGAGTGAATAAAGGTTCTGGTTGTCGATGTACAGCATCGATTGAAACCAGTCGTTCCAATAACCAAAGCAGAGAAAGAGTCCAATGGTTGCTATGACTGGCAGAGAAATCGGCAGAATAATGGAGAAGAAGATTCGCAGTTGACTCGCGCCATCGATTTCTGCAGATTCGATTAATCCATCGGGAATCGTGCTTTTAAAGAAAGTCTTACAGATGATTACGTTGAACGATGAAACTGCCAGTGGAAGAACAAGTGCCCAGATGCTATCTTTTAACCCTAGCAGATTCGTATTAATGAAGTAGCTGGATACCAAGCCGCCATTGAATACCATCGGGATGAATACCACCCAGGTGAGGAAACCTCTCAGTTTGTAGTTTGGACGAGAGAGCACATAACCCATGGAGGTAGTAAGTAATACACCGAGCACGGTTCCGACGACGGTAACAAGTACGGATACGCCGAGCGCTCTGAGAATCATTGTTCCCTGCTTGATGATATAGACATATGCATCTAAGGATAGAGCAACGGGAAGTAGATGATATCCGGTCTCTCGAATGGACGCCTCACTGGAGAAGGAGATGGATAGAACAACGACTACGGGTATGACACATAACAGTGCCAAGATGATAAAGATCAGATTGAAAAACAAGTTAACGATTTTGTTGGTACGGTTAAATTTATCAAGGCCCGTCTCATAGGTGGATTTTTGTGTCATCGCTCTGACCTCCTTACATCATCGCGCTATCTGGATCAATTCTGCGAACAATCCAGTTAGCGACCAGAATAGTTACACATCCAAGAACAGACTGAACAAATGCAGCAGCAGATGCCATTCCCACTGTTGCTGATTTCAGTTGTTTATACACCATCACATCAATTGTGGTAGCGACGTTAAAGAGAGAGTTGGAATCTCGCGTGACCTGATAGAATAAGCCAAAATCTGTATAGAAGATTCGTCCAACAGACAAAATAAACATCATGACGATTACCAGTTTGAGTAGAGGGAGTGTTATAAATCTCGTCTGCTGCCAGATGGATGCACCATCAATCACAGCGGCTTCATAATAGGTGCTGTCAATGCTCGTTATGGTTGCCAGATAAATGACCATTCCATAGCCTAAACCTTTCCAGACATTTAAGAGGATCAGAAAGTAAGGCCAATATTGTGGCTCCATATACCAGTTAATAGGGTCGCTGCCCATACTGACGAGCATTTGATTCACAATCCCTTTATCAAAACTGAGGAATGCCCAGCCTACAGCAGATACGACAACCCATGATAGAAAGTAGGGGAGGAACATCATAGTCTGATAGACTTTACTTGCTTTCCGGCTATGTAGAAGTCCGATCATAATTGCGAATAGAACGGGCAGCACGATGCCTAGAATGATAAAGATAATATTGTAACCGATCGTATTTCGAATAATAATCCAAGCATCATTTGACTTAAATAGAAACTCGAAGTTTTTGAAGCCTATCCAGGGACTGTTAAACACATTGCTGAGGAAACCGCCACTAATCTTGAAGTTTTTGAAGGCAATAATGATTCCGAACATCGGTAAGAAACTAAACAGGATGTACCAAATCGTTGTTGGCAGCGCCAAGAGGGTTAGTTCCGTATCCTGTTTGTGCCAACGCGAACGTAAGCGCTTTCTTTTAACTGTTGATTCGGCTTTAGAACTCATGACTGTCTCTCCTTCCGGTGTTATGTCGCTTGCAGTGTACTTATTAGTTCCATTGTATAAGAAGTGGATTTGATACTTCCAGATAACAAACTTGATACTATAGTCAACAAACGTTAGATACTTTAATTTTCGATTGATCTTTATGAAATGATCATCTAGAAAAATCGTCGTCACAACCAAAATTTCAACAATCCAATATTATGTTAGAATTGATATCGAAAATAGTGTAGAGAGTGAATTGAGGGATAAGAAGCGTGTGGGAAAATATTGAAAGAGGTTATTATATAACGTTAGAAAATGGTTCACAGGATACGTGTGACGGCGAAAAAATAATGGATGAAATAATCAGTCACTACATGGAGGAGAGTAAAGATGAGGGATCTGAGAGAAGTGGAAAATCGATAATTATTGATACATATTTGTTAGAGTCTAATTGGAATGAGTATATGAGGTTCAGAAGAAAGGCAGCGTTTTATAGAGAACAAGGTTTTACAATTCGTTTTACTTTTTAAAGGACATCCATACAATAATAGATTTACATAGACCAGAGATGGCGGTTAGTAGTTATTATTCTTAAGATATCCTTATAATTCATGCCTGATCATATGCTCCGCGAAGAGTGCTATTATTTAATGAAGCTCGCTCAGTTAGATATGGTTCCAGATCCAGAATGTAACCTAGATAAGCCAAGAATAGATGAGAAGATATAACATACAGTTACAAAATCAAGAACAACCCAGCCTCTGCAAAAACGGAGGCTGGGTTGTTCTTGATTAAGAAAGATATACGCATAAAATGTTGTTAATTATGTTTATTGTTGCTCATTTGTTAAAAGTTGTGTCTCATCAAAGCTATTCTCCAGCGTAATATTAGAGAACTTTGCAAAGTTAAGTCGCTCGATCTTATTGGCAACATCATTGCTGTCAACAGCGAATCCAACATATATGGAACCTTGCATCACGATTGTTCGCTCGCCAATCTGTGTCCAATCTTTTCCGTTGGTGGATCCGTAAGCATAGAACGTATCTCCCTTACGGCCAAGTTTGAGCCAATAGCCTTGTGTAGCACCATTAATTTTGAATGGAATGTCCGCAATGAGTTGTATACCAGCCTTTTCTGCAGCAGAAGGGCTGTCTAAAGTTTCGGTCATTTCGTCGAATTTTCCACCTGTATCGTTTCTTCCTGCCAGATAGGATGACCAGCTGGTTTGCTTAAAGATCTTCACAAAGGAGAGACCAAGGGCCGCGGTGGCACTGTCTTCATTCAAGTCATCACGAATCATTAGACCTGTGAAGGCGTGATTGTCAACAGAACCAATCTCGTCCAGTTTTGCGGTGAATTCCAAATCTCCATCTAATTCCTTATAGACGAAGTGGAAGTCGTCTTTGGCGGCATTGTTCATCTCAGATTGTTCCTTGCTACCTTCACTTATTCCAAGCTTTCCATTACCTTTAACAGTAATCACATTATCTTCTAATATCCCTGATCCGTTAATGTCCGGGTTGCCGATATCCGCAGAAGTCCAGCCGTCCCTAGAAAGGGCAGTGGAATTAGCATTAACATGAATGTTAGCAGCAGTGGTTTGTGTCTCATTTCCTTTCGTATCAATCACTCTTGCAGATATATAGTATGAAGCATCCTCTAAGCCCTTGATTGTATACGTGTATGTGCTGCCTTTTTTCACAGCATCCCCAAGATATTCAGATCCATTAAATACAGAAACTTTATTAATTTTATTCCCGTGTTTGGTTGAAGGCTTGATCTTTACTTCGATATCTTCCCCTGCTGCATATTGAGCATTATTGTCTGGTGCCAAAAGTTTAGCATCGGGGTTTTCAGGCGTGTGATTCATATCAACTAGACCGTTAATATAAAGTTCAAGCCAGGTATAACCGCTTCCCGTTACTGTTTTATACGCATCCTTGATGTCCCAGATCTTTTGCTTCTTTTCCCAATTGTCGTCAATTCCATTTAGATTCGTGTCAAATTGAGTATCACGCTGTTCTTCTACAACACCAAAGTCCGAAATATATCCGCCGACCTCGTGCTCCGTGTTAATATATCTTCCCATACCTTGCTCAACTTCCGCTACAATTCTTGCATCAATCGCGTCGCGCCGCGGATAAGTAGCTCCTGCTTTCTGCAGAATGCTTCTTAACAATGGTTCATTTGCATGTTGGATGCCAGATTGAATGTAATCATCAAATGCTTTATTGGTAATGCCGTGATTAACCCCCATGCTGTCCGCCGAAAGATATGGCTTGGTTGCAATGGTTGTTTTTTGGTCACCACTCGTGACACCTGAAAATTGCACATGCTCGGAAGATTCATTTAGTACCCCAGTAAGTTTGCCATTGATTCTGTTTCCAGCGATGTAGAAACCGCCGAGCTTCGTGGATTCTCCAGCGTCGAGAACTCTATTCGTTACGTTATCTCTCGTACCTGGTCCAGCAATTTCGATATTGTTCATAAAATTAGTAAAGGTAAAGCCCCCGCCATAAGTGCCGTTGAAACCCCAATTGTAAATAACATTGTTAGAAAATTGAACAACTGCTACATGATCAGCATCTGCAGCACCGGCATACCCGCCGCCGAGCCTTGGATTACGTGAAGTATGGTTCGCGTACAAATTGTGATGGAAGGTGGTTTTATCTCCACCGGCAATCCCGCCATAACCATGTCTTCCTTTAGAATGTCCGGATAGTGTTAGGCTCTCCGAAATAATGGACCATTGAACGGTACCATTTTCACCCCTGTATAACGACAGAGTTTCATCCGTGTTCCAACTGAATGAACAATGGTCAATGATAAAGGTATTATTGTCCCTTCCCCAAAGCGCATCCATAGAATCACTTCCACTATACACATTGGTTGCACCCGGACGGAAAGCAAGATATCTAAGGATTATATTTTCTGAATTACTGATATTGGTGTCCCAGCCTGCAAGAGTAATGCCGTTTCCTGGTGCAGTTTGCCCTGCAATGGTCAGATTTTTAATATCTTTGAATCGGAGAGTGCTTTGCAGTTCTATCGTTCCGGAAACATGAAACACAATCGTACGTCCCTCTTTAGGAGTAGTTAAAACCCCATAACGAAGTGAACCTTGAATCGGTGTGTCTTTTTCGTTGTAATCCTCTAAGGTCGTTACAATGTAAACGTCACCGCCCCGACCACCACTGGTATAGGCTCCGCCTCCTTCGGCACCTGGAAAAGCGAGGACAGGCGTACTAACGGTAACATTTGATTGTTCATTTGCCTGCCCCGAGGCATCGAGAGGAGGGACCTCTATCATTGTAAGCGCTACCGAAAAACTCAAAAAAACGGCAGATACCTTGCTGAGTTTAAAACTCTTCCAATTCATCTTTAGTCGTATAACAAGGAGATCATCCTGTTCATAAATGTGTCCCCGTTACACTTCCTCCTTTCAAGGGAATGTTGGTCTACTGCTAATACTCTATATCTTCTAGTTCTTATTTACCTGCCAAAAACAGATTTTTTTTATGCCAACTATTGCTTTTGATTCTTGTGCACATGGATTAATCCATATTATGTTTTAGTAATTAGAAACTGCAATGCTTATGATTCAAAGCGGATAGGAGGGAAATATGAGAATTAAATATCAGCATCGTGACCAAGAGTTTCATTCCTTTATTTCTACCAACAACACTTATCCACTTCATCTTCATAAGAATGTAGAGATTGCGCTGGTCTTATCCGGAAGTATTCATATCTTAATTCATGGAAAAGAGTATATATTGTCTGAGGGAGATATGGCGATTATATTTCCCAATCAACCACACAGTTACACAACCGTGGAGAACAATCAGATCTTATTGATCTTTTTCGAGGCTACTTTTCCGGGAGATTATACAGTGGATTTGTTAAATCATGTACCTGACAACCCGATAGTTCCAAAGCATCAGGAGCTGGCTGATCACCTAACAACCTTATATCAATTATATAAAAAACAATGTGACGATCGCTTGCTTAAAGCGTACACCTCATTAATATTAGGACATGCTTTACCATTATTATTAATAAAGAAAGTAGATTACAAGAAAGACATGGATGTCATTCTAAAAATTCTTACTTACATCGACACTCATTTTTTAGACCCCATAAATCTAAATACACTTGAAAAAGAGCTTGGCATCAGTAAATTTATTATTTCTCGGTTTTTCTCCGATTTATTTCATATATCATTTCGTGATTATATAAACAGGCAGCGGGCGGCTTATGCTCATATGTTGCTGTTATCTACTACTAATCCTGTCACCGATATCGCATTTGATTCCGGGTTCAATAGCTTACGTTCTTTCTATCGGGTCTTTAAAAGGGAATATGGTGTAACTCCAAATGAATATCGCAAGAGTTTTAATCAATTACAATAAAGGTTAATCTATAGAACTAGAAGCAGAACAGGGAGGGGGAATGGAGATCTATGACAGAGACGTTCATATCCTCCAATAGCACATGCACATTAAAGTGCCGTACGGTTGTAGTCTTTTTTGCGGGTGTACTTACGTATCGCAATAACTTTGAAGCTGCGGCCAGTGAGATTGCTAAAAGATATGATAATGCCAAGATTGTGATGATCTTCCCTTATGGAATGGCTAACGGCATTTCGGGTTCCTCATTATTCGGTTTATTGGCCCGTCAGCTTACTCAAGTCGGATATGACTTAACCCGTGAGCAGTCCCGGCGAATAATAAGCGCATCGGAAATTATCCGTGAGCATGCAGTAGATGCCGCCAACCTGATCTTTATCGGGCATAGTGCTGGAGGTGTAGTCGCATATCGGACAGGGCTATATTTGGAGGCGGAGTATGGGGTCAATCAAATTCAGGTATTTGCGGTAGGTTGCCCTAAATTTTATTTGAAAGACATCCCATACAATAGCAGGTTTACATATATCACGGGTCAAAAGCTAGATCGCATTACACAAATTGGTGGTTGGCAAAGGCCTGGTTCTCGAGTGTACCGAGGTAAGCCGGGGCGTATAATTCAGATGAAATTTAATCCGAATCATCAGGGCTGGCGGTTTCATGCCTCATATTTTCTAAAGTCGGATTGGACGGATTCAAACGAGGTATTCCATACCAATTCAGAAGATCTGGTCTCCAAAATACATGAACTACACCCAGGAAATTAAAAATTCAAAGATAAAAAGTTTATTTCCTTAACTTAGCGGGTAGTGGAATATGTTTTATAGATTCAATAGGATGATAGATCAGCATCCAGGGACCTGCGAAACGCATAACCTCTTTAATACTTTGACGATAATCACGTTTGTAGCAATGGACAGGGCACTTTGCACAAGCTGTTTTTTCTTCACCAAATTGGCAAAGAGATAATCTTTTGAATGCATAAGCATTTAGGTCCTGACAAGTCTCGCATAACTCTTTCTGATGGTGTTTTTTCTTACAATATATTCGAATCATTTTAGTAACAATTTCTTGTTCTTTTCGAATCTTGGGCCCGTCATTTAACTTACGTTTAACTTTAGTTGTCATGATTAAAGCTTCCTTTCAATATTGTACGAATGTATTATTCATTAACTATAACATCAAACAATTCAGGAATTCGGTGATCTCTTATACATAAAAAAGCAGTCTTGAGCTATGGAAAAGGTCAAGACTGCTTTATTGTTATATTGATTTGAAGTACTCGTATTATTTATTGATTGCCTGCATCCAATTAATTAATGCCTCACTAACCTCATCCAACTGTTGCTGTGGTGAAATCGTTGCATCTGAATCACCTTTTTGCTTCCCGTACGTTCCGAACTGAGCATGATTGCCACCCTCAATGGATACATATTGTGTAGAGTTAGCAGGTAAATTCTGCTTACTTTCTTCCCACACACTCCAATTCAATACACCATCCTTAGTACCTGTAACTTGCAGGACATCCAAACCTGAATCTTTCAAGCTGCCTCCCTCATCCGCATAAGAGCCAAGGAAGAACACACCAGCAAGTTTACTTGTGTTCTCAGCTGCATATCTCGCAGCAAACGCTCCACCTAGTGAGTGTCCACCAATGACATAGCTGTCTTCTGGATGCTCTTCAATCAGCTTAGAAGCTCTGTTTTTTCCGAAGATAGCCATATCGAAAGGCATCTCAGCGATATAAACGCGGTGACCTGCTTCAGCTAGCTTTCTGGCAAGCGGCGCATAGCTTTCTGCATCGACCAAAGCCCCGGGGTAAAAGATTACACTTGGTTGTATTACTTGCTTATCAGCGGGTTCGAAAAGGAAGTTGTTTTCTCCCAGTTTCACCTCGACTGCTGAATTACTTAACATTGCTTCCTGTGCTTCCTCAAGCGGTTCGTATTTCAAAATCGGATAGGCAATCAATATGCCTAATGTAAGAAGTATTACAAGTGAAGCTACTGAAATGAGAACCCATCTCCCAATTTTTCGTTTGGGCTTAGTTCGAGTTAAATTTTGTTCATCATGCATCCTAAACTTCCTCCTAGTTGTGCAGAAATAATCTATACAACAGAGTAACATAGTTGTGTAATCAAATGAATCTCTCTAGCATTCATACTACGGTTATGTGACTATTAATTGTATTGTTCTCACCAGTTATTAGGTTTTTCTGAAAAATTGAGCACGAACTTTCTCCGATGAGCAGGTGTTCATATAAGAGAAAGAAAGGAGATGACGATCTTGATTTCAATAGCCACACGAAACATTGTAAAAGGAAGCCTGCTTGGACTCTCCTTTATTATCCTTTGTAGTAGTTGCACGTTATCTAAACCGAGTACTACTGTGATTGTTGATGATTCGGCACTTATCCAGCCAGAGAATAAAGAACGAGAAACCGATATAATGAATAGCATGATTTTAACTGAGAAGAATGGAATTATTGTGACTACTCCCATAACGGAGAAAAGTGATCTGCTGCGTGAGATTACTGTAGATAAGCGGGGAGAGAAACAGAATACATTTTTATGGGAAGCGGTAGTGGATACTTCACGTGCACCCTTAATTGATGAAGTCGATGTAAACTCGGATGGTATCAAGGAGATTGTTATTCATATAAATACTGGAAGCGGAACAGGGGTTGCTGTTAATAACATTCATGTTTTAAATCCAGACACGCTGGAGGAAATGATCGTTGAGGATCCCGTTTCAAAATTAAATGGTGATCTGAAATCATCTGTTACTCACCGCTCAGGTAAGACTTATATAAATACAGAGCTAAATGGTAAGCATTTAAGCAGAGTATACGACTACGAAGGTGGATCTTGGGGAGATCAGGTGGGTTTTGGATCCATTATATATTATGAAATTGTTGATGGTCATTTGATTGCCAGCCTCTCAGGGCAAGCGTCAATGAGCGAATTCCCAGTGAGGATTGTCGCCGAGTACGATAGTGATCTCACGATTGTGAACTCGACTTTATTTTATAACTCATTTTTACAACCTCCACTTAACGAAATAGATCTAAAGTATATTCTTGAGCGATGGTTACCTGAAGGAGATTGGGTTCTCGGTCAGGTGGACAATCTATTTTCTGCTAAGTATTCATCAATGAACAACGAATCGAAGGAAATGATGATTAATCCGTTGACCGGAACGGTATTTGATAAAGCATCGGGCAGACCGATTAAGAGTCTCACAAATGAAGATGCACTTGAACTTTTAAAGATTACAAATGAGGAAGAGTATAAGATCGAACTTTCCAGATCGGCAGAGAATATATTATCAGCCGCTGGCATGAAACCGGCAAGCAAAGAGTGGATCACCGGCTTTCTAGATGACGGATATCTAGTTGGTGAGGTTATACGTTCAGATAGTCATATAACAATTAAGGTAGATGTGTTTACTGGACAATGGGAGGAAATAGATCCCCTTTAAAATAACTTAATCCAGTTAATCATTTGAAACAGTCGGCGAATTTGGCCGGCTTTTTTTGTTATGAGAATGACTAATAGAAGATTCTGAGACCTAAATTTTAAGTTGAAAGATAAGACACTAAAGTCCTAATTAAATAGGACTTAAAGGTTGCTAAATTGAATCATATTAATCGGAAATTGTTCCTCCATAATTTATAGACGTAAAGAATCATTTTTTCGGGAATTTTGAACAAATGGGTATACGCCGGGCGTTCCGTATAATACGATCAAAAAAAGTTATTATGCAAGATCATGGCGACTAGATAAGATAATTGGAGGGAAACAATATGAAATTAATCAGGATAATTTTGGTGTTGTTTGGGAGTGTATGCTTGATGGGAATGAGCTGTGCAGAGAAGAAACAGGAAGAGCAATTTACACTCGAAAAAGCGGAACAAGACGGTGATAATATCCGTATTCCACACAATGAACGGCTGTTATTATCCACTGACAAGAAGTGGATCGAACAGGAAGGACATCAGTCCGATATGATCCGTCTACAATGGACGGCAGAAAGAGCCAAACCCGCGATCGTCTGGATGGACGAGAATGGTAAGAATAAGACAGCGATTATATCTCATGATAAGGCAAACAATCCAGAGCAGCACGACCATAAGCATATCTCATTCGAAACGACGATGTCTCCGACAGGTCCATATGCCAATCAGTTGTTCACCCGATTTGAAATCCCGTTCGATACCGATATAAGCGAAATTCGTACGCATTCGTCCAATTTCAATGTAATGAGTGGAATCTTGCGGGTAGCAGGCGAAAGCGAAACTAACCGGGACATTCAGTTAAGTGTATCCGGTAAGAATAATGAGACGACACCAAGATGGGCTGTTCGAGCAGATAACACAAAGGAAGCTGGCGACAATACTGGAGCCAACCTGCAGTTCATTCGTTACAGCGATGACGGCGAAGTTGTTGATTCCTCACTAACTATAGAACGGAGTGACGGCAATGTTGGAATTGGCACAAAAGATCCGGACACCAAACTTGATATAAACGGAGACAAGCTTCGTATCCGCGACAAGTATACACCCGCTTCTTCTACTGCTGCTTGCAGCCAAGGAGAAATGGCTTGGGACGACGAATATGTATATGTTTGTGTTAATCAGAATAACTGGAAGAGGACGGAATTATCATCCTGGTAGACTTTGTCATTAAGAGACGATCTTAATTAACGGTATAGTCTTGATGTATTGCAACGGCATATCTTTTACAGTAAACTGTACTTTACATCTTGATTATAGGAAGGAGATTAATAAATATGACTATTCCTTCATTGAATAGAATAAACGAGCTCAGCCGTAAGCAGAAGACAAAAGGTCTAACCCCAGAAGAACATGCCGAACAGCAAAAGCTTCGTCAGGAATATTTAAAAGACATTCGTGGGCAGGTCCTATCAACCATGTCTAGTTTGAAAGTTGTCGACCCGAACGGTGACGATGTAACCCCTGAGAAACTGAGAATAACACAGGAACAGAAGCAGTCTAAGCAACATTAATCCCTTCTGATTCACATGGGATTTACACAGATTTAATACTAGTGATACTAAACCTCCACAACCTTTTAGGGATAAAATATCTTCCCGATCAATTGGTTGTGGAGGTTTTTTATAAGAATGAACTTCATTTATAAGAACAAATGAAAAATTACAAAAGATGTAGAGTTCATTGCATTTTCTTTAATTTGTACGTTGGATCTTTAATTTGAATCCTATTTGTAAAGGTTTTCATCGTATAGATTGATTATAGTAACATTTGGGAGGTGAAAAATAAGGTTTCATGTCTGCTTAGCTTCATAAGGGAACATTATGACAACTGCACAGGAGGATAACTTTATGAAAGTTCAAAGAAAGACAGGGGCATTATCAAAAATAACGTCGACTGTACTGGCGGGAGCATTGTTAGTCTCGGCATTTCCATTGGTTGCTCATGCGGGAGACACTTGGCCATTTGAAGGAGACAGTGCACACGGGAAAAATCAGCCCAGCGTACATGGCTATACTAGTGGTCATGTCTTGGACTGGAGCCCTGAAACGGACCCGTATGCTGAACTGCTGAGATCGCGTGTTCCGTTACAAAAACGGATCGATCCACTTGCGGCAACCCAGGCTAATCCCAACCTAGATTCTAATGTTAAGATGATGAACGTTTCGGGCGATTATGGTAACGCTTTTATAGAAAACGCCCCTTACACCAACAAATTTGCGCAATATCATTTTAACTTCTGGCAATATATCGATTATTATTCATACTGGCATGGAACAGCCACCGCCTATACTCCACCGGAGTACTATGATGATTTGGCGCAAAGTGACTGGCAGCAGAAATGGTTCGAATTCGGAATGTTGAATATCCCTAACCCTACCTATACGGATGCGGCCCACAAGAACGGTGTCCTTTCTCTAGCAGGTATATTCTTCTCTAATAACGATCGTGGACAGCAAACTTATAAGCAAATGATCGTTAAAGATCAATCAGGGAATTATCCAGTAGCCGAGAAATTGATAGAAATGGCTAAGTATTATGGATATGACGGATATTTCGTGAATCAGGAAGAACAAAAACCAAATGTTGCTGTAAATGATATTCCAGATTACATAGCTTTTATGAAAGCACTGCAAGAAGGCGGATTATATGTACAGTGGTATGATTCCTTAGATACTTCCACGGGACAGAATACTTTTGCAAGAACTTTCAACGATAACAATATCTCATTTTTATATGATAGCGAACAGGATGAGCAGGTGTCACAATCCTTTTTCTTCGATTACGGGATGGGAAAGAATCAGATAACAACTGCTAAAGATTATATCGAGAAGCTCAATCAAAAATCTGGAACTAGTTTTGATGTTTACGACATCGGTTTTGCTGGACTAGAAGCCGGACGCGACCGTTTCAAGAGTGTTCAGGGTACTGCTCTTGCGAACAAGCTGGACAGCAATGGAAAGTCTCAGCTTAGCATAGCAACACTCGGAGCCGATTTTGTTCATGCGGGTCTGGATGAAGATATGGGACAATCTTGGCCTGTAAATCGCCGCGCGGACAATGATTATCAGTGGATGACTAATGTGCGTGAACAATTATGGTGGTCCGGGGCCAACATTGATCCAACGAATACGGCGGTGTCTGAGACGAATACAGCTTCGGATGTGTATGCTGATACCCGTTATTGGCCTGGGATCGCATCCGTGATTGCGGAACGTTCCGTCATTGGCGATTCTAATTTCTATACTAATTTCAATACGGGTCATGGTCTTTCTTATTATGTGAACGGCTCGGTTTCCAATGTGGACGAATGGTCTAATATGAGTCTGCAAGATATTCCGGTTACATGGCAATGGTGGCAAGACACGACCGGTAATAAGCTGACTGTTGATTTTGATTATGGACCAGAGTATAACATCGACTCTACGGAGCGTTATGATTATAAGCAAATAGGAGCTTACCAGGGCGGAAGTTCACTCGTTGTAAACGGTAAGTTGGACGCAGAGAATTTCCTACGCTTGTATAAGACAGATTTGAATGTTAACAAAGACTCCAAGCTGTCGATTACGTACAACAAACCTTCAGCTAATGATAAATCTACAATGAATATCGGTTTGATCTTGAAAGATGATCCGAATACTGTGGTGAACGTTCCAGTAAAAGGAAGTGGAAAGAAAACAAAAGGTTGGGTTACGACCGAGATTGATTTGAGCGACTATGCAGGTAAATCAATTGCAGCTTTAGGGCTTGTATTTGATCCTCGTAATGAAAGCATATCGAATTATCAGATGAACATCGGCCAAATCCGTGTGTATGACAAATCGGCAGGTAAACTGGATGCTCCAACGGGTTTAACCATCGACAAAGCATACACAGATACAGAGGAAATGGTTATCAAGTGGGATATGAATACGGACTATTCCGAGGTTAAACAGTACAATGTTTATGTAGATGATGTTTTCGTAGGCGGGAAGTTCGACAATATCTTCTACATTAAAGATGTACCAAGTCGTTCAGGTGTGATCAAGGTTGCAGCAGTAGGAGCCGATGGACGTGAAGGCAAAGTTGCGAAGTTAAAGTTCAACTTGTCTGACTCACCATCAGATATCACTGTCGACTCCCAAGAGAATGGTGATCTTTTAGTAAGCTGGAAGAATCCGAAAAAGGTAGCAAAGAACATTACAGTAACGGTAGAGTCACTGAATAAGATTACAACAACTGAACCGGTGTCCAAGCAAATCACGGTATCCAAAGGAGAAACCTCAGCCTTATTCAATGGAATGCCTACTAACGGGGATGATTTCATTGTCACACTAACCTCTGACAAATCAACAGCAGTCTCAGTCAGCGGCAATTTCATTGATAAAGTTGCAGAACCTTATGCAGAAGCTTGGTCTTGGAATGGAAATACATTGAATTTGCCGATGCCAAATTCACGTGACTGGCGCTATATGTATGTCTATGAGGACGGTGAGTTGAAGTCATTCCCAACAACTTATAGTGTTGGTAACAAAGATCGAATCATACGCGGAAGAACGACGAAGGCGAGCCTAAGCTTTACCTCAACCGCGCAAAATGTGTATGTCATCATGGAAGATTACGCAGGTAACAAATCAGAACCAGTATATCTTAAAGGCGAAGAACTTTAATAGTACAACAAGCTGGCACCCTTGAATGGTTCAAAGAATTTGCCGATTAGGATTAAAGAGAAGAGAGAGTGTTCGGGATAAATACTCCCGAACACTCTCTTTTATTTTAAGCTTAATATCTGTGAGGCACTTAGACCAGTGTGCTATATTATTAATAGTTTGATATAAGTTCGTAGAACCGAAGAATTCAAATTTTGACCATACATAGGGGGGCATCTTATCCTATGCATAGAACCACACCCTGAACAAAAAACGCGGGGAGTGGTTCTTTTGTTACTTGTTCTTCTATGCAAAAATGATTGTGGGGGCGATAACAGGTGTTTAACGACTTCAAGCTCATGGATGACCGTCCAGTATCGATCCAAGTGAAGGAATATATGCAACGGTTAATTATAAAAGGCGGGCTGCAAGCCCATCAGAAGCTCCCATCGACGCGAGAGCTCAGCAAGCTTTTGAATATGAGTCGAAATACGATTATAACCGCCTACGAGGGCTTGGAGGAAGATGGATTTGCTTATACAGTACATGGAAAAGGCAGCTATGTTGCAGAAACTATAAACAGTGTTCCAGATGCATCATGGAATATGGATTGGAGTTCTCTTGTAAATGATCATGCTCGGAAGGCAGTTGAACTTGATCTGATGAAGCGCGGTATTCGCGCAAAGAAGGACATGATTTCCTTCACAAGTATTGCACCTGATGAGAAGCTGTTTGACCTTGCTAATGTGAAGCGTGCTTTTCAGGACCGAATGTCAGTAGAGGGAAACGTGCTGCTTAACTATGGTTATGCCAAGGGATATAAGCCATTAATAGATTATTTGCTTAGATATATGGATCACAAAGGTGTCGATCTAAAAGGCAAAGATATGTTGATTACCAACGGATTTACAGAGGGGTTCGATATCGTATTATCAGCCTTGAACAAGAAGCATGGTTCGGTGATTTGTGAGAATCCTACCCACAATACTGCAATCAAGAGCCTAAAGCTCCATGGTTTCGACATAACTGGAATCTCGATGGAACAAGATGGTATCAATCTCCGGGAGCTGGAGCAAGCATTACTTAAAAAGGCTTTTGACTGTGCATATTTCGTTCCTTCGTATCACAACCCGACAGGTATCGTGATGTCACCTGAGAAGAGGCAGTTGTTAATGAAGCTAATGAAGCAGTATCAGGTACCTGTGATCGAGGATGGATTTAATGAAGAACTCCGTTACTCTGGTTCCCACGTAGCTCCGTTGATGGCGACTGCGGGACAGGGTAATGGTGTGATCTACCTTGGAAGCTTCTCAAAAGTATTGTTCCCTGGAATCCGAGTCGGATGGGTGTTAGCAGACCGGGAACTGATCAATTATCTGGAAAGCATTAAGCGAGCACGCAGCATTCATACATCTACATTGGATCAGTCGATCCTTTATCAATATTTGTATAATGGCAATCTAGATAAATATTTAAAGAAGGCAAGAGCGGAATACAAACGGAAATATGAATGGACGAAACATTGCTGCGAAGCGTTCATTCCCTACGAGCGGCTATCGGGAGATGGTGGCCTTCATCTCTTTGTTACCTTCAACGAAGGTTTTGATACCAGGGAATTACTCGAAGCCTGCTCTCGTCAAGGAGTCATCTTCACACCAGGTGACAACTTCTTTACCGAGAATGGTCAAGGAAGACATACGATGCGATTAGGCTTTTCCAGGGTAACAGACGAAGACATCGGCAAGGGAATTCGAATTATAGGAGATACCGCAAAACAACTTATGGGATAGAGGTGCTTAAAGTGAAGGTTGGCGTCATTATGGGGGGCATTTCATCAGAACGTGATATATCGCTTTTGACAGGTCAAGTTATGCTTGATCATTTAGACAGAGATAAATATGAGATAACGCCTATTGTCTTAACGACACGAGAAGAGTTAATTGACAAGGTGAAAGGCATTGATATTGCCCTGCTTGCGCTTCATGGCTCTTATGGCGAAGATGGTACGGTTCAAGCTACACTTGAGACACTCGGCATACCCTACACGGGAAGCGGTGTATTATCCAGCAGCTTATGCATGAATAAAGATTTGTCGAAGAAGTTACTTCGTGCGGAAGGTATTCAAACACCGGATTGGCTTAGCTGGAACAGTATAGATGAATTCTCGCCTGAGGCTGTTATAAAAATGGGGTATCCGGTAATTGTAAAGCCGAATTCCGGCGGATCCAGCATTGGTATGCAGCTAGTGTTGAGTGAAGAAGAGCTGCGGGCAGCAGTTGAGGAAGCTTTTCGCTGGGATAATTCTGTTCTGATTGAAAGATATATCAAGGGTGAAGAAATCACGTGCTCCATTCTGGATGGAGATCTACTACCTATCATCGGAATTCGATCTTCACATTCGGAATGGTTCGATTACAAGGCTAAATACGAGGATGGAGGCGCTGAAGAGCGAGTTATCACATTACCAACCGAGTTGGATGTACGTGTGAAACGATCAGCGCTTGCATGTTATAGATTATTAAACTGCAGCGTATATGGACGTGTGGACATGATATTAAAAGATGGCATTCCATATGTTCTGGAAGTGAATACACTGCCTGGTATGACCAAGAACAGTTTGCTTCCCAAAAGCGCTATAGCGGCTGGGATCACTTTCAGCGAGCTGTTGAATCGGATCATTGCCTGCTCATTGGAGGAACGATCAAAAAAGCAAGGAGAGATGTGCCATGTCGAATGAACTGATTACGAAGCGGGTTATGGAGATACCGCCATCTGGAATCCGGGCCTTTTTCGATCTGGCTCAAGGAAACGGAGATATTATAGCATTAGGTGTAGGTGAGCCGGATTTCGTGACACCGGAACATATTCGAGAAGCCTGCATACGCGCACTAAATGAGGGAAGGACGAAGTATACACCTAACGCCGGCCTCATGGAGCTGCGAGAAGAAATTGCGTCATATCTTGAAAATGGATTTCGCCTCCGTTACGATCCGGCAAGTGAGATTCTCGTAACGGTCGGAAGCAGTGAGGCGGTAGATTTGGCTTTACGGACTTTTATCTCTCCTGGGGATGAGGTTCTTGTTCCCTCGCCGACCTACATTGCCTATGCACCGATTACCCACCTGTATGGTGGGAAGGTGGTGGAAGTTGAGACATCGGCAGATCAACAATTCAAGCTTACTGCTCAAGCGTTACAGGAGAAAATAACACCACGTTCGAAGGTGCTTATGTTGAATTATCCGAGTAACCCGACCGGTGCAGTGATGTCTGAGCAAGACTGGGCACCGATTGCCAAGCTAGTTCTTGAGAATAATCTGATCGTCATCTCGGACGAAATTTATGCTGAGTTGACCTATGGTCAGCAACATGTAAGCATTGCATCCCTACCAGGAATGAAGGATCGGACAATCGTCATTAATGGGTTTTCCAAGGCATTTGCGATGACTGGGTGGCGAGTCGGCTATGCTTGCGGCACGAAGGAGCTTATTGGGGCTTTGCTGAAGATCCATCAATATACAGTGATGTGTGCGCCCGTCCTCGGACAAATCGCTGCAATCGAATCACTGCGAAGCGGTTTGGAAGCGAAGGAAGAGATGAAAGCGACGTTCGATGCGCGCAGGCAGATGTTCGTGAAGGGGCTTAATGAAATCGGACTGAAATGTCATGAGCCGCAAGGTGCGTTCTATGCATTTCCTTCCATTGCACACACTGGGTTTACTTCCGAGCAATTCGCTAAGCTGCTGCTGAGTGAAGCTGGCGTCGCTGCTGTTCCAGGCCATGTGTTCGGATCTGGGGGAGAAGGGCATATTCGCTGCTCTTATGCAACATCAACAGATAAGCTGTCTGAGGCACTTGAACGAATCGAGCGTTTCATGAATAACGTGTGTAGAAAAGAGCTTAAAGTTATCTAACATTAAAGAGTAGTTCGTCACTAACAAGAACATATAAGCATTGAAGCCGCATAATTTGCGGTTTTTTTGTTTTTTCGATCTGCTGAAGTGTATCGCTGGTAAAAAGCCCAAAATAGTCATATTTGTGATATAACTTGTCATCACGCTGTGTAGTTTATTGAACACTTGAAGGTTAGACTGAACTCGATTGAATAATATATCAAATTCATCGAGGAGGTAATGATGAAGAAACGATTTATGAGTATGATCCTAGCTGTAATGATGACGGTAGCAAGCATTTCACAGTCGAGTGTGGCTTTTGGATCAGAAACAAGTGAGGATTCTACGACAAACAGGGAGGGAATTAGTGAGCAAGGTAATTTAGTAGGAGAGTGGAGGTTTGATTCATTAACGGGGACAACGGCACCTGATACTTTAGGTCAACATGATGGTGTATTACAGGGAAATGCGACCTTAACCGATGGTAGAAAGGGAAAGGGTTTACTATTAAACAAGCAAAACAGTGCTTTCGTTAAGATTCCGAACATACTCAATCCAGGGACATCAAGTTTCACATTAAGCGCATGGGTTAAGCCGAATGGAACAAATAACAGTATTTTATCGCAGGAAGATAAGAATGGAACGGGACGAAATTGGCTTGGAATTAATTCATCAGGTAAATTTTACTCCCTTCTGGGTGGGACAGAGATCGTTATTCCTACAAATGTTGACATGGGTGCATGGTACCACGTAGGAGTGACCTATGATTACCTAGCCAAAAACCTAAGCTTCTATATCAATGGGGAACTGGTAACACAGAGATCAACAACGATTACTCCGACTGATGGTGATTATAGAGTTGGTTCATTTAAAGGCTCCGGAGGTTATTGGGATGGAATCATCGATGAACTGAAATTGTTTAATCAGACACTTAGCGCTTCGGATATGTCTGATATGATGGACCCACTTCTTCGTTTAAATGGAGAAAGTTTAATGACCGTTTATTTCGGAGATTCCTATAATGAGCCTGGCGCAACGGCATTTAGCCTCGTTGATGGCGATCTAACGAGCAGTATTGTGACGAATGGCGTTGTTGATACGGGCAATCAAGGAACCTATACCATAACCTATACGGTAACAGATAGCCAAGGATTTAAGGTGTCCAAAACCCGTACAGTCAAGGTAGTACCGGAACAAGACGCTAGAGGCAGAGTGTTGATTCCTCAATCCAAATTAAATGTAAGCGCTTCGAGCGAAAAGCCAGGTAATGAAATAAGCAAAGCGTTTGATGGCGACCCTGCAACAAAATGGATTGCAGCGGCAGCAGATCGGCAAACCATTACAATTGGACTTGGTGATACCTATACCATTAGCAAAATGGACTACTTGGCAGATATCACTGACATTGCCAATCGTATTGTAGCGTATAAATTATATGTCAGCACAGACGGAAGCAATTATACAGAAATTGTTCCAGAAGGAAATTTTCAAAAGCCGTCTCATTTTATTAGAAATGCATTGGGAGTTGCTGATGAGAAAGTATTTTTCTTCTTTGCACCGGTTAAAGCAAAATTTGTGAAGCTTGAAGTACTTACAACCAATGCTTCCTCCCTGCCTGTGATTGGTGAAATGAACGTTTATCGTGATACGAGAGAACCAGAAGGTAAGGGAGAACCGATTCCAGCATCGGAACTTTACGTGAATCCGAGATTATCGTTAGCTAGTCAAGTCTTGATCGAGAAAGGATTACAAATTCAAACATGGATGCCTTCAGATGGATATGGCAGAGAAGTTCCGACTGCCAGTGAATTTTACGGAATGAACCTAACAGGTACGACGTATTATGATCCTCCATTATATAACAGTTATTTGCAAGATCAACTTCCAGGGGCTCAGTGGAATTTGGCTAAAGCTCCTACTGGAACGAATTCGATGACGGGCAATCCGCAGAATCGAGACCATTTCCTAACACCGGAGCAAATCGCGAACATTGATAATGCGGTTAGCTTTAATTTTGGAGATGAAGGAGAGTATTCCACCAAGCAAGAAGAATATTTTGGAAATTGGTTTGAACTGAGTAAAGAATTGTATCCAAGAGTGCTTGTTCATTCCAATCAATATTATAATCAGTGGAGTCAGCAACAATTAAAAAGCTTCCTAGAGAATGCAAATCCAGATTTACTAACATTCGATTACTACATTTGGGATACGCAAGGATTAGTCAAAGATTATAATTCCACCAAAACAATCTTGGATTTGGCAAACTATCAAAGAAAATTGGCACTATTAGGTCAAGATGGAACAGGGCAAAAGCCAATCGGATTCGGCCAATATCTCGGAAGTTATAAAATAGGCATTCAGCAGTTCTCATCCGGTTGGTATGAAATGACAGAATCGCAGAAATATGCTGTAACGAACTTAAGCCTGGCGATGGGTATGAAATGGCTGAATTTATTTAGATTTGAGTTCGATCATTTATATGCCTTTCTGTTCGATGAATATGGATATCCGACACATCATTATGACGAATATGCTGAGATTTTCAAACAAGCACAAAATTGGGGTCCTCACCTAGTTCGTTTAAATAATATAGATGTGAGGGTAAAACCAGGACAGTATATGAGTAACGGTTCAGTTGTAAATAATACCTCGCCTTCTGGTTGGCAGCTTGGAGAGTTCACATCTAATTCCAATCCGGAATATCATCTAACCGATATATCCTCTGTCAATACGGGGACTCAAAATGATGGACTTAAAGGAGACGTGGCAGTTGGTTACTTCAAAGCTCTTCCAGGCTATGATACGACAGACTTCTTCACCGCAACGGATCCTAAATATTTTATGGTTGTAAATGGACTTGTTACAGGCAATGGTTTACGGCCAGAGATGCAGCATGGTTCGTTAGAGGATACTAGCCAGGAAATTACATTAACTTTCTCCAGCCCGACTGCGGATCTTAAAAAGATAAATAAGCATACTGGAGAAGTAGAGTCGGTGCAGCTCACTTCAATCGGCAACGATAAGTACACCATCAATTTAGATCTTGGTGGCGGAGAGGCAGAACTGTTTTACTGGGAAGAAAACAAAAAATCGTCTGCCTTGTCTGCAAATGCCGACCTGCTAACTTTAGAGGTTAAGGAAGCAGAGGTGCCATTTGACTTCGATGCTAATACGCTTGAATATACCGCTTCCGTTTCTACTAATATTGCTACAGTTAATGCTTTTTCTGTTGAGGCCAACGCCAAGGTTACTGTAAACGGAAATGAACCGAATTCCAAAGGGGACGTAATCGTTAATTTGACTAATGGCGATAATCAAATTGATGTAGTTGTTATATCTGAAGATGGTACTGCGGAGAAGAGTTATCAACTGCATATCACAACTGAAGGTAGCGAACCTGTCAAAGAAAATCAAGTAACCTTGAAAAGCCCAGCGCAGGTGCAAATGGGAGAATCATTCGACGTTTTATTAGGCTTGAAACAGGTTTCTGTCCCTGTGCAAGCACATGACATCACAATCAGTTATGACGCAGAGAAATTCGAATTTAAATCCGCTGAGTCTTTACTCGAGAATGTTAGTATTGTTGAAGCAGGAGAGACGGATGGCAAGGTTCACTTACTTATCGCTAGTTTAGGGACAGAACATGCAATTTCGACTAATGAGCCTTTTATTAAGATGACTTTGGTTGCAAAAGCGACTTCAGAACAGACCACAGGTGATATTGCTGTAACACAAGCTATTCTTAGCGATCGTGAAGGGATAGAAACAAATGCGGCACTTGCTGCTGTAAAGATCACCATTAATTCGATCGATGCAGGAGGTATTACAGGGGATGTGAATAACGATGGCAAGATATCCATTGGAGATTTAGCCATTGTTGCAAGTCATTATGGTAAGAATGAACAAAGCCCAGATTGGAACAAGGTAAAACATGCAGATATTAATAAAGACGGTAAGATAGATATTGCTGACCTTACTGCAATTGCTATCCTTCTGTAGAAGCAAAGCATCTTCTATAAAACACCAAGTATACTAAAAGCGGTAGAATCAATCTTTACTTGATTCTACCGCTTTTTCTTTTGGGCACAGTTCTTTAACAGACCGGGATTAGGATGTCTTCGGACCCTTTCCCTCGGCTAAGCGTTGTTCCGTCGCTTGTTGGTGTCGGAATTGTCCCGGGGTAAGTCCTGTTCTGGCCTTAAAGATTTTGTTAAAATAGCTGACGTTCGCGTAACCGATCTCACGGCAGATCTCCTCAACTGAGGCATCGGTCTGCTTCAATAGCTCCATAGCTCGTTTTATACGAAGCTGGATGAGATAATCATTAACGGTCATGCCTTTTGATTCCTTGAAGATGCGTCCCAGGTAAGACGAGCTGCGTTTTACATGTTCCGCCACCATATCTACAGATATATTCTTGTTGTAATTGTTGTCCATGAATTCCGTTGCCAATAGAAGCGTCACATCCGTCATTTTGGAGCGCTTCTCCCTATGATAGTCGATGATTTTACTGCATATAGACAAGACGCATTCTTCCATATCCTGAACGGTCTCTGCGCGTGCTAGTGTATCTGTATAGGATGATCTTTCTTCGAAAACAGCGGACACATCACCACCGGTCTGAACCAGTGTTTTAATCAGCTCACCACTTAATTGCACATATAGCTGTTGAATATTGGCTCTACTCAGCCTTTGCTCTAGCACCTGTTGGGTAATGGCCCTAATAACTGCAGTACATTCCTCTTTATCCGTCTGTAGTAGGGATTGTTGCAGCTTTGATTCAAGTTCATAAGGATAATAGTAGGAGCTTTCTTCTGATTTCCATTCATCAAGGATAGAAAAGGGTAGAATTTCGCCCTTACCAATGTATATTTTCATATTAAGTGCCTCTTGAGTCTCGTTGTAAGCCACACTCACGGACGGCTCACCGGAATGAACGCGGCTTACAGCGATGGTCACAGAGATATCATAATGACTAAGGAAATATAACTTGAGTCTGCTCGCTTGTTCTAACGGAAAGTTGTCATCTGCATCTGGCTGTAACGATAGTAGAATAACCGTATGCCTGCTGTCTTTGACAAAGACCTCTCCGTCGATATCTTCTCCCAGCTCTTCCATCAGACCGTATTGGAGCAGATGGGAATGGAATATATCCTCCGATCCTTTCATCGGATCATGTTCTTCCAGTTCGATGGTCAGGATGGCAAAACGATCGAAATTAAGCTTTAATCCAAGCAGCTCTGCTGCATGATCGGGACCGCTTGAAGGCTCTTCAAAGCCGACGCCCTGGATTAGATCGTTCAAATACTTTTCCTTAATGGCCGTACGATTGCCGTTAAGGAGTTCATCCACTTTTCGCTTCTCTTTCATTAAGATGTCGCGGTTACGGGTCATCTGCTCAAATGAATGACGGATAAAGCCAGCCTCGTCAGTGCTGCTTGGAGTGCCAGATTTGTCACGCCGTTCGGATTCTTCAGAGCTTACGATATAGGAAATCACATTTTGAAGCGGACGATATAATCTTCTCGATAAATAATAGGAAATAGCAACAGCAGCTGTTATGTATATGATGGCTACGCTCCAAACGATGATTTTAATACGGTCCATGCCTTGTAGAAGGACGGAACGTTCGGTGATATCAATGAATCGCCAACCTGTAATATTCGATTTAGTATAGGTTAAGATCTGATTGGATTCGCTGATATAGTAGCCGTCATCTGATGTTATCTGCTCAGTATCCAAGTGCTGAAGGAGCGTTTCTCTGTCAAGAGCATCGGAATACAGTAGTTCACCTTGTGGACCGATCACCATGGTTGTGCCTTTTTTGTTCTTGTAATGACTTAAGTAATCAGCGAAGAGTCGATCCAGATTCAAATTAATGACGATGGCGCCCTCCACATTGCCGATTAGTGGCATCTTTTGAACTAGGGAAGTCGCAGGATTATTGGAAGAAAAACCATTGTCCCTTCCGGTTAACCAAACTGTACGAGATCCTGAGTCTTGTTCTAAGATATAAAGCCAGGATTGATCAGCAAAGTTTGATATTGACGATGTCTTGACCTCCGGGCGTGATGTCAGGATAAGCTCGAGCGGTTCGTAGTACAAATAAATGGAATCGATATATGGACTAAGCTTTTTTTGCTCTTCCACAAGGGTAGATAAATCGATTAGTGAACTCACGGACAGTTTGCCTCCGATTGTCTTGTACAAGTAGGATTGAGCCATAAGTAGGTTGTTTGCTGCATTTCTAATGGTGGTTAGTTCTTTATGAATCAACTCTTGCTGCTGGGTCAAGACGGATTCGTTATACCCGATGGCGTTACGAACACTGTTATCGGCTGAAATCATGTAAATGATTGTAGAAATGAGCACAACCGTAATTAAGGCAATGGCGGTCATGGATAGGAGTAGTTTGACGAACATGGAGTTATTCTTAATAGCCATAATTCCCCGCATAGCAATCCCCCTTTCTCTATCTGGTAGCGCTTACAAATATAAAGTGTGATTGTTCGTAAAAAGAAGTGTGCAGTCAATTATATATCACAAAAGCGGGATTAGCACAGATAGAAATTGAAAAACATACAAAAAACGGAATAACGTCAGAAGCTCAAAATGGCTTCCGAAGCCAAAAACATAAAAATAATCGAATGAGAGGATTGTGTTACGGCATGGTGAAAGCTTAATGTTAGGTATGTAAAAACCGTTCCCAATACCCGGCCGGGTCTTAACATGGGGTGCGTAACATCGAATTTAATATCAATAATCCAATAACAGGGGGTAGGTTCTTTTGAATAAAAGAATCAAATTTGTAAGCGCCATCTTGCTAACAGTGAGTTTAGCGGCAAGCTTACTTTCTGGGTGTACTTCCAAGACAGAGAGCGCAAGCCCGACTCCAAATTCAGGGGGAACGCCGGAAGCAAATTCCAAGCCGATCGAAATCACTTGGGGCATCCATTTCGCGGCTGAAGGAGTTGTAAATGACTCAGAGGTTCAGAAGTGGCTGGAGCAGAAGTTTAATGTAAAGATCAAACCAGTGAAGGTAACGGATGCCAGTATCGCATCCGGGGAAGTACCAGACATATTTATGCTCGGTGATCCTTCTAATGTAATCGCTTACCAAAACCAAGGTGTGTTAATGAGTATAGATCAGAACATGTTGAAAGAGAAAATGCCAGAGTATTACGCAGACATTGAGAAAAAGAAAGAGTTGTTCCAAACAGTTACAACAAATAACGAGCTGTGGGCTATCCCGATGTTTATCGATTTGAAGCCATATGATCTAGCTACGTTGTGGCGTAAGGACTGGCTGGATAAAGTCGGTATCAATAAACTGCCTGAGACCTTGGATGAATACGAGGAGGCTGTTTATGCCTTCGCACAAAAGGATCCGGACGGTAACGGCGTTAAGGATACTTATGGTTTGACAGGAACGGCTACTTCTACGTGGTCTTCAGGTTTCTATTCCATCTTCGGGGCATTCGGCGTGGAGCCGACCATGTGGATGGAAAGGGATGGTCAGATCGTAAATGGATCGATCATGCCTGAGACAAAGGAAGCTTTAACGAAGCTGCAACAGTGGTATGCGGACGGTGTCATTGATCCGGAATTTATCACGGATACACAAGATTCATATCGTAAGAAACTCTATAATAACCGGATTGGCGTCATTGAAGAGCAGGTTGCTAAAGGTGCGTTACCGGACTCTCCTATACTTGTAGAAATGAAGTCAT
This sequence comes from Paenibacillus sp. GCM10028914, assembly GCF_042666275.1. NCBI lineage: Bacteria > Bacillati > Bacillota > Bacilli > Caryophanales > Paenibacillaceae > Paenibacillus > Paenibacillus sp. GCM10028914. The sequence goes on from NZ_JBHTFO010000015.1 coordinate 317,401, forward strand.
TGAATCCGGATGCTGAGCTGCAAATTTCCAGAAATCCAAAAGGACCTGGTGGTGATGGCTCATGGGATTGGGGAATTAAGAGCAACTTTATTGTCATCGGTAATAAAGTGAAGGATCAGCCTGAGAAGCTTGAAAAGCTGTTTGAAATTTTACAGGCACAGAGCAGTGATGAAGAGACGATCAATATGACCAGCCTAGGTGTTAAAGGAACCCAATGGGATTTTGTCGAGAGCGGTGCTACATCTGGAGCTACTAAATTCCTGCCTGGTTTTGAGAAGCAGGAGCAGCGTGATCAACTTGGAGTCCGTTTGTTCTCTCTCGGTAACATTACAACCCAGGCTTATCGCGACAAATATTCCGATCCGAAGCTGAATGAGGCGATTAGAACTTATTCGTCAGCTCCAGGATGGACTGATGCGCTGCTGTTCTCGGCGTTGCCTTCTGATGGAAAATACAAACAAGATCTTACGTCACTCATGCAAAAATATTTTGCGCAAATTATCAGTGGTGAAATCCCTCTGGATGATTTCGATAAATTTGTAACGGAATGGAAGGCAAAAGGCGGCGATGAATTAACTAAGGAAGCCAATGAAATGTACCAAGCTCAATTCAAAAAATAACTCGAACTTGGCCTAAGTATCCGTAAGGGCTGAAACTGCCCTTACGGGAAGGTCTAGTCGTTCGGTTTACAAGGAAGTGCGACATGAAAACGATAAAAAAACACGGAGAGCTGCTCCTACTATTTCTATTCGCCTTCGCGTTCTTCTTCGTATTTAAATACGGCCCTTTATACGGAGTCGTCATTGCCTTCAAGGATTTCCGGGTAGTCGACGGAATATGGGGAAGTCCGTGGGTGGGATTCACCCATTTTCAGGAGTTGTTTCAGAATGGCGATTTTTATCGATTGCTCAAAAACACTTTGCTCCTGAACCTGTATCAACTGATCTTTTCTTTTCCGGCACCGATCATTCTTGCGATCTTGCTTAACGAGGTCGGGTCAAGATATTTCCAGAGATTTATCCAGACGACCATGTATTTGCCCCATTTCGTATCGTGGGTAATCATGTCCGGATTGATTATTTATTTTCTCTCTCCAACGTCCGGCGTTGTAGGAGAAATTGTGAAATGGTTCGGAGGGGAACCCATCTTTTTTATGGGAAAGAAGGAGTATTTCCGTCCGATTGTGGTCATTTCCTCGATCCTGAAGGATATCGGCTGGGGCTCGATTATTTATTTTGCTGCATTAGCGGCTATCAACCCGGAGCTTCATGAATCGGCCAAAATCGATGGAGCCAATCGGTGGCAGCGAATCATTCGAATTAATATTCCATCCATTATGCCAACCATCGCTATTATGTTCATCCTGAGTCTGGGTGGTTTTTTAAGTGCAAATTTCGAACAAATCATCAATCTGCTAAACCCGGTCAATTATGAAACCGGTGACGTTATCGATACTTATGTCTACCGGGTCGGTCTGCAACAGTTCCAGTACAGTTATACGGCGGCCATAGGATTGTTTAAATCGCTGGTTGGACTTCTGCTGATTCTGGGAGCTAATTTTACCGTGCGAAAATTGAGCCGTGGTGAGAGCGGTCTATGGTAAAGGCAGGAGGAAGACAGTCATGAAAACAAAAAGATGGCAAGATCTAATTGCACCCGCCATGATCTACCTTACGTTGTCGATGCTGGCACTCATTGTCGTGTACCCGTTCATTCATGTTATATCCGTCTCTTTCAGCGGAAGGGGAGAAGCTCTTCGAAGCGGATTTCATTTTTACCCCCGGGATTTTGAATGGCAAGCATACCGCGAGCTCCTCGAGTATCCTTTAATCTGGTCGGGATATGCAAATACGCTGTTCCGGATGGTAGTAGGGACTACGTTAACACTTCTTGTTACCGTTTGTGCGGCTTATCCGCTCTCCCGACCTGAATTACCTATGAAAAAATTACTTATCATGCTGCTGTTGTTCACTATGATCTTCGATGGTGGAATTGTGCCTCAATATCTATTAATGAAAGAACTGCATCTTCTTAATTCATACTGGGTCTATGTGTTGCCTTCAGCAGCCAATGCTTTCCATGTGCTTGTTATGATCTCGTTCTTTCGTTCGATTCCAGATGCACTTATCGAAGCAGCTAAGATTGATGGGGCAAGGGACTTGCGGATACTTTTCCGTATTCTGCTCCCGCTTTCCATTCCGTCTCTTGTGACAGTCGGGCTCTGGAATCTGGTTTATCATATTAATGCTTTTATGGATAACTTGCTTTATGTCACCGATTCATCCAAATTCGTGTTGCAGCAGGTTGTCCGCCAGATACTTATCGAGAATAAGCTTGACCCATTTACTACAGCAACGATTACAAAACCGCCTGCTCCTGAGAGTTTGAAAATGGCGGCTGTTATTGTCAGCTCATTGCCAGTGCTCGTATTGTATCCGTTCTTACTTAAATATTTTGAAAAAGGAACCATGATTGGGTCTGTGAAAGGGTAGTGATATAATTTTCCGTTTTATAAAAATGAAATGAATAGGGAGGGATTATTAAAGATGATGAAAAGAAGGATCATCATTTCATTAATCATCGTTATGTTAGTGGGTTGTTTGCCGGTTACGAGTACGTATGCGGAGGATACGGGGAACCCTGGTGCTGTCTTTTATATTTCGAATAATGGTGATGATTCTAATTCTGGAACTGAAGCTGCTCCATTCCGTACACTTGAAAAGGCAAGGGATGCTATCCGGCAATTAAAGAAGGGATCTGGACTGCCAGAAGGCGGTGTTACGGTCTATTTGAGGGGCGGTACCTATAATAGAAGCGAAAGTTTTCTTCTGGAGGAACAGGATTCCGGCACGGAAGATAAACGGATAACCTACAAGGCTTATCCTGGGGAAAGCGTTCGGTTAAGCGGCGGTCTGGATCTGCAAAAAGACTGGTTTACTCCGGTAACTGACACGAAGGTCCTGGATCGAATCATCAGTCCTGATGCTAGAGCGAAGGTTCTGCAGGCAGACTTAAAGGCTCAGGGAATCACCGATTACGGTGTAATGAGCCGGCACGGTTATTATTTAGCTAATGATGTCAGTCAGGTTCCTCCGATGGAACTTTATGTCGAAGGTGAAGGCATGACTCTTGCCCGCTGGCCAAATAACGGAACGGTCCAGATGGGCACCATCACGGATCCTGGACCTACCCGCAAAGATCCGGACTTGCAGACACGCGGAGGTACCTTTTCCTACACATACGAAAGACCAGATCTCTGGAAAGAAGCGGATGACATTTGGTTGGATGGTATTTTTGGTTACAGCTGGGAATGGTCGTACAACAAAGTCGCTGCAATCGATACAAATAAAAAGACGATTACCTTGGCATATGGGGAGATGAGTGGTCTGTTTACCAACTGGTATCCGGACTTCCATTTTGCACAGAACTTGCTTGAGGAAATCGATATGCCAGGTGAGTATTACATTGACCGGAAGCAGGGTGTTCTTTACTTCATGCCTACTGCTGCTTTTGAAGGTGATCAACCTGAGATCACGGTTACTATGCTTAAAACACCGATGATCAATGCTGTCAATGTTTCGCATGTGACCTTTGAAGATCTGATTTTGGAGAATGGCCGTGACTCGGCCGCAGTTATTATGGGCGGTGAAGGGGTCAAATTGGATCATTTAGAAATACGGAATTTTTCCAATGGAGGCGTACTGATTAATACCCAGAGCCGCTGGCTGTATGACGACTTCGCAAAAGTGGACGGAGTGAATCATACGGTGACGGGCTCCCATATTCATCATATTGGAGGTACGGGGGTCATTCTGAATGGGGGAGATAAAAAGACGCTTGAGCCAGGCAATAATGTAGTAGATAACAATCATATCCATGATTTTGCCTACTACCATAAAGCCTATAATCCTGGTGTCTTCCTGACCGGTGCAGGGAACAAGGTTTCCCACAACGAAATTCATGATGCTCCACATCCAGGGATGCTGGTCTTTGGTAATGATCATCTCGTGGAATACAACGAAATTTATGACGTCTGCACAACCTTCTCAGATCTCGGTGCCATCTATATGAATCTGGGTGAGTCCCCTCAGGAACGAGGATCGGTGATTCGTCGGAATTATTTTCATAATATAGGGGAAGGGAAAGAAGGGGTTCAAGGCATATATCCAGATAACTTTACAATGGGGATTACCATTGAAGAGAATATATTTAACGGAATGGGTAACGATGCCATTTTAAATAACGGAGGCGCTCACATCAAGACCAAGAACAACCTTTTTATTGATGCGAAAGTGCCGTATGAATATTCAGACATGTATTTAGGTGATCAACCGGAACAGCAGATATCCAAAAACTATATGCCAAAATGGAAAGCATTGTTCGAAAAGAACAACAATTTCGAAGGAACACCACATCTTGAGAAATACCCGGAGCTGGCGGATTTCTTCACGGAAAATCGTTATTTCCCGGATACGAATACATTCCAGAACAATGTGATCTATAACCCAACGAGGAAACTAAGCAGCCTAGCTAATGAGCAGGGAGCAAACGACAAGCGTAACTTGCTCCAGTATGCGAACAACTGGATCACAGATCATGATCCTGGTTTCGTTGATCTGGCTAATGGGGACTTGAATTTGAAGGCAGATGCGGAAGTGTTCCAGAAGATCCCTGGATTCCAAGCGATCCCTTTCAGCGAGATGGGAACGGTAGGTAAAGTCGGTCCATATTTGGCTCCAGATCGAATTGCTGTTGATGGTATCAAATTGTATGACGACAACGTAACTCTCGGGATTGGGAAGTCGTACTCTTTGTATTCAGCAGTACTTCCTTGGAACGCAACGAACCCTGCGATTCAGTATACGTCGAGCGATCCTTCCATTGTAAAGGTGGATAAAGACGGCAAGCTGAAGGGTGTTAATATTGGAGAAGCTACGGTTACTGCAGTTTCTGCTGATACTCCGAGCTTAAAGGATGAGGTTCAAGTTACCGTTGAAGTCGGGGATGGAATTATCGACTATACCGATTTCGAGAATGGTAGAAACACTTGGCCGAGTGACCCGAATCGGAGCATTGTTGAGGTAGAAGGCGGCAACCATATGTATAAGCTCCTCAAAGGAGCAACTACGCTAAACGATAATGACTATAATAATTATGAGCTGACCTTCAAACTGAAGACACCGAAAGTCATTGCGGATGACGCTACGTTCTATGTGTTTGACCGGCTGAATCCTAGTGGAAGCGGTGGTAGAATTGGCTATCGGAAGTATGCGAACGGAACCTCTTCCTGGCTTTTGTATAATGGGGCCTGGGGTACTGTGAAGCAGAATATGCTGGATGCCCCAGATTTACAGCCGTATACCATATATAATATGAAGGTTATCGTTAAGGGTCCGGAGATTAGCGTTTATGTTGATAACAAGCTTAAGCTAAAAGCCAGTGATTCGACATTCAACGCATCTGGCAAGGTTGGGTTTTATGCCGGCGGCTTTAGTGAACTCCTATTCGATGACATCAAATTCATGGTTCCAAGTATGAATGTGTCAGGTCTGATACTTAGTGAGAGTAATATCAACATGGTCATGGGGGAACAAAAGCAGCTTCAAGTCCAATTTGATCCGCCTGATGCTGAGAACAAAGAGGTTGTCTTTCACTCTACACAACCGAAAATTGCTACCGTGGACGAAAGTGGACTAGTAACCGCTTTAGGGGAAGGCGAGGCTGAAATCACTGTAACATCGGTCGCCAACCCGGAAGCTACTGCATCCGTACGTATTCAGGTATCCAATGTGATGCACTTTACGGATTTTGATTCGGGAGCGAACGGATGGCCGGTGGATCCGAATCGCAGTATCGTAACTGTAGATGGCAACAAAAAGTATAAAATACTAAAAGGTGCCTCGGCACATAATCCCAAACTATTTACGGATTATGACCTTACTTTCACACTGAAGACGCCAGCTGTCATGCCGGATACGGGTACACTCTATGTGTATGATCGTTCCATCGGTAGCACATCAGGTAAAATTGCTTACAAGAAGCTGGCAGACGGCACGTCACAATGGATTCTTTATAACGGAGCATGGGTAGCTTTGAAAACAACGAACCTGCCTAATCAGGACCTGAAGCCGGACACGGAGTATAACATTCGTATTCGCGTCGAAGACTCGGACATTAGCGTATATGTGAACGGTGAGCTTAGACTTGAAGGTTCGGATACTAGTCATAATACATCTGGAACGGTAGGTTTCTATGTAGGCGGGTTCAGTGAAATGTGGTTCGATGACATCAAGTTTTCTTTGATTGAAGGGATTGAACAGACCGCTCCCGAGACGACGGCTGTGGTGAGCCCAGCAGAACCAGATGGACTGAACGGATGGTATAACAGTCCCGTTCATGTCTCATTGAATACTTCTGGAGAGTCTGAAGCTATCTCTACAGAATACAGCCTAGATGAAGGCTCCACCTGGCTGCCATATCAAGATTCTTTGACATTTAGTCAGGATGGACGTTATTCGATTCTCTACCGATCGGTGGATCAAAGCGGAAATGTGGAGATTGCCAAAACGCTAGAGTTTAATCTTGACGCTTCGGCTCCTACTATTTCGGTGACAGAGCCGGTTGATAGAGACTATACAGGAGCGGAGTCCCTCAATCTGTCATGGACAGTTGTCGATGAAATGTCTGGAGATGATAGATTGCAAGTCACTGCAAGGCTCAATGATCAGCAGATTGAGCAGGGAGAAGTAGTCCCGCTTTATACGCTGCCTTTGGGAGCCCACACATTCACGGTAACCGCCATAGACGATGCCGGGAATGAACAGGAATATACGGTTAATTTCTCAACATATGCAGACATCAGCTCGCTCAAAGCGTTAGTCACACTTTTCCAAGAAAAGTCCTGGATTGATAATCATGGGATCGTAAACAGTTTGCTTAAGAAGCTAAGTAACGGGAATATTGAGCCTTTCCTTAATGAGGTTCAAGCCCAAAGCGGGAAACATATTACAGTAGAAGCTGCGGCCTACCTGCTTCGAGATGGGCAGGGAGTAGTGAAAGAATAGACAATAAAAGAAAGCCTTACCGATTAGATTCGGGAAGGCTTTTTCTTATATCTAAACTTTTAACTGCAGCTCCGGATAGACCCAGGCGTATGAATGATAAAGTCCATTGTTTAGATTGACATTGCCCTTGATCGGGCGGTATGGGGCGACAAAACGTTCAAAGTCGGGATTCTGATACACAACAGCCATGGCCTCATACAAATCGAGTGGCCAAGTGCCAGCAGAGAGCTGTTCCGGATAGATCGGATCCTCGTCATACGGCCATTCCTTCATATGACCATTGACATAATGAAAGAATTGTTCGATGGCATGCTGGAGGCTTTTACCGCCTGGAGATTTCCAATGAAATAAATCTTCTCCTGTCGTATCCAGGACCAGCTTAGCACCTGCCGTAACCGGAGCAAGAGCGAAATAATGATACCACATGGAATGTTTCCCCCTCGATGCTTCTTCCGGAATGAATCCTTCTATGGAAAGGGAATGGTCGAGATGTTCTTTAAGGGCAGTTACCTCTTTGGCAAAACTGATATGATCATCCATAAAACGATATAGAGCTAATTGAGCATATAAGCTCCAACTCCACCAGTTGTTGCGGAGGGGGATATGATCCCACTCCGGCAAGCATACCTGCGTCAACCACTCCTTAAATGTATTGCGATCATGATTGCTCCAGCCCTCGAAACCTTTAATCCAGTCAGCGGCTAAAATTAGACCAACCCCTAGATAGGCGGATACAAGAGGTCCATCAGGACCTGTGATTTGTTTATTGACTTGTGCCCAGTCCATCAAGATATCCTTCGATTTATTAGCGTAGGCAGCTGTTCCCGTTAATTTATAAGCTAGCGCAGTTGTATAAGCTGTCTTGGCGTCCTTCTCCATTAATAATTTTGCTGCTCTATGTCCCTCTGCATCCATATAAAATCCAGGAATGTCCCATGACGAGACAGCATGATTGTCAAACAACAAGCTTTCATTCGCCTCTGTAAGCAGACGTTCAATTGCAGTTTCATGACTCATAAACAAGTAATCCGCCTTTCGGTTATTAGTTAAACCTTAACCTCACACATCTTATTTAGGCTCAACTTCATCCAGGGTCAGGCTATACTTTAGGTTTCTCATGTAGGAACCGTCAGAATTCATAAATACCATTCCGAATCGAAGTTCCTCAGCAGATCCATGAATGATGGCGATGAGTCGGTTGATACCGGTCTGCAGTTCAATATGTTTCTCCGGGTCGGGAACAAGGCTTCCGTTCAGATAAATCTCATATCGGCAATTCGTGTTCACTTGAAGCTTTCCGCTTAGGATTCCATCGACTGGATTGCATGCTGAATCCAGTAAATGAACGAAACAGCTCAGGAACCAGCGTTCTTGATGGGTATTTTCAATCCGAAAAGTTCCGTCCGAAGGTCTTCGTTCTTTCTTGAGCATCCAGCCGTAAAGACCTTCTCCCAGATTGTTCAGGGAGAATTCTGGATCCGTATAATAGGCCTTCATTTCCTCAAAATTTACCCATGGCTTACAAGGCAGTGCCATCACTTTTTCAACAGACCAATGCTTATCGCCTTTGGTATCACTTAGCAGCGTGTCGTTGAAGGCAGCTCCGAGATTAGCTAACAGACGCGAATACAGGCGAATGGATTTATCGCTCTTCACGTCAAGCAGCAGTTGAGATAACACAATCAGCCCTTGTTCCGTGTTTGCCTGAATAACAAAATCTCCAGCAGGACGAGCCTTCTCCTTGTTGAGCTCGACCAATGCCAGCCTGCTGTATTCGGAAGTATGCTCATTCACAAAAAAATCCTTCCAGGCAGTGCCTTCCACACTTGTGCAAATCACCAAAGTATTGTCAGCTTTCAGACTATAAGAAGCGAGAGGACGATTCACGACTTCTCTTGGCGATAGGAACACTTTGTCAAAGCCGAAGAGATCAACTGGGCTTAATCCTTGGGTTGCTGGTATATCGTAATTCGCCTCCAGGTGGTAAGTCTCGTGCTGCGTAATGGAGACAGGACGATTCAATAGTTTAGATAGCGCGGCTTCTTGTCCGGGTTCTGCGGGTAAAACCACGATTTTACCGCCTTGGTGCGCATATTCGCTTAAGGCATCGGCTGTTACTGAATTCAACAGAAGCTCGGGCTGAACACAAAGTAGACCATATTCTTTTTGGAGGTCGCTCGTGATACTCTCCAGTACATCGAAAGAAAGGCTAATGGTTCGCAAAAATTGCTCGGCTGATCCTCCCGGTTCTACGAATGCACCAGTCCGGACAGTGGATGTTTCCGTATTTCCTGCGTAGGCCACTATATTGCGAAGCAAGCAGGCGGCTGCAGGAACCTTATGAAAATGATCCATGATCTGTAGTTGATTGGCGATAAATAGACCTCTTCCGCCGCGGTATTCAAGAAGAGGTGACCATAGATCTCCGCCGTCTCCGAAATCGCCCGCACTGCATTCCAAGATCATATTGAAATTTCCCTTGATCGGTTTCTCGAAAGCGGCATGGATGATTGGCGTTGGGCCATTCTCAAGGATCTTTTCATCCCAGAACATAAAATCATCATTATCTAGTCCTTGAAGAACAGGATGATCATAGCTTCCTGCATGGGCCCTTATAAAGTCTTGCCGAGATATTGCCAGAGTTCCTAGAGACAGATGCTGCTGTTCTAACAGAAGGAGACGTCCGCCCGTATCCACGTACTCTTGGAGAGACATTTCAAGGCCATCCTCATCCTCAAGTCTGCTGCCCACAATGAGCAGATGATCTTGGGAAAGGTCTTTGACCTGTTTCGGCATGATTCGTATGCAGCCTGGTACAAGTGTGTTTATGATATGGAACTCCTGATCACGTCCCATAAACACGACAGGGCGCTCGACCTCTACGGGATCGGTCTTCATTGACGAAGGGTATAACTTATACTGTAAATTCAGCTCATGAACAGGCTCGTTATCGTGAAACATCACGGCATGGAGCTGCATTGATGATACAACACTGACAGGCTCAGGCTTCCATGAGACCGTTATATTTCTGTGGTCTGCCGGCCCTTGATAGAACTCTAATTGTTCCTTGTGTAAAAACTCGCCTTCTTGTAGCACCTCAAATTTAATTCGGGTGTTACATGCATGGAATGTATCGTTATACACATCGAAGCTTCGTAGAATCGGCTCATCATCGAAGAACGAATGATTGTATTCTGCTGGTATCATGGTGGCTGGCTTGAAAGAAGCTTCCATGATCGGGAAAGATGGGTTCTTTATATATAGCGGATATTCCTTTGGAAGAAGGCCGTTATTCAGCGTTAGAGAGTATTTTGGAATTACTTTCGGTTTCGGACCCACCGTATTTAAATCGGATGGAGGAAGCACAATATCCCGTTCCGGCATGGCCCGCATGAAGTAATGGGCAAAGTTGAAGGTGGATATTCCAGAAACGCCTTGTCGCCTAGCATATTCCACGAACAGCCGCTCTTTCTCCGCAAGACCTTTTACACATTCATCTGTATTCCGATATGCACTTAGCCCGACATACATGCTGCTGTTCTGCGGGCAGACATACCACCATCCACCATGTTCGCCGAACACAAGAGGTACCTTCCGATCCCACCCGTCAATGGTGCCATCAATGTTATAGTGTCTGCTTTCAACCTCAGTGAGGCCTTTGGAGAGAAGACGGTTATCACCTTCGACGATGATCGGGCGTGTAGAATCCAACTCACGAATGAGGTCCATCATAGAAGGAATATGTTGTTTGAAAATATCCCGTCCATCAACCCAGCGCATCTCGTTCTGTACGCTCCACATGATCAAGGACGGATGATTACGATCACGCTCCACCAGTCTGCGAACATGGGCTTTACAGTTCGCAATAAAATCCGGATGATCTGCTGCCATGGATTTGCTTGAACCGTAAATAGCCGTTTCATCCACAATCAGCATACCCATCTCATCAGCGATATCAAGATAATAAGTCGGGTGGGGTTCTGCATGAAGCCGAACGCAGTTAACACCAGCCTCCTTGCACATGCCGTACCAGTTACGTACATATTCCTGCGTTTGTTGAATCGCGCCTTGGAAATGCCAGGAGTCGCCGCGCAGGTTGATGGGAGTGCCGTTAAGAATAAACTGTGGACCCTCGGTCCAAATTTCCCGGAAACCGAACCTTTCTTCCAGCCGATCAATGATCTCATCACCGTCGAGGAGTAGCAGTTCTAGCTTGTAGAGATTTGGTTGTTCAGGATTCCAGTATTTAGGGGCCTCCCAATCAAGGTTGAACGTAATCCGGCTCGAATCTCCCTGGTCACTCATGACTAACGAGTCCGTTTCAGCTTGAAGAATAGGGGAGGACAACGAATCTCCGTTCTCCCGAACATAAAGAATAGCTTTATAGGAAGTCTTCAAGGTCGACACCGAAGGATGGATCACTTCAGCATCTACATCCAACCGGTTCTCTCGAACTGATGTGCGAATGGATACATCCGCTAGCGAGACATCGGGCCTACTTTCCAGATATACATCCTGCCAAATACCTCTGGCAATAGAACCGAACCAAGAGCCGGAAAGCCCCGTAATTTTTTTCTGCCCTGACGGAATATCAACCTTGTCAAAATTGCCGCACACCACATGAAGATCATGTTCGGTATCACTAGTGACGAATTCGGTGATTTCTACAGAGAGCGGCAGGTAACCATCATCCCACATGGCAATAAGGTGATGGTCCAAGTAAATAGCAGCCTTCTGCATGATTCCGTCCAGCCGAAGGAAGATACGCATCCCATTAGCATCCATGTCTTGTGGCACCCGGAAGGTACGGTGAAGAACTCCTGCGTCTGCTTGTGCCCACTCTTTCGGATAATTGAATAAATCATATGGTTCATACTCGTGCTCAGGAATCACCCCGAAGATCTTTCCAGGAAGTCTTTCGTAAGAATTTCTCCAACTGGAGGGGACTTGAACTTTTTGCTCTTCATAAACAAGATCGGCAGGGAGTTCGTAACCGGTCCCGTGCCCGTACAGTGGCATGAAATCCCATTCGCCGTTTAGGCAATGTTCAATTCGCATATTTAGAATACCCCTTTCGTTTAGCATTTGTTATGCCCGGATTATAAGTGGAATTTGAAGCCAGATCTGGGTTGCTTCTGTAGGCTGGCCCCATGGAATGAAGTGAGGCTCCATTGTTCCCGCCCAGTCAGACGGTGTATTGGAAGTCGAGAGACTACCTGAGTAAGGTGGCGTTTCAACAGTAGCCGGATCTTCTGAGTAGAAAAACATCAGATTCTCATGTAGAGCAATAATGCCGTATTTATCACCGTCGCCTGGCTTCTCCTCTTGATACTGGTAATGATAAAATACGTAGCTAGCCATTTCCTCCTGTTTGAGGTGTGCGATTCGGGCATAGGGTTTAGCTGAGGGGTTCTTCCTTAGCCAATGACTCTCGTTAACCGGCTTCTGGTAGTGAAAAATATCTATCATCGGTACCCATTTTCTTGGCTTATCCGTTCCGGGCCATGTTTCCAAACCGTCTTCACAGTGAGGAAAAAGTTCGTGAGGATCGACAGATAGGAAAGGGCTTTCATAATAGAGGAACAGCTGTGAGCCGAAATGGAACAGACTCAGATGACTACTACTGAATTCTTTCATCCTGTTCTGAAGCACTGGCAGTGCTTCGCTGAACAATTGAACTGGATCGATATATTCGCGGCATTGCGCGCGGAATTGATAACGATGCATAAGGCACCTCCGGTTTATGTCTTTCATCCCCAATGTTACTGCAACATTATCTACAATTCCTTGACGATAGTGACCTTCTTTAGCATAATAGCGACATGAATAGAAAAAGCTTTTACCGAGACCAAGGGCTGGAACCAGATTTTATTTTTCGCATAGAGAAATGCCCTCTAACCCATGATTTTAGTATTCATCATCATGACTATTCCGAGCTAGTTGTCATTCTTGGCGGTACCGCAACTCACATTATTGAAGGAAGGGAGTACCCGATCTCCGCTGGACAAGTTTTTTTTATACACGGCAATGTATCTCACGGATATAAGAATGTGGATCATATTCAATATGTCAACGTTATGTTTCATCCCGATCAGATTGCTCAACTACAGGAACTGAAGCTAATGCCCGGTTTTCAAGCTTTATTTTATTTCGAACCATTCTATCGGAAGGAAATGAACTTTCAAGGAATGCTTACCCTGAATGATGAACAATTACGGCAAGTAACTGGATTGCTTGATTTAGTTCTGGATGAGTATGATCAAAGACCAGAAGGTTATCGATCTATGATCCGCTCATATTTTACCGCCCTCATTGGGCTTCTCTCACGTTATTATGTGGCTAACAATGGGTGGTCTGAGAATAAAGCGCTGCGAATTGCGGAGTCCATTACATACTTGGAAGAACACTTTCAACAGCCCTTGAATCTGGATATGCTCGCGGAAAAAGCCTTTTTATCAAAAAGGCAGTTCCTTCGCGAATTCGCAAGGAACTTTCAAACGACGCCCATGGACTATGTGATCCGGCGGAGGCTGGATTACTCCTGTACGCTTTTACGTAATCCTGACCTGTCCATTTTACAAGTTGCTCAAGAGAGCGGCTTCCGGGACCAGAATTATTACGCTCGCCAGTTTAAGAAGAGTTACTTCTGTACGCCTACGGAGTACCGGGAAAAATATATTCAAGTTCCTTAATAAAAAAAGCAGTAGGAACATTAATTCGTTCCTGCTGCTTTTGTCATGTCCGGCCGAATCGGATGATTCGAAATTGCCCGGGTGTCATTCCCATCTTCTTACGAAATAAGCGTATGAAATAGTTGGTATTCTCTATACCGACTTGCATACCGATTTCGGATACGGGGAGACCTGTATTTGCCAATAGAGATTTAGCTTTATTGATCTGCAACTCGTGAAGGTATTGAAGCGGACTCAGCCCTGTGTGTTTCTTCAAGCAGCGGGCGAGATAATCGAAATGGAAATGAAGCGTCTCCTCCATGTGTTTAGCATCGAAGGGTCGAGTTAAATGCTGCTGAAGATAGTTTATCGTCTGATCACACAGTATTCTGGAGCGAGGAGCATATTGCAAGCGCACAGCGGCCTGCAATTCTGCCAACAAGCCGGTCAGCTGCAATTGCAGCGGTAAGGATGTTGCGGGTGATAGGCTTTCATGAAGTTCCACCATTCGCTGCAGAAACGGGAGAATGTTTGGGATATGCAGGTTTGTAAATTTAGGGATATACATGACCTGTTGGTGCGGAGTGACATCAAGGTTGGAACCCTTCGTAAAAGGAGCCGACCATGGAATTTGTCCACTATCTATCGATCGGACAGGCGCAGAGTGGGCCATATGAAACCAATAAATTTCGGTCTCTTCCTCACAAGGACGGTGTCCGATATGCAAGCGGTTTGGCTCGAGCACAAGCATGGTGCCTTCAGTGATTTCGAAAGGCACATCATCTTCCGAAATGTACAAGGTACCCTTCATCACAAACAGCATGTCATACACATCAAAGGAACGGCTTAGGTGCTGTTGCCCCGGTATCCAGATTGAGTGACCGATGGTCACTAATTGAGGAAGCGGAGGTATAGTTAGCTCCAGGCACATCATAACAGGAAGCCCCTTCCAGTAGTCGTTTATATTATCATTATATCACGCACAAGTGATAATAAGTGGTCGAAATTGTGCTATAAAAAGTCGTCTATGCACCTATTCGTTCAATCCTAATAAAGGATATATTAGGGATATACGAATTAGGAAGGGAAGAGAAATCATGCGATTCCGTCAAGTTCATCTGGATTTCCACACATCCGAAGCCATTACCCCAATCGGGGACCGTTTTGACAAAAGACAGTTTCAAGAAATGCTGAAGCTAGGGCATGTAGATTCCATAACGGTGTTCTCCAAGTGTCATCATGGTTGGGCGTATCATCCATCTGAGGCTAATGAGATGCATCCGGGTTTAAGCTATGATTTGCTTGCAGCCCAGATTGAGGCAGCCCATGAAATTAACGTAAAAACGCCAGTATACCTATCGGCCGGATTGGATGAAAAACTAGCAAGGCGCCATCCGGAGTGGCTCATCCGTGACAAGAACGATCGAACGAACTGGGCCGATGGCTTCATGGAGCCAGGCTATCATCAGTTTTGTATGAATTCTCCATATCTCGATATCTTGCTCGAACAGATTCGGGAAGTTGTACAGCGATATGATGTAGACGGAGTGTTTCTCGATATTGTTGGTATACGCAAATGTTACTGTCATAACTGCGTAGATGCTATACGTCGTAAGGGGCATGATCCTCGTGAAGAGGAAGTGATGAAAATCCTTTGGGAGAGCACATACGCAAATTACACGGCTAGGGTAAAGGAAACCGTAGAATCGTTAAAGCCAGGATTGCCAATCTTCCATAACGGCGGACATATCAAGCGCGGTCGCCGTGACTTGGCTGCTATGAATACCCATTTGGAACTAGAGTCTCTGCCTACGGGCGGATGGGGTTACGATCATTTCCCGCTTTCGGCCAGGTATGTACAAACGCTTGGGTACGATTTTCTTGGTATGACAGGAAAATTTCATACGGCGTGGGGAGAATTCGGTGGGTATAAACATCCAAACGCACTCCGTTATGAAACCGCTCTCAGCCTCGCGAATGGTGCAAAATGTTCGATTGGAGATCAGCTGCATCCTAATGGTCGTATGGATCCTGCAACTTATGAATTAATCGGCAAGGCTTATCAAGAGGTCGAGAGTAAAGAAGTATGGTGCGTGAATGCAACGAACGTTGCAGATGTAGCACTTTTGTCATTGGAAGCAACTGGTGTACACCCGAAAGTGAAAGAAGACGTAAGTCAGTCCAATTCTGATGCAGGTGCTGTACGAATGCTGCTGGAGGGTAAAATCCTATTTGATGTTATTGATATGGAAAATGATTTTTCGGCATATAAAGTAATCATTTTGCCAGATTATGTGGCGGTAAATGACGATCTAAAGACTAAGTTGAATATGTTCTTGAACCAGGGAGGCAAGATTCTAGCCACAGGTTGGTCGGGTCTAAATCTTGACGGCACTTCCTTCGCCATTGACTTTGGAGCTAGGTATCTAGGGGTTAACCCATACCGTCCTGATTATTTCAGTCCTTTGTTCAAGCCTGAGAGCTTAGGGGAAGCTTCTTTTGTTATGTATTCAGAAGGCCAGAAGTTGGAACTTGTCGGTGGAACTGAGCTTGGAAGCAGGAAAGACCCGTACTTTAATCGCGATGTCTTTACCTTCTGCTCTCACAAGCATACGCCATGCAGCGAGGTTTATGGAGGACCAGGCATGGTAGAGAGTAGTAGCGGAATTTATCTGGCCTGGAATGTGTTTGAGGATTACGCGAACCAAGGAAGTCTGATTTTGAAAGAGATGGTCCTGTACGCGCTGAACCGCCTATTGCCTGACAAGGCGCTAAACACCAATCTGCCTGCTCAAGGCGTGACCACCCTGCAGGAACAGAAGGAAGAGAAACGGCTAGTCAATCACTTGTTATATGCATCACCGGTTCGCCGCGGTAACAACATTGAAGTGATTGAGGATATTGTGCCGATCTTTGATGTTCAGGTATCTATTCGTACTACCCATCGCGTGAAGAATGTATATCTAGCACCACAGAACCAAGAGCTCTCTTTCAAGTACGAAAGTGATAAGGTCTATTACACGATTCCTAAGCTGGAGTGTCATCAGATGGTGGTTATTGATTATGAGTAATTATTAATTAGGAAGGATTATCTACGATGGAATTCAAACCGTTATCAACTTTTATCGACCGAATTACAGCTTGGCGCATACCCTGGGCAGAAGTTCTTGTTCTATACGGAAACAAAGAGGTGTTTCGTTACCGTAGTGGTTATGAAGACTTGAATATGACTACTCCTATTGACGACCAGCGAATAATCCATCTTTATTCTTTAACAAAAATTATGACTTGTACGGCAGCGCTTCAGCTAGTGGAGCAGGGAAAGATCTTGTTAAATGACCCGATCTCAGCCTATCTTCCCGAATATACAGACATGAATGTGAAGAAGACATTGCCCCATGGTGAGGTCATATTTGAAAGGGCAAAGAAACCTATCCTAGTGCGTGATCTCTTTACCATGACGGCAGGCTTCTCCTATGACATTAATTCGCCTTCGATTGAAGAGGTTGTGAGGGGAACGAACGGCAGAGCTCCGACCCGTGATGTTGTGGCAGCGCTCGCGAAAGAGCCGTTGCTGTGTGAACCTGGTACCAAGTGGATTTACAGTTTGTGTCATGATGTTCTTGTCGCTTTAGTTGAGGTGGTGGAAGGAAGAAGATTCAGCGATTATGTTTATGAAGAAATTACCGGTCCACTAGGTATGCACGATACCGGCTTTTATCTTTCGGAAAAGCAGCGTACCCGCTTGGCTCTCAAATACGAATATAACGATACTCTAGGTAAGCCAATATACGACGAGGGCAACAATTATCAACTGGGCTCGGAATATGAGAGCGGGGGAGCCGGACTATATTCGACTGTAAGCGACTATGTTCTATTTTTGAATACACTAACCAATTTGGGTACGAGTCCTGAAGGAGTAAGGCTTCTGTCGCCGGAATCAGTGAACCTTATGCGAACGGACCAGTTAAATGAAGGAACACGCGGCTATTTCTCCTGGTCACAGCTAGCCGGTTATGGTTACGGATTGGGCGTTCGAACCCATATCTCAAGACAGATTAGTGGTTCTCTTAGCTCACTCGGTGAGTTTGGATGGAGCGGGGCTGCTGGCTCTTTGGCCATCATGGATCCATCGCGTCAGTTAACCGTCATGTATGCCCAGCATATGCGGAACAATCAGGAGCCTTATGTACATCCCAGACTGAGAAATATAGTATATGCTTGTCTATAACATTTAAAAGGAGAAATCTGTATGCGAATTCGATATGATCGTTTTCCGGGGGGAGTTCATAAGGCTATCACCCTTAGTTTTGATGATGGACAGATTCATGACAGGAGAGTAGTCGAGAAGTTCAATGAGTATGGTTTAAAAGGGTCATTTCACTTAAACAGCGGTACGCTTGGAACAGAGGGGTTTCTTTCACGGGAGGAGGTGCGTCCCCTGTTCACAGGTCATGAAGTATCTGCTCATACCGTCAGTCATCCTTTTCTAGAACAGTCGCCTTTGGAGCAAATGGTTCAGGAAATTATGGAGGACAGAAAGGGGCTGGAATCCCTTGTTGGTTATCCCGTGCGTGGTATGAGTTATCCTTTTGGTACATATAACGATCAACTGGTCTCGGTATTACCTTCGCTTGGGATTGAATACGCTCGGACTGTAGAACACCATAATAGGTTTGATATGCCGTCAGACTTCCTTAGATGGCATCCAACCTGCCGCCACTGGCATATGGTAGAGTATGCCAATCAATTGATCAATTTAAAACAGAGTTTTACTAAGATGGCATTGCTGTATGTTTGGGGACATAGTTATGAATTTGAGGACGACAACAACTGGGAACTGCTAGATCGGTTTGGAGAGATTGTTGCTGGGAAAGAAGACATTTGGTTTGCTACTAATGCTGAAATAGTATCTTATATACATGCATTGAGGCAGCTCCGATTCTCTGCCGATTACAGAATGGTTCATAATCCTTCTGCACAAAGTGTGTGGATCAGCGTCGAATCAGATGTTGTGGAGTTAGCGGCAGGCCAATTGACTGTACTCGGCTAATACTGATTTCTCCGAAAATAATCTCAGATATATTTTTCCTGAAAAACGCTTAGTATATAAGCGTTTTTCTTTTATATCGCAACCTAATAAACAAGTCCTCCGTCTATATGAGCAGAGAAACAGTATAAATAATGCAGTCAGAAGGAGGAAATTCAAAATTTATATTCCTAATAAGAGTTACAGATTAGTATTCATGAAAATAATTGCTGCTATTGTTTCAGCTATAGCAGCTACCTTATATGCATCTTGGATCATATATACACCTATAAATGAAAGGCTTCCCCATATTAATTACTATTCTTATAGTGGTATATTCGCAGTCAATTTTGTGCCTAATTTTTTCGTATTCATCATTGTAGGCGTAATACTATCACCTGTGATTGATAGCATAGTTTATAAGAGATTTAAACTGAAAGGGGTTAAAGGTCTCTTAACGATCATATTAGCTTATTTGTTGCTGGGTGTTGTGAGCGGAGTTATGATCAGCATATTCTTTTTAAGGATTCACTTCATTTCATATTACCTGACCGTTTCAATTTTTAGTGCTATGATTTTTTTGTTCTTCCAAACATTATTACAATTTTTCTTTTATAGACGGAGAAAATGATATTAATTCATCTATTTCTTTTATTTCGTCTATATTGAACAAATGCTTGAATTGTTGCAGTATCGATGGGAATAATGAGATTAATGATTGAGAACTAAAAAGAAGACATCCCGAAGGGGATGTCTTCTTTTCTCACAAACAGCACAGTATAATGAAGTAGATGACTTAATATCAATAAGTGAAATGAATAAGTATCTTTGGATGGTGTGTTATTACAATATTTAATATAGATACTAACTGAGGGAGGACATTTATGGAACAACCCCGCATTTGGCCGGATCGCTTCAAGAGATTATTTCTAAACAACAAGTTTGTACTTCTATTGCTTATCCTGCTGCTGGTGGGACTCAACGTACTGGTATTGAGCAAAATTTCATTTGTTCTGTATCCGCTGCAAGTGTTGATCAAGACAATCGTATTGCCAATCATCTTATCCGGAATACTATATTATCTGCTCAACCCGCTTGTGGATTTGATGGAAAAAAGAAATATCAAACGGGGATGGTCCATCTTAATCCTGTATCTTGCTATTGCAGGTATTCTGACGGTGGTCGTCCTTGCAGTTATTCCCGTGCTGCGCAACCAGATAACGGGGCTGATTGACAATTTCCCGCAATATAGTGAGAATGTTCAGCAGCAATTTGAAGAACTTACGGGCAGCCAATTGTTTAGTCAGATTCAGGAGGCTGTCAGCTTCAACTCTCAAGAATGGTGGAGCACGATAACTCAGAAAGCATCGGAACTCTTTAACCAAACATGGAGTAAAGTAGGAGGATTTCTCGGCGCTTTTACAGAAACTGTATTGGCTATCGTAACGGTACCTTTTATTCTGTTTTATATGTTGAAGGATGGCAAGAAGCTCCCGAAGAAAATATTATCCTTCCTGCCAACGAAGAGTCGCTCCGGTATATTGCATGTGCTTCAAGATATTAATCACCAGATCAGTTCGTTTATCCGTGGTCAGATCATCGTCAGCTTCTGCATCGGTATTCTACTCTACATAGGTTACATGATCATTGGGCTGGATTATGCGCTTATCCTAGCGATTATTGCATCGTTTACTAGCATTGTCCCATATTTAGGGCCTGCAATTGCGATTACTCCAGCAATGATCGTAGCACTTGTTACATCTCCGATAATGCTGCTGAAGATGGTTGCTGTATGGACGATCGTCCAGTTAATTGAGGGCAAGTTCATATCGCCTCAGATCATGGGCAAAACACTTAAAATTCACCCCATTACCATTATCTTTGTCATTCTGACATCGGGAAATTTATTTGGAGTGGTTGGTGTTCTGTTAGCCGTTCCGGGTTATGCCGTTCTTAAGGTTTGCATATCGCATATTTTCGAGTGGTTCAAAGGTACTTCGGGATTGTATGATCCACCAAACAACAAAGTTAAGAAATAACTGAGTAAAAGCAACCTATCCTGGTTTGAAGGGGGTTGCTTTTTTTTGTTTTATAGAGGTTGCGGTTTTAACAGAATCACCATTTCCTTTTATTACTAAATTGTAAGGAGAGTGTAAGGTTAATCGATTATGAAATGCCTGATGCTTATTTATACTTCTTCATATGAAACTGAAAATGAACATAAGAGAGGAAGTATTAATAATGGACATATCGAAAATAAATGTGGAGTTATTCAGATTCATCAATGATATAGGTAAGGAATATGCTTTTTTAAACTCTACTTTTATTTTTCTTGCTGAATACATGGTTTATATTTTAGCTCTATTAACAATACTGTTCTGGTTCTCTAGAAAACTCAGTAATAGGATGATGGTCATCTCAGCGATGATTAGTTTCATGCTTGCTGAGATATTAGGAAAGATAGCTGGACAATTACATTCGAATAAACAACCATTTGTGGAGCTACCTCATGTTAACCAACTAATAGAAAAAACAGTCAACAACTCTTTTCCTAGTGATCATACCATCTTATTTTTTTCATTCTGTGTGACTTTTTGTATCTTTCATAAAAGATGGAGATATATTTGGATATCGCTGGCCTTCTTGGTAGGCCTCTCTCGTGTATGGGTTGGTGTTCATTATCCTGCAGATGTCATCGTTGGTGCGCTGATTAGTACCGTTTGTGCTTATTTCATAGCCATTATGGTGCCTCGATTGCCTATTTTAAAGAAACGGCTATTAGAATAATAATTTAATGAGATAAATTCAAATTTTTAATCAACCAAGGCTTAATCAATGGCAGAACCGTTATAGGCTGCATTGCTTTAGTGTGATTCATATCATCTCCTGTTAAGATTTCTATATCCCAACCATGATGTTCTAGCTCTTGTTTATTTTTTTGAAGAATACCGATAATATCTACTGTTACATTTCCAAAATTATCTCCATAAACAATGGTGTCTTTTTCCCCGGAAAACGCCAGTTTTGGAATATCTAATTTATGTTGAATGTCACGATCATTAAATTCCATTAGATTATTGTACATCGTAACAAACTGTTTAGTCTGTTTCGTGTCGATCTTTACCTGTATGTTATCCCAATCAACCTCTTCTGGACTGAGATGATCTTGATCAATATTAGAGGACTTTTGATTATTTAAAGCTTGTTCGTATGTTTTATTTGTCACCACCATCATTTCTTTATATGGTCCATCCAATGGAGGAAAACCACCCATGATTAAGCTATCTAATCTGTCAGTCCGAATGGCTAATTGCAATCCAACTAAAGCTAACCATGAGTAACCATAATAGCTAAATTTCTCAACATTCATTTCATCAGCAATTAATAAAAAATCTTTTACAATATTTTCAGGTGTAAGATTATCTGGATTCGGGTGAATTAAACGATGCCCTTCGTAGTCAAAATATAATATCTTAAACTGGTTGACTAAACCATTAATAAAATGCTCTCCTAATTTAGGGTCTACTCCCCATAACTTTAAGTTTTCGGCTTCTTGGCCATAAACAGATTCTTTTGCAACTGGAAGCATAATTGTTTTGGAATTTGAATTTCCAACTAAACCAACTTTTATTTTTGAATCATCCATAAGTTTTATGACTTTTTCCAAGTTTCTCACTCCTAAATTGTTTATATTATTATCATATAACATTCATGCAATCTTTCAGTTTTGCGGTTTTTTGTCCTTGATATATTGGGATTTTAAATAAAATATATTATTGTAGCACTTGAAGGTTTGACTTTAAGTTAGGAGTTCAGAAATGGAGACATATTCCCCTAAACAAATTGCAAGTATTTTAAAAGTTAGTACAACAACTTTGAGAAGGTATGAAGAACAAGATCTCATTCCTGATGTGCCAAGGACAAAAAGCAATCACCGCCTTTACACATCGATACACGTTCAAGCGTTTATTACCATTAGAGCCTTATTAAAAGGGTATGATATCCCCGTTGTTTATGAGGTCATGAGAATAATTAAGGACGCGAATTTTGAAAAAGCTCTATGGTTAGTAAATGAACAACAATTTCATATACAAGTGGAGAAACAAAGAGTAGAAGAAATACTTACTAAGATTAAAGATTCCAATTTTACGGAATATAAAAATATGAAATTAAAAGAATTTATGAGTATTGGAGAGGTAGCAAAAATAGCAGGAGTAAATAGTTCTGCTATCCGCTATTGGGAAAATGAAGGTTTAATCCATTCAGAAAGAAATAATGAAAATGGATATAGAGTGTTTTCTATACCGCAACTGCGTAAGATATTGGTCATCAGGAGTTTGAGAAAAACAGTTTATTATATTGAAAATATGAAGAAACTTTTAAATGATTTAGACACGCAAAATTACGGTAGAATCGAACATTCTTTTCAATTAGCTTTGGAGAAACTAAACAATCAACTATTATTTCAAATGAAAGGTATCGCAGAAGTGATGAAATATATAAACTTTTACGAATAATATGCGGCAGCCGAATCGATTGGTTGCCGTTTTTTATATTATCGAGTTCACGATTAGAAAATATGATTAAATGGAAAAAAGTGTTTGATATCCTTTCTCTGGAAAGGTAAACTACTTTTGATCTTTGATCCGAGTTCAGCTTGTGAAAGGAAGTGTAAGATGGATTTATCACGATCATCAACCAAAGAACAAGAAATAATACAAAGCTATATTCATTCCCCGGATAAACAGCGAAATCTTTATCGCCGTACACTTGTGACTGTGATATTTTCGCAAATATTTGGAGGTGCTGGACTTGCAGCTGGAATAACGGTTGGTGCACTACTAGCTCAGGAAATGCTGGGCACAGATAACTATACTGGCGTTCCAACTGCCTTATTTACGTTGGGTTCAGCAGTCGCGGCTCTGTTGGTAGGAAGGTTCTCACAGAAACATGGGAGAAGACTCGGATTGGGTTTAGGTTTTATCACAGGTGGCATAGGAGCAATTGGTGTAATCATATCTGTCATTCTTAATAGCATTTGGTTACTCTTCCCCTCACTTTTTATTTACGGTGCAGGGACTGCAACAAATCTACAAGCCCGTTATGCGGGTACGGATTTAGCGACATCAAAGCAAAGGGCAACCGCTGTAAGTATGGCAATGGTATTCACAACACTGGGCGCTGTTACCGGTCCGAATTTAGTGAATATTATGGGTGATTTCGCTCTTTCGATAGGTGTACCTCGTTTAGGAGGATCATTTATTTTAGCTGCGGCAGCATATATTCTAGCTGGATTAGTCTTGCTGATTTTCCTTCGTCCAGATCCACTATTAATCGCGAATGAACTTGCCAAAAGCTCCGTTAAAGCTACAAGAAACATTGATGAGCCAAAAGAAATGTATGCAGAGAGAAGAGGTATAGTCCTTGGCGCTTCGGTTATGATTGTAACCCAGATTGTCATGATTGCTATCATGACGATGACTCCTGTACATATGAAACATCATGGATATGGGTTGGGAGAAGTAGGTTTGGTTTTAGGTTTCCACATAGGCTCCATGTATCTCCCATCCTTAGTTACTGGAATTTTGGTTGATAAAATCGGACGTAAGGTCATGGCAGTTGCTTCTGGTGTAACATTACTTACTTCAGGAATAATTGCTGCGCTTGCACCTGCCGACTCACTGGTTATGTTAATCGTAGCATTATCCCTTCTGGGTCTCGGTTGGAATATGGGATTGATTAGTGGAACTGCTTTAATTGTCGATTCAACCAACTCTACTAATGGAGCGAAAGTACAAGGATCTGTAGATGTTCTAATAGCTCTGGCAGGTGCCTCGGGAGGGGCATTATCTGGTATGGTTGTTGCGCACTCCAGTTTTTCTGCACTCTCTTTTGCCGGGAGTATCCTCGCTATAATGTTAATCCCAATCATGTTTTGGTCTTTTAAAAAGAAGAAATTTAGTTCAATAACATGAGTGGGAGAATAAATACAATGAGCAGACCTTAAGGTCTGCTTTTTAATTTTTTGTATACTTGGAAAATAGAGTGAGGCAGAGATAATTCAAGATAATCATGGTGAAGACCATTTGTAATCGATATCATGGACTTTTTATTCGTTTTTTTTGACTGAAATGTGCTTCTTTGCTTCTTTACAGTAAGTGCCAAGAAGGAGTAAGATTCATTCGTAATCATGAATGTGCATTACAAATTGGAATGAAAACCGAATATTCCTAAATCGCTTAATTCTGAAATCAGAAGCGGGGGAACCAATAAGATGAGACCATCCTCATCTCCGGGGTGAATCACTTGGCTAGCTACTGCATGTGTAGGGATACTTTCCTTCCCGAATCCGTCAGCTAACCTCGTAAGCGTTAAGAAAGAGGAATTTGTCGTGTCTTATTTTTTCAAGCCACGGGAAAGCTCCAGCTTTCCTGCGGCTTTTTTTGTTATGCCTAAATCGTGTTGCAGGACGTGATGAGGGCGAATTCAAACGATATATTTAATAACTCTAGGCGGTGACATTAACGATGGCAGCAATAAAAAGACTATTGATTGGTCGGCCTCTTAAATCGAATGAACTTGGAGAACAAAAACTGAACAAGAAAAAGGCATTAGCAATACTCTCCTCAGATGCACTTTCATCTGTAGCATACGGACCAGAACAAATCCTGCTTGTTCTGATTACGATCAGCGGGGCTGCACTTTGGTATTCGATTCCTATTGGGATTGGAGTATTGGTACTATTAACGGCTTTAATTTTATCTTACCGTCAAATCATATTTGCTTATCCTCACGGAGGGGGAGCTTATGTCGTATCTAAAGAGAACCTTGGAATATATCCCGGTTTAGTTGCTGGTGGTTCTCTGTTGGTAGATTATATCCTTACTGTTGCAGTAAGTGTCTCGGCAGGGACGGATGCTTTAACATCCGCTTTCCCAATATTGCATGAGCATAAAGTCGGCATTGCGGTAGCGTTTGTCATCCTTATAACGATACTGAACTTAAGGGGAGTTACCGAGTCGGCTACCGTGCTTGCTTATCCCGTTTATTTGTTCGTATTGGCCTTGTTTATTCTACTTGGAGTAAATATGTACAATATTCTGATGGGTAACGCTTCTCCTGAGTTTCATGCTCCAATCGGAACTCCGGTTGCAGGTATAAGCTTATTCATCCTGCTAAGAGCTTTTGCATCTGGTAGCTCAGCTCTCACCGGGGTGGAGGCAATATCGAATGCCATACCGAACTTTAAAGATCCTGCGCCCAGAAATGCAGCCAAAACATTAATGGCCATGGGCATATTACTCGCCGTATTGTTCTCGGGTATCGTATTCCTAGCTTATTATTACGGTATAACGCCAACAGCGCAGGAAACAGTCGTATCCCAGATTGCGAGCCAAACCTTCGGCCGTAATATTATGTATTTCTTTATACAAGGGACAACTGCATTGATTCTAATCCTAGCAGCGAATACGGGATATTCAGCATTTCCACTCCTTGCAGTCAATCTTGCTAAGGATAAATTCATTCCAAGAATGTTTACCGTTCGGGGAGACCGCCTTGGTTACTCAAATGGGATTTTAATTCTTGGGGTATTATCTATAGTTCTGATTATTGTCTTTCACGGGCAAACCGAGAGTTTAATTCCGTTATATGCTGTGGGGGTGTTTATACCTTTCACCCTATCCCAGACAGGGATGATGGTAAAATGGATTCGGGAGAAGACAGCAGGTTGGGTGACAAAATTAATTATTAATACCATCGGCGCTTTGATCAGCTTTACCGTATTCCTTATCTTTTTCGTAACGAAATTTGTGCAGATTTGGCCTGTGCTGATATTCCTGCCATTAATCGTTTACTTGTTCCTACGCATTAAAAAGCACTATGATGCCGTTGGTGAACAATTACGGATTACCACTTGTGAACCACCCATTGAGATAAAAGGTAATGTTGTAATTTTACCGGTATCAGGTATTACACATGTTGTTGAGCATTCTTTAAACTATGCGAAGTCTTTATCGGCGGATCAGATTATCGCGGTGTACATTCCTTTTGAAAGAGAAGAGTTAACTCGGTTCGAGGAAAAATGGAAGAAGTGGAGACCTGATGTAAGGCTAGTGACTATAAATTCTCCATATCGAAGCATCATACATCCATTAAGCAAATTTATAGATACCATACAACGGAAAGCAGCTGAATCGAACTATCAAGTAACAGTAGTCATTCCTCAGTTCATTCCGAAGAAAAGCTGGCAAAACCTGCTTCATAATCAAACCAGCTTTATGATACGTACCTATCTGCTGTATCGGAAAGATGTTATTGTTACGACAGTTCCGTATCACCTTAAAAAGTAAAACATTCTCAAGCTCTGGCCTGTTACTAGACCAGAGCTTTTTTATGTAGTCTGCTATTCATATAGTTGTATAGATGAAACCGTCATGACTGCAGGAAATGCAGCTTCATCTACAGGCACATGATCAAACCAACCACCTACAGCAAGGTTGAGGACTAGATAGAAAGGCTCATCAAACGGCATGATGCCATTTTCTAATTGACGCTCAGCGAAGCAATACCCATCAACCAGCCACCGGATCGTACCTTCGTCCCATTCCAGCCCATAATCATGGAACTCGTTAATCGTACCGTTCTTAAACTCGTAAGAGAATTCATCGATAACTTTATTGTCCCAGTCCTTTCCGTAATGCAGTGTTCCCCATATTTGCTGTGGCAGGCGGCCTCTAGATTCCATAATATCGATCTCACCAGAAGCGGGCCAAGAGCCGTAAGTGTCATGCTGCGGAAGCAGCCATATGGCAGGCCAAAGTCCCTGACCTACAGGGAGCTTAGCGCGCACGATAAGTTTGCCGTAGCGAAAGGAGAAATGATTTTTTGTGTCCAAACGGGCGGAGGTATAGTCAAAGTGCTTCCCATCTGCTTCAATAACTTCGCGGCGTGCACAGAGATTTAATCCAAATTCATTGATGAACAGATTGTCTGCGAGTCCCGTGTAATACTGCAACTCTCCGTTACCCCAACCAGGGGATATGGGATTGCCTTCATGATCAAGCAGGTCATTGCCAGAACGAATATTCCATGCACTCAAATCGGTATTACGATTTAAAAAATCTTGCTCCCATATAAGTTTGTTCATTCTTCAAATACCCCTTTCATTTAATCACAGCATACTTCATTGAACAGATCGGTTAGAACAAATCTAAAAAATTGGGATAGGGTCAAAAATGATGGCCTTTTTTTCCTTTGCTGATTTTCTTACGATGAAGTAGAAGGGGGCACGGAACATGTTCCAATACAGGACAGGACAACTAAAAGCAATTCTTCGGCAATGGCAATTGCAAAGCATGGTCATCCCAGGTATTATCTGGATGTTTATTTTCTGCTATATTCCCATGCTTTGGCTGGTGATTGCATTCATGGACTATAGCATTGCGAAACCCATGCTGGAGTCACCGTTTGTCGGACTGAAGCACTTTCAAGACTTTATGACAGATGATCGCTTTTGGCGCTCGATTCGCAATACCTTGGGTATGAGCACCATCAAACTGCTGCTGGGCTTTCCTGTTCCTATTTTATTTGCCCTGATGCTCAATGAAATTCGGAATATGAGGTTTAAGCGTACGGTACAAACCATTTCGTATTTGCCGCATTTTATTGCCTGGACGATTTTTGGCGGGATCATGCTTAATTGGTTAGGTGAAGGCGGGGTGATCAACCAGCTGTTTATGGCACTCGGATTTCAGGACCGTGAGATCTTGTTTAACAGCGAACCGAAGTACTTTTGGTGGATTACCTATTTTTCCGATATTCTCAAAGAAACTGGCTGGAGCGCTATTATTTACATTGCTGCCATATCCGGCATAGATCCGGGATTGTACGAGGCTGCAGAGCTTGATGGCGCGAACCGCTGGCAACGTATGTGGCATATTACCGTTCAGAGTATTCGCGGAACCATTGCTATTTTGTTTATCTTAGCTGTTAGTGGAATACTGGGAAGCAACTTTGAACAGATCTTTATGCTCAAAAACAACATGAACATGAGGATGGCGGAGAGCTTAGACTTGTATATCTATAACATGGGATTGGTATCTGGGCGCCACTCTTTCTCGACGGCCGTACTATTTGCCCGATCCATCGTGGCGCTGGGTTTGTTGTTTTTAGCCAATTTCTCATCTAAAAAACTAACCGGCGAAAGTATTTTTTAATCACGAATCATGAAATCGATTACTAAAGAAGAAGGGAGGACAAAAACATGCTAAGTCGCAGGAGGTTTCGTCGAATCGGCGTTTTTGAGATTTGTAATACACTGCTGATGTTGGCCGTTTGCTTTATCACGCTGTACCCGATGTGGTTTGTGTTTATTAATTCGCTAAACGCACCGGAACAAGCAATGCTGGGTACTGTGAACTGGTTTCCCAAAGAAATATCACTGTCCAGTTACAGTGTCGTGTTTCAGGATAAAAGTATGATGAACGGTTTTTACATCACTACATTGCGAACAGTGATCGGAACGTCGGTGCATGTGTTGTTTACCGCCATTGTGGCTTACGGTATGAGCAAGCAGCATCTGATTGGCCGCAAGCTGTATCTCAAAATCGCTTTAGTCACGATGTTGTTTTCAGGCGGACTGATTCCTACGTTTATTCTCATGACTAAACTGGGCTTGTATGATCATTTTCTGGTGTTTATCATTCCTGCAATGTACACGTTCTTCAATATGGTCATATTCATGAGCTTCTTTCGCACCATTCCGGACGGTTTGGAGGAATCCGCGAAAGTCGATGGGGCGTCGGATTATGGGGTGCTATTCAAAATCGTACTGCCTAACAGTATGGCGGTCATCGCAACAATCGCACTTTTCTCAGCCGTATATCATTGGAACGATTACTATCAAGGCGTAATTTATATTCATTCGCCAGATATGCTACCGCTACAAACCTTACTCTATAAAATCATAGCAGAGAACTCGATGTCCTTTATGCAACAGCAGGCGATGGCCCAGTTTGGCGCAAGGCTGCCAGGCAACTCCATAAAGTTTGCTTCCATGATGGTGGCCACGTTGCCGATTCTTATTTTCTATCCGTTTATACAGCGCTATCTTGTCAAAGGCGTTATGATTGGTGCAATTAAAGGGTAATCGTCATCGCCTCTTCTAAGATCTGGTTTTGAAGGGCGCTCGATAAAGAAATATTGTATTCTATCATTTGAAAGAGAGGAAGTACTTATAATGAAGCGAAAATCTATCAAACAATGTTTAGCCTTCGTTTTGGCCACGATTCTGGTCCTTAGCATGGCCGCTTGTACTCGTTCCGAGCAAAGTGAAAAGCCACCTACTCCACAGCCTACAGATAATAAGACAGACCAGCAGGTCGAAGTTAAGCTGAATCCCGATGAGCCTGCATGGAAGCAAGATACTTCTCCTGTTGATTTAACATGGTTTGTAGGTGCGAATTGGTATGGCCAGACATGGGGGGAAAGCTTGGCCTCCAAGCATATAACGGAAAAAACAGGCGTTAATATCAAAATCGAAGTTCCGTCCGGTGAAGCGAACGAGCAAATGACCCTGATGATGACCTCAGGACAGCTGCCGGACTTGATTACGATGGGATCATGGGAAAACGCTGTCAAAAAGCTATGGGAAGGCGATCATGTGTATGCATTGAATGAATTGGCAGAACAATATGATCCTTATTTCTTCAAAGTAGCGGGAGACGGTACCCTTAAATGGTACCGCCAAGAGAACGGCAATACGTATGGTATTCCAAATGATTCTTACAGTCCAAACTTGATGCATGAAACCGGCCTATCGGCTGCCAACCAGACCTTTCTGGTACGAAAAGATCTTTATGAGGAGATGGGGAGTCCAGATCTGAGCACCCCCGAAGGATTCTTGAATGCGCTTCAATTGCTTAAGGATCAATATCCAGAGTATAAGGGTCAACCTATAAGCCCCTTCTTTGCACAAGGAAATGTACCTTACGGCATGACCGAGTACCTGCACAACCTACTGGCTGTACCACACGAGAAAGACGGTAAAGTATATGACAGAATGACCGATCCGGATTATATCACTTGGCTGAAAACCTTCCGCACCGCATACGAGCGCAAGTTGTTAAATGTTGATTTTTTGGTGGATTCGGATACGCAGGTTGAAGAAAAAACGAATAACGCGCGTTATTTCATGATGATTCGAGAGTGGACGGGAATGTCTGCTGTTAACCCGATGCTTGCTGCTAGCTCAAATCCTGATTCTTACTATATTGCAGTGGATGGACCGCAGAATTCAAAGGGGGATAGTGCAAAATTGTTCCCTGGCAACATGGACGGATGGATGGTTACGATGGTAAGTAAATCTACTAAAAATCCTGAACGAGCCATCCGTTTCCTGTCCTATCTGACTAGCGAAGAAGGTCAAAGAGATCTATTTCTAGGTAAGGAGGGCGAAACATGGGACATGGTGAATGGCAACTCAGAATTGAAGCCTGAAATGGTGCAATTACTTGAAACCGATATCGAGAAGCTGGAAAAAGAGTACGGTATCGTGGATACGTACTGGATGATGCGGAATCCTGTCATCGTCAACCAGTGGAGACCCGAGAAGGCTCCTTATATTAAACAAATGGAGGACTTTGCTAACGGGCAGGCTGATATCGACAGTGGAATTTACAAAGGTCTAGATCCAATGGGTGATTCAGATGCTGCGGTAGCCTGGTCACGTATATCTCAAAATTGGGAAGAAGTGCTGCCTGAGTTAATTACCGCAAAAGATGAAGCTGCTTTTGATAAGATTTTTGAGAATTTCCTTGAACGCCGTGTGAGTTACGGCTTTGATCAAGTAATGGAATATCGCCAGACAGAACTGGATGCCCGAAAAGCAAAAATGGCGGAATAACAATACCTTATATGAGTTTTGCCGGCCGCTTGAATTAGTGGCCGGTATTCTCTGCTTTTGTGGTTTCTAACATTAGGTATAACGAAATGCTTACCTACCAGCAGATTTGTAATATATGGTATATTACAGAGGTGGGGGAGGACTTTGAATGAATTATCTGTTGACTCAGTGGAGACGTCTGTACCGTAATTCCCGCATATCTCAAAAGTTGTTCCTTGCGCTTAGTATTACGATTGCTATCCCTGGCATTTTGGTATCCTTTTTATTTATTCGTACACAAGAAACTCAACTCTATAAGGATGCTATGACTACGGGAAACAATCATGTTTCGCGACTCGAACAACAACTGAGAGGCAAAATGGACATTGTTGAAAACGCTTCCTCGACTGCCCTGACACAATCGGCATTCGTGGATTTTATACATTCCAATATGCTTGGGGATGGCTTGCGGCTGGTTAAATTCAGACAGAATCAGTATGAGCAGATGCATAATATTATCCAGAGCCATTCGTTGATCAGTGAACTTAGTTTCTACGTCGATAATCCAAATTTGTTTGAAATATGGCCGGTAATCTACCATTATGACAAATTCTGGCCGCAGGATTATTGGGTAAAGCTGAGGGAGGAAGGTGGAGCCGCTTACCGCTTATTCTCTTTTAAGAATGGAGAGCATTCGCTGTCTTATTACAGGCTGGTACGCCTTCAGGGACAACAACAGAAACGACCAAGCCTTGTGGAAATACGCGTTTCGCATAGCGCGATGTTCAGTGAATTATTCGAGGAGAATGAAGGTGACTTCTTTTCGGTTGTGATGGACGAAAGTGATCCTTCAAGAGCCATTTATAATCCCCGACATGCGTTTTCGCAAGAAGCAGGGGAAGAACTGAAAACAATCCTTAGTGGCATTCACGGGAATATGGATATGCTTCAGCAGGAAAGTCCGGTGAAAGTCAAAGTAGGAGACCATACTTACTATGCACTATACCGCTATATTGCCCCTCTGAAAGCTTATGTAGTGGATATTGCCTCCCATCAGGCACTGATGAAGGGTCCTCGCAGTTGGTATGCTTTTGTGGTGGCAATTACATTATGCGTGCTTCTGCTGATTATGCTGCTCGTATCTCATACAACTCGGCGTATTTTTCGGCGTCTCGATAGTGTTCTCGCTTCAATGCGTCTGGTTCGAACAGGTCAACTGGATGCGAAAATTGATGTCGGTCTTGATAATCATGAAACTGGCGATGAGATCGATGAGGTAGCAGTGAGCTACAACAATATGCTTGATGAAATCAAACATCTGATGACGCAAGTCGTGGATAAGCAGTTGATTGCCAAAAACGCTCAGCTGCACTCGCTGCATTCACAGATAAATTCTCATTTCTTATACAATGCGCTGGAATCTATCCGAATGTTGGCAGAGGTTCAGAAGCAGCCAGCTATCGCGGGTGCACTGGTATCATTAGGTTCACAGCTTCGGTATAACATGCAGTGGCGGAGTGATACTGTAGCTCTTAGTGAGGAGCTTGCCAACATACAAAACTATATTCAATTCATTAATTTTATGGAAGGCGAGTATATCGTATTGACGGCCAATCTACCGAATGAGGTGCTTCGTTATACCATTCCTAAAATGTGTATGCAGCCCATAGTTGAAAACGCTGTTCATCATGCAGCACCTAAGGACGATATCGT
Organism: Paenibacillus sp. GCM10028914; assembly: GCF_042666275.1. Lineage (NCBI taxonomy): Bacteria > Bacillati > Bacillota > Bacilli > Caryophanales > Paenibacillaceae > Paenibacillus > Paenibacillus sp. GCM10028914. The sequence goes on from NZ_JBHTFO010000015.1 coordinate 350,761, forward strand.
GCACATTGATATTACTGTATCGGTTGAGAATGACAAGCATCTCCTGATCCAGATACGGGACGACGGTGTAGGTATTGAACCGGAAATGCTTGCCCGCTTGCATGCCGTACTGAGTGGTACCTCGGATTCCCCGATTATAACCAGCAAGAACGGACTGGGCATTGAAAATGTGCACAAGCGATTGCAGTTGCATTATGGTAAGGATTGCGGTCTTTGGATTGACAGTATACATGGTGCTTATACCTGCGTAACCATACGCTTGCCTTGGGAAAACGTAAATCTTGGAGGTTGGTAGGATATGATCAATATTCTCATTGTGGATGATCAAAAACACATACGCGATGGCCTGCAAACGATGCTGCGACAATTTGATCTACAGATCGGCAATCTTTACTGTGCAGCGAGCGGGATTGAAGCAATGGCGATATTGCGTCAGCACAGTATCCACTTGGTAATCACTGATATTCGAATGCCGGATATGGATGGACTGGAACTCATGGCGCAAACGAAATCAGAGTACCTCAAGGTGGAATACCTGATTATCAGCGGCTATAGCGACTTTACGTATGCTCAACAAGCCATTAGCCTTGGTGCAAAAGGATATCTCCTGAAGCCTGTGAAGCGGGAGGATTTGCAATCATCGATAGAGCAGATATGGCAAGAGATCAAAACACGGCAGCAACTCTCCCGTAATATGAAGCACGTCTCCCGTCTTGCCCGGGAAACGGATCGCAAGGAGCTACGAATGTTTATGCAAGGTGCAGCGAGTGATGAAGCGTGGGTTATAGAGACCCAGCAACATAATCCAGAGCTGTGGCAAGGCTATCGTCTATGCCTTCTGCGGGAGGAACGGTGGATTAATCAGCCAGGGGTAAGTAGTGTTGATAGCATGGAGTCCATTGCTTACAGAGTGTACGGCAGGCGTAAGTGTATTTGCCTGCAGCTCCGTCCGTACATGATCCTTGCGGTGGATGCCACTGTAGATTCGAATGCTTTACCGTCGGCGCTAAAGGTAGAGCAGATCAAGTCTATTGCGGTTATGACCAGTCCTAATCAAGGATTAAAATCATTGCCGCATAGCTACACCCAAGTAATTGAGCTATACCATCATAGTTACCTGTTTCCTGATCAGCTCTGTATTCTACCTGAGCACATCCAACGCCTGGAGCAGGAATGGCAGCTCCCATATGAAGAGCTTTATGCCCTATTCCAAAACATTGGGACAAAAAACAGCGGCATAATCGCAAATGGTATATCTGCGATTTTCAATAAAGATGTGCTTCAGCGTTACCACATTCGCTATACCCTTCAGCTATGCAGTGCTACGGTGAAAATGTTGGAGGAATACGAACGATTGATCCGCCCCTACATGGGGGAAGAGGCGCTCGATATAGAATCTTTACGCAATCTCTTCGATTATCCGGGCATTCGCGATTATATTGCAGTACTACAGCAGCAGATGCTTCGATTGAACCAATTCTATTATGAGTACAAGTGCAGCTATCGCAACTCACAGGATTTGAATGAAGCGATCCGATACATACACGAGAGCTATCATAAACCTCTGGATCTTGCGATGGTATCCAATCACGTGTCATTGAACTATGCCTATTTTTCAAACTTATTTAAGAAGAATATTGGTAAAGGCTTCGCTGAATACTTGCGTGATGTACGCATGGAGAAAGCCCGGAGGCTTTTAGCTGAAACCGATCATAAAATCGTTGAGGTAGCGGCCATGGTTGGATACGAAAGCTATAAAAGCTTTACAAGGACATTCAGAGAGGTGATGCATGTCCAGCCCACAGAATATCGGCAGCAGATGCGACAGAAGGCGGAAAGAGAAGGGAAATATCAGGACACAAGACTTTAAACAAGTGTAACGAATCAATATCCAAAATATTGGGGTACAACAAAAATTATTGCACCTTTTCGTAAGATTGCTCTATTCGATAGAATATAGATGATCCCCTGTGTAAGCGATTTCTTTCTTGCTTAACACTGGGGAAATCTATTTTTTGAAATAAGGAGGGCAATTATGAAAGGTCTTATTCGCTCGGAGAAACGGTTCAAGCAGAAGGTATTTCATTTGTTCTTGGCTCTTGTAATGCTGGGCAGCATCAGTGCATGGCCGACTTCAAATCTGAAAGCAGCTGAGGCAACAGGAACCACAGTTACCTCGATGTCATACTTCTCAGCGGCAGACGGGCCAATCATTTCGAAATCCGGGGTCGGAGAGGCCAGTTACGGTTTTGTCATGCCGATCTTCAATGGAGGCTCTGCCACTTGGAATCAAGTGTCGGGTGATGTTGGCGTTCATGTGAGACAGAACGGCAATTGGGTCGACATCGATAGTATCGGCAGCTTTATCTATAACAAGAACTGGGGGCACTGGAGCGATGGGGGCTTGAATGGCTATTGGTTTATCGTCTCCGAAACGACCGAGATTCAGCTGTACTCCAAATCCAATGGAGTCAGTCTTGATTACACGCTTGAATATCAAAACGTTGATAAAACAACGATTACTTCTATGACACCTACACAAGGACCGCAAATCACGGCAGGATTTACCGGCAGTACAGGATTTACATATCCTACATTCAATCATGATCCCGCTATCATCTATGAGGCCGTAGCTGAAGATTTAAAGGTGTATGTAAAGCCGGTTAACAGCAGCACATGGGTTGATATAGATAATAATGCTGACAGCGGTTGGATCTATGACAGCAACTTTGGACAATTCACCGAAGGAGGCGGTGGATACTGGTTTAACGTAACGGAGTCGATTAACGTTAAGCTAGAATCGAAGACTTCTTCAGCTAACATCATTTACTCGATCATCTTTAATGAACCCGTAAGAAACTCCTATGTCATAACTCCTTATGATGGAATAACCTTTACAGCTGATTCGAAGGGCGCCATTAGCATCCCGCTTCCTAAGATTGACGGAGGTGCGCCAATAGGGACAGAGATTGGTAATTTTGTGTACGAGATCAATATGAATGGGCAATGGGTAGACATGAGTAATTCCAGTCAAAGCGGTTTTGTCTACGCTGCTAATGGCTACAATAACATGTCTGATGCGAATCAGTGGGGGTATTGGGCCGATTATATCTATGGCTTGTGGTTACAGCCGATACAGGAGGACATCCAGATTCGTATCGGCTATCCGTTAAACGGGGAGCAGAGTGGAAATGTTGACAATAATTTCGTCACCTATACGTTAATAGGCAATCCTGATGCTCCACGTCCGGACATAACCGATCAGGAGGATATTGAGATCGGAACGCCTAGTGATCCAGGCATCGAAGGTGTGAATCTCATCTGGCAGGATGAGTTTAATGGAAACGCACTTGATACGAGCAAATGGAACTATGAAACAGGTTATTACATCAATGAAGATCCTAATAGCTGGGGTTGGGGTAATGCCGAGCTACAGCATTACACGAACAGCTCACAAAATGTGTTTGTACAGGACGGAAAGCTGAATATTAGAGCTTTGAATGAGCCAAAATCCTTTCCGCAGGACCCAAGCCGGTATGCGCAATATTCCTCAGGTAAACTTAACACTAAAGATCATCTCTCTTTCCAATATGGGAGAGTTGACATTCGTGCCATGTTACCTACAGGCAATGGCGTTTGGCCTGCACTTTGGATGCTGCCGGAAGATTCTATATATGGTGCGTGGGCTGCTTCTGGAGAAATTGATATCATGGAAGCCAAAGGACGTCTACCCGGTACGACAAGCGGAGCTGTACACTTCGGCGGACAATGGCCAGTGAACCGATATATTGCCGGCGAATATTACTTCCCCGAAGGGCAGACCTTCGCGAGTGATTACCATGTGTATTCTATGATTTGGGAAGAGGACGACATCAAATGGTATGTGGACGGCAAGTTTTTCTTTAAAGTCACCAGAGATCAATGGTATTCGGTAGCTGCACCAAACAATCCAAACGCACCATTCGACCAGCCATTCTATATTATTATGAATCTGGCGATCGGTGGACATTTTGACGGCGGCCGGACTCCGGATCCATCTGATATTCCAGCTACAATGCTGGTGGACTACGTTCGGGTCTATAAGGATAATAGCGGCGAAAATTCTGAGACCGTTCCGGTTACCGGTGTAACTGTGAACCCTTCCATAGCGCAAGTGGAAGTTGGCCAAAATATTCAGTTAAGCGCTAGCGTGTCACCATTTAATGCAACGAATAAGCAAGTTACTTGGTCCGCATCTGATTCTAGTATCGCTTCCGTAAGTCCAAACGGACTTGTGACAGGGCTCTCTCCAGGCACGACAACCATTTCAGCTACAACCTTTGATGGTCATAAAACAGCTAGCTCTACTATAACTGTTGTACCTGAGCCATCTCCGGTGATCATTATTGGAGATGAGGTCCAGGGCTTGAAGAAGATTGATGATGACTTGCTGTTTTATGTTCATGGCGCAACTTTCGCGGATTTGCACTACAAAGTCAACAACGGCGTCCAGATGAACGTTGCCATGAACCAGGAGGGAAACGGTAACTATATTTATCCTGTAAATAATCTGAAACATGGGGATACTGTCGAATATTTCTTTACCTATGACCCAGGGCAAGGTGCCTTAGATACCCCTTGGCTTACCTATGTCCATGGAGTAACACAAGGAATACCCGAATAAACGAAAGGCAAGAGAATGTTAGTCTCTCCGGTTTCGCTTTAATCGATGATCAGACAGCCTAATATAACCAAAAACATCTTTTTAATTTTAATCATTAATAATTCACAACATAAATTTATACTTATGAAGATTATTAGTCTCCTTGGTGGACCAAACTTTTAGCAGGATCATATTGTTCCATTAAATGCTTGATATCCGTTTTTGGGGGAGCTCCAAACATTCGGACATACTCACGGCTGAATTGTGAGGCGCTCTCATATCCTACCCGAAAGGCAACATCAGATGCATCAGCAGATTCATTTAACAATATACGTCTTGCTTCTTGTAATCTCAGTTGTTTCTGGAACTGAATCGGACTCATAGCAGTTACTTCTTTGAAGTTACGATGAAAGGTAGAAACACTCATATGGGCTATTTGGGCCAGCTCTTCTACCCGCAACGGCTGATCATAATTTTGGATAATCTGTTCAATCGCATTCCTAATTCGATAAGTGCTGCTTCCTTCCATAGCGATCTGAGCAAGCGTTACCCCGTAAGGTCCTTGCAATAATTTATATAAAATTTCTTTTATATAAAGGGGAGCGAGAAAGGGAATGTCGCTAGGGGTATCTAATAGGCGGATCAATCTAAGAACCGCGTCCATTAAGGTAGATTCCATTTTGCCAACAAATAAAGCTCGCTTTGCATTTTCTCTAGTTTTTATTTGTAGCCCTGAGTCATTCATAACCTCTAAAATTTGATTCTGGGTAAATTCAAGCTTGAAGCTCAAATAAGGAGCATCAGATGAAGCTTTGATGATTTGGCCAATAACCGGCAGATTCATAGAGGCGATCAAGTAATCAGCCGAACCGTATTCAAAGCGCTCTCTAGACAAAAGTACTTCTTTAACGCCTTGAGCAATCACACAGAAAGAAGGGGTATAAACTCTATAGGCTTTTTCTGAAATCCCAGAGTGACGGTAGAAATATAGTGAAGGAATTGAGGTTTCGAAATGATTATGGTTTGAATGCTGTTCGATCAAGCTGACTAGTTCCTTTTGCTTCTGAAGCATACATCATATCCTCCTTGGATATATGTTTTTGTCAATTATAGCGGATTTCTCTCGCTCTTGTTAACTGTCGTGAGAGAAATAGGCAATGATTTAAGACAATCGAGATAACAATCTAGTATGGAAATGTTTCAAAAAAAAGTCGCGGAACTTGCGACTTTTTTTATTTGTTAATGAAATGGGCATAAAAACAGGAAGGAAATATTACTAGGTATCTTGCATTATTCAGTACTGAATGTTAATATGTGTAAAACCAGCTACTGTATATTGTACAGTACTGAATAAAGCTATAATAGGCATCTCCGACACAGGCGACATAATCATTGAACATAAATAGCACTCCTCTCATACAAACCTACCTTATCAGTTATGTGAAATGACCACTCCACCATGATTAACGCCATATGATCAAAATCATTAGACGATTTAACCAAAATGGAAAAATACAGCTGATGTAATAAAAACAAAAGCTGTAATTACAAGGAGGAGTTTTTATGAGTACAGTCAATACCAAGAAGGTAGTTATGCTCAAGGCGATTAATTTATGCAAATCTTACTCTACGGGTACAGAACAATTCCATGCGGCGAAAAGCGTGAATCTAGAATTATTCGAAGGCGAATTTACCGTCATTATGGGCAGCTCAGGCTCAGGTAAATCCACGCTGCTGTATCTGCTAAGCGGTCTGGACACGCTAACCTCCGGGGAAGTGTATTTCAAGGGACAGCGGATTGACGAATATTCTGAAAAAAAGATCACGGATTTTCGCTCTAACAAAATCGGTTATGTCTATCAATCCATCAATTTAATCCCAGATTTCACCCTGTTAGAAAATGTTTCCTTTCCAGGATATGTAGCTGGACGTAGTAAAAACGATATCCATAACCAGGCAATGAACCTGTTGCAGATGATGGGTATCGCGGAGCTAGCTAATCGCTTGCCGTCTCAAGTATCCGGTGGTCAGCAACAGCGGGCAGCGATTGCAAGGGCGTTGATCAATTCACCTGAGGTGATTTTCGCCGATGAGCCAACGGGAGCACTCAGTCAGGAGCAGGGGACGATTATTCTGGATATTTTGACTGAGATGAACCGTAAATCACAATCGATCGTCATGGTCACACACGATATTAAGGCAGCCTGCAGAGCAGATCGTTTAATCTTGGTGAAGGATGGTAATATTGATGGGATTTTGGAGCTTGGCAAATATTCGATAGAACAATTGAAAGCAAGAGAGAACCAAATATTTGAGTTTATATCAGAAAGGGGGCAATAAAGGATGTATGCGGTCTGGAAGCTATGCTGGTCAAACTTAAAAAATAAAAAAGTACAAAACAGCTTCATGGCGATCATCATCATGTTATCTGCTTTGCTTCTCTCCACGGCGGTGCTAGTCATCAATAATACGAACCGTGTGTACGAGAATATGCATGCCGAAACTCATGGCGCCCATCAAATATTACGTTTGGAGAACGGTATACATGATCCTCAGCAGGTTCACGACTGGTGGGCAGCGCAGCAAGGAGTGACAACCTCGGATATGATGCGTTACCGCTATCTTTCCAGTATGTCTCATGCTGGAGAGGAAATTCCCAATGTTGATTTGTTTATGATGGATACGCCAAATGGCCCTTTTCCGGTCGATAGGCTTTTGTTTGTCCAAGGGGAGGAGGGGAATGCTCCGAAACCTGGAACAGCCTGGATTCCAACATCTCTTGCTAACTCCAACGATATTAAAGTCGGTGATCCGATTGAATTCAAGACCGATAAAGAAACCTTCCAATTGCAAGTCGCAGCTGTTGTTGTAGACATTTCGTATTGTTCACCTTTTGCAACGAGTGGAAGGGTTTGGATGAATGATCAGGATTACAATGCCCATATGTCCTCTCTACAAGGCAATGATATGTATATGACCGGACTGCGATTCGATGATTACAGCCAGAACCGTGCTTATTGGGAAACCTTCGAGAGATCGCTAGGCACTCCTTTTTTGGAGTCAGTGAAGGATTTTGAGAGTATATCCTCGTATTATATGATCTCAAACCAAGTTATTAGCTTCATTATGGTTTTTCTCGCGGTCGTGATGATCTCCGTTGCTCTTTATACGCTTGGTTTTATGATTTCAGATGCAGTGCTATCGAATTACAGGACCATCGGCATTATTAAGTCCGTCGGATTGTCCTCACGAAAAGTGGTTTCGGTATATGTGTCACAATATACGCTTTTGGCTTTTATCTCCGTCATCCCCGGGATATTACTCAGTTTTTTCTTTTCCAACCAAATTGTTAGCAGCTCGATGGCTTATCTCAATACGGGGACATCAGATATGAATGTTCCATTTTCGACAATCGCAATATGGGTGGGGGTTGCGGTGATAGCGGTAATCTTTATATCCGCACTGCTGTTTTCCTATAAAGCTCGTAGTGTCGAACCGGCGCAAGCGATTCGTTACGGGAAATCGGAGAAGGATCATTCGAGAAAATTAGGTAGTGAAAACACATGGAAGAAGAAGCTTCTGAAGCTGGGCTCGCTTCCGACAGAAATGGTGATTGGGCTAAGAGGGGTGTTGAAGAATCTTCGTGGTTCCGCATTGATCATTCTGATCTCAGCCTTATCCACTTCCGTACTTGTGTTTGGATTTTTGTTTGTATACAGTATTTCTTCGATTCATGGAACTATAGCGAAATGGGGCTATGACTCGTCCGATCTATCCGTAAGAATCGATAATCCAGATAAAATGTCCTATGAACAGCTTCGTACGGAAGTACTTACCGATGAAAGAGTGAAGAACTATAGCCGTTATGGAGACGCTAATGCGGTTTTGCCGATTAATAAGGAACTCGCAGCCGAAATGAAGCAGGATACAATGGGAATATTATTGACGGTAGCTGAAGGGAATTACGATGAGATCGGTTATGAGAACGTTAAGGGCCGAAATCCGTTGAATGCTGGGGAAATTTCAATAGGTGTAAACATTGCGAAGAATCTGAATGTTGAACTAGGTGATCCACTGGATATTTACATTGAAGGAGAAAAGCATACTCTAACCGTTACTGGTATTTATCAGGCGATTGCTAACATGTCCTATACGGGTCGAATTACATCGGATGTCATCAAAGAAGTTAATCCCCGCTATGGAGCAGTAATGAATACAATCTTTATCAATCTGAAAGGCGGCGTTTCAATTGATGACTTCGTGGATGAGTTGAATCTTAAGTATGGCAGCGAAATCTCGACTGCAAGTCAGGCAACTTTGGTGGATGATGTATTCTCTCAAGCGTTTACCATACTGATATTGCCAATGTCGATTATGGCCTTGCTATTCATCGTGATTACCTTTGTCATTATCTACAGCATCAGCCGTATTAATATGAAGAAAGAGAGCCGAACATACGGTATTTATAAATCTATCGGAATGACTTCAAGGCAGATTCGTATTTCGGTAACAGCAGGGATATTCGTTGTCTCCGCGATTGGGGCTTGTGTGGGAGTCCCCTTGGGATTGATTGGACTTCCCCCTTTGCTTAATATCGTTTTGGCGGATTACGGTATTGTGGAAGTTCCATTAATTATGAATGGAGGAGGGATTGCAGCGGTGATTCCACTGAGTGTTATTGCTGCCTGTCTAGGTTCTTGGTTCGCGTCCAGGTCTGTACAAACCACATCTCCGCGTATTTTGACTATGGAATAAGAAATCGTTCTTTGAAGGAAATCACTGCACACTACCGTAGAAAAAGACCCTTAATGTGGTCTTTTTTTATTTGCTAAATCTTTTTCAATACTATCTTGTTTGTATTTTTTTAATTAATGTTGTTAAAGACATCGAAAGCAGTAGGTCTGCGTGATCCGTTACTTTCATTCACATCATTAATTAATATATACTTTAAAGTAAATAAGTTAGATGCTTACAGTAGGGTCGTATGATTGTATAGAAAGGAAGTGCAGTAATGGATTTCGAAATGGTTATGCAGGAACTAGAAGCTCTCGGTAAGGACCGGTTAAAAAAGATGTATATAAGCAATGGTGCACACGAACCACTTTTTGGCGTAGCTACAGGGGCTATGAAACCGATTGCTAAAAAGATCAAGAAAAATCAACCTTTAGCAGAGCAGCTATACGCGACAGGAAACTATGATGCGATGTATTTTGCCGGTATTATTGCAGATCCTGTAATTATGACTGAAGCGGATTTTGATCGTTGGATCGAGGGCGCTTATTTTTATATGTTATCCGACTATGTGGTTGCTGTGACTTTAGCAGAAACGGATATTGCACAAACAGTTGCTGATAAATGGATTGCTAGTGGAGAAGAGCTTAAAATGTCGGCGGGCTGGAGCTGTTACTGCTGGCTATTGGGTAATCGTCCGGATGCTGAATTTGAGAGCAGTAAGATTGCCAGTATGCTAGAACAAGTCAAGAATACGATTCATGGTTCACCTGAGCGAACGAAATCCTCTATGAATAATTTTATATACACTGTAGGGGTTTCTTATTTGCCACTGCATGATATGGCTGTAGAAATAGCTAATGCTATAGGACCCGTGGAGATTAAGCGGGACCAGAAAAAAAGCAGCATTCTTCTCGCTTCCGAAAAAATTCAAAAGGAAGTTGAGAGAGGGAAGATTGGTTTTAAACGTAAATATGTAAGATGTTAGTTAAATATAGGAGGGAATAACGTGGACGCTTTTGCAGAATATTTAGCGAAGATTGATAATCCGCTCCACCGTGAACGTGTAGAGGAAGTTTTGACTTGGATCCATAATAAAGTTCCAAACTTAGAGCCGAAAATTGCGTGGAATCAGCCTATGTTTACAGATCACGGCACATTTATAATTGGTTTTAGTATAGCCAAACATCATATGGCAGTTGCCCCTGAAAGGGTAGGAATTAATCATTTTTCTGATGAAATTGTACAGGCTGGCTATGACCACACCAAAGAGTTGATACGCATTAAGTGGAATCAACCCGTTGATTACTCATTACTTGAGAGAATGATCGAGTTTAATATGATGGATAAAGCAGATTGTACGACTTTTTGGCGGAAATAGAAAAGGTAAGAGCGCGATAGAAGCCTCAAAGAAACTACATATTGAAGGAGTTTTACAACTATGAGTTTGACAGAAAAAGAAAAAGCGAAAATCGGACTCTTATATGATAATAATAACGATAAACAACTTGTGGAAGAACGTCTTCAGGCAAAAGAGCTATGCTATGAATATAACAACCTTCGCCCAAGTATGTTGAATGAAAGGGAAGCGATTATTAGAAGACTGTTTGCTAAAACAGGTGATAAGTTTTTAATTGAACAACCTTTCGTATGTGATCAAGGATACAATATTGAGATAGGTGAGAACTTCTATTGTAACCATAATGCTGTCATGCTGGATGCTGCCAAAATTTCGATTGGTGATAACGTATTCATTGCACCGAATTGCGCGTTGTACACGGCAGGTCACCCCTTAAATGTTGAGCAGCGTAACCAAGGTTTAGAATATGCTTATCCGATTACGATTGGTAACAATGTATGGATAGGTGGGGGTGTGACAATACTTCCAGGGGTTTCGATTGGTGATAATACTGTAATAGGAGCAGGCAGCGTAGTTACAAAGAATATTCCTGATGGAGTGATTGCGGTTGGTAATCCTTGCAGAGTTGTACGCGAGATTACAGAAGAAGATAAGAACAAATATCCTACTGCTTGACTGAAATAAATGTGATCTGTTGTGCTGTCGATTATTCACCTTGTCTTCCTTAAGAAATGACCATCTCGATAAACTGAGCTTTAAATCGAGATGGTCATTTTAATTAATTAATTCAATTCATAGTTAATTGCTTAAAGCAAACCCAGCGGACCCTCCAGCATGCCCATATTTGAAAGTCTTACTTATTAATAATTTGCTGGAAGGTAATATATATATTGACGTATATATATGTGATGATATATATTGGGTGCATGAACACATCAGCCATGCAGTTAACGTTAATAACTCTTGCAGAGCCTAATCGGTTCAATATTGTTGAACTGCTAAAAAAAGGCCCAAAATCAGTCGGAGAAATTGTTAAAGCGTTAGGTATCAGCCAGCCGTATGTATCTCGTCATTTACGTACTAGCTACATGCTACATTACTGAGATGCTTGGAACAGTAGGATGGATGCATTAGAAAACAATCTAAAAAGGATAGATGTAGATGAAGAGAAAAACAACCATTCTTAAAAACTATGAACGTAGAGAACTCACCGTCGAACGTATCGTTTCATTTCCTGCACGGCTTGCATGGGAAGGCTGGACAGATCCAAGACATATCACACAATGGTGGGGGCCAAAAGGATTTACGACAACCGTTTATGAAATGGATGTGTGGCCAGGCGGCGTTTGGCGATACAGTCTGAAACCGGATTCCGGTAGCGGTGAAGAAGTCTTTTGCAGAGCCGTATATGAAGAGGTCGAGGCACCTCACAAGCTGGTGTACACAGATACATTTACGGACAAGGAATGGAATATTGTTTCGGATAGTGAAATGTTCACCACAGTTCTGTTCAAGGAAGGTATCAGAGGGACACGTATTAGCATCGTGACGCGATTCGCAACCAATGAACAACTAGATCATGCAGAAGCCATGGGAATGATCGAAGGATTGACTGATGCGTATGATCGTCTAGAAGAATATTCAGAAAACTTATAAGGAGGGTAACTATGGAAACGATTATTTCTAAGGATGGAACACGAATTGCCTATAAAAAAGAAGGGAATGGTCCTGCACTCATCATTGTTTCATCGGCAGCAGCTGACCATGAGGATGCATCTCAATTGGCGGAGCATTTGACGGCACAATTCACTGTATACAATTATGATCGCCGTGGAAGAGGCCAGAGTTCAGATACTGCGCCTTATGACGTCCAGAGAGAAGTCGAAGATATCGAAGCTCTAATTAAAGTCGCCGGTGGCAAAGCATGCCTGTTCGGAAGCTCGTCTGGAGCAGTATTGGCGCTTGAAGCGGTAAATTTGCTAGGAGATCGAGTAGCAAAGCTCTATTTGTATGAACCACCGTTTATCATTAATGATAGCCGCAAGCCGGTGCCTGCTGATTACGTCCAACGATTGAATTCGCTGATTGATGCCGGTAAGAGATCTGAAGCAGTCGAATATTTCGCATCTGAAGCTCTAGGCATTCCAGGAGAATTCATCGACTATATGAAGGCCGATCCATCTTGGAGTAAGATGGAGTCCTTGGCACACACGCTTGCTTATGATGGCATGATTATGGGATCTACACAGTCCGGTAAGCCGCTGCCTAAGAGCAGGTGGATCATAAACACCCCAACATTAATCATGACAGGGGAAAACAGCGAGCCTCTATTCCATGACGCAGCACGCGAACTTGCCGAGCTCTTGCCCAAGGCAGATATTCAGACGCTCGCAGGTCAAGACCACTCTGCAGTTATAATGGCACCTGATATGTTAGCGAAGGCTGTATTTGAATTCGAACTGTAAGAGCCATATTGCTCAAGGAGGATGAGAATATGACGGATCTTCAATCTCTGAATCGTTTAGTTGGTACCTGGGTTATTAGCGGCGGAGCCGAAGGAACCGTAACCTATGAGTGGATGGAAGGCGGACACTTTTTGATCCAACGCGTCCAGCTCTCCCAAAACGGGCAAGAAGTAAAAGGCATTGAGTTTATTGGGCATTTGAAGCCTTTCGGCGAGAGAGCAAGCACAGATATCCAATCCAGGTACTATGACACGCTAGGTAATACTTTTGACTATGTTTATGAGATCGAGGGGGATACACTTGTCATTTGGGCAGGTGAGAAGGGATCGAATTCATTCTTCAAAGGTATTTTTAGTTCTGATGGAAACTCCAATAAGGGTGCATGGAGTTACCCTGATGGGGGTGGATATGAATCAACGATGACGAGAGTCGAAAGCAACGGGATGGATAGGAAATGGCTATGTAGCTAGCCGTTTGATTCTAGGTAGGACTTATTCAGTTAGGTATAAATATATTATTTTGAATACTAAGAGCTGATTCCTTTGAGGAAACAGCTCTTAGATTGTGGACGTTGAAAATAGGATAAGCGCTAAGCGATTTCGAATCAGAGAAAGTACTTAGACCAGACGCTAAAGAACAAGAGACAGGAAAGTATCTGTAGGGTGTTGAATATATCCGAATAATTCACTAAAATCAGACGTATCTCTGTTACACCTTAGCCATAGGAGGTTAACAACATGAAATTAATCACTGTTCAAAACATTAAGGACAAATTCCATTTGGAATTGCTTGCAGGAGCGAATCGTCTGGATCGTGTCATCACTCGTCCACAAACGCACAGACCGGGACTTGAATTTGTCGGATATTTTGATTTTTTCCCTATGGAGCGAGTACAGGTGCTCGGTCGTAAAGAAATTAATTATTTATTAACACTTAGCGTTGAAGATCGCCAGCTGCATATCGGAAATATCGTAAAATATCACCCACCTTGCTTTATCGTGACGTCAGGACAGCAGGAAATTCCATATCTGACTATGTTTTGTGATCAGGAAGGAATACCATTACTGCGAACGACAGAGAAGGCATCTGATTTCATTCCCAAGCTCGATAGTTTTTTAGTAAAGTCGTTGGCACCTGAAATGTCGATACATGGGGTATGTGTAAACGTTGCGGGTATAGGAATCCTGCTCAGAGGCAAATCAGGAATAGGTAAAAGCGAGACCGCACATACACTGATCCGAAAAGGTCACCGATTTGTAGCAGATGATATTGTAGTGCTCAAGAAACTGGGTCCATCAACCCTTCTTGGTACACATAATGGGACGACCCGGGAGTTCCTCGCCCTAAGGAGCATAGGTCTAATCAATGTTGTGCGTCAATATGGACGTACGGCATTTCAAGACGAGACGCGAATTGTCCTAGATATTGAGCTGTCCCCGTGGAAGGATAATTCACTAAATAATGAGCTGGAAGTAGTGCCTCAGTTCACGGAATATCTCGGTGTCCAAATTCCGCATATTGAGGTTCAGCTTCAGCCGGGCCGTGATGTAGCGGGACTAATTGAGGCAGCAGCTAATAGTTGGTACCTTAAGCAATTGGGCTATAGTGCTGCTGAAGATTTTATGAAACGAATCGAGGATGAGATGCAGGCATGAGACAAAGGCTTCAAATGTCGAATACATAGATATCCTGCGATTACCCGAGAAATAAACACATTATAGTAAGTAAGGCTTAAGCTCCTCTACATGTATATAGGGGAGCTTTTTGCTATTGGCTCTTTTCGAAAAACTGTTGCTAAAAGAAAGATTTATCGAACTACTCCTCCGTTGTAATGTAATTCATATACCTTTTGACCATCCATTAGGATGGTTTCATTCCCATGAAAGCAGTCAATATTACCTTCGTACTCATTTTTGAAAATGTAATTATCGGATTCAAAATGTTTTGGACCACGATATATCGACTTTGTATCGACCAACCTTAGCGCTTGTCGAAGGAAGCCATATATCGGACCAATGACATCCCAATTTGCGTTCTGGGTAATGACCCCGCCTGAATAGACCATTGACCAAATCGCACGACTCTCAAATTCAACCGTTTCTTGTCCAATAAAGAAACCCGAGCCAAAGTAAATATCTCGATAAAAATAATCGCCACTATGGTATTCCAGTTGTTTTGAACCGTTTAGTAATGGTTGTACCGATGCACCATCACCCTGGAATGCATAAGTGCTTCTTTTGGCTTCTACAAGAAATGTAATAAGATGTTCCTGATTAATAGACATGAACCCCTCCGTTACTATGACTTCTAATAACTTGGACAGAATTAAAATTTACTTCTTAAACAAGCATCTAAACCATATCTCGCTTACAAAGTTGTTTTTCAAGGTTCTTTTGCAGTTCCAAGAAACGGAATCACATTAATTTTTGTATGGCTTGGAATTAGTGAAGTTGTTTAGCTTTCGGTAAATCACTCACTAAAATCTCCATAAACAGAACGCCAGGCCATTATTATCCAATGGATCCCAAACATATGTTCTGATCTATTTTAACACAAGCTCCTAATAGCAACAATCTTGTAACAAGAACTTTTTGCTATTTATGAAACCTCATTCTTGACGTCTTTGCTATCCCTCATGATATCGGTTTGCTGTCAAATTGGAATATTATTCTTGACAGAGCGACACTCTGTAAAGCAAACTACAAACAGAGTGATACTCTGTCAGGGGGTGATCTAGTATGGTTAGAGTGGTTAAGAATCCGGAAGAGAGAAGAGAAGAATTAATTGATATTGCTATTAAGTTATTCATGGAGAACGGGTACGAGAATACTTCTGTCAAATCGATTTATACGGAGGTGAACGGCTCATTCGGAATGTTTTATCATCACTTTAAATCGAAGGAAGAAATCTTTGAAGCGGCAATGAACAAATACACAGACCTGTTTGTGGAGAAAATAGGCGCCATTTTGCAGAACACAGAAATTCCTTTTGAACAACGGTATCAACTTGTATTCTCTCATTGGCTAGGATTAATAAATGGGCGCGATAAAGTGCGCGGTACCCAACATGACGAAGAGGTCTTCAGATTGCTATCAGGGAAAATGTTGAGTGGAGCTGTTGATCCTGTCATTTTATATATTGAAGAAGGTATTACAAAGGGGTTGATGAAAACAGACGATAGTCGTCAATCAGCAATTATATTAGTCTATGGAATCTTTGGGCTGCTACAAGAGGAGAGAAAGCGTGTAGCATCTAGTGAGAATGCTCCTCATATTTTCAAACAGGTATCAAAGCTGATCTCTTTATTACTTGGAGCAGATGAAAATAAATGCGACCTCTTGAAAGGGTGAAAGTATGAAGAATGATTTGTTAACAATCGGTCCGTTGACTATTCACGGATATGGCTTGATGATCGCAATCGGTATCCTTGCAGCTTGTTTGGTCGCTTCTTATCGGGCAAAGCGTCTTGATCTAAATGCCGACCACATTGCTTCCTTGACCCTGTGGTCTCTGTTAGGTGGAGTGCTAGGTGCAAAACTTCTGTACTGGTTCACACAATTAAACAATATCATACAGAATCCTAAGATTTTGTTAAACTTCACAGAAGGATTCGTGGTCTATGGAGGTATTATTGGAGGTATCCTTGCTGGTTATTTGTATTGCAGAATAAAGAAATTGAATTTCTTGAAATATTTCGATTTACTTATACCCTCAGTAGCGCTCGCACAGGGGTTTGGACGAATTGGGTGCTTTTTGGCTGGCTGCTGTTATGGTATGGAAACAACAAGTCATTTTGGAGTGATATTCCCTGAACATTCTCTTGCTCCTAGTGGAGTAGCATTAATACCTACGCAGCTAATTTCCAGCGGCTTAGATTTTCTGCTTTTCACAGCATTAGTATTGTTTGCTAAAAAGAAGACGAGAGACGGTCAGGTAGCCGCACTCTATCTAATCTTATACAGTGCAGGGAGATTTGTTCTTGAATTTTTCAGAGGAGACTTGGTCAGAGGTCATGTTGGCGCACTTACGACTTCGCAATTTATATCGATATTTATATTTCTTTTTAGTATTGGTCTGATGATTGTTTCAGTAAGAAAAAAGAAATTGAAATAGGCTCATCCTCGCTAATTAACATGAAGCTGTGAATCTGAGAATTTGAATGGATAAGGATGTGGTTGTATTAAACTTTATATACGTTTGGTCAGCCTTTTTCTGATAGCGGTAATGTTAATTTATCCGATTTCTACCGTAACTGCACTAGATCGTGTGAGTAGCGAGAATTTAGAAGAGTCAAAGCTTGAATTAGTAATGGAGTACACAAGCAATCAGTTGAAGATGAATGACATCGTTGGCGGCGTCATAGGAGTCGTACATAAAGATAAGCTTGTGAGAACAGAAAGTTATGGTGTTGCTGACCTGGAACTTAAGAGTAAGCCATCTTCTAAAACAATTTACTTTGCGGCATCCATCACAAAAGCATTAACAGCAACTTCTATTCTGAAATTGTACAGTGAGGGATTACTGGATATCGATCAGCCGGTTAAATCATACATTCCGTGGTTTAGCTTTAAAAATCAAGAAATGTCTGATCAAGTAACGGTTAAGCACTTATTGATCCATGCTGCAGGTGGAGTGACTTCATCCCAGACAGATGGGCTAGTATTCGGAAATGATCAATCTAAGGATTCGATAGAGCAATATGTTCGATTGTTTAATCGAGTGCATATGCCGGAGTCCCCCGGACAAACCGGGAATTACTGTAATGCATGTTATGATGCACTAGGGCTTGTCATTGAGTATGTAACAGGGATGAGCTATTACGACTATATGGATCAGAGTATATTCGATCCACTGCAAATGAATGACACAATGTATGGAAGAGACCTAGGCAACATCCGTGAGGAGAGTATTGCGAAAGAGTATACATGGTTTTTTGCGAAAAAGCAGCATCTAGAACGTTCTTATGAATCATTTGGAACGAGTCAAGATCCAGATGGAGGAGCGTATAGTACCATTGAAGATCTAGGCAAATATTTATCATTTCTGCTTGGGTATTCTGACGTATTATTAATGGATCAAAGTACAATGGAATTGATGAAGTCTAAGGGAGTTCCGACAGAAACAAACACAGCCTCCTACACAATTGGTGGATTTGAAGCAAAGCAACTTCATCAAGTTGATGTGTATTACAAAACAGGGGATGGAATAGGATCTTCAACAGCTATTTTATTTATACCGAAATATGATCTGGGTATAGCGTTGTTGCTTGGTGAATCCCGTCCGGAGATTCAACAACAATTAATAGAAGATGCGGCAAGCATTATGATGGGATATTCCCCGGTGTCTCCAGGAGCATCAATGACATTCGGGAAAGTAATTGGATATATAGCATGGATTCTAGTTGCTGTGGGTACTTTTTTGATGGTTATCATGATATGGAGAGTAATGAAGAAGAAAGTATACACAAGTAATATGTGGCGTGCATTCATCGGTTTCATGGTATATGGCGTGCTGGCTTTCTTCTTATGGTATTTAATCTTAACCGTTCGACCGTTTTCTTTTGGTTTTTATGGATATCCATATGATATTGCAATTGGGCTAATTTTCATAATATTGATGTCGAGCTTATGGTCTATCTATTATTTATTCATTATAATCACGCGAAGATACGTGAAGGTACTTAATCGTCAGATGAAGAATACATAAAGATAGAATCGTAAATATTGTGGATTAAATGATCGGATACTGATAGATTGGAGGATCCATATATTATGGCCCATGAAGTAGTGATCGGCATTGATGGTGGCGGAACGCAAACCCGTGTAATGATTAGTGATTTGGAAGGTCATATTTTATCCTATTCAGAAGGTGGGGCTTCGTCGATCCATAAAGATAAGGATGCTCATATAAATGTACAACAAACGATTCAGTTGGCACTCACAGAAGCGGGTTGCAGCGTTGAACAAGTTAAAGGGGTTTGTGCAGGGATCGCAGGTTACGAATCTGAGGAAGATTTGACATGGGTAACACGTTTAACCGATCTAGATGATTTGCACTGCCCCATAGAGTATGTGAATGATTCGGTTGTTGCACATGCAGGAGCATTCTTGGGAGAACCGGGTATTGTCGTTGTGGCAGGAACGGGTTCGATTATTAATGCGATTAATGAAAATGAAATTCAAATCAAAAACGTTGATTTCCAGCATTATGCGGCGAGTGCAGCAAGATTTCTCTCGTATGATGCAATCTACGAAATATTAGCGGGGAATATCGAGCAATCAGATGAGACGTTCATACATAATGTACTCGCCTACTGGAATGTGGAAAATAAAGACCAACTTCGCGATTTAGCTGCTCAAGGTTTTATAGCGGATCGAAGAGAACGTGATAAAAAGTTCGGAGAGATGGCTTCAGTTGTCACATATGCCGCGCAGCAAGGTAGTCGATTAGCTCAGTTCGTATGTGATAAACCAATGCGAGAAATCATGGTCGGTGTAGATATTTTGGGCTCGTTTTTCGAATCTGATCTGGTATATGTTACAGGAATTGGTGGTGTCATTAAAAGCCCGTATATGAAAACTAGGTTTATTGAAAGTTTAGAATCCGGAAAAAATAAAAGGTATCAGTTTAAGAATCCTGAGATGTCCGCGGTATCGGGTGCCGTGATTCGAGCGCTGCGAAAACTAGACATTCCAGTTGATGATAATACGATTCGTTGTATAAGGATGCATCCTCAATCGACTTGGTAGAAGAGATGTTGCATTATCGCTCCTTAATCGTTGAAGTTTGGTTAGTTCGTAATTGATGGGGTAAGTAGATAGAACAATCCCTAGAACAATTACGGGTAGATAGACGGAGACAAAGGAGCGGATACTACATGATTAACAACATGAACAAGATGCAGAATAAAG
This sequence comes from Paenibacillus sp. GCM10028914, assembly GCF_042666275.1. Taxonomy (NCBI): domain Bacteria; kingdom Bacillati; phylum Bacillota; class Bacilli; order Caryophanales; family Paenibacillaceae; genus Paenibacillus; species Paenibacillus sp. GCM10028914. Next base: position 370,870 of record NZ_JBHTFO010000015.1, read on the forward strand.
TAGCGGTTGTAACGGGAGCTGGTTCAGGGATAGGCAAAGCAACAGCTATTCGTTTCGCCGCAGAAGGTGCTAAGGTAAGCCTCATCGACAGAAATGAACAGACAGTGCGTGAGACTGAGAAAGAAATCAAAAGCGCAGGCGGGGAAGCTCACAGCTTTACGGCCAATATTGCGATGCCCGAGGAAATCAGTCAGGCGATCAAGGGAACTGCTGAGAAGTGGGGTTCAGTCGATGTTCTTTTCGCCAATGCTGGGATCTTGGGTATGATCTCACCGATCGAATATTTTTCGAGTGAAGAATGGGCACATACGATCACGAATAATATGGTCGGTACTTTTGAGACCGTTAAACAAGTCATTCCTTATATGAAGGAAAAAGGCGGCTCGATTGTCGTAACTAGCTCGGTTAGCGGTAATCGGCAGATCGCTCAGGCAGGCTTTTCCGCTTATAGTACTTCGAAAGCTGGTATAGCCGTATTGGCTGAAATGGCAGCGCTAGAACTTGCCCAGTATAAAATTCGTGTTAACACGGTTTGCCCTGGAATGATTGACACAAATATTATTGATTCTCAGAAGGAATCGAAGTATATTAACGAGGTTAAATTTCCGTTTGATATTCCCGAGAATGGCATCCCGTTAACACACGGTCCGGGTCAGCCAGAGGAAGTCGCGAATGTTGTCCTTTTTCTTGCATCTGATGAAGCAGCGCATGTTACTGGAACTAAAGTCTTTGTTGACGGTGCGGAAACACTGATTAAAGGCTGAGATAACAAGATAGAACTTCTACTAAAAAACGCATTCTACTTCACGTAGAGTGTGTTTTTTACTTTATACAAATATATATTCAAACTTGAGAGATGAAAATTAATAGAGCAAAGACACATCCTTTCCGTATATAGTTAAAATAAATCTTGAATGAAGGCACTTTTTTAAAAAGCGAATTGTTATAGATATAGATTCACAAGAGGGAGGTGAGAACAACGTCACCATATCAAGTACATGACCAGCAGCAAATAGAAGCGATCATCAATCAAGTTCAAAAAGGAGATAAGGAGCAGTTTGTTGCAATTATTGAGACTTTTCAGCAGCCAATATACCGTTATTGCTGTCATATGCTCAGAAATAAACAAGACGCTGAGGATGCCGTACAGGATGTATTCGTTAAAGCTTATCAATCGATTGCGAGATATAAACCTGAAGCGAGTTTCTCTGCTTGGTTGTACAGGATTGCGTGTAATCATTGCCTCAATCTTATACGCCGACGAAAAATGCAAAATCACGTGATGCGGTTCTTTAATCGGGAAGCTTCGGCCGCAAGTCCAGAACAAGAGCTTGATGATCGTCTATACAGTTACTCGTTAACTCAAGCATTAGAAAAGCTGTCACTAGAGGAGCGGAATATTCTTGTGCTTCGAGTATTTGAGGAAATGACGTTTGTTGAGATGAGCCAAGTTCTAGGTAGCAGCCCCAATGCTCTACATAAACGAATGGATCGTATTAAGACAAAAGTTCAAGAAGCAATGATCAAGGAGGGGGAGATATCTTGCAACGAAAGGGAAACGATTTTGAATACGAAGATATAAGGCTGGAAGCGATACCTCAAGAAAGTATGCCGAAGATTGAAATAACGAATCAGGTTATGCAGCGGATCGATGAAATTCAACCGAAACGGCTCTTTTGGGGGCGAAAATGGATGTGGAGCAGAGGACTGGTCACTGGAATCGCTACTCTATTCTTGTTCTCTATGACCGCATATGCAGCGTCTGAGTATATCCAAATTAGAAATTCATCAGGGGTTGTCAAAGTACAATATGCTGAGCCACAACAGTTTAAGAAAGAGTCAGCTCAGGTTAAAAAATACTATTCGCAAGCGATGAAGGTTGCTAAGCCCGGAGAATTAATTGCTTATAGCATTAAGAACGCTAGAAATAAAGGCTTGTCGGAAAATATGATCCATTTTGCATACAAGGAACTTCGTATAACAGAGTATTCATCATTCTCAAAAGAAAACCAAAGGACTAAAACACCTATTTTCCCGAAGACAGTCAATGGTTATGAATTTGAGCATGGGACAATATGGCCCAATACTTATTCAATAAGTGAATCTGGGAAAGATAGCGCTCGCTATCATGAAATCCAGAAGGAACTTGATCATGTAAACAATTCAGGTAAAGCTGATATTGTTACAAAGTCCGTCACTTGGAATGAAGCAGGTTCAATAACCGCTACATATACCAAGAATAATGCCCATATTGGTATATCAGCTGTATTATTACAAGGCGGTCATATGAAAGTTGAGCAGCAACCTGAAAACAAGGCCAATACGGTTCTGGTAGAAGGAAGAGAAGTTATATTTAATAGTGTGAACAGAGAGGATAAAATTAGCTACCACTATTTAAATTGGTTCAATGAAGAACAAGACGCCTATTATACAATAACCACTTACGGAGATCGCGCATTGTCACGTGAAAAGCTGATTCAGTTGGCTAGAGATTTGATTAAGGAAGGATTATAAAGAATTTGTCTTAATGCATCAGAAAAGGAATAATGCTAATGAACCGCTCTTGCTAGAGCGGTTTTATTTATTTACAAATGCAGGAATATGGATTATATTGTCGAAAAACAACGGTTACGAATCATGCAATATATGGAGGACTTATATAGTGGCGAATATACTGGTGGTCGAGGATGAAAAACCGATTAGTGATTTAATTACGATGAATTTAAAGCTTGTGGGTCATCAGTTCGTTAAGGCATTTAGTGGAGCAGAAATGTTGCCGATATTGGAACAAGAACAATTTGATCTGATATTACTAGACGTTATGCTGCCTGGACTAGATGGTTTTGAAATGATACGTCGTATACGGCATCATCATGTTCCGGTCATTTTCATTACCGCTAGAGACTCATTAGCTGACCGAATTACAGGATTTGATCTAGGTGCTGAGGATTATATTATAAAGCCATTTGAAATTCTTGAACTACTTGCACGGATAAATGTGGTTCTACGACGGAATGTACAGGAACATACAGAATTTATGGCTGACGGTGTTGATGTCCATTTGGCGGCACGAAAGATATATAAAGATGGAGAAATAGTAGAACTAACTGCTAGAGAATTTGACCTGCTTGAGGTATTAATTCAGAATCGAAATATTGCGTTATCTCGAGAAAAATTACTGGAACTGGCATGGGGATATGAATTTGAAGGAGATACACGAACCGTGGATGTACATATCAGACAGTTACGGAAAAAGCTAGGGTGGGAAGAACGTATTAAAACGGTTTTTAAGCTTGGTTACCGATTAGAATCGGAGGGGTGAACCATGCGATTTTGGCAGAAGACACTCCTGGTTATGCTTACGCTATTTATAGTAACCCTGGATTTTAGTGTCGTTATGATTATGAAAAAGAGTTGGCAACTTAACATGGAAAGAGAAGTTCAGCGGGCTTCCAGTGAGCAGGCATTGATTGCTAACAACATCTATGAAAATTTGAATTCTATAAGATCTCGGGGGATGACGATTAATGAGACCGTATTATACGATGTCGCGTCCTCTTACGCAGAATACTACAAGCATCAAGGTATTACATTGCAGCTCTGGAATCAGGATAAGGTCGTATTCTCGGAGGATGCCGTTAAATCTAATTCATCGAATAATAGTGAAGAGAACGCCAGTCAGGATGAACAAAACGTTCGGGGAGTTACGATATCCAATAGGATGCCAGCGCCGTACGAGTACCTCTCTCTGACTTACGAGCGGGATATTGAAGAGTTATATGCGAGACAAAACGAATTGAATCGTTATTTTATATATATTAATCTTATTGCTGTTCCTATTCTGGTAACACTGCTATACGTTCTGATTAAACAGTTGACTAAACCTTTACGGCAGCTATCCAACACGACAAAGAATATCGCAGATGGGGATTATGGACAGCGGGTAAGTTTAAAGAACAACGATGAATTTGGTGAGTTGGCCAAAAATTTCAATCGTATGGCTGAAGCTGTAGAACAGCATATAACTGAGCTTTCAACGATGGCTGAAGAGAAGCAACGAATAGTCGATAACCTTGCCCACGAATTGCGGACACCTCTGACAAGCATGCAAGGATTCGCGCAATATTTAAACGCTGCAAATATTGGAGAGGAAGAGCGAATGACTGCAAGCGGCTATATTTGGAGTGAAACGCTGCGACTAAAGAATCTGGTATTTAAGTTGCTGGATCTGTCTGTGCTGAGTCACCAACCCATTGAACGGAAGCACGTATCTGTTGAACAATTATTTGAGTCCGTCCGGAAGACGGAGCTTCATCAATTGGAGCAGGCGGGCATTAATCTCGTTTTACACACGGACATTGATTGTGTATGGGGCGATGAGGATCTACTCGCTTCCTTTTTGGTAAACTGCATTGAGAATGCAATCCACGTTTCAAGCGAAGGATCCATTATTAGGCTGCTTGCTTATGAGGAAAATGCCAAAACAATATTAGAAGTACAGGACTACGGTAGAGGAATGAGTGCCGATCATGTAGAGCATGTGTTTGAGCCATTTTACCGAGTCGATAACGCCCGTTCGAGAGAGCATGGTGGAGCGGGACTTGGTTTATCATTATGTCGACAGATTGCCAGTGCCCATCAAGCAGAACTGGAACTCAAATCAGAGGAAAGAATCGGTACTAGAATTCGAATGATTTTACAACTTCCTAACATCGAGCTTCTTACTTCTTAACATGTATACATTAAGGTATACACATAAGGCGGACAAGCCTACTAATAAGTTGGAGGTTTTAGATGTGAACAAAAAGGATGTCACCAGTGCTCTAAAGGTAATCGCCATCTCTAGTGTATTACTGGCAGTTAGCACATTAACAGTCTTACATATTGTTACGTCCACGGAAGTGGATTGGCAAGCACCGGACCAATATGTGGAGTCTAAGGATCAAATTGTACCGGAAGTGACTCTAGCAAGCAGCAACGTTCCAGTGTTGAAGGTAGAAGCGAAGAATCCAGTATCAACAATTAAAGAATATATGGAAAAGACGCTGACGGATGAAGATATTCAGCTTATTTATAATTATGCGGACAACAATACGAATGCTGGGCCTCTAAGTAACCGTAAAATGAGCGATCAAGAAGTTAAACGAATGAGAGTGTTAAATGATCAATATACGTATGAAGGAATTCGTCCTGAAAAAGAATTACCTCTTAAAGCTGGAGACTACAACTTTTACTTTGATATCAATAAGGACACCTATTACTATCCGATTCGACCATTAACAGACGAGGAATTATTACAATACATTGATTGGATTGAGAAAATAAACTACACCCTTTCTAAAAGGATTGTACCGCTTAAACCAGATACGAAAGATATAACTGAAGCATCTGCCGTGAAAAAAGCGAAAGAAAGTATAAGCAAACTGTATGATGGAGATGTATCCGAACTCGAAATGTTTGTGTCTTATATGAAACTTGGTCCTGAGCAAAAGGGAGTGTGGTTCGTCCTATTCCAGCCTTACATGTTTAATCAAGTGGATGCCAGTGGAGAGACATACATCAAATATGATGTTACCATTGATTCTTTAAGCGGTGCAGTGATTGACTCTTCAAGATTTATTTCTAAGAATAAATTAACCCCAATACCAACAAGGGTCAGTGAGCAAATCAAACACGACCAAAGTTGGATTACTAGGGCAAAGACGATCGTTAAACAGAAGCAAGGCGAAGAAAGGTCGATTGTAAAAGCATCGCGTATTCAAGATGATAAATATGATAAACGTGGTATCGTTGCCATTTCAATCGAACTGGAAGATGGAAGTAAATATGTAGCAGAAATGAAATATCCTCAGAAAATATTAAGAAGTCTCATTTATGAACCAGCTGTAAAGCTAAAGTAATCGGATTCGAGAGTTGAAAGATATAATGAAGGGACCGCAGATTAATGCGGTTTCTTTTTTTGTGTGATGGGTTTAATGTTGTCCATAATAATTAGTTTACATAATATATATAATGTTAACTAAAGATTCTTGTTCGGTTAAAGTTAACATAAATTTTATTATGTAAACTAGTATAAGACTAAATCGTTACTGGGTTCTCGCTATCAAATTACAACCTACACTTAACGCATTAAAAAAGCAGCAACCCTTGGTCAGATTTGCTGCTGGCAGTAAATATCTTGTTGATCTGACACTTTACCTATAATGATAATTGAACCACAAAAAGGAATATAATTAATTCCTCTATTATGGGTTAGGTTAACAATAGAGAATTCTAATTTAACTATAACAATCCATACGTGAGCGTTCCCAACATACAAGGACTTCCCACGAACCAGTAGGTAATCAAACGCATATTAAATCGATCTAAAAGACTGAAATAACTCCTGAAAAACAACTCAGTTTAATCAAAATCACCGCTTTTTGGCTTCGGATAACAAGGACATAACACCAACAAAAACTGCGTATAACATAAATTATACGCAGTTTTTGATTAAAGGCATTTTTATATTTGACAGTGGACAAGTGTTCGAATCAATTTGCAATGCTGTGACTTTTTTTAGACTATATATTCGTCAATATTCAAAAAAACATGCAAGGAATAATATCCCACTATCAAACCATTCGCTATATCTATATAATTTCTTCTATCGTTAAAAATGACCAATACAGGAGGATATTTGATCTGAAATGAACTTAGATATTAGTGAGGTGAAAAAATGAAGAAAAGTTATTCAAATGCGTTTATGTTCTTCTCCGTTATTCTGAATGTTGTTTTATTAGTTATTGTAATAAATCAAAATTTCAATGTGTTTGGTTCAAAAGATAAAATCTCTGATACATACTATAGTTTCTATCAAAGTGTAAAAACTTTGGATCGGTCGCTAGATCAAATAGATGAGTCTATTGAAATTAAGAAGATTAATGAAAATATGTATAGCGCCAATATGAGATTGAATTTTGTATATGATCGATATTTAGTGCTTGAGGATAGTGTAGGGGAGCACACCCGATTAGATTTCCCTGATGTTAAAGTCAAATTAAGTTATCTTAAGTATGGTTACGAGTCATTCATGTTAGGTCAACTGCTCAAAAGCGATGAATATTCTTCCGAAGCATTTAAAGAGTTTAGAAAAGAGATCAAAGACTTTTCAGGAAATCTACCTGAAGAATATAATAACTCTAAAGAGTTTGTCCAAAAGTTCAACGAGGCTATCAAATCTTTGTATCTTATCCAACCTATTTAATTGTTAAAAAATCATACAAACCTAAAGAACCAGACGACGAAAATCAATCGCGTCTGGTTCTTTAGGTTTTGGCGTTCTTCAGAGATAACGAATAGATACATCTTTAAACCGACCAATTGTCATTTTAGGCATTTTGAGTTGCAGCGATCCTTGCTTAAATGTTGCTTTACTTTGCTCTGGAATGATCGGTGTCGGTAATTGAATGATTTGATTTTCATCATTATCATCAAAACCATTAATTCGGATTTGCGTACGGTTTAGCTGTACCCATAAATTTTCGGGGTGGATTTTTTTCGGTACACGTATTTTTGTAATTAATAAATGATGTGTATCGATATGCTCATAATGCAACTTGGATGAATCTCTTCCTTTTAATGAAGAATTCAAGTTTGCTTCGCGAAGAGCATTCTCTACATATTGATCAACATCATCTGGTTTTATGCTGAGATGTTCTTGAATGGCTTTAAAAGGTAAAAGCTTTTTGAAGAATGGATCCTCGTTGAGCCAATCTAAATCATTTGTTTTTGAACTCATAATTTCCCTCCTTGTTCTTACGTATTATATGGGTGAATGAATTTTTTAGTGACATCTGGGCAGTCATCCACATAGAATGACATAGTTTCAATAAGGGAGAGTGGAATGGTGGTATCCATAATAGGTAATATGAAGATCGATAGCGTCGGCCCCAGCTCCACGGTATTGGTTGGTAATACAGCATCCGTTATTCTGAAAAGTAATAATAAAAATTATGGTGGTGCAAACTCTTTTTCTGTAGGTGACGCCTTTGGAACGGTCATTACGAATAACCAGGCGAGCAGCACGAATACACTGGATACTGACGCTGTTGATCAAATATCTGCAATTTAAGGATGAAGAGTTATGAGCTTGACTGTTTATCAATGTATAACCGTTCAGCAATTAAAGATTGGTACGGTTTCTAATTCATCTGTTTTGCAAATAGGCACTTCTGGATTAATTAAAGCTATGTCGCATGTATATGAGAGTAGAGAGACGAAAGAACAAAGTGCAGACAATCAACAAGAAGAGGAGACAAAACCGCCCATGGTTCCTTTACCAGAGCCTACATTGTCTTTAGAGTAGAATCGTGTTGATATCTGAATCTTTCTATAATCCCCCACATAGAATAGGGCTAGGAGGGGGTTGTATGCATCCTTATTACTTTCAGCAGCTATATCAGGAGATGAAGGCGCAATCTGAGAAAATTGAACGCTTGGAACAGTTTTTACAGGAAATTCGTAAAGATGTGAATGCGATGATGGATAAGAGTCAGACCCATATTGAGCGTTTAGAGTATCATTTCGATCTGTTGAAGATCGAGAAGCTTGAAGGCACTTTGAACATCGGAATGTCACCAAGCAGTACGGAAAAATCATTAGAAGATATTACGGTGAATGGACAGAACTTACAGGAAATTCAGACAGATCCGAATAGAGCCATTTTACTATCGAATATACAAGAGTCTGTGAACCTGTATCTAAATCGTGATATTTCACAGCGCATTAAAAAGACAGCTGAAGAATCGAATAAACAGGTGGACTCCAAATATACCGAGATGATCATTCAGGATCTTCGCAACCAGATCGATGAACGTATTATTTTGTATTTGGATCAACTATTAGCTGATAAAACGATGAACAAAACTCAAATTCAGAATAAAGTGATTGAGCTGGTTAAGCGAGATATCGATATAGCGGTACAGCAGCATGTGGAACGGGAGTAATCCGGAAAGCAGGAGTAAAAATGAAGCTAAATGTAGTAAACAAACAACTGTCAGTTGGCGCTGTTAAAATTAGTGTGATTTGCAGCTCTTCCGTCTTCTTGGTTGGAGATACGGAAGTGATTAACTGTTCCTCAGTTTATGACGAAGCCAAGGTTACTCTAAATAAAAACCCGGGATATAATGATAATCAATCCATAGATGAAGTGGAACAAAAAGAGAGTAATGAGAAACTCTAAGGTTTTGGGGGTTTCAATTCACCGCATAATGAATAGCTCGGTATTCATTTGTGGGGATTCCGAGATCATTGCTTCAAAAACTCATAGTATAAATGTTCAAAGAGCAGAGGTTACAGGAAGACAAGAGGTTGAGTATTCGGATTACCCAATCTTTCAACAGAATATACCGCAATGGGCTGCGGAGGACGAGGAATATATAACGAAATCCACGGTTCATGAGGGATCAGCTATTACAATCGGTGCTGTTAAGATCCTGCTCGTCCAAGATGGATCAACCTTTCAGGTCGGTACAAATCAACAGATACATCTGGAGAGCCGCCTCCAGAAGATTGAAGAAACACCTCTAAATATAACGGATACTACTGAATAATTAATTATCAAAAACCAAATCAATTTCAATAACCTTAACTCATAACATAAGTCTGTTCTCCATATATTCTGAACAGGCTTTTTGGGTTGTATTAATCCTTCGAATAGTCGTTTATGGGCAACGTGCGGACTAATTTATGATAAAATAATGATCAGCATAAGGAGGAGAAGCGCTATGTCCGAAGTTAAAGACATCTACGAAGAGCAGCTAGACGCTTTTCTGATCTGGATGAAGGATGCCGGTTATACCATGTATACGCAGAAATCTTACTTGAGCGATGTTTATGAGTTTCTGGAATCGCTGAATGGTAAGAATATAGAACAGGTCAAGAAGCTTCACGTCATATCTTATTTGTCTTCAGTCAGGGAACGAGGTGTAAGTGATTCAACGCGAAACCGTAAACATGCAGCTGTAAATTGTTTTTTTAAAGCCTTAATCGAGATGGAATTGGCGACTCAAAACCCTGCCTCTGGAGTGAAGAAATCTAAGACGGAGTCCAATCGTACGCCATCTTTCTTAAACGAACAGGAATTGATACGTTTCTTTGAGTCAGTACAGGGGAAGTATCGGACACGAAACATCGCTATTTTTCTTCTCATGGCCTACATGGGGCTTCGAATTGGAGAGGTCCATGCGCTTAATTTGTCTGATTTTAACCCAGAGCATAAAACGTTAAATGTATTTGGTAAGGGGCGTAAATGGCGATCCCTTCCGGTGCCTGAGTCTGTCAATCAAATGCTACAGCAAGCAATAGCTGAAAGATTAGAGCCGTGGCGAGCCAAAGAGGAGGCGATGTTCACTTCACAAAAGGGTCGTCGCTTGTCCATACGCTGTATTCAGCAAATCGCTGCTGAGACATTTGAGCGTTTTCAGGCAGATGTACCTAAGCAGCAGAGATTATCCTATTCAAGCCATAAGCTAAGACATTCATTTGCTACCATGTTACTTCGAAAGGGTGCAGATCTAAGGACAGTTCAGGAACTATTAGGACATTCTTCGATACAAACCACGACGATATATACGCATGTGACGAGTCGTGAAAAAGAAGAAGCCATTGCTCGGTTGAATGTTCAACTTCCAACAACCATTAGGTAACATATTAAATATTATGTAAACTAATAATCTTTTATAATAGCATTCTTATCATTTTTAATTCATGATTTGCATGTATATATTTATTCATAATGTTAATAATTAATTACATAAATTAATTTAAAGGTTGATATTTAAAAGAACGTCCGATCACATTCCCGCAGAGGAAAGTGTCGAACGTTCTTTTTTAATTAGTTATGATTTAAGGTTTGCAATCTCTGACTTCAGCTTATCCGCTGATTTATGGAACAGGACTTTCTCTTCATCACTTAGAGGTAAATCCAATACTTCTCTTACTCCTGTGCGGTCAACAACACAAGGGACACCGAGATATACATCGGATACACCGTTATAGTCCTGGAGGAAGGTAGAAACATTAAGAACTGCACTTTCATCCTCTAGGATTGCAGTTACAATCCGATCCAAGGCGAGCGCAATAGCGTAGAATGTCGCACCTTTGGCATTGATGATCGAGTAAGCGGCATTCTTCGTGTTATCAAAAATCTCTTGCTTGTCCTCGTCATTAATATCAAGTCCAATTCCCGCCACATTTGCGAGACTCCATACAGGAACTTCAGAATCTCCATGTTCGCCAATAATATGAGCATGAATACTTCGTGGATCTATTTGTTGGTGTTTACCAAGAAGATAGCGGTAGCGTGCACTATCCAGCAGTGTTCCGGAACCAATTACACGGTTGGCAGGGAAACCGCTAACTTTCAGCGTTACGTATGATAAAATATCAACTGGATTCGTGGCGATGAGCAATATGCCATCTTGATTATATTTCGTTATATTTTGTACGATATCATTAAAAATAGAAGCATTTTTCTTCAAAAGATCGATGCGAGTTTCGCCAGGTTTCTGAGAAGCACCGGCTGTAACGATAATAATATCGGCTCCTGCACAATCAGGATAATCCCCGGCCCATACCTTGACGCCTCCAACGAATGGAAGTCCGTGATTCATATCCAGCGCCTCACCTACAGCCTTATCGTGGTTTACGTCAATCAGTACGATTTCAGCAACACGCTTGCGAAGCAGCAAGGTATAGGCCGTTGTTGTTCCTACCGCACCAGTTCCAATAATAACTGCACGGCTTGGTTTAAAGATTGTTGATTTCACTCAATCATCTCCTTCTCCTAGAATCTTTGGTTTATATGGAAAATGCTGTGACTCATACAATTACTCATTATAGGGGTTAATAACCGAAATGGATATTCTTTACGCGAATTTATTTAAAATATTTTATAAAAATACAATATTTTTAGTCATGAATTCATCGGGGAAAAGTGACAATATGTAAACATTTATACTCCTACTTATCTTTTAGAAGTAGAGTGCACAAAAAAAGAGTCTCCATGATGGAGACTCCTTTTTTTCGTTACGATCAAATGTTATTAAGGTGATTAATTACTCGCCGCTTTGATGACTGGCTTCATCTTTGATTTCCTCTCGGAAACCACGAATACTTTTCTCTCTGCGTTCATTCTTATCCAAAATCTGTTGTTTTTCGGAAGCAGAGATTTCATCACCAAACTCATTGAGATAATCGTTTGCTTCACGATAATTTTCAATGGTGTCCTGTACGGATTTTTGTAAATGAGCAACATTATCTTTGCGGTTGTCTGGTTTTGACATGAGATTCGCCTCCAAAAGTTAGGTTAGTCTGATAGCATGTAAATAACACATTGTGAAGTGTTCCAACCCGGAGCCTACATTATTCACGCAGATAATATATGTTATAAATTAGTAAAATGGATACAGTATTGTTATCAAACTGAAAAGGTTCAGTTCTATAATAGCAATAGTCTTATGATATAATGACCGAAAAAGCGACATGATTACGCTTGATGATTACGAAGGAGGAGCCTGCTTGAGATTACGCAATCATTCGTATAGTCTTAGCATTGTAATGCTATTTATTCTAATAATGATTGTTGCCGCTTGTTCATCAGACTCTACACCGGCACCAGTTGAACGAACTGTCATAGACGAAGATACTGAATCCGTAGAGGATGGACAAACTTTAACCGTTGTTACGACGATTGAAGAGGCAAACAATACACCTAAGGAACAAAGTAAATATCAAATACAAACCAGACTTACAGACTTTTATATGTTTAGTGAGTCTAAGGGGATTGCTTGGGGTCTGACTAAGACATCATTAAGACTATATCTAACAGAAGACTTTGGGGAGACTTGGGTGAATATCTCTCCTTCATCGAACATTAATTTTGCAGAAAAGCTTGTATATGGCCGGGATATCTTCTTTACGGATAGGGATCATGGGTGGATCGTTCGCAATGCTCCCAATGGTAAAGAGACCATATTGTTGAATACGGTTAATGGCGGTAAGGAATGGAAGTTATCTTCTTTACCAGATGTGCATCAAGTAACTGCTTTATCCTTTGCTTCTTCCGAGCGAGGATGGGTAATGACTGCTGGAGAGACCTCCCCTGGATCCCAGGGAAAAGCTTTATTCCGGACCAATGATAATGGCGGGAAATGGACAAACATTATGCAAAATACAGATTACCCTGCGTCCCGAACTCCTGCGAATATTATCCCACGTACAGGACATTTGGTCGGAATGAATTTTGCGAACTCTTATACTGGACTAGCCGTAGTTAAAGAAACTAAAGGTCCTAAGCTATATATTACTCGCGATGGGGGGACCAAGTGGAGTGCTTCCAAGGATGTATTCCAAGATTCCAAGCTTGATAAATGTCAAAATTACATAGCTGGAACACCGCAATTTCTCGGAAGTACAAATGATGTATGGATACCTGTCAGCTGTTTCAATAAAACTACGAAATTTTTAGGATATTTCTCATCAGATAGCGGAAACACATGGAAACTAATCGAATTCCCTTTAAATCCTAAAGAAAGTAAAGGCACTTTGAGTCCTGTCTTTAGAACTCTTACTGAAGGATGGACTGTAAATGACGGGATTGTTTATCACACCAAGAATATGGGAAAAACATGGACTCCATTTCCCGCAGATCCAGATCTTACAGAACAGCTTGATGATTTCCCTATTATTTCGAAAATGCAATTTGCTTCCTCCAGTGTAGGATGGATGCTTGTAGAATCTGCTGATGGAAAACGATCCAGACTTCTGCAGAGCATCAATGGAGGCGAAACTTGGAGAGTTAGATAAAGATATCACGTTAAGACTGCGTTGCTTTCTTATTATAGGAAGTGATGCAGTTTTTTTTCAAATTCATGAATCATAGATTTAGTACGAATTACGACATCTGAGCTTTAAATGAACAATATTTAAATGATGTTCACAATATTGTGAAATAATTCACATTATAAGAGCGAATCTCATGTTATTATAAAAGTGTAAAGAAGAGCTAAAACAAATAGGAGTGATTGAGATGAGAATCGAAACTGATATGATGACTGTTAACTTGCTTCGCTTATGCTATAACTGTGATGATGCACACCTATGTGAAACTGAAGAAAAATGCAGAGCTTGCTGGGCAGAGCAAGGACTTCTCCCAACTGATGAAGATGCAGGACAACGTGAAACTAAGGAATTTCTGCAAATGATGCATGCTTAATAACATGTTAAGACGACAATTAAAGAGAATGAGTCAACTTATGACTTAAAGCTGGTTGTTTGTAGCGATACAGATACCAGCTTTTTGTTATGTTTACCCTCTTGTCCAACAACAATCGAGTTTTTTTCCAAGGGATGAGTTAAAGTTGTCTTTATCATTGCATATAATTTAATGAAGACAAAGGTTCCAGGGGATGAAGAACGTTGTATGGCGGGAGGGGGAGCGTATATGGGATCGGATTCAGTTTGGATGTTCGATTTTTTTGGCAGTGTTATGCCCGTGGTATTTGTTGTTATCCTTGGTATTATACTGCTATCTGCAGGTAAAGGTATTATGCAATGGAACCGTAATAACAGGCAGCCACTACTAACCGTAAATTCTCGTATCGTCAGCAAAAGAAGCGAGGTTACACACAGCCATCATCCAGATGACAATATGTCCAGCCGTACCCGGACTTTCTATTACCTGACCTTTGAAGTTGAGAGTGGAGATCGGATGGAATTCTCGGTAAATGGTGACGAGTTCGGCATTTGTGCAGAAGGGGATGAGGGGAGACTATCCTTCCAGGGAACACGGTATTATAAATTTGAACGTTATCCTCGTCACCATCACGAGCTTGTACGAGGTTATGAAAACCATCGGTGATTACTTTGTGTGACTTCCTCTTTGTTATATAATCATGTACAACAAGGAGGAGTCCGAATATGAAATTTCAGAATATGACGGTTATCATTACTGGCGGTTCACAGGGTATTGGCCTTGGTTTAGCTCGTGCCTATGCTGCTGAAGGTGCGAAGGTTATAATTGCAGATTATAATGAGGAAAAAGGCCGTCAAGTAGAGCAGGCACTGCTTAAAGACGGCTTTTCGATATTGTTTACAACTTGTGATGTACGTAAGGAAGACGATGTAATAAACCTTATAAAATATTCGATTGAGACGACAGGTGCCATTCACATCGTCATTAACAACGCTGGGATTTCACGCTGGAAGTCGCCATATGAATTAACGATTGATGAATGGGACGATGTACTGAACACGAACGCTCGCAGTTGTTTTTTAGTATCTCGTGAGGCCGCGAAGTATATGAAAGAAGGTGGATCCGGTGGATCCATTGTCAATATTTCTTCTACTCGATCGGTAATGTCAGAGCCTAATTCTGAAGCTTATGCTGCCTCCAAGGGGGCAATTACATCTTTAACTCATGCTCTCGCCGTAAGTTTGGGTCCTGATGGGATAAGAGTAAATTGCATTAGTCCAGGATGGATTGAGACAAAAGAGTATAGTGCACTATCTGAACGGGATCACGCCCAGCATCCTGCTGGTAGAGTAGGAAACCCTGACGATATTGCACGTGCCTGTTTTTATCTTACTGATCCTGCCAACACTTTTGTTACCGGAGCTCATCTAGTTGTCGATGGCGGGATGACACGAAAGATGATTTACGAAGAATAATTAATAAGGTTAAATATTAATATGATTAAATCATTAACGAACCGTTTAATGAACTTAATCCAGAGATTATTCTTATCAAAAATACATGTTAGAGCGACCATTCCTATTAGGGTGATCGCTCTTTTTCCGTTTTTTGCAAAAATCCAGCTGTTTATATAGTTACATAAACAATATTATGTAAACCAATTTCGTATTATAATTCTGACATATCCGATGTGTTTTTAATAATTCACAAATTCCTCATTAGCTTTGCTGTCCTGACTTTGCTATTATGAGAAAAGTTAAAAATTAAGATAATACTTATCCAACAAGGGGGACTTACCGTTGAAATCGACGAAATCCATCAAAATTCTGCTATTCGCAATGTTCCTTATTTTTATGTTTCCTAACGGATCTTGGGCACATTCAAAACTCGAATCTAGCATTCCTGCTGCCAATGCAGTGACAAAAGAATCAGTTCAGGAACTTATCTTATCCTTTAATGAAAAGATTGATCCGACTCTCAGTACACTCAGCATCACAAACGATAAGAATGAGAAGATAGACACTACCGAGGTTAAAGTGGAGGAGACGGAGCTAAAAGCGACTTTAGGAAGTCCGCTAATCTCTGGAACTTATACAGTTGAATGGAAAATCGTTGGTGGTGACGGACATCCAGTTAAAGGTAATTACACGTTTCAAGTCGAAGCACCAAATGTTGAACAAGATCAGGCTGAGGAGCCTGCCGACAATCAAGCTGATAACAATGAGGCTGGAAATGGAACAACCAATACTGATCAAGATGCACCAAGTGAAGAACCTGCAGACACTGTAGATTCTTCTACGAACGATACTACAAATGAAGAGCAGCCTCAATCTCCTGCGGTTGCCGATGAATCCGGATCTGGAAATACATTGTGGATTGCACTGATTGTGGTCTTGGCAGCAATCGGAGGGTATGTTGCCTTTAAACAATCCCGGAAAAGAAGGTAGTCAATGTATTGGATAAGTGAACCGTTCCTTTACTTGGGATATGCAATCCTAGCAGGAATAACCGTTCTTGCTTTTGCACCTGAAACGAAGAAACCGCTCATAAAGTTTCCGATATGGCTAGGTCCTGCAGCAGCTGTCGTCGTAGCTTTATGTGCCTACATCCCGATTCTCCAAATCATTATGTTCTTTAAAGATGATGTTGGATTTGCTCAATCTTTTAAAGCGGTGATGTTCTCGTTCCAAGAAGGTGAGAGGTATGCATGGGTAGCGACGTTATCGCTTCTTATGGCCGTATTGTCCGTTATCATTCACCGAAGACCTAAAGCTGTTGTACGCTGGTTAATGCCTATTAGCTTGTTAGGAATTGCTTTCTCAATGTCATCCTTTAACCATGCAGCTTCATTGTTTGGATTTAAGGGCGAATTTGCTTTTTTCGGACACTTTACAGCAATGGCGATCTGGACAGGAACACTGCTTATGGTCGGATGGTTTAATAAAGGAACAGATGGATGGAGTGCTTTTCTAAAATGGTTTCATCCTTTAGCCATCATCTCCGTTCTCATTGTGATCGGATCTGGACTGTTTCTGATGAGTGGTGTGACACCTGATCTCACGATGAGCTGGGTAGTCCCATATGGACAAGCCCTTCTTATCAAGCATATTTTAATACTCCCGCTTTTAGTATTCGGTTTTATTAATGGTTATTTGATGAAAAGAAAAATGTTACATGATCCTGGATTTAAACCCGCTACTTGGTCTAGGAATGAAGGTGTTTTATTGTGGCTGATCTATATCGTTACTGGTTATATGAATCAGCAGGCGGCACCTCATGATCTCACCTTGCCTATATCAGCGGCTGAAGGGGCTGACACATTCCGATGGTTCCACCCTGGTTTTGAGGGAAGCTCACTCAGCTTTATATGGAGCGTACCCGGTTTAATACTATTCATGATCGGAGCTGTCTTACTAACAGGTATGCTTGTTCTATTTAAACGAAATCGACGGGCGGGAGCAGTTCTCTTATGTAGCCTAGGTGCATCAGTTGCAATTTATGCTGGTATTATGCTTTCATTTCAATAATGTAATTTAACGAACAGACCCCGCTGCATGTGCAACGGGGTCTGTTGTGCTGTAAGAAAGTGTGCCTATTCCACCTTACATATTCAACATCAATCTTATTTTACGGTTTTGTTGTACGTTTCAATTTTAGATGTGATCTCTTGTGCTGCTGAGTCCAGAGCTTCCTGCGGCGTTTTCTTCCCATTGAGTACTTCTTCTATTGCTGTTTCTGTAATTTGACGAGCCTCTGGGAATACACCCATAACAGCACCTTGCGTCGCTTGATTAGGTTCTGTTTGATGGAGCTGATCAATAGCTGTCTGGAACTGAGGATATTTCGCAAGATTTTCTTTGACAATAGTCTCATCGTACGCCTTGGTGGTAACCGGGAAATACCCTGTATTTACATGCCAGTAAGCTTGTGTTTTAGGCTCAGCAAGATACTTCATGAATTCCCAAGCCCCTTGTTGCTCGGCCTCCGTTTTGTTGTTCAGTAGCCATAGACTAGCTCCACCGATAATAACGCCCCCTGCACCGCCGTCAGAAGGTTTTGGTAAGAAAGCTGTACCTACTTCAAATTTGCCTTCAGAAGCGCTCACGATGCCGCGTAGGGAGGCGGTAGAGTCAAGCATCATAGCAACTTGTCCTGCTGCAAAAGCTTTTTTCGTATCATCTGTTTTTCGGCCGAGATTGAGTAACGTTTTATTATCTAGCATTGCTTTCCACCACTCGAGTGTCTTAACTCCTGCCGCATGGTTGACTTGTGATGCTGTAGCTATCTCACTACGTCCATTACCGTTATTCAGTAGCTCAACACCCTGGTTAGCAAAAAATTGTTCAATAAACCATCCGTAAATAGCGAATGAAGCACCAGTCTGACCATCCTTGGTCAACTGTTTTGCCGCATCGGCCACTTCCTCATAGGTTTTCGGAGGATTTTCCGGATCTAAGCCAGCCGCTTTAAAGGCATCCTTGTTGTAATAAAGAATCGGGTTGGATGAATTGAATGGCATGGAATAAAGCTTATCATCGAATGTATAGTAACTTTTAATGTTCGGCTCAAGACTGGAAATGTCATATTGCTCAGCATCTATAAAGTCTTGAACAGGCTTGACGGCCTTGGTATCCATCATAAAGCGGCTGCCGATTTCATAAACCTGGATCATTGCTGGACCACTAGCAGATCCGAGAGAAGCTTTTAACTTGTTTAAACTTTCATCATACGTTCCTTGGAAGACGCCTTCAACCTGAATATCGGGATGTTCAGCGTTAAAGTCCGAGATCAGTTTATCCGCTACCGTACCAAGTTCTCCACTCATGGAATGCCACCATACGACTTTTACAGGCTCCTTAGAGATAGGAGTACTTGCACCTGCTGCCTCAGCAGTATCGGAGCTTGCACCCTGTGGTTGAGCACTATTACTTCCACAAGCAGAACTTATAAGCATAAAACAAGCGAGCAACATTAGCGTGAAAGATCTTTTTCCAATACGTTTCATGAGCGGTTAATCTCTCCCTTTAAAAATATAGTATGTAGCCAGCATTTTGCCTGGTTGCTTATTGGATTGTTGCAAAATGCTCATCTATATCAAAATTGCAGTTGCCAAGCATATTTGGCCCCGCAAGGATAATATGGATTCATCAGTCTTATCAAGGTGGTCTGTTAACCTTTGAGCGCTCCTGCAGTAATTCCACGAAGAAGTGGTTTTAGCCCAAGAGCAAGCAGCAATAGAGAAGGGAGTAGTAGAGTTAACACCCCGGCCAGAATTAAATTCCACGAGTTCATTTCCTCAAACTGAAGCATGCCAATACCGATCTGTACTGTGCGCATTTCCTCTCGATTGGTAGTCAGAAGTGGCCACAAATACATATTCCAGTTGTTAAGAAAAGAGTAAACGCCGAGCGTAGCTATTCCCGGTAAAGATAGCGGCATCACTAGCTTCAGGAACATTCTTAAATGCCCGCAGCCATCGACCCGCGCAGCCTCGAATAACTCTTTAGGAAGCTGCATGAAATATTGTCTAAGCAAAAAAGTTCCGAATGCGGTAGCAAGAAAAGGGACGATAAGTCCTGTATAGGAATCAAGCCAGTTCAGGCTTTTTACAGTTAGGTAATTCGGAATCATAATCACTTCCCATGGAACCATCATCGTGGCTAGAAACAAGCTGAATAACAGCGTTTTGCCTGGAAACCTGAGAAATGCAAAGGCATATGCCGCCAAACTGGCGGTGATTATCTGACCTACCATAATGGACACAGAAACGAACATACTGTTCCCAATGAATCTTAGGACGGGAATGGTATCTATGACTTTTACGAAATTGTCCATATTCAGAGCGGAAGGCAGTAAGGGCGGCGGATATACGGCAGATTCAGCTTCACTCATCATAGAGTTCGACAAGGTGTAAAGCAGGGGAAATGCAACAATAAGTGCACTGATAAGCAATGATAAGTAAATGAAGCTTTTGGGTAATAGCCGCATGCTCATTGATAGTGCACCTTCTTTTCTACAAATTTGAATTGGGCAAAGGTGAGGAGAAGAATGATAGCAAACAAGATGAGTGCTTGAGCACTTCCAATTCCAAAGCGAAAGTTAATGAACGCATCCTGATAAATGTTGTACACCATCACATTCGTACTATTCATTGGGCCTCCTTTAGTCAGAATATTAATTTGGCCGAAAGCCTGAAAAGCGCCTATGACAGAGACAACAAGCGTGAAGAATAGTGTAGGAGAGATCAAAGGCAGTGTAATTCTGTAAAATGTACGCAGCGGTCCTGAACCATCGATTTTGGTGCTGTCATAAATGTCGTCGGAGACACCCTGCATCCCGCTTAGCATCAAAATGTAATTAAAACCAAGATTCATCCAAATGGTCATTAATGAAACGGAGAGCATGGCCCATTTGGGATCGGTCAACCATTGTACAGGACTAATTCCAATGAGATGTAAGAAATAATTAAGTATTCAAGTATTCCTAGAGTAGGGTGATACATAATCATCCAGATCATGGAACCGGTACCTACTGATACTGCCATCGGTAACGAGAATATGAACCTGAATACCTTCATGCCTATCAGTTTGTTATGAGTTAACCCTGCAAGGAGTAAAGCTGCTGCTATACCAGCAGGCACTGTTAATGCGATGAATATTAATGTGTTTGTAAAACTTGTGTAGAATTTTTCAGAAGTGACAATTTCTTTGAAGTTAGCCATGCCGACAAATTCGGCAACCCGGCCTTGTGGATCTGTGAGAAATAAACTGAGATACACTGACTTCAGGAGCGGGTAGAACAAGAAGATGCCGAATAGCAGAAGAGAAGGTGCTAATAGCACATAAGCGAGTATTACTTCTTTGCGCCTGGTTTTTGTAATGGACGCACTTCTGGCCCCAGTGAGCAATTCTTTCTTTTTAGGTGAAGACGATCGTGGCTGCGATTGCATGGGAGAGGAGAGCGTGAATTCTTTTTCCATAAGTTAGTCATTACCTCACTTTCCAGCTTGGTCTTACGTCATTAAGTATAGAAGTGAGATATTAAAGCTGATGGCTGATTGTGTAAGATCAGTGTAATTTATAAAAATCATGTTGTAAGGAGTCACCTTACTGGGCGGATGCACATAAGATACATCGTGAAAACAAGGAAGCGAGGAGGAGGACTGTGGCCGTAATCAAGGCTAATTCATCAGACGTGGATTTGTTGGCAAGGTTGATGCGTGCTGAGGCAGAAGGTGAAGGCGATCAGGGTATGCTCATGGTCGGTAATGTCGGAGTGAACCGGATATTAGGAAACTGTATGGATTTCAAAAATATCCGCAACATGAACGACATGGTCTACCAGAGTCCGGGAGGATTTGAAGCTACCCAGAAAGGCTACTTTTATCAGAGAGCTAGGGAACGGGATCGAAGGCTCGCTCAGCGTGCTATCAATGGTGAACGGACCTGGCCTGCCAACAATGCATTGTGGTTTTTCCGGCCGGAGGGAGATTGCCCACCGACCTGGTACGACCAAGCGAATACGGGACGTTATAAAGCGCACTGCTTTTTTGCGCCTACTTATGAAGATTGTCCGAGTGTATACTAATCGTCTTTTTTGCATATTAAAGGAGGAAATTACTTATGTTTAATAATGGATTCACACCTGGGAACTTTACGATTGGAAATGGATATCCAGGTATCCAGCAACAACAAGGATTTCAGCAAGGATTCCAACAAGGGGGTCAGCAAGGAGCTCAGCAACAAAACCGTGGCGCTGGATATACAGGTAATGTTCCTCCACAGATGCCGAGCGGTGCTGCAATGACTCCGGGCGGTAAAGTCGTTCCTGCACCTCCACAGTTTGAGCAATCCTATGTTGAGAATATTTTGCGTTTGAATCTCGGAAAACAAGCAACATTTTATATGACTTATGAGAACAACTCCCAGTGGAATGCAAAGATCTTTACAGGTGTTATAGAAGCAGCTGGACGCGATCATATTGTCATCAGTGAACCTCAAACCGGCCGTAGAATCATTCTGCTTATGGTGAATCTTGACTATGTTGTGTTTAATGAGCCTCTGCATTATCAATATCCGGGCGTGATCGGCAATCCGCCGCCAACGGCAAGATAATTAGTAATGTACAGACGAAATGAAAAGCCGTACATCTCATTGAGACGTGCGGCTTTTGATTATGCAATTATTATTTTTTCACTTGTTCTTTAACTGGATCTAACTGGAGTGCGGTCATGATTTTTCGGAATACTTCCGTATTATCCATATATCCATTAAAGAGAGACGACCCAGGACCTGATGCATTGATCGGTACATCATCGAAGGTATGGACTTCCTGCCCCTCGTCATGAGGTAGGTTACCATTATAATGGACTCCATCTGGGTCCTTATCGGGATTAGCGATATACCATGATTTATCCGTTACTGTAGGATCTTGAATGGTCGGACTGATTGGTTTCGGATTCGTCAGATAATTATCATTGTAATCTGGATGATTCCCCCACCCAATAGCAAGCTTCCAATCAGTATCCGGTTTGTCTGGAAAACCGTCTCCATCAGCATCTACATAGGTTGGGAATTTTGAATCCGCATAGGTACCAATAAGCTCACGTAGTTCATCCCCTGATTTGCCCGAAGCATCTTTCACGGAGAAAGTACCGTTTAGTGTCATCGAGTGTCCGTGATCGGCTGTTACGATAACGAGTGTGTCAGGGTGTTTAAGCACATAATCCTTTACAAGTCCTACGGTCTGGTCAAATTCAATGGTATCCCATAAGACTCGTTCCATATCCATGGTATGGGCTTGTTTATCGATTGAAGCACTTTCAACCATGAGGAAAAATCCGTTTTGATTGTTATCCAGAACATTTAGTGCTTTAGACGTCATTTCCATTAGTGTAGGCTGATCTTTATAGTCTCCAACGATGTCAGGATTGTTTGGTTGTGTATACTCCCGATCAAAATAGACATTCATATTCCCAGGTCGAAACAAACCTAGGAGTTTCCCGTTCGCTGAAGCCTGGTTGAGCTCAGAAGCATTCGTGACGTAGGAGTAGCCTTCTTTTTTATAGGTATCAATCAGATTGATCTGATCTTTCCGTTTGCCACCGTCTGAAGCGGGGAGGAACCATTCTCTTCCGCCACCAAGCAGCACATCAGGACGGTGTATTGGATCTAAATAGGATTTAGCAATAAACTCAGACTCATAACGGGAGCGAGTGTGGTTTGCCATAGCCGCTGGCGTTGCATCTGTTATGTCCGCTGTAGTTACAAGGCCTGTTGACATACCTCGTGTTCTTTTTAATAATTCAATAATGTTCTCCACTTTGGGATCATCAAACGGATCAGGAGTATTATTCGGATAAACACCTTCAGCATTGACTGCTGTTTTATGTCCTGTGGCATAAGCAGATGCACTGTTAGCAGAATCTGTGACGATCGAGTCCATGCCTGATGTGGTAACCATACCGAGTGACTCCATTTTCTCCATCTCCAGCCAGCCATTGAACTTGCCCTGCTGCATACCTTTGGATACGACGCGAGCTGCTGTTCTAATGTTCGCACTCATCCCGTCTCCGACCATTAGAATTACATTCTTTGCTTTCTTCCCGTCCCCAATAGCTTGATAGACGTTATAATTGACGGTGGTCGAAATGGTCTTTCCTTTATGTTTGCTTAAAGCTTGAATCGTGATTTGTCCAGGTGTGTTAAACGAAATATCCCTTATTGTATATTCCGAACGATCTTTTGTTGTGTGCGTTATTGCAGGTTTTTTGCCGAAGTATAATGAAGCATCCTTACCGTTAACGAGTACCTGTAATGTTTCTGTTGATGAAAGACCCGTAACTTCTACTTGAAAGTCTAGTTTCTGTCCAGCTAATATCGCTGCTCCGTCAATAGGTAAAATCGTAATGACAGGTGCAGTGGAGACTTCCTGATTTACACTTACTCCTTCTGCAAAAGCAAGGCTGGGCGATGTTCCTCCCAAGGCAGTTACAAGCGTAAGCAGAAGAGCAGTCATGCGAGTTGAACGGTTCTTCATTATACCAAATCCTCCTCATTATAGTACTTCTTGATCTATTATGAATGGAGAGCATTAAGAGAGCATCAAATTGGTGTAAATGAGTGTTAAATGGTGATAAACATAAAAACAGCATGTAACATCGCAGTTTTATGTCATAAGAGCGAGTTTGACTGTGTATCGTATAACTATATAATTACTTATATAGGTTGTTTACGTTTAATCAGATGAGGAGATGAGACCATTGGGAAGTTGACGCGTGTTGTGAATACGTTGTTGTGCATAATGGCTCCACACATTTTTAATAACCGAAGGAGGTGTTCCTATTCGTCTTAGCAATTGATAAGGCGGGTAGGAGATCGATTGAGCGACCCTTTACCGAGTTGGTTAGGAATATCCTTGGTATTGCTTTTAGTATTACTTAACGGTTTTTTTGTATCTGCAGAATTAGCTTTTGTAAAAGTTAGAGGAAGCCGGATTGATAATCTTGTTGAAGAAGGAAACAAGAATGCAAGAATTGGACAGAAGATTTTACGTAATCTAGATGATTACTTGTCCGCTTGCCAGTTAGGTATTACGGTTTCATCTATTTTACTTGGATGGATCGGAGAACGTGCGATTGCGTGGATGATAGCTCCATGGTTTCAGTCATTAGGGCTTGGAGATACTTTAATGCATGTCGTGGCTACTGTGATTGCATTTACGTTAATTGCTGTGATGCATATGGTCTTTGGAGAACTTGCTCCGAAGACGGTAGCTGTTCGAAAGGCAGAGTCGATTATGCTTTTAACAGCTAGACCGATGTATGTCTTTTATAAAATAATGTATCCAATCATATGGTTGGTAAACCGTTTATCAAGCGGTCTGCTGCGGTTATTCCGGATGACACCAGTCATTGAAAGAGGGAATGCCCATACTGAGGAAGAGATTCGCGATCTGATGAAGGAGAGCAGCGAGATTGGATTGATTAACAATACGGAACTAACCTTAGTTGATAATATTTTTGAGTTTGCAGATACAACAGCAAGAGAAATCATGATTCCACGAACGGATATGATTTGTCTGTATACAAATTTGTCTGTAGACAAAAATCTCGATATTGCGCTTGAAGGCATGAGAACCCGCTATCCGATCTGTGAAGAAGATAAAGATCACATTATTGGCTTCATTCATATTAAAGATCTGATGCGAGGTCATGTTCATGATCAACTGTCATTGATTCGTCCGATTATCGCGGTTCCTGAATCGATCCAGATCAGTGAACTGCTAAAAAGAATGCAGCGAAGCAAGACACAAATCGCTATTCTGATCGATGAATACGGCGGAACGTCCGGACTCGTTACACTGGAAGACATCATGGAGGAAATCGTTGGTGAAATCCAGGATGAGTTCGATGAGGAACGGCAAGGTATTGAAATTGTGTCCGAAGATGAGTATTCGATTGACGGTTTGATGTTGATTGATGAAATCAATGATCAATTTGGTCTGGACGTAGAAACAGAGGATTATGATACGATTGGCGGATGGTTTTCTTCCCGTTTGGAAGCCATTCTTCCGCACAAAGGTCAATCCTATTCTTATGGCGAATACTTGTTCATCGTAGAAGAAACAGAGAATAAGAGAATATCTCGCATACGTCTGATAAGACAACATGCATTACAAGCGGAAGCTGGCGCCTAATAAGTGTCAGTTCAGAAAGACAGTGGCTTTAAGCCACTGTCTTTTTATGTTACTTATTTGGGTTCTCTTTCGCTTCACATGATTTTACATGACAGAAAATGATGAAATAATTGTAAATATTTAGGTTATTCATAATGTTAAAATGTGGGTGCTTAATAAAATAATGAGAAAAAAGGTGAAAATTATGTCAAAGACGAATAAACGTTTTCGAGTTATTACTGCATTCTCAGCCACGTTGTTGTTAAGTTTAGCGATTGCAGGAGGGGCATCCGCTGACACATCCACAACGGATAGGGAGCCTGGTGCAAAGACAACTCCGCCGCCAATTGAATTGAATTTGAACTCCGTAAGTCCAATGAGTACTTATTTATCGAATGCATCATCTTCAATAAAGAAGACGACTACTAGCATGCAATTAACAGCTACTACATACGCAAATCAATCGATGGACCTCATTGGTGTTTATTTTCAATTTCAACGTTGGACAGGTTCTACTTGGATTGATATCGATATAATTGATGGGTCTACCTCTAATGCTAGTACTTATTCTTCAACTAAGAGTTTCAGCGCTTCTGATGGATATTATTATCGCGGTAAAACTCTACACTATGTTCGTAAAGGTTCAACCTATGAAGAACAAACCTTGTTTACTCAATCTCTCTTAATGGGTCAATAATTGGATTAATAAAACAAATGGTGTACCCGATGGGGTACACCATTTGTTTATTTTAAGCTATTTGCAATCTTTAACAGTTCATTTTTGCTAATATCTTCTCCAAAAATCTGAATTAACACATTATTATGTGTAAATTGCAGGGTATGGGTCTTACTGAAAATTTCTGAATAAATCGCTTCTGTACCTGATTTCAAGTGAAGAGTTTTTGAATCGGGAGAACCGACGGTACTTACTGCGATATCACCTTCTAAATCGATATATAAAATGTTGAGAAGCTTGCTATCAGACGATATATATTGAACGGTCATTTGATCAATCGGTGCTTTATCATCCTTAGGAGCTACTATGACATCATTATACTGATAATTATTCGGGAGGTATGCGAATTCTGGGTATGGAAATGTTAACTTGGATTTCACTTCTTCTAAAGTAAAATCGTAATCCCCAGAGGAGCTACTCCATAGCAATTTCTCACCTAGATTACCTACTTCTTCTGCATCATCAATAGGGGGACTAGTCTTTGCTACTGTTCCCGATGATGGGGTCTTCTTACCAGATATAATGGTTACAAATCCGTCGCCCCATTCCTTGATCTGCTGATAGATAGGAGAGACCGCTTGAGTAACCGCTGGTGGTGAGAATATAATGGCGCCCATTGCCATAGATGCAGCAATGACGGCGGCGAGTTGAAATCTACGTCTGCTTTGTTTCCGCTTGTTCTTCAATGCGAGTTGCTGCTTGACTTGTAGCCAGGAGTTACGTTTGGTGTCATTACTAACTGGTGAAGGGGTGTTTGCAGCGCGCTCAAAAGCTTGATCAAAAACTTCATTAAACCAATCATCATATTTTTCGTTGTTCATCCAAAACACCCCACTCCTTATAAAGCATTTTTTTTACGGATTCCCTGGCACGAAATAGTCGCTGTTTGACAATTTCTTCTCTGGTGTCCAGTAGATCGGCGATTTCCCTGTAAGATAACCCGTGTTTCCAACGATATTCAATGAGTACTCGATATTCAGGCTTTAACTGATCTAAATAATGTATGATTGATTCTTCCATCATTTTAGATTCAACTTGATGTTCAACATTAGTGGAAGAAGCATCCATTTGCTCTTCACTTATAAAAACACGATCAACATCCATTTGGTTACGGTATTTTTTATTTTTTCTCAAATAATTCATTGTTGTATTTTTAGATACCACACGTAACCATGCTTTTAATTTATTTTCATTATCAAAAAGAGGCTTATTTGTTATTACTTTTATGAATGATTCTTGAATGATGTCCTCAACAGCAGCGTGGTCTCGGAGTACATACATAATTTGTCCATAGACCAAATCATAAAATTCGTAGTAAACCTCCTCTTGAAGAGGCTCACTTATTTCACTAAAATCTGCTGCAAGGAGTAGTTGCAGTCGGTTAGACACGCGATTATCTCCTTCCCCGGTGTATCCTCTTGCTTAACCTCTCACTATTTTAACTCATTTACGTTTGAAACGCTCCAATATTTTCTAATTTATTCGCGGTTAGATTAACGTGAATTAAGCGTAATCAAGATATAATAAAACAGCGACTCTCTAAGATCATTAGAGAATCGCTGTTTTATTATACTTATTTAATTCTGCAACTAGAACTTAAGCCCAGTTACCATTCACGAAGATAGGTTCTTC
Organism: Paenibacillus sp. GCM10028914; assembly: GCF_042666275.1. Lineage (NCBI taxonomy): Bacteria > Bacillati > Bacillota > Bacilli > Caryophanales > Paenibacillaceae > Paenibacillus > Paenibacillus sp. GCM10028914. The sequence continues at coordinate 399,150 of NZ_JBHTFO010000015.1, forward strand.
CTTACCATCACGAGTAATACCCGTTATGTTCAGATCTTTAGACCCCATCATAAAATCAACATGTGTAATACTCGCGTTCAGCCCGCTTTCTGCAAGCTGTTCTGCAGACATCGTTTTTCCGCCTTCGATGTTAAAAGCATAGGCGCTTCCGATCGCCAAGTGACAGGATGCATTCTCATCAAATAAAGTGGTGTAGTAGAGGATACCACTCTCAGAGATGGGGGATGCATAAGGCACCAATGCCACTTCACCTAAATAATGAGAGCCTTCATCCATTTCAATCAGACGGGCAAGTGTATCTTGACCTTCTTCAGCTGTAAAACCAACGATACGTCCGTTCTCAAACGTAATCGAGAAGTTATCGATAATGTTTCCGCCATAACTCAGCGGTTTCGTACTGCGTACAGTGCCGTTAACTCCTGTTTTTAAAGGAGCGGTGAATACTTCTTCAGTTGGAATATTGGCTACGAACCGGTCGCCTTTTTCATTAATGCTACCAGCTTGCGCCCAAATATGTCCTTCTGGCAACTCAATTGTTAGATCTGTTCCTTCCGAAACGAAATGGAGCTTATGATATTTTTTGTTGTTGAGCTCATCTGATTTTTGCTGAAGCTTGTTAATATGTTCCTCCCAAGCAGCAATCGGATCATCCTGATCTGCTCGTACCGCTTGGAATATCGCATCCCATAGCATTGGAACTTGCTTATCCTGTGGAGCATCAGGGAACACTTTTGCAGCCCAATCTGGCGATGCAAAAGCTAGACCGGTCCAGCTCATCTTGTCAGATTGCTGATATTGGCGATACTTAGCCATTGCAGAGCCAAAGGTACGCTGGTGATTTGAAATTCGTTCTGGATTGACGCCTTTCATCAGATCAGGATTAGCGGAGAGAATCGTCATGAAGGCAGCACCATTCTCAGCTAGCTCAGTCATTTCCTCAGCATAGTACTTAGGTGGTTCGAGGAAAGATTCATCAGATGCCATATCATAACGAATACGGTTAACCTGTTCGTCGCTGTAATTAACTTTAACGTTCTTAGCACCTGCTTCGTACGCTTTTTTAACAACGAGACGAACAAGCTCTGCAGCTTCAATCATAGCGTTCACAACCAAGGTTTGTTCCGGTTGTACGTTAGCACCGACCTTTACAGCCAGTTCAGCATAACGCTCAAGTTTTTGTTCAAAGGTAAGCATATATAATATCCTCCAGACATCATGTGTATTAGTATAATCAACCTCAGGTCAATAATAGAGTGGGAGAGGCCGCTTTACGAAGAGACACAGCGACCTAATCCCTAAGGATTTCGGTGCTGTGTCGTGGATTAAAATGCCCAGTTTCCGTTACGGAATACCGGCTCTTCATGGCCATCTTCAGTAATACCGTTTATATCCATATCAGCGGAGCCAATCATGAAATCAACGTGTGTAACACTCGTATTCAGACCATGCTTCACGAGGTCATCTTGAGACATTTCCTTACCACCCTCTAGGCAAAATGCATACGCACTTCCGATTGCCAAATGGTTGGAGGCATTCTCATCAAATAGTGTGTTGTAATATAAAATATTGGATTCGGAGATAGGAGACTTGTGGGGAACGAGAGCAACCTCACCTAAATATCGTGCACCTTCATCCATATTGAGCAATCGCTCTAATGTTTCGTATCCTTGCTCAGCTGTAAAGCTGACAACTTTACCGTTCTCAAATGTAAGTGAGAATTTATCTACAATATTTCCAGCGTAACTTAGCGGTTTGGTGCTGCTTACGGTGCCGTTGACTCCAGTCTTTAATGGAGCTGTGAAGACTTCTTCTGTAGGCATATTAGCAACGAAGGTGTGACCCTTCTCATTAATGCTATCTCCTTGAGCCCAAATATGTCCCTTCGGAAGCTCAATCGTTAGATCGGTGCCAGGAGCTATGTAATGCAAAGCTTTATATTTCTTTTGATTTAATACAGCTGATTTCTGATCAAGAACTTTCAAATGCTCTTGCCAAGCTTCAACCGGGTTATCTTGATCTACACGAACGGTATGGAAAATAGCTTCCCACAGTTTGTCCATTTGTTCAGCTTCAGGTACATCAGGGAACACTTTAGCAGCCCAAGAAGGGGATGGAACAGCAATCAGGCACCAGCTAAATTTATCAGCTTGCTGATAAGCACGATACTGCTTCATAGCTTCGCCGCGTGTTTTATAGAAGTTCGCAATTCTTTCGGGATCAATCCCATTCAGAAGATCCGGGTTCTCTGCTAGTACATGTAGTACAGCTGCACCGTTCTCTACGAGTTCAACCATTTCACCAGCAAACCATTTTGGTTTTTCTGTAAACACATCATCAGAGGATTTCTCATACTGAAGGCGTGTTAAGCTTTCATCGTTCCAGATCACTTTGACCAGGCGGGCCCCCGCTTCGTACGCTTTAGCAGCGATTAAGCGAATAAATTCAGCGGATTCTACTGGTGCGTGGACCACTAAGGTCTGCCCCTTCTGTACATTGACCCCTACTTTTACAGTCAATTCCGCATATTTGTCCAGGGATGATTTAAAGTCGGACATTTGGTACCCTCCAATTACATAATTTTTTAAAATCATAACCACATTATACTAGATTGCCCAGCAGATGAAAAATTCTAATCGAACACATCAAAAAATGATATACTGTGATCTGTGAGTATCAGGTTAAGCATTAGGCTAAGCATTAATTAAGGAGAGTGGACTCATGTCACAGTTAACCATCGAACGCGCAGATATGCGCCGTGATGAAGAGAATAATTTTGTAGGGTATGCGGTTTTTACAATGGAAGGACAAGCTGCCGCATATGAAATTACGTTCTTAAGCAAGAACGGGAAAGACTGGGATTATAGTTTGAACTTTGCTGGGGAATCCGGACCGGAAGAGGATTTTCTGAAAGTCGATGCTCTTATCGAAGAGAACGATGATTTGTTCGATGATCTGCTTGATGCGGCCATCGACGCTGGTGGATTCGAGGCTTAATTCACGCCCCTTACATAAAAAGGGGTGAAAACAGACAAACCGTCCTACTCCTTGATGGGAGCGGACGGTTTGTTCTGTGATTCAGGCAGGAATATTCTATTTCATTCTATTATCCGATGATGATTCTGCCTTCAGGATGACGGTACAGATCTTTATAACGTTTACGATTCAGAGCATAAGCTAAAGTTAGTGGCCCGAGGCGTCCAAGTAACATCAGAATCGCAACCGTGAATTTACCTACATCGGTTAATTCGGTTGAAAGCCCCATAGATAGACCTACCGTACAGAATGCAGATACGGCTTCAAACAGAATGGTTAGAAAATCACTGGATTCCGTAGCCGAAAGGAACATCGAGAAACCAACCAAAACCAGCAGTGAAATAATGGTTAACGTAACTGCTTTATAGACAATGGCTTCAGAAATACGGTTCCTAAACAGAACAACGTCACGTTTTCCTTTTATCATCGTGATCACAGATCCAACCAGTACGGCAAAGGTGGTTACTTTAATACCTCCACCCGTGGAACCGGGAGCAGCTCCGATGAACATGAGCATGATTAAGAAAAATTGAGAGGATTGCTGAAGTTCACCGATGTTGATTGTACTTATACCCCCAGACCGAGAAGTAATCGATTGGAAGAAGGACGCCATAACCTTTTGCGGATAGGAGAGGGATCCGAGTGTTTTGGGATTACTGAATTCTAGTGCAAACAGAGCAAATGCACCGATGAGTATTAACGCACCTGATACCGAGAGTACGACTTTGGAATGCAAAGACAGTTTGCGACATTTGGGAAATTCCATAACATCAAACATGACGATGAATCCAATGCCACCAAGGAAGATAAGGCACATGTTGATGATATTAAGTATGGGATCAGTCCCATAGATTACAAAACCGGTAAACGGACCATGAATACTTCCGAGTAAATCGAACCCGGCATTATTGAATATGGAAACACTCTGAAAGACACCGAGATAAAGAGCGTCAGTAAGCGGCATCTCTTTCCAAAACCGCAAAGTCAGAAGAAATGCACCAATACCTTCAATTGTAAAGGCATAGACTAGAACACGCCGGATTAGGTCCACAATCCCTTGGATCTGGTATTGACCCATGGCTTCCTGTAAAATCATCCGTTCCCGCAGAGATATTCTGCGATTAAGCACAAGCGCGATCCAGGTGGCAGAGGTCATGAAGCCTAAGCCTCCAAGTTGAATGAGCATGAGAATAACAATCTGTCCAAAAGTTGACCAGTGCGTCCCTGTATCTACAACCGTAAGTCCCGTAACACTAATTGCGGATACAGCTGTAAAGAAAGCATCGACTAGTCTTGTATGTATGCCTTGTTCTCCTGAAATCGGAAGCATAAGCAGAAAGGTGCCTATAAGCGCAATAGTAACGAAGCCGATGGCTAAAAATTTGGGTGGACTCATCCGAGGTCGTTGCTGTTTCTTTTTCATAGTATGTAACTTATCTCCTTACACATTTGAGCATTCTGATGAAAATATAATGATATAAATCTTAGGCAGAATGTTTAGTAATAAATCATTCTCTAATAATACACGAAAGGTGAGACTTTTAACCATCATGAATCAACAAAAACCGCCAATTCCGGTTGCTATTCCTCTTTTTATAGGTATAACAGCCATATCATTTTCTTCAATCTTCGTTAAATGGTCGGATTCGCCTGTGTCGATCCAAGCCATGTACAGACTAATGATCACGATGCTATTAATGCTTCCTTTTTGCTTTAAGTACATTCCAGAGCTTCGAAAATTTACAGGTGCAGATATAGTAAAACTTGTGGCCTCTGGAACAATGCTTGCCGTTCACTTCTTGCTCTGGATGGGGTCCTTGCAGTGGACAAGCGTGGCAAACTCGACAATAATACTAGCACTACAGCCTCTGTTTGTCATGATTGGAGCGTACATACTGTTTAAGGAGAAGACATCGTTATCAGCGATCGCTGGCATGGGTATAGCATTTATTGGTGTCTTTCTCCTTATTGGAAAAGGTGGTTTAAGCGGAGGGGGTACGCATCTTAAGGGAGATCTGATGTCGCTGTTCGGAACGATGGCAGTTGCAGTACATATGCTGCTTGGGCAGATGGTACTTAAACGGATTCCTCCATTTTTATATAGCTGGTTCGTATTTGCCTTTGCTTCCATATTCCTTGCTGCTTACAATGGATTATCCGGTATTCCGATGACAGGCTATCCACCTAGAGAATGGGGAATATTCCTGCTACTTGCTATCGTACCTACTGTATTTGGACATCTGCTGTTTAACTGGTTGATGCGATACTCTTCAGCCTCTACGGTGTCGATGAGTGTTCTCGGGGAGCCTGTTGGGGCAAGTCTGCTTGCCTTTATACTACTTAATGAGACGATGAACGGTCTGCAGGTAGCAGGCGGGGCAATAGTGATGCTTGGACTCATCCTATTCTTATATGTCCGGCCTTCCCGAACAACCAGTGAAGAAGCTGTAGCAGGTTTGTCAGAAGTGTAAAAACCACATAGATGATGACTAATTAGATAGAGGTTTACTTACCTGTTATAATAGGGAACAATTCTTAACATAATAAATCACAGGAAAGACAGGGAGAATGAGCATGGAAAGAACTAAGAAACAAAGATTAGCATTGTTCTGCGGTGTGTTTTTGCTCATGCTGCTGAAGTTAATGCTTCTTAGATTGTTTTTATTTAATGAAGTGATGTGGGGGAAAGTCTTAACCGATATTTTTTCCTTGTTAGTATTGCTGAGTCTCCTAGAGCTTTTGATTCCTATGAAAGCCAGACATGTATCGTATTGGGTATTTAATCTGATCATATCAGTCATATTATTTGCATCTGCAATTTACAATGTATACTTCGGCTCCATACCAACTTATACAGCGTTATCCGGTCTTGGACAAGTTCATCAAGTTCGCTCTAGTATTACAACTTTAATTGAACCCGAGCATTTCATTTTCTTCGTAGATATTGTGGTTATGGGCATCTTCTGGATCGTGAATCGTGTTCGTAAGCGCAGGGTTCAGCCAAGAGAGTTCACAACATTCAGCCAACCCTCCTATAGAGGTTCTAGAAAAGTATCTGTGTGGAAACTGAGTATGGCAGGACTGCTAATTGTTGGAGTTGTGGTATCCGGTTTATTTATCCGTAAAGGATGGAATATAGAGAATGAGCTCGTTCGTGCGGAACAGATGGGTTTTATAAACTATCAAGTCGCTGCTATTGCAAAAAACAGACAGGAGAACAAAGAATTAGCGCAAGCAAACCTGGATGATACGGTCAAAGAGATCAGACAACTTCAGGAAAGCTACCCTTACCAAAACGTGGACGAAATCGGTAAAATCCCTAATTATTTCGGGGCTGGTAAAGGTAAAAACCTCATCGTCGTACAGATGGAGTCTTTACAAAACTTTCCGATCCATCAATCTTTGAACAATCAAGTATTGACCCCAGTGATGAACCAGCTTGCTGATGAGGGATTGTATTTCCCTTATGTTTATCAGCAGATTGGTCAAGGTAATACATCAGATGCTGAGTTCTTATCGAATACTTCCATCTATCCATTAGGCTCTGTTGCGATGTCTACTGGATTTGGAGGCAAAGAGCTCCCTAGTCTGCCTAAGCTGCTTGGTGAATTAGGATATGTGAGTAATACGTTTCATGTCAACGAAGTTAGCTTCTGGGATCGAAGCAAGATGTATCCTGCTCTAGGATTTGATCATTTCTATGACAAGCCTTACTATACGAATGATCATTTCAATTCTTTTGGTCCTTCAGATGAAGAGTTATATCGAGTAGGCTTAGAAAAGATAATGGATGTACACCAAGATAACAAACCGTTTTATGCTCAATTCGTGACTGTCTCGAGTCACTCTCCATTTACGGTGCCTGAAGAATTTTCGAAAATACAGATTCCAGAAGAACTTGTCGGAACTCAGCTAGGTAATTATCTTGATGCAGTCAACTATTCTGATTATGCGCTCGGTCAACTGATTGAATCGCTAAAATTGAATGGACTGTGGGAAGACACCGTCCTAGTTGTTTATGGGGATCATCAAGGCATTAATAGCAAAGACACCGAATCCAGCTTAATTACGTCTAACCTTGGAATTCCTTATCATGATCAGGTCAGTCGATTTAATATTCCGCTGATGATTCACATCCCTGGTTTAACCGAAGGGAAGACCATTGAGCAGGTTGGTGGTCAAGTAGACATTATGCCAACCATCGCTAATATTATGGGTATATCATTAAAAGAGAAACAGTTCACCGCTCTTGGACAGGACCTGCTTAACATCGAAAAAAATGTCATTGGTATGAGATACTACTTGCCTACCGGTTCGTTCTTTAACAATGAGGTCATGTTTGTACCCGGTGATGGTTTTGATGATGGTTCTGCCATATCTTTAAAAACGCTAGAGCCTGTATCGGATATATCTCCATATCGAGAAGACTACGATTATGTGCTGAAGCTGATGAAATTGTCAGATGAATATGTGAAGCTGCTACCGAACAGAGCGCCTTAAATGAAGAAGAACCGCAGTTATTGTGCGGTTCTTCTTTTGTTAATTGAAATATCAGCTTAGTCTCTTGACAACTGACTTATGACATCATAATATTATACCCGCAGGGGTAATTCGAAATTGGATTATCTAACTCATAATATCATTAATCTCAAAAGGTTATTCGCTGGCCTAGGGGAGGTAAGAGGCTTTGTATTTCTTATATTTCTTCATAAGCGTGCTATTCATTTACGCTTATCGACGGTGGGTTCCTATGAACGGTTTAAAGCTGATGAAGTGCAGTGAATTAGCTCAGGCGAAGCAGGAACGACCCAATCTAAAAGTGTTAGACGTTCGAGATGTCTCAGAATACACAGCAGATCATAGTCATATTAAGGAGTCGGTTAATATCTCACTCGGCCGCCTTCCTTACGTTTGGGATAAAGAATTGAACCCGGAAGACGAAGTCATTATTGTAACGCCTAAATGGTCTGAGGGAATCCTTGCTGCTCGTAAATTGAAGAAAGCCGGGTTTACATCATTATCGTATTTAACCGATAACTGTAAGGGATGTCCTTCTAATCGCTAACATGAAGCATTTAATCAAGTCTGTCTAGCCGTAGGCTGTCAGGCTTTTTTCTATGGTCGAAAACCTGTTTGGCAAACATAATCCTTTAGAGACGCGTGAGTAAAATGGGAATTATAAGGGAAAGTTAGAGCTGGGTATGACATTTTTATAAGGAGCTGTTCAACTTCATGCATTATTTATACAGCCATAATGATTTGGATGGAGTCGGATGTGGCATTATCGCAAAGTGTGCGTTCGGGGATGATGTCGATATACGCTACAATTCCATCAGCGGAATCAATATACAGGTTGAAAAGTATTTAAACAAAGCAAGCTCCCAGGGAAATACAGATAATATGCTGTTTATTACAGATCTAACAGTCAACAGTGAATTAGAGCAGCGTCTAAATGAATATGTTAAGGAAGGTGGCAAGGTAAGGCTGATTGATCACCATAAAACGGCGGAGCATTTTAACAACTATTCATGGGCACAAGTGGATGTGTTACATACGGACGGCCGGGCCTCTTCAGCTACTTCATTATTGTATGAGTATTTAATTACACATGATATGCTCACCCGTACGGAAACGATGGATCAATTCGTGGAATTGGTTAGACTTTATGATACATGGGAATGGGAAGCCGAGAACAAGATCGAAGCTAAGCGGCTGAATGACCTCTTCTATATGATCGCACTGGATGAATTTGAAGAGAAGATGATAGAGCGGCTCCAAAGTCCTCAAGGATTTCTGTTCGATGAGTTTGAAGTGAAGATCCTGGACATGGAGGAGAATAAAATTGAACGCTATATCCGCCGTAAAAGAAGGGAGATCATCCAAACCTTCATTGAAAATAAATGTGTGGGGATTGTATATGCTGAATCTTATCATTCGGAATTAGCTAGTGAACTTGGTTCTGGCTACTCACATCTGGATTACATAGCCATACTTAACATGGGAAGCCGTAAGATGAGTCTGCGTACGATTCATGATGACATCGACGTCTCGGCCATTGCTATGCGTTTTAGCGGGGGAGGGCATGCCAAAGCCTCAGGATGTATGATCACGGACGAAGTATTTCGTCTGTATGTGGAAGAAACGTTCGAGCTGGAACCAATCAGAACGGATGCGACGCGCAACCAGTATAATGTAAAAGGTTCTGAAACGGGCGTTCTCTATGAAAGCTGGGGTGAAGACCAGATATTCATCTATTTATCGCCGTCTGGGCAGTGGGTAGTGGAATGGAATAACGAACAACTATCATTTCATTTTCCCACGTTTGATGAGGCGGAAAGACATGTTAAACGTAACTACGGTGCTTGGCTTGCCAAGGATGAGGTCTATGTCAGCATGTTAACGAACCAAGTGAGGGATATACGTACCCGTAATACGAATTCGACAAGCGGGTAACGCGGAAGTAAGAGGAAGCTAATACTTGAGATCATACTCTGAACGTACTGGTAGATGATATACTTACTCTGGTACGTTCAGAGAATCTATAAGCACTAGGATGCTCAAGATTATTCCTTTTTAATTTAAATTAAAGTTTGAGAAAATATTCACAATAAAGTCACAGGTCTACCGTTCATTCATGTCATTTTTTATTAATATAGAAATATACAGGGAGGCGATTACATCATGAAGAACAAATGGTTTGTCGGATTAGGTGTTGTAGTACTAGCTTTGGGGATCGGAACAGCTGCTTATGCAGAATCCAATCAGATGACTGTGCAAGATATGCTACCGTTTATGAAACAAACGCAACCCCAAGTTACCAATAACCAATCCAATGAAAAGTATCAAGACAGTGATCGCGGCGACGATAGCGAAACATTATATAATTGGGAAAGTCTTATTATAGGAACACAAATCGGATTGATTCGTTAATGATTTACGGATAGACAAAATAAAATAGCGCTCCTTGATGAATCAGGGAGCGCTATTTCTCTATTGTTAAACAAATTACTTTCGGTGGAGATGCCTATAGTGGACATTAATTCACAACAGATTCACATTCTCCACACAGAAACTACATCATTTATTATTATGATGAATTTATAGGAGGCGATAACATCATGAAAAACAAATGGATTGCCGGATTAGGTGTTGCTGTACTTACTTTAGGAATCGGAACAGCTGTTTATGCAGAAACCAATGAAATGTCATTTCAGGAGATGCTGCCATTTATGAAGCAAATGCATCCAGGAGCTTCGGATCAGCAGTTGAATGAAATGTATCAAGATTGCCATGGGAACAATAATGGAATGATGCAAAATCAAGTACAGAATCGCGAAGAGGGATCGTATAACGGCATGATGCGCAGTCATCATAATGGTTCAATGATGTGGGGCGGACAAGCTGAGTCATCACAAGATCTTTAGGAATTAATGCGGTTAACCAGTCTAACACTTCATGTGATAGACTGGTTTTTTTGAGCTAGTGGTAACTCCATGGTTTCAGCATGCATTTGACTGATAATAAAGCAATAAAGTACATAGAGCAGGGGTAATGCTAATGAAAATTCAAGTACTCGTAGTTGATGATGAATGGAATATGCGAAATTTATTACGAATCTATCTCATGAAAGAAGGATTCGAAGTTAAAGAGGCATCAACAGGCTATGAAGCCTTATCCTTAGTTAAGCAGCATAATTTTGATGTCATTCTGCTGGATATTATGATGCCGGATATGGATGGGTGGACTGTATGCAAAAAAATTCGGGAACAGAGTCAGGTTCCTGTTCTAATACTTACGGCTAGATCAGAAACAAAAGACAAAGTTCATGGTCTAGGTATCGGTGCGGATGATTATCTTACGAAACCTTTTGAATCCGACGAACTTATTGCAAGGGTCTATTCTTTGATACGTCGATATACGTTTGCTAAGTTAAGTGCACCGCAAGAAAAAAAGCTCCATTATCCGGAACTATCGATTCATCCCGATGGAAGAGAAGTGCTGATCCATGATCAGCCCGTGGAATTCACGCAGAAGGAATTTGATCTGCTGCTTACATTAGCGCAAAATAGTCATCGTGCTTTTTCTAGAGAAGAGTTGGTAGAGACCATTTGGGGGCATGACTATCACGGGGAATCACGAGTTATAGATACGCATGTGAAGAATATACGGGAAAAAGCGACTAAGGCGGGTCTCAGTTATAATCCACTTCATACGGTATGGGGGATCGGGTACAAGTTTAATCTTGCAGGTGAACTTCTGTGAAACATAACCGTATCGGAATGAAGATAGGGATCTGGATCATGTCCCTATTCCTGATTGTCTTCTTCTTTCTTGGTATCGCGATCGATCGGATCTTCACGAATTTTCATCAAACGGAAATGAAGAGTAAAGTAAATGACATGATAACGCATTTTGTTATGATGGCTGCTTCACCGGAGAATTCTATCGAACATTCACTAGATGCTTTTGCTGATTTCTCTGATGTTAGTATATTCTTTATAAACAATAAGGGCGACGTTACAGCACATTCTGGTGATTATGACCCTTCATACCATACTTTCATCCATGAGCAGGATATTGAGAAGATCTTTGCCGGTGAAACGGTTAACTTTACACATACAGATCCGAATAATAACCGATATATAGTATCAGGTATGGTTATCCCTCAAAGTGATCATGATGGCGCGACTGACAAAGCACTTTATGTTCTTGCATCAACGCAGCACATGGACGAGTCAATCAACCGAATACGTAATTTACTTATCCTATCTGGTGTTGGTGCTCTATTAATTGCTTTGGGGGGAACATGGATTTCAGCTCAAATCTTATCACGCCCGTTACTAGAGATGCAGAAAGCAACTCGTAAAATAGCCGTAGGTGATTTAGAAACGAGACTCTCCATCAAGAGTGGGGACGAGATGGGGTCACTTGCAGAAGCGATTAACGATCTAGCGAAGGACCTGCAACGATATCGGGATACCCGCCAGGAGTTTTTTGCGAATATATCTCATGAACTACGCACACCTATTACGTATATCGAAGGGTATGCCAAGGTTGTTAAAGAAAAATTATATACTTCAGAGGAAGAGAAAGATCAGTACCTAGATATCATTCAGGAAGAGGCAGTGCGTTTAAATAGGCTAGTTAATGATTTATTTGAACTAGCTAAGATGGAAGAAGGTAAGATCAGTTTATCTTTAGAATGGATTGACCTATCCGAGATTGTACGAAATACCGTTCGCAAGATGGAATGGAGGGTTAAGGAGAAGGGGTTATCGATGCAAGCTGTGTATGATGATGAGATTCCATTGATTCTAGGAGATGGTCTTCGTATGGAGCAGATTTTGCTTAATTTGCTTGATAATGCGATTCGATACACCGATCAAGGAAACATAACAGTAAGTATCCACCACAATCCGAACAATGTACACTTAAAGATCAAAGATACAGGTATGGGGATTGCAGAAGAAGAGATTCCATTCTTGTTCGAACGATTCTATCGGGTGGAGAAATCTCGTTCGCGTAAGTTTGGCGGAACCGGTCTTGGACTATCCATCACTAAAAAATTGGTCGATCTTCATGGTGGCGATATTCAGGTAAGCAGCGAACTTGGAGTAGGCACGAGCTTTGATATTTGTTTCCCTTCACCTGAAAGTAAGGAGGATGAATATGAATAAACTGGAGTGGATCCTCGCCAGCGGCTTGATTGTTCTAGGTCTGGGTTGTTTATTCTTATCTGCTATATCTGATCCTGCGCATTTGCATATAATAAGTAAACCTGTATTAGTTCCGTTATGTATACTCATATCTCTGCTCTTCGTAATCTTCGGCTTGAAATATCTCATGGCCAGATGGATGAAAAAATAATATAAAAAGAAAACAGCCCTCCTTGATTACTCAAGGAGGGCTGTTCTTATGCTTTCTAACTTTAAGAGGTTGTGGTCAACTTGTATTAAGCGAACCAGCCCCAAGTAAAGATGAAGAGCGTACCGAATATCGTTACTAGTGCAACGAACAGTGCATAGGCGATATTGATATAGAGTGATTTTTTATTGTCCGATTCCCCGATGTGCATGAACAAGACGAGCTGAAGGGAAGCTTGCAGTATAGCTGTAACCACCAGTATTGCCATCTTCACCGCTGAAGGAATATCCATGAGCACAACAAGCGCAAGTGCGGTAAGGACGAGGGAGGAAACAAAACCTACTACATGCTTAATCGGAAACAGCTGTTTCAACATGTCACATCAGTCCTTTCAGGTAAACAAAGCTGAAGATAAAGATCCATACAACGTCTAGGAAGTGCCAGTACAGCGAGAAGATAAAGGATTTGTTAGCTGTACGATGATCCAAGCCGTACTTTTTCAATTGGAACAGAATTGCTCCACCCCACAATAATCCGAAGGTTACGTGAGCACCGTGAGTACCCAGTAGTACGAACAAGCTGGATAGGAATGCACTTGTCGACAATGTTGCACCTTCATGAACATAAGTGACGAATTCAAATATTTCGATTCCAAGGAAGCCTGCACCGAGCAGCAGGGTGATAATCATAAAGATCATCATCTGCTTTTTAAGACCAAGGCGCATACTGTGAACTGCAAGACCAATTGTAAAACTTGATGTTAACAAGATGAAAGTCTCGGCAAGAACCGGACCAATCTCAAATATTTCTGCACCGCTCGGACCAGTCGCAAAACGATTGACTAGAACGAAGTAAACGGTAAACAGGGTAGCGAACAGTGCGATTTCAGCTCCGAGAAATAACCAGAATCCAAAGATCTTATTGCGGTTTTCCTCTGTTCCGTATTCAAGCGGCTGAGTGGCATCTATTTTCATACCGTATCACCCCGCAATTTGTTTTCTGTTTCAACAATTTCTTCAACCGGAATGTAGTATCCATTATCACGGTCAAAGGACATTGTAGCCATTACAATGATGACGCCAATACCTGCAATGATAGCTGGTACCCACCAACTAAATACTAGGAAGAATCCTAGGAAGAAGAAGATGACACCAAGAACAAACGGTTTGCCTGAATTGCTCGGCATATGAATCTTTGTGATTTTTTCATCCGAGAGAGCAACTTTGTCTTGCTTAGCGAACCAGAATGCATCGCGCTGAGTAACTTTAGGTGTAACAGCAAAGTTGTATACTGGAACCGGACTTGGTGTAGACCATTCCAAAGAACGTGCGTCCCATGGATCTCCGGTTTTGTCTCTTGGTTGGTAACGAGTACTCCAATAGATGTTGTACACGAGTAGAATGAAACCGATCGTTAAGCCGAGTGCACCCACCATGGAAAGCATGTTGAGTGGTCCGAATCCTGTTTCTGCAGAATACGTGTACGTACGGCGTGTCATACCTTTCAGACCCAAGAAGAATAGAGGGAAGAAAGTTACGTTAAACGAAATTGCGATAAACCAGAAAGCCATTTTACCAAGACGCTCATTAAGACGGAATCCGAATACTTTCGGGAACCAGTAATGGAAACCAGCGATAACCGCAAATACGGTACCTGGGATCAGAACGTAGTGGAAGTGAGCTACCAGGAACATCGTGTTGTGATACTGATAGTCGGCACTTGCCATTGCAAGCATGACACCCGTTACACCACCGATTGTAAAAATCGGAATAAAGGCTAGTGAATAAAGCATAGGTGTCGTAAAGGTTATTCGACCTTTTCGCATCGTGAACAGCCAGTTGAATATCTTCACACCGGTCGGAACTGCAATCGCCATCGTTGTAATGGAGAAGAATCCGTTGACCATCGCGCCTTGGCCCATCGTGTAGAAGTGGTGAGCCCACACGAGGAAGGACAGACCGGAAATGACAGCCATACTGATAACCATTGATGTATATCCGTACAGGTTCTTTTTAGAGAACGTCGAGATAATTTCACTGAAGATACCGAAAGCCGGTAGAATAACAATGTAAACTTCAGGATGGCCCCATACCCAGAACAAGTTGGCCCACAGCATATCCATACCGCCGTTCGCCATGGTGAAGAATTGGGAACCGAAAAGTCGGTCAAACATCATTAGAAGCAATGCAATCGTCAGTACTGGGAAAGCAAAGATGATGATGACACATGTAATAAGTACAGACCATGTGAACATTGGCATTTTCATCAAAGTCATGCCAGGTGCACGCATTTTAAGAATGGTAACGATAAAGTTTACGCCAGTAAGCAATGTACCAATCCCTGATATTTGAAGAGCAAGGGAATAATAGTTATTACCTACGGTCGGACTAAATTCATTACTTGCCAGAGGGAAATATGCAGTCCAGCCGGCATCAGGTGATCCTCCGATAACAAAGGAGAGGTTTAAGAGCATTGCCCCGAAGAAGAACAACCAGAAGCTGATTGCGTTTAGACGTGGGAAAGCTACGTCGCGCGCACCGATCTGGAGTGGAATGATGACGTTCATCAGACCAAATACAAATGGCATTGCCATAAAGAGAATCATAATTAAGCCGTGTGTTGTAAAAATTTCATTATAATGTTGTGCGTCTAGGAATTTTAGTTCCGGTGCTGCCGTTTGGGCACGCATCAAGAGTGCGTCAACACCACCACGGAATAGCATAAGCAAGGCTGCTATGATATACATAACACCTATTTTCTTATGATCCACCGTGGTCAGCCATTCCCGCCACAAATATCCCCATTTTTTAAAGTAGGTCAAACCTACGATAATTGCGAGCGTTGCGAGTACAATACTAGCCATGGCTCCGTAGATCATCGGTTCGCCGGTAACGAAAAATTCGTCCCATTTCATAAGGGCTTAACTCCTTTCTGGATGTCTGAAGACATTAATGTCCTTCATGATTTGTTGATTCTTCATCAGCCGGGAAATCCGGAATCGGTTCAGTTGGATCAACATTGGTTTCACTGTCAAACTCAGCTTCGTCCTCTGTTGCCGGATCTGGATGTTCAGTCTTGTTTTCCTGGTGATCAGAAGTTCCGTGGTGTCCATGTTCTTCTGGTGGAGGACTGAAAGTTAGGTGGTTATTCGAGAAGGACATACGGCCTACGAATTTCGTGTTCAGCAGCTTCTTGAAATCTGCTTCCGTTAATTCAGGTGCGGTTGTCTTCACATCATTCACCCACTCGTCATACTCAGCAGGGGACATAGCCAATGTTTCGAATTCCATGTGAGCGAATCCTTCACCGCTAAAGTTGGAGTTCTTACCTACGTACGATCCAGCAACATCAGCAACCACGTTCAGTTTATTAACCATGTCGCTCATACCATATTTTTGACCTGCCAGTTGAGGAATCCACAAGCTGGTGATCGGTCCGAAAGAATAAATACGGAACTCGACTGGACGATGTGTTGGAATGTTCACATAGTTAACTGTTTCAATACCTTCTTCTGGATAACTAAAATGCCATTTCCAGTTCGATGAAGATGCATAGATCACTAGTGGTTCCTGATTCTCATACCCCTCAGGAACTTTCTCAACAGCACTTGTAGTCTTCACAGTGACTACGGACAGAATAGCTACAATAATAATAGGAATTGTGATCCAAGTTATCTCCAGCCACTTACTGCCCTCTTCATGAGGAGGCACGTATCCTTCATTAGACTTCTTAGCCCGGTATTTAACCAGGATAAAGATGTACAAGGCGTATACTACCGCCAAGACTCCGAGCATCATTAATATAGAAAATATGATGGTCTCGGATAGGGTTCTTGCAGCAGGTCCCTTTGGATCCAATACTGTAATTGAGCTGCATCCCGATAAGAGCAAGGTGAAGCTCAAGAACAATGCAAATAACGGCCCTCGTTTTTTCATGGTGTACCCCTTTCTTTCTTACTCTATCTTCTGGCGTTGTTTGTTTCCTTTACCTATATTAAGAAGTTAAGCATCGGTTTGCAAAAAGCATTTCTTTGTAAAATAACCATATAATGGTTTAATCATGACGAAGTATGTAACATTCTGTGTTCAAATTGTTACAAACGAAGGGGTCTGTGAGAGAAATCACAGTATTACCGCGGTTTACAGCGAGTTCAAACTTTGTTCAAATATTCACGATAGTTCGTATATTTGTCACAAATTTTTGGCTATAAAAGCTTCAAATTCCTTTCATAGCAACATTTTTTTCAATTTGTGTAATTAAAGGGAATGGAGGCGTAAGGTAGCGTGATTGCTATATTTTTTCTCTACAATAATTATGAAGCGTATACAATTACCTAAATATATAAATTGATATTAATCAATGACATTTACCGTTGCATAACTAGATTTGAAGAATAGTATGTAATATCTCAAATCGAGAGGAGGTTAGAAGAATGACTTCTATATTACCTCAAATGTTCAATTTACCAGTTTCGGAGAGTAAGACCTACTATGAGGATTTGTCGAGTGGTAAAAATGCGACCATTAACGTACTGAATCTCTCACCAAATCCGGTTGATCTTGTAGTTACACGTGCTAATGCTGATACCTCCACGTATACGATTTCTGGCTTCAATAGCCGAAGCTTATCCGTAGATCAGCTGTTGAGTGTTTCACTTTCTTCATCAGAAGATGGTCCTGCTTTTGGCGGAATTCTAATTACTACATTAGATGATATCGTATAGATCATACTGATGGAGTTAGGCCGTATTACTTTTTTTAATGTAAAGAAGTCTATTCCTACAGCGGTAGTACTGTGGGAATAGACTTCTTTTTTTCTTGCTCATATTCAAATAAGTTCTTGACAAATATCAATTTTGAAATTATTTTATACCCAGAGAGTTTTGCATTGAGGAAACATATTTGATGTTGTCCACATTTCTTTTACGAAGGAACAATTATTGGTTCTTACCATACTGTAGGAGGAGGAAAAGAAGGTGAATGGAATAATGACTAAACAGATGTACAAGAGGACAATCAAGGTTACGATTGTAATGGTTCTGGGGTTATCACTTATACTTACGGGTTGTGCTACGAAAGAAAATAAGTCTGATGGTGCACTATCGGAAGGTCAGATTAGTATCGTGACAACAATTGGACAAATCGCCGAACCGCTATCCGTCATTGGTGGAGATAAGGTGAATGTACAAAGCCTAATGGGCCCAGGTGTAGATCCGCACTTGTATAACGCAACTCAAGGGGATATCAAGAAGCTCGATGACAGTGACATCGTATTTTATAGTGGTCTGCATCTTGAGGGGAATATGATCGAAATATTTGAGGAAATTGGTAAGCGAAAGCCTGTGCTTGCAATTGGCGAAGTTGTACCGAAGGATCAGTTGCTTAGAGATGATGCCGATGCCGTCGATCCTCACATCTGGTTTGACATCGATTTATGGAAGCAGGCTCTGAATTCGGCAGTAGATGAACTGAAGAATTTCTCTCCGGACAATGCAGAATATTTCGAGGCAAACAAGGTAAAGTACTTTGAAGAGCTTGATGCATTAAGTAAAGAATCGAAAGAAAAGCTTGCTCAAATTGAGAAAGAAAAGCGAGTCATTGTAACGGCGCATGATGCATTTGGCTATTTCGGACGAATGCACGATATGAAAGTTGTAGGACTTCAGGGATTAAGCACAGAAGATGAGATCGGGATATCAGATATTGATGAAACAATACAGACATTACTTGAGCACAGCATCCCAGCTGTATTTGTAGAGAGCAGTATTAACCCAAATTCAATTAAGGCGGTTATCGAAGGTGCTGCTAGTCAAAATTTGAACATAAAACTTGGCGGAGAACTCTATTCAGACGCAATGGGTAGTGAGGGAACACCAGAAGGCACTTACATCGGAATGTATCGTCATAATGTGGATACGATTTTCAAAGCCTTAACAGGAAGCGGTGAATGAGTATGTCAGTTCTAAGTGTTCAAGGATTATCAGCTTCTTATCGTAAAAATAAAGTATTGAGTGAAGTCACATTCGATGTACAGCCGGGGTCACTGACAAGCATTGTCGGTCCAAATGGGGCCGGAAAGTCCACACTACTGAAAGTAATGCTGGAGCTTCATCCTAAACTCTCGGGTACAGTAAGTTTTTTCGGTTCTACACTCGGTAAAATGAAGACTCGTGTTGGTTACGTCCCGCAGCGCGGATCTGTGGACTGGGATTTTCCGACGAACGCACTGGATGTTGTCATGATGGGATTATACGGTCAGGTTGGATGGTTAAAGTTGCCTAAACGTAGACATAAGGAAAAAGCGCTGGCTTCACTCGAGCAAATGGGAATGGCTGACTACGCACAGAGACAGATCAGCCAGCTCTCTGGAGGACAGCAACAACGGGTATTTCTGGCCCGTGCATTGGTGCAAGAAGCTGATTTGTACTTCATGGATGAGCCCCTTGCCGGTGTAGATGCTGCCACGGAAAGTGCCATCATGTCGACTCTGAAAGAGTTGAGAAGGTCTGGTAAGACAGTAATGGTTGTTCATCATGACTTGCAAACTGTAGAGGAATACTTTGACCACGTTCTGCTGTTAAACCGCGGAGTTATAGCTCATGGGAAGACAGAAGACGTCTTCACTAAGGAAAATGTGTACCGCGCTTATGGCGGTGCACTTCGCTGGATGAAGGAGGCGTAAACCATGGATACGCTACTTTCGCCTAATACACAATGGGTTCTATTAAGCACATTAATTCTTGGAATGGCTGCTGGTGTAATTGGATGTCTCGCCTATTGGAAGCGTCAAAGTCTTATGAGTGACGCTTTATCGCACGCTGCCTTGCCGGGTGTTGTTATTGCCTTCGCCCTTTCTGGTACGAAAAGTTTACCTATTATGATAACCGGAGCTGCTATAAGTGCTCTGATCGGTGCATTAATGATTCAATGGATCGGTTCCTCGAGTCGGATTAAAGAGGATACAGCCATGGGCATGATCTTATCCGTATTTTTCGGTCTGGGAATTATGCTGCTAACGATCGTTAATCGTTCGGCAGGAGGTAACCAGAGCGGACTTGATAGTTTTATTTTTGGTCAGGCAGCATCGATGGTCCGGCGAGATGTATATACGATGCTCGTGCTTGCTCTAATTGTGATGCTTGTGGTGATCATAGGATTCAAGGAATGGAAATTGTTCCTCTTCGATCCTGACTTTGCTAAAGGATTGGGTTTGTCAGGTCGCCTCATGAACAGTATTTACCTTGCCGTTCTCGTGCTTGTGATTGTTATTGGTATTCAAGCGGTTGGAGTGATCCTGATGTCAGCATTGCTCATTATCCCAGCTGTCAGTGCTCGGTATTGGACACATTCATTTAAATGGATGCTTATTCTCTCAGCTGTATTTGGCGGAAGTGCAGGAATGACGGGTACGATGATCAGTACATTAGGTAAGGGCTGGCCAACAGGTCCGTTCATCGTTGTCTCATCGTCCGCACTTTTCGTAATTTCGCTTGTATTTGGCTCTGAAAAAGGGTTGCTCATTCAAGCTCTGCAGCTTCGTTCCCAGAAAAAGCAGATTGCAGAGGATACTCAAATCTGGTCCAGACAGACAGCTGTGATTAAGGAGGCGGAAAGATGAGTTATACGGGGTGGATACTTCTAACCGCTTCACTTGTCGGATTATCTTGCGGTATTATTGGGGTGTTTCTGATCCTGCGGCGGTTGGCCATGATGGCTGATGCGATTAGCCACACCGTTCTATTAGGCATCGTTACGGCATTTCTGATTACGAGGGAGCTTAGCGGGAGTCATATGCTCATAGGTGCTATTATTGCCGGTCTAATGACCTCGGTACTTGTACAATGGTTTCATTCCCGCGGCGTTCAGCAAGATGCTTCCATCGGTGTAGTGTTTACGACTCTATTCGCGATAGGAGTTATCCTGATTGCCACCCAGGTAGGAAATGCTCATTTGGACGTGAAGCATGCACTGATGGGAGAGATTACTTTTATTCCATGGAACAAGATCAATATCCCTTGGATCGGAGAAATACCAGAGGCAACCTTTATTTTGTCAGTTGTCCTGCTTGTGGTCATTATCGTGATACTCTCTTTCTACAAAGAGTGGAAAATTACATCCTTCGATCCCGCTTTGGCTGCAAGTCTAGGTATACCTGTTGTTCTTATGCATTACTTGTTTATGTCACTTGTATCGGTGACTACAGTTGCGGCATTTGATGCAGTTGGTGCAATTATGGTTGTTGCTATGCTCATTACACCTGCGGCTTCCGCTTATTTATGGACAGATCGCATGTCAGTGATGATTATACTTAGCGGGACATTTGGTGTCCTATCCTCTGTAGCGGGTTATTATATTGCCGTATGGTTGGATACTTCTATTTCGGGATCTATGGCATTCGCTACAGGGATCATGTTCGTATTTAGCTTCTTGTTCTCTCCTAAACATGGAATACTCTCACGATATCTTAAACCTTTCACTGTGCCTGAGATTTAATCTTTAAATTACATGACAGCTGTAGAGCTATTAGCTCTGCAGCTATTTTTTTATTGTTATTATGATTGAGATCAGATTTAATAAAACTAGGAATATTTTGACATCTCAATTTGGGAGTAGATAATATGAAGCTAAGAAGAACGGTATATATCATTTCCGGTCCTGCTGGCGTAGGGAAATCGACGACTTCAAAAAGGTTAGTGCATTCACTTGAGCGAAGCTCTTATATATCAGGTGATACTATTAGTCATCTTCCTGTTGTGGGGCGGGGGAAACCGTGGCTATGTGAAGACACGAATCGGTTAACATGGACAAATATCGCATCTCTCACTCACAATCTGTTACAAGCTGATTATAATGTCGTGATTGACTATGTTACTTTTCCGCATGAGGCTGCATGGTTGGCCAATGAATTAAAGAACAAAGAAGTTCAGATCGTTTATATCATTTTGCTGACGGATCAGGAAACACTGGGTGCACGGGACCGTTTGCGTCCTGCTGAGGAACAGATGGGAGAGCGAAGCTTTATTTTACTGCAGGAGTTTAAGGCAGCTATCCAAGATACGCAGCATGTTCTGTACACTAGTCACTTGTCAGTCGATGACATAGATAAGGTTGTCCAAGAGATTCGACATAACAAACAGTACATAATAAGGGAGAAACAAGCTGTGTTTGGAAGAATGGAAGAGAAATAAGTCATTCTATGAATCTAAGAATTCGATTTGCCCTATTATTATAGAGGCCACTTTGGGATTAACTCCTGAAGTGGCCTCTAGCGTTCAAGTAATACTGAAGGTTTTATAGGATCGATTGCGGATTTTTTTTAGCTTTGATGTTTAAGTAAATCACGGTACATACAGCTCCGATCGTGCCGCAGATGATATCCCACATGGTATCCGTTAAGCTGCCATTTTGCGAAACCAGCCCAAATAGGTGATCAACCGTAAATTCGTAAATTTCCCAACACGCAGCCATAGCAATCGAAAAGAACAACGAAAACCATATTGAAATACGTGGTGGGAGATCCGTTATTCCTTGACGTTGGATGATTTTATGGAGCACCAACAGTCCAACATACACAAGGATCACGCCGGACAGCAAATGCTCAATTTTATCTAAAATGGGGATAACACCATACATATTAAATAAGTTGGCCACAAGCATGGTGATTGTAATAAATAGCAATACGGAAAAGTGAAGACTCGGGGAGAGTGTTGTCTTTGTCCATCTCAAGAGTCCTCTTAATAATAGAAGAACTGCGATGATCAATCCCGCTTGAAAACATTTTGAATAAACGCCTTTTATGGCAAAGTAGACTAATGCGATGCTGCATATCAAATATAATCCTATTTCAAACACTTGAATATATCTTCGGCTTCCTGATGTTTTTCTTGATGTCTGTTTCACGTAAAGCCCCTTCTCTATATCAGATTATTGTGACAATATTTTCATTCCTGTACTGTCGAGAGTGACATCCACTGTGACAAGCTCTAATGAATCTTCATCCAATATGAATGGTTTCATTTGACTGAGTTTTTTCCAAAGTCCTGTCTGTTGTTTAAACAATAGATGGCTCAATCTATACAGGTCTGCATTGATATCGTAGCCATGCTTATACGTTGATAGTATTTCTTCTTTTACTGCTTTCGCAGCTTCTTTCTCAAGTTCATTTATGGAAAAATCCCTCCGGAGTTCCACAACACTCCCCTTTAATTTAACGTGTATCTTATATTTCGGTACGCCGTTTGAAACGTACAACTTCTTTTTGATTTTCGGTTTCTGCAGTATTAGGTCTGCACCAATGTCATTATCTTTTTTTATAGCAAGGGGAGAACGATGGGTTCCAGTATCTAACCAACGAAGTCCAGTAAGCTTATCATTCGTAAGTAATCCGTTCAGCTTATCGTCTGACATTGCAAAGACTCCATTAAGGTTTAGTTTAGGATCTTCTTTATTATTCTTTCGCCATGTTGATAAATCAATGGTTAAACGTGGAAGTAGGACTTGAAATCCTGGCTCAGTTATTGCAGCAACAAAATCAAAGTATCGAATTGGAGAAATAAAAGATTTCTGTTCATGCACCTGTGTAGGCTCATGTAATAACGTATTTAGAGGTGACAGATTGTAAAAAGCAGTTACATTCAATAAATCTTCTATCGATTCATCAGTTCCGTATACCCAGGGAGTCACTCGAATTTCCTGATAGCGGGTAATTGTATCCAGTTGAGGGAGAAGATTAGATTTCAACACATTCTTACTTAAAATAATACTTGAGATATGCCCCCATGAAGTCCGCTCCTGAGATGAATTATACAAATCGTTAATTGCTATATCCAAAGTTTTACCTTCGGTTTTACCTGTCCAAACATCTGACGTCGGGGACGATTGTCCTCCTTCTGACTTCGCTATGGAGGTGAAATCAAGCATTTGGGTGTATAAGACAAAGTGATCGTCTTCGTAATCGATGCCGATTGCTGAAATGTAGTTCATATCTTGTATTTCTTTGATATCCCAGCAACCGCTAAGAAGGTTAAGAAGCAGACATACACATATTATTTTAAGTAACTTGACGTGTTTGTTCATCTTATTCGGCTTTCCCTTCTTGAGATGTATCATCAATCGTTCTTAACACTTCCGGTCTTTTCTTGGCGAACACCCAAGGCTTAGTTAAAAGTGCCGACATCAGATCTCTTCTGGTTAGAGGAGAAATCGGCGTCAAATAGGGGATACCAAAGGACTCGAGTACGGACAGATAAACAGCAAGGCTTAACATGCCGACAAAAAAACCTACTAAGCCGAGAATGGATGAGAGGAGAAGTATATATAATCGGATGATGCTGACCGTCCCGCTTAAGGTTTGGTTTACGAGCGTAAATGTAGCGACTGCAGTTGTTGCGGCAACAACTAGCATAGTTGGTGATGTTAGACCTGCGCGAATAGCAGCATCTCCAATTATTAATCCACCTAAGACGGCAATCGTCTGACCAACAGCTTTGGGCAATCGAACGCCGGCTTCTCTGAACAATTCAAACATTCCCAGCATAAGTAAGATCTCCACGGGTGAAGAAAAAGGGAGACCAAATCTAGAATTGGTCACAGTTGCAAGTAACGGTAACGGGAGTTGATCCATGTTATAGGCGGTTAAGGCAACCCAAAAACCCGGCAAAAATATCGCTATGACTAATCCAAAAAGCCGAAGAATTCTCTCGAATATAACGAAATAGTACGGGAAGTACGAATCTTCCGGTGTCTTCAGTAACTGAAATAAATTACAGGGTGCAATGAGTGCCATGGGAGAACCATCAACGAGAATAATAAAGCGTCCCTTTAGTAAGCACTCTACGGCAAAATCAGGTCTTCCAATATAATCAACAAGCGGGAATAAAGATAGCGAGGAATCAGAAATTCCTTCTTCCAACTTTCCGCTGTTTAATAAAGCATCCACTTTCAGCCCATGTAATCTTGATTTCACTTCATTTATTACTTCAGGACGTACAATATCCGTAATGTATAGCAGTGAGACTTTGGTTTGACTACGAGTCCCAATAACGAACTGCTCATGATGTAATGACTCGGTTCGAAGTCTCTTACGAATCAGTGCAACGTTTGTACCTACATTCTCAGTGAATCCATCTTTCGCGCCTTTAAGAGAAACCTCGGTATTGGATTCTTCAGGCTGTCTATTCGGAATTTGGGCGATATCAATCATATAGACACCGTTTTGTAAAGGAAACACGAGGATCAATTTCCCAGTAAACACTTCTTTCACGATTTCAGAATGCTTATTCATTCGAGTCCAATCCATGGATTCATCCAGTTCGTTTGTGAGTTCATCCCAATCCGAGATCTTATCCAGCATCCGCTTTAAATTAGGGAGTACATGTTGTGTCATGACAACAGAATCGATCATTCCCTCGCAGTAAATGAGCAAGGCAGGAATTTGACGTTGCTCGTTATTTGCATACTCGGTAATCACGACGTCCGCAGAAGATTCAAACAGTGACCGTATCGTTTTTTCATCAATCGTTTCATTACCATTCCCGCTGCTTACCGGACTCGTATTCGAATTCATTTTTTTACGGAACATCTTGTTTCGTTTCATATGCATAATCACCTTTTTGTCTTGGCTTTAAATGCAGTTGCTAAGAAGATCGCTAAAGAGAGACTCAACAAAAATATAAGACATGCTAATGCATAGTTACCTAAAACGTATAACTCAATTTGTCTATCTATAGCGGGAGTCAAAGATAATACGGACAGGCTAGCGCCGAGCAAGCCTAGGAATAAAAGGCGACGTGATGAATTTTTAAAAGAAATACTGTCCGCGATGATAAATAGAAACAACGCAATTCGGATTACTGCACCCGCCAACCATTGATACAAGGCTAAAAAGTCGATATGAGTTATATACTTTGTAATGGTTACCAGCATCCACTGCTCAAAAGCGGGATAGCGGTACTGCTTCGCTAATACTGGGCCAAAATTAGCGATCGCCCCCATTAGCGGTCCTAGCGTAAGGCCAGCAAGCAATAAGCCCAGTAAAACGATGTGTAAGTAACTAATCTTACGACGTATATGATGTTGAAAAAAGATCAATACAATCATCTCCATAAATCCTCCACTTGCTACAATCATCGTCTTCATCGTGGGCATATATCCGTTAACGAATAGAGGGGTGAGCAAAGAGTAGTCTTTAAATTGAAGATTTGTTGTAGCTACGAAGTGACCTAGAATCCAAACCAAAGGTAGCAGAATACCGGAAACAATTGCGATCGAGCGTATTCCATTGAAAGCAATATAGACACATAGAATAACAATTACAATTGAAACGAATATTTTCGGAGTTTGTGGTAGATAGGTTACATTTATCCACGTGGTTGTTTCTCTCAGCATAATCATAGCCAGTAGAAAGAAATAGCATGTCGTTATGATTATAAAGATCCAGCCAATAATCGTTCCGAAACGCTCTTTAAACCAACTAAAGATCGATTGCTGGTTTGTGCGTTTCATGATCAAGTAAAAAATATACAGCCAGATGAGTTGTATGAAGCTTGTCAATATGACGCCCATCCATGCATCACGACCAGCTGTCTGAAGCAAAACAGGAATTAATATTACATGGTTAGTAATTCCTAAAGAAAGCAATAGTATAAAATAAGTGTCTAGAACAGATATCTTTTTGCTTCTCGGCATGGTGTTAATCTCCATATCAGGGAATACGTTCTTCATTTTCGATACATTGAGTATTCTCTATTTAACTCTTTTTATGTATTTGGACGATCTCTTGAGAGTGTCTACTCTGTCTAGACAGAAGAGATCGGTTATTGGTATGCTTATATTTTGAAGTCAGGGAAAGCTCTATAGAAGCGGGATTATTAATTAGTTAAAGGAAGATGGATATGTACGTTACCACCTTGCTACTCGGACTTATCATTTTTTTAAATATCATATTTGCGTTTGTAGTTATATTTCAGGAGAGAAGAGATATCGGTTCAACTTGGGCATGGTTGCTTGTATTACTGCTGATTCCCATTGCCGGGTTTGTGTTATATCTCTTTTTTGCCCAGAACTTCAGGCGTAAGCGGTTGTTTTATTGGGATGATATTAAGAAAAGAGGGCTTGATCGTGGACTGAAATTCCAAATGTCTCAATTTCGATCAGACCAGTTTCAATTCAAGAACAACATTTCAAGCCAGAATAAAGATCTTATCACCATGAACCTGCTACACAATCAAGCTGTTCTCAGTGAAGATAATCAGGTTGAGATCTTTACCGACGGTAAGAAGAAGTTCGCAGCTCTCTTCCAAGATATTGAGCAAGCTTCGGAGTTCATTCACATCCAGTACTATATTATTCAGAAGGATAATTTGGGCAAGCAATTGATGGATTTGCTTACGAAAAAGGCAAAAGAAGGTGTCAAAGTTCGGGTACTATATGATGAGCTCGGATCGAGAAGGATCAATAAAAAGTTCCTACAAGATCTGCGAGAAGCTGGCGGGAAAGTTGAAGCGTTCTTTCCATCTAAATACCGTCTCATTAATCTTCGTCTGAATTATCGCAATCATCGAAAGCTCGTCATTATTGACGGTAAGATTGGTTATATCGGCGGGTTTAATGTTGGGGATGAGTATCTTGGTCTAAGTCCCAAATTCGGTTATTGGCGGGATACACATTTGAGGATAGAGGGGGCAGCCGTATACTCGATCCAAACAAGGTTCATATTGGATTGGAATCTGGCCTCAGCTGATCACGATGTCGTCTACACTCCAAGCCTGTTTCCTCATTTACCATCCAAAGGCAATGTAGGTATTCAGATCGTATCCAGTGGACCCGATTCTGAATATGAGCATATCAAGAATGGTTATTTAAAAATGATCACCTCAGCGAGAAAATCAATCTATATTCAAACCCCTTATTTTATTCCGGATTCAAGTGTTCTTGATGCGCTTCGAGTGGCCTCGTTATCGGGTGTAGAAGTCAATGTAATGATCCCAGACAAACCAGATCATATGTTCGTGTACTGGGCAACATTATCCCATATTGGAGAGCTGTTAAAGGTTGGCGCTAAGGTGTATTTGTACAATAATGGATTTATCCATGGCAAAACAATCGTAATTGATGATGAGATATCCTCCGTCGGAACAGCGAACATTGATTTCAGAAGCTTTAAGCTCAACTTTGAGGTCAATGCGTTTATATACGATGAATGTATATCCCAGCACTTAAATGATAATTTCAGAAAAGATATTGAGGTATCCTCAGTGTTAACCCTAGAGGAATACCAGGAGCGTTCGCGGTGGATCCGTATTAAAGAATCGATATCACGTTTGTTGTCTCCGATCTTATAGTGGGATGACCTTTTAGAGAGAGACGAATTTGATGAAAGTGGTGGGGAGATGCTTTTTACACAGCAACAAATAAAGAGAGTTAGAGATCAAGCTCTTCAGATGGATCGGAATGGTCAAGTAACTGATGAAGTACTCCAACTTATTTATGATTATCGTTTGTTTCACCTATTTGTACCCAATGACTTGGAAGGACGAATGACTCCTTTACCGGAAGCAGTAAAGATATTTCAGGAATGCTCGCGTATTGACGGGAATTTGGGATGGCTGGTCACGATTGGTGCTGGGGGTGGATTCTTCGCATCTTTTATGACTCCTGAAGTAAGCCGGAATGTATATGCACACCGGACTGCGGTTATTGCAGGCAGCGGAACGCCTTCGGGTACAGCTCATCGTGTACCTGGTGGTTATAGGGTAGAAGGGAGCTGGAAGTACTGTAGTGGTTCAACACATGCTACAGCATTTACAGCGAATGCAATGATCCTTCCAGAGGATGGGGCACTCGTTTCGGAATCTGAAGAGAATCCTTCAATACGTTCTTTTATTCTCATGCCAGATCAAATACATATTGATTCCGATTGGAATGCCTTTGGACTGAAAGCAACTTCAAGTCATCGTATCACCGCCAAGGATGTATTTGTACCTGAAGAAATGACGTTTGACATTACAGATCAGAAGGCCTATGGCCATGAACTCATCTATGCTTATCCATTTTTGCCGTTCGCGCAAGCTTCTTTCGCCGCTGTTACTCTTGGAATTGCAGAGCATTTTTTGGAGGAAGCTGAAGCATTATTGAAGCAAAAACCTACACATCCCTATGTTACAAGTCAATTAATTAAGCTGCAGGAGACATTACGAGACAGTGAAAATGCCTTTCACTCATGCATAAGTCAGTCATGGAGTGTCTTGTTAGAGGAAGGGCAATTATCGCCTGAAGTAGAATCCAATGTATCTGCACTATGTATATCCACTGCACAAATATCTCTGCAGTGCGGTCAAGAAATGTTTCCGCTTCTCGGTTTATCAGCGGCAATGGAGAACAGTGCAGTCAATCGAACTTGGAGAGATCTTCAAACGTCATGTCAGCATGCACTGCTTAGAAGTTACTAAGTATTCTTAAACACTCGAAGAAATTAATCCACGTGAAAGAACTGCGAACAGCATCCCGCTGTTTGCAGTTCTTTTATGGATATAAAAACAAAGTATGAGTTCGGATAACATCTGATTTGTGATATTTAAACTTAGACATCATAAACAATCTTAAGTCTAGTAAGGGGTAATTAGAAATGAAATTAATACATAGCCCTCATATCCATTTGTTGAGATCGAATCATAATATGCTGTGGGCTTTTATCGGAATGTTAATCTCGAGACTTGGAGATGGTATATATTCGGTTGCTATTATTGCAACTGCATACAGTATAACCAAATCAGGATCAGGAACCGGCATTGTTCTAGCTTCATTTGCCATATCGAGTTTTATTTTTGGATCGATTTCAGGCGTCTTTTCAGACAAAACAAACCGTAAGTTTCTATTGGTTGTTTCTAGTTTTGTTTGCGGATGTATCATCGTATTCATGGCTCTATTATCTTTTTGGGGTCACTTAGAACTAATCTCGCTATCGGTTCTTTCATTTATACTAGGAGCAGCCACACAGTTTTTCGAGCCGACAGTTAATGCAATGATCCCTATGTTTGTGAAGAAAGAAGAGCTGACGACGGCTAACGGGGCAATTGGGATGACAGATAGTATAGGCTATCTTATTGGTCCGGCATTGGGTGGAGTTTTACTTACAGTTATGCGTATAGAATTTGTTCTTTTACTTAATGCTTGTTCATTTTTTGTAGCTGTACTAGCTGGTCTATTCCTAAAAATACCCGCGAATCAAAATCAATCAAGAGGAGCAACGAATCTGTTTCAGGATGCAATAGAAGGGTTCTCCTATGTTGGAAGAAACAAATATGTTCTCAAGTTATTTCTGATTAGTTCGCTATCTCTTCTAGCATATTCACCATTCTTCGTGCTGTTACCCGTGTATTTGGATAAGGAGATCCTACTAAGTTCAGACCAACAATCCGCGTTGATTGGTTTCATCTATTCTGCATTAGCATTAGGTCAATTCGTAGGGTATTGGATCGTGTCTTATCTAAAAATGAAAACTTATCAATATTTCATGTTAAGTAGTTTTATACAAGCGGTAGGTTTCGGCAGTCTAGCCATACTTCATCGAGATTATCTAATCATTATCTGTATATTTATAGCAGGCATATCTTTTGGCATTTCAGGGTCGGCATTTAATACCGCATTACAGAGCAAGACTCCAAATAATCTCTTAGGCAGGGTATATGGTGTTAATTATACTATTAGTGGGGTCATAACACCTCTTGGAAGAAGTGTTTCAGGTTTTATGAGTGATGTGTTCGGAAGTCGGTTGATTTTTGTCATGATGGGAGGCGTGTTCTTATCTTCATCTATATTAGCTCGCACACTTAAACGAACCAAACAGGATGGAAACAAGAACCACGCTCATAACAATGATGTCAATGTATAGAGTTCTTAGTTTATAGCGAAGAGCTTGTCCGATGAATCACTTTCAAAGCTTCCCGTTTACTTAAGTTAGACAGAGGATTCGACTCTACAAAATGAAGCACTGCTTCAGGATCGTATTTGCTGTATTGGCGAAGACTCCAACCGATCGCTTTTTGTATAAAGAACTCATTGGAGTCAGCAGTCATTTTAATATACGTAAATAGTCTGTTAATGTCCGTATCCTGTTTATATTTTAATTGAAATAGAATAGCCATACGCTGGAGCCAGAAATTATCCGAGCGAATCCATTCGTCTGCGATATAGCGCTGTTCGGGGAATTTTGCAAAATAATGCCCAGCATGATTAGAGGCGATATGGTCGACCGTATCCCACCAAGACTTTTCAACCGCCGTTTGTTCAATAAGCTTAATGTCATCCATATGGAACTTTCTCTTTCTCATATCCATGATCTGGAGAGCTGCATTTTGCAGTTCTCTTTCTTTCATGTTCCAGAGCTCTGTGATTACTTCTACAATCTGATCTTCACGAGGGAAACCATACTCATTGAGAAATCTCTTGGTTAGCTCTTTTCTTAATGGTGACTGAATGCCGAAGAACTCAAATTGATTCCGCATATAGGATTTCATTTTGCTAGCGGAACACTCGTTCGCATGCTCGTAAAAAAGGTTCCTTAACTGATTGAGGTCTTTAAGATTCATTAATTTCCTCCTAACACCTGTTTTTAACATTATTTAGGATGTTTTTAAGGTGCACGGTATTTATAAAAGTACTGTTTTTACGACTAGAGAACATTTGTTCTCATCTATGAGAAAAACACCATTAACAAAATCTCTTGTTCGTACTTCCGTTATTTATACCTAATATAATGTAATATCTCTAAGAATATTATAGCAACAACTATAAAAGCGACTGCAGCCAGTAAAGTCATCAGCATATCGCTGAGTAGTCCTCTTTGGTTTATACCTCTAAGCTTTTCCTTCATTTTTCTCTCAGAAACATCTTGCTGAATCTGATCTAAATTCTCGGGGCCTAACACCATATCGCAACACCCCTTGGGCTATGTTATAAGGAATATTTTAACACAATCTGTTATCCTGGGTTTGTATAATGATAAAGAACAAAAGACCCCGTCTAGAATGGGGTCTTAGTACTGTTTGTTAACGTTTAAGGTTGTTCCTTAGCTAGGCTGCTTAAATTGGCTGTTATATAGATCATAATAGAAGCCTCGTTTACTTAGAAGTTCGTCATGTGTACCACGTTCTGCAATGCCGCCTTGATTCATGACAAGGATCTGATCGGCTTCACGTATTGTGCTAAGACGGTGAGCGATGACAAAGCTGGTTCGGCCCTCCATAAGTTTCTTCATACCAGCTTGAATATGCATCTCGGTCCGTGTATCGATACTGCTCGTAGCCTCATCAAGAATAAGGATAAGAGGATCTGCAAGTACAGCACGTGCAATTGTTAGCAGTTGGCGTTGTCCTTGGCTTAGGTTACTACCACCGGAGGTGAGAGGTGTATCATAACCCTGCGGCAGCTTAATGATGAAATCATGCGCATTAGCAAGCTTTGCAGCAGCTTCAATCTCTTCATTCGAAGCATCAAGACGTCCGTAACGAATATTTTCCCGGATCGTGTCCGAGAACACATAGGCATCCTGAAGAACGATACCCAGCTTGCTGCGTAGAACATCCTTATCGAGTTGACTTATATCCAAGCCGTCAATCGAAATCATTCCAGCATCGATCTCATAGAAGCGTGTCAATAAATTGATAATGGTTGTTTTTCCAGCGCCTGTTGGGCCGACGAGAGCAATCGTTTGTCCGGGTCTTGCAGTAAGAGATACATCATTCAGAATAGGTACATCTTTCTTGTAGCTGAAGGATACCCGGTCGAATTGTACGCTGCCTCGCATATCACTGGTGTTTAGCGCGTTATTATTTCCTGTGTACTCTGACTCTGTATCAATCACTTCAAATACCCGCTCCGCACCGGCAACAGCAGACTGGATTAGATTGAACTGGTTCGCTAAATCGTTCAGCGGGCGCTGGAACTGCTTGGAGTAGTTCAGAAATGCTACAACCACACCGACGCTTGTCCATCCTTGGAATGACATATACCCACCTACAGCTGCCATTAAGGCGAAGCTTATATTGTTCAGTACGTTCATAACTGGCCCAACTGTTCCTGAGTAGATTTGAGCCTGAATGCTTGCATCGGTTAACTTCACATTTAATTTATCAAACTGTTCAGCGGTAAATTGTTCTCTGCGATACACCTGTACAACCTTTTGTCCAGAAACTGTTTCTTCTATAAAGCCGTTAAGTTCTCCTAGCTGTGACTGCTGTTTGGAAAAATGCTTTCGCGTACGACTAGCGACCATCTTGGTAAACAGCATGACTAGTGGAATGGTGACCATGCTCATTAACGTAAGCCATACATTCAGATATAACATGATGATTAGGGCACCAACCAACGATAGTACACTTGAGATGAGCTGCGTCACACTGGTGTTCAGCGTTCCTGATACATTCTCAATATCATTTGTGGTACGACTCATGAGCTCGCCATGCGTCTTCGTATCGAAGAATGGAAGAGGAAGAAGCTGAATCTTTGAAAAGATGTCGCGCCGCATTTCCTGAACCGAGAGTTGTGAAATCTTAACCATCATATGCTGCTGTAGCCATGCACTCAGAGTTGTACCCACATAAACTGCAAGAAGGCCCACACAAAGTCCCATTAAACCTTTATAGTCGCCTGGAATAATGTAATTATCTACCGCACTTCCGAGTAGATATGGGGCAGTAAGAGACAGAATCGTCGTGATCAAGGTGAATAACAATACCGCAAGCATGCCACTGCGGTGAGGTCCAATATATCCCCAAATCCTACGGATGGTTTGCACCGAGTTTTTCGGTTTAACTTTAACCGTCGTCATTCCTCGCATCGGGCCGCCGCCTCGCATGCTAAGATCTGGTGCCTCATTGTTGGCAGGTTTTCGCCCTGCTTCTAAATTAGCCATGAGAAGACACCTCCTTACCGAATTGAGACTCGTAAATATCTTGATACAGCTCACAAGTAGCGAGCAGTTCGAGATGTGTGCCTTCTGCCACCAACCGCCCCTTGTCTAGAACCAGAATTTTGTCTGCATCTATAACTGAGGAAATCCTCTGGGCAATGATAAAGCAGGTGCGGCCCTGCATGAGATGAGACAGCTCTTTCTGTAGTCTGGATTCGGTTCCCATGTCTATCGCACTCGTACTGTCATCAAGAATGAGAATGGAAGGGCGTACTAACAAGGCACGGGCGATAGAAATCCGCTGTTTTTGACCACCTGACAGGTTGATTCCCCGCTGCCCCAGCTGTGTTTCATAGCCTTCAGGCAACTTTATGATGAAATCATGAGCCTGAGCAGCTTTAGCAGCCGCCATGACCTCTTCATCGGTTGCATCAGGTTTACCGTAACAGATATTTTCGCGTATGGTACCTGAGAACAGAATCGTTTCCTGAAGTACAATCCCGATCAATCCACGGAGTGAGAAAAGATCGTAGTCCCGAACATCTGTTCGATCAATCAATATTCGTCCCTCGGTTACATCATATAAACGGGGAATTAGAGAAACCAGTGAGGATTTTCCCGCTCCGGTTGCGCCCATGATTGCTACGGTCTGACCAGGGTGTGCCGTAAAGCTCAAATCACGAATTACGGGTTGGAGTAATCCTGGTTGATAGGAGAATGAAACCTGATCAAAATTGATTTCACCCCGCAAGTGAACATTTTGCTTAGGATGAGCAGGGGACTTAATCTCAGCCTCTGTTGTCATCACCTCGTGAATACGATCTGCAGAAACTTTAGCTGTTGAGAATCTGACTAGCATCATCGCAACCGAAGATACCGAGAAGAGCACTTGGGTCACATAGTTAATGAACGCGATAAGACTTCCGACCTCAAAAGATCCATCAATGGCGTTTTTGCCGCCGAACCAGAGGACGGCTACAATGCTTACATTTAAAATCATTGTCAAAATAGGCATATTAATCGCCACGATACGTTGCGTTTTTACCGACACTTGAGTGAAATCTGTATTAGCTTTGTTAAAGCGTTTATTCTCATAATCTCTTCTTACAAATGCTTTGGCCACCCGAATGCCGGCAAAGTTTTCTTTCAAGACCGTGTTAACTTTATCGAGTTTATCTTGGATAACAGAGAACAATGGCAAGGTCGTCCGAATGAGAAGAAACATAACGACAAATAAGAGTGGAACAGACAATGCTAGAATAATTGCGAGCCGAGGGCTAATGATTACGGCCATCAGAATACTTCCGATTGCCAGGAAAGGTGATCGAATAAATACGCGAAGCAGCATCTGTACCATTGTCTGTAGCTGGACGATATCGTTGGTTAACCGAGTAATGAGAGAGCCTGTCGACAATTCATCCATATTGCGAAATGATAGGGATTGCACTTTACGGAACAGGTCACGGCGTAAATCCGCGCCAAACCGCTGGGAGGCAATAGATGAGAATACAGTACATCCAACACCACCGATGATTCCAATGAGTGCAGCAATAACCATGATTAGACCGACGCTTTTAATGTGCGAAATATCATTTTGCATCACGCCCTTATCAATAATGCTCGCCATTAGGATCGGCTGCAGCAAATCCATGGCGACCTCCAGCAGCATCAAGAGCGGTGCAAGTAAAGCTGCTCTCCAGTGGGGACGCAAATAACGAAATAACTTAAACAAGATTTCATAACACCTTCTTCTATAAAAATTAAGCTAACTACCAAGTTAATCCATGGCTCAGGGAAATGTCAAAGGCAAATCCCATTGTATCTTCATGGTAGCGTTGATTTACGACAACGTTTACAATAGGTATAATATGAATTATTTTACAAGTGAGGTGGGGGTATGGCAGTATATCGATGTATGAACCATCCCGATGAAAGGTCGGTTTCCCAATGCAGTCGATGCGGGAAGCCCGTTTGTGAGCGATGTTATGATCCGGAAACCGGACACTGTCGGACCCGCTGTGGTGAGATGGGTTACAACTCTTCGGGATCTGAACAGCCCAAAAACTTGTTTTGGACTTTTGTTGTATCCATTTTAGCCATCCTTGGCGGGCTTACGCTGCTACTGATGGCGATTTGTGGGGCCATGATATTTTCTTAATTTACGTGATATTGAAAAAGGAGTAGCCTATGGATTTCCCTGTGTATGTAAACCTGGGTTCTTGGCGAATTCATCCGCATGTATTGTTTGAATCGCTAGCCTATTTTTTGGGTTTCCGCGTGTATTTATGGACTCGGCGTCCAAGTGGCATGTCCAAACTAGTAAGTCTGCAAATTTTTGCTGGTATGATCGCAGGAGCAGCTATTGGTTCGAAGCTTTTGTTTTGGCTGGAGGACCCAGCCACCACGTGGGTTCATCTAAGCGAATTCCAACTGTTATGGGGCGGAAAAACAATAGTAGGAGGCCTGCTGGGAGGGCTAATTGGAGTTGAACTGACGAAGCGCTGGGTCGGGTGGAAGCAGTCTACCGGCGATGATTTTGTCTACCCATTGGTTCTTGGCCTGGTGCTAGGCCGGATCGGTTGCTTTTTAACAGGACTTGATGATCACACCTACGGTACACCAACAACCTGGATCACCGGTGTGGATTTTGGAGACGGATTATATCGCCATCCTACTCAGCTGTATGAAATTTTGTTTTTGATAGTATTTTCGTTGCTGCTAACACCTATATATCGTCAAAGTCGAGGCGGGTCTGCTCGAGAGGGCTATATCTCTGGCACGATGTTTCAATGGTTTATGGCCGGATACCTATTGTTCCGTCTAATGATTGAATGGATCAAACCAACACTTCATCCGTACTTTGGACTTAACAATATTCAGCTGGCGTGTATCGCTGGACTAATCTATTATGCATGGCTGATTGGTAATAGGAACAGAATTTCTATTTCACGTTCTCAACTTCCAAGCTGACAAAGGAGCGATATTATATGCCGAACCGGCCTTATCTATATCATGAATTGACGAACAGCATTTGCACGACATGTTACCGTAAAGTCGAAGCGAAGATCATTGAAGAGCATGGAAAGATTTATATGGTCAAAAGATGTCTTGTGCATGGACCAGAAAAAGTACTGATCTCTACTGAGGTTGATTACTACCACCAGACTCGGCGATTTATTAAGACTTCTGAAATGCCTCTGAAATGGAATACACCGATCCGTTACGGATGTCCTTACGATTGCGGGCTATGCCCAGATCATGAGCAGCATAGCTGTCTGACACTGCTGGAAATAACGGATCATTGTAATCTGCAGTGTCCGATATGCTTCGCGGAATCCTCTCCGCACCGTACATCTTATCGCTCGCTAGAGCAGATTGAATTTATGCTCGACCGAATTGTCGAGAACGAAGGGGAACCGGATATCGTACAGATCAGTGGGGGTGAGCCAACGACACACCCGGATTTCTTTGAGATTCTCGATATGTGTAAGAGCAGGCCAATTAAGCATATTATGGTCAACACGAATGGTATCCGAATAGCCCAGGACAAGGAATTCGCACAGAGGTTATCGGAGTATATGCCTGGATTTGAGATCTATTTGCAGTTTGACAGCTTTGAAGCTCATGTCCTTAAAGAGCTTAGGGGTGCAGATCTACGCCGTATTCGCCAGCAAGCGATCGAGCATCTGAATGAATTCAACATATCTACAACACTTGTCGTTACGCTGAAAAAAGGACTGAATGACGGAGAGATCGGTGATATCATCAATTATGGATTGCAGCAGAGAGCCGTGCGCGGTGTAACGATTCAGCCGATCCAGGCTGCAGGCCGGTTAGAAGGGTATGATCCATCGACAGACCGTCTTACGGTCAGTGAAGTGCGGCGGAGAATAATTGAGCAAACAGATGTATTCGAGGATGCGGACATATTGCCAGTGCCTTGTCATCCGGATTGCTTAGCTATGGGATATGCGCTTAAGCTGGGTGGAGAGGTCTTACCTCTAACGGGTATGATCGATCCTGAAATTTTACTCGAGGGAGATAGCAATACCATCGTATTCGAGCAGGATCCTGTCATACGTAGCAAAATGTTCGAGCTACTGTCCACAGGTCATTCACCGCAGTCCTCAGCACTTTCTCTAAAAAGCTTACTGTGCTGCCTACCGTTAGCTGCTGTACCGGAGCAAATAACATACGATAATGTATTTCGGGTTATCATTATGCAATTTCTCGACGCCCACAATTTTGATGTTCGTTCGGTTAAGAAATCTTGTGTACATATTGCTCATCCAGACGGCCGAATCATTCCATTTGATACGTACAATCTTTTTTACCGGGATGATAAAGAAGAGTTACTGAAAGAACGGAAAGAGGAGATTGCTACAGCCTGGGATCAATATGTTAATGAAAGATAATATGGAGATTTAAATATGTAGATAACAGAAAGAGACCGCCATCGAGCGGTCTTTTTTTTATTAATAGGGAATATCGTAAATTTGAACAGATGGAAGTGGTTATTGGTTGCACTTGTAGAATTCGATTGCGAATATATATCGTCCAAGGGAGGATTTTTCGTACATGAATGTAATAATTTTCACATGCTTGGATAGAATGAATGATAGGAGTTTATTGGAGTGAAATAATAAAATCGTAATAAAGATATTAGAGTAACTTATGAAAATGGGATAATACAAATTAGATACAAATTCAAAACAATATGATCAGATAAATCAAGAAGTACAAACAATTTAAAAAGATAAAGCTTTTATTATTAATGAACAACTGATTTGAGTGATATGATTAGTCAGGCTCAAATACATAAGGATCAGATCAGTTGCATTTATGAGTTCGATTTGATTTAAGAACAAAGTATTGATTCAAACAAAACAAAGAGAACTTAACTTTATAAGATATAAGAGAATCACAACACAATATGACAATATGTGACATTTAATTTAGTACAATGAAATTGAAGAAATTATGTAAAATATTATTGGATACTTGAAAACCCTTAATACTTTTACACAAAACTCGTATTTTGTACATATGTCTAGAAGGAACTGTGTTCAAGTCCATCTTATTTAAGAGCTGTTGTTAATTGACACAAAACTCCCCTTATTAATGACACAAAACTCCCCCTATTAGCTGCGGTATAGATAATAAGATCATTTATTTTGCCTAATTTCTCTATAATCAGATTAATGTTAATGCTTTTTTTCATTCACCAGGCTTGTTGTGTATCATTCCGCCGATCATGAGGGGAAATTTGTGTCACTACCCACTGGGTAACCGCCGTTTACAGGGGGGAATTTGTGTCATTCTCCTACCATGAGGGGAAATTTGTGTCATTCTCCCACCATGAGGGGAAATTTGTGTCACTGCTATTTTTCTAAGTCAAATCCCTTTTATGTTGATTCTAAAGGGTTTGAACTAACAATTTTACGCATTTTCTCTATATTAACCTTTGTATAAATCGTAGCCGTCTTAGGATCTGCATGTCCTAATAAATCCGCGATTGCTAATAAATCTGCTCCTTCACCTTCATTGTATAAGACTGTTGCGCACGTATGCCTTAATTTGTGAGGTGTAACTTTCTGATTATTTGCTTTTACTCCCGCTTCTCCAGCTATAGTCTCAATAATTAGTTCCACGGATCTTCTTGTTAATCGTTTTCCTTGTTTTTGAGAAATAAATAATGCAGATTCATTATGTCTATTGCGTTTTATAAGAATTTCTTGTCTAACAGGCTTATAAATTTTAAGAGCGCGTAAGATCTTGGGTGTCAATACGAGTTTTCTTTCTTTATTACCTTTACCAATAATTGTTAGATAACCATCATCTTCATTAAAATGTTCTAAATTAATGCTCACAAGTTCCGAGACCCTAAGCCCTAATAACAAAAAGAGTGTAGTAATTAATGAGTCTCTTTCACTGAAGTTACGTTTTGCGGCAAATTGTTCGAATTTTATAGCGTCTTGCAGTGTTAGGCTTTTGGGGAGACGATCTCCAAGTTTAGGGTTCTCTATGTACTGAGAAACATCGTACTGAAGATAGTGTTGTTTAACTGCCCATTTAAAGAACTGCTTTATTGCTGATATGATTCTAGCCCTTGTTGTAGCAGCATAAATTGTGCCCGCTTGTGGATGAATCTTATTTGTGTTCTTAATGACTTTGGGATGCCTTAATGTTCCTAAGTAAATTTGAATATCATTTGCTGAAATTTCATCTACATATGTAATGTTTTTTGTTTCTTTGAGCCAGGAGGAAAGTCTTAGGATTGCCTGATTGTAAATTTCAACAGTTCCCTTAGAATAGTTTCTGTTTACTTCTAGGTATACAGTGAAAGAATTCTAGAATAAGGAGTATTAGGAAATCAAAAAAAATGACGCAATCACAATTAGCGTCGAATCTTAACTTATCTCGGTCGTCTGTTAGTAATATTGAGAAAGGAATACATCATGTCCAAATTCATCTGTTATACAAAATTGCAGTTGCTCTAGATACAAATGTTCAAAATTTGTTGGTAGATGAAAGTTATTATTAGTTCTATCGTAGCGTTTTAATTCTAAAACCTGCATCTAATACAAGTGAGATATTCCAACCAGGTATTTTACTACATCAAATCACCTATTCCTATTGGCCGAAGACTACTATATCTTCATCCCAGAAAAACTGATACAGTTGCCCTAACAATTGCATATTTTTTATTTTGGTGTTCAATCACACTGAACTTCAATAACAATCTGATTTCCTTCGTGTCTTCAAAACTCATTATTATCTCTTACCGAAAGTAATCTTGATTTTAAATTATTAATCCCTTCGTAATATGCTTGTAGTACAACTTCATCCTTGAGTATCCCATTTATTTCAACGGCAGTAGCAACTTCCATCTCTTCTTTATTAAATAACACAATGAATTCGAGGTTAGATTCAATATATCCTATTGGACATTCCCACTCCCCATATTTAGCTGCATGTTCGAACCATTGGTGCTTTATCATTTGAGAGTTTGAAAAGATTTTATCGTTAAACTTCAACCCCTCAGCTGTTACTAATGCGAAACCAAACTTTACTCTTTCGTTTTTCATTTTCTTGCCTCCTATTAAACTCTATTAAAGTTCTCTATTAACTTGTAGTAGTATTATTATCACTTTCATCATATTTAATACATATATATATCATTTTAAATAATTGATACATATATACGTATGTTTTTAAAGTTTCTCTTTGTCTACACTTTTAATTAAGAGGTGTGGATAAATGTCTTCCATTTTAAAATTAGTAGGAGCAAAAGTTCGAGATATACGTAAACAAAAAGGTTGGTCTCAAGAATTACTTGGTGAAAAAGCAGGATTACACTTTTCATATATTGGCGGTCTTGAACGCGGGGAAAAGAACATTACCTTATTAAATCTGGAAAAAGTAGCGGTAGCTCTAGATGTACAAATTCATAATTTTTTCTCATATAGTAAGGATTTAAAGGGTTTTGATAATGATACACTTGTCAACGAAACATTAGAATTACTTTTGAAACTAAATAAATCTGATTTAAAAAAAGTAAATACAATAATTAAAGAATTTATATAACGAATAGCGCAGATTTCAGGGCCCCATATAATTTAATGCTTTATTATTAAAGATAGACGCTCTAGGTCATTCTTTCATCCCCTTATGGGGAGGTGTTATCTCCTCGTTACGGCCTCATTTCACTTTGGAGCGCAACCACACCTTCGGTGTGTAGCAGAATAAAAGGATAGCTGCCCAGACCGGTTCACAAAATATAGACCGGGTACAACATTACTTACTCCACGTCTTTAAGAGGTTTGCTTGTCATAAGATTAAGCTTTCCTAGACCCGTGGAAAAAGGTATATTAGAACGAATTCAGTTGTATTACGCTCTCCACCTTTTCTATTGATCAATCTGCCCCATTACCCCCTTTTGCAGGATGCTTGTTTGCTTTAAACTATCTCCTTCAATCTTTTCTTGTATCCATCCAGATCCAATCGAGCCTTATTTAGATCGAAACACATCTAGTGTTATACAAATTCCTAAAGGGTTCGAACTTAATTTTTTTGATACCAAATAACGCTTGCATCTGGAACCAAGGGTAACTCATTATTTTGATCAATACGATTCAAATTTATTTGTAGTATTTTTTCGTTACTAAGAACTATCTCCGAGAGCATATTAGTTATTAACTTGGCAGCTGTATACCGCTGAAGGTTTAAATAATATAAAGGTTTCATGTATTCAATAAAATTCTCGATATTGGCTGAATAATCACTAATTCTTAATCCAAACCGTTTGAGAGACATCCTGATTATACCTACAATAAAATCTAGAAAAGGAATCCCAATGTAATTATCTTTAAACATTTGCTCAACAACTTTTTCAAGTGAAGGTTTTATTTGATTAGTTTCAATTTGAAAGTAGTCTCCACGAAATGAAGTGTGTGTGCCTTTATTATCAGCGCTAAATCGTTCAGAAATAAAACACCTAAGAAATGAATCAATTATAACGGTAGTTAGGTCATAAACTTCATACGGCATTTTTGAAATTGAAATCGAAGCGTGTTTCATTGAGTGCTTGTTCGATATTATTTGCAGCACAATATTACACTTTTCCCCTTGTTGGCATATAGAATCGATTTTAAAAGGATTATTTAAAATTGTGTTACCACAAATGCAAGTGAATGGCGCCATATAGAAATCTTTTGATGCTCCTATGTATTTTAGTTCAGCTGAACATTTCTGACAGTTGCAATAAGTTGGTTCTCCATGGATAAAACAATGAGTATATCTTTGATGTTCATGGCTATGGTAACCCATCTCAGCACATTTTGAGCAATATTTTAATTGAGGTACATTATTTTTTCTGCTAAGTAGTGCTTTAAATACTTTGATATTAATATCAATATGGGTACAGATTTCTTCTTGTTGGGCTGTCTCCAATTGGACAATTTGATTAACGTTAATACAGTTAGCAAGCATAAATTTATGAAATATAGACCAATAAGACTCATATGGTCTCGCCCACCTTTTGTTCCAAGTAATCACGATACAAGTCATCTCCTTTTGTTTTTACTATTCGTTATTACCATTCCAGCAATTTATTATTATGGTAATGTCAATACCAACATACTCTACCTATAAAATAGGTGGCTATCGCAAAATTTGCTTCAAATATTTTTTTGAGGTATTTCCTTTCCACGACTTTATTTGTTTTCCCCAATATGATAGTCTGCATTCGGTCTACATCCTCCTGTATAACTTTTATTGAATATCATGTCGTCTCCCTTATGTAATAAAAGGAGCCGAGAAAATATCTCCCAGCTCCTACATCCTATTGTTTTACTCACCTGTTTCAGCAAACTTCTGAATACGTACACCAATTTGATCACGAACCTGCTGAAAAACAGCCTATTTCTCTTCGTCGGTACCCTGAGCATTAGCTGGATCATCAAATTCCAAATGCTCACGTCGAACATTCGGAGGTGTCGGACAACGATCAGCAGCATCACCACAAAGGGGTCACTACTTAAGCAGATTGATTCTATAATTCCGGATCAATGATATCCGATGTTTGGTTCGATATATCGATCCCCACCTCGTTCATTGCTTTGACCGCATTCGGGTTTAGTCCATGTGCTTCGATGCCGGCGCTGAAGACATTCCACTCATCTCCGAGATTTTTTGCTGACCATCCTTCAGCCATTTGGCTACGACATGAGTTGCCTGTGCATAAGAAGTAAAGTGTCTTTTTTTCCATAATTGTTCCTCTCCCTTATCTCTTTTAAAGTATGGTTAGCCAAATATATAATCCAAAAAGGTTATAATAATGAATTTCGCTTAATGATTATCTTTTACGACCATACTTTCCCGCCAATTCACTTCGATAGTCGTCCGCGATAGGATCGTTCATTTTAGCAATAGGAATTTTTCGTTCTCTTCGGGTAGCATAGGAGGATTGCTGCATGGCCAACAAATACTCGTCTTTTAATTCTACAGAAACGATGTCTTGCAAGGCTTCCATGAAATTTGT
The DNA here is from genome assembly GCF_042666275.1 of Paenibacillus sp. GCM10028914. Classification (NCBI taxonomy): domain Bacteria; kingdom Bacillati; phylum Bacillota; class Bacilli; order Caryophanales; family Paenibacillaceae; genus Paenibacillus; species Paenibacillus sp. GCM10028914. Next base: position 442,996 of record NZ_JBHTFO010000015.1, read on the forward strand.
GGATGCAGTTAAAGAGGAAAGAGCGTTTAACCTGTGGACCCTTAAGATTGTGTAACATGAAGTACTTCGGATAAAGGTATAGAGATAACCTCGTTTTCTTCTGTATGTATTTTTACTCTGGCAGGATCTACTGATTCTTTTGGGAATCCAACATAGATTTTTTTATCAGTAGCTTTAATACTAACCTTTTGGTCTTTGCTAGCAATTCGCAATTCGGAAAGCATATAAAATCGCTCCTACATTTTATTTATTCAATATATCGGTATAAGGAGTCTAACGCTGAAGTGATTTTCCCCAAATCGTCTTCTACTCTTTATCAACTTGTAATTACATACTTCTAAAATAATAAAAATCCCTAAAGACATGGGATTTTATTAAGATTAATATGAATTATTATATGTTTTTTTTACAAGTATCATCAACAATTCTGACATTTTCGTTTCAATTATTATGACACTTTTCTCATTAATTATGACACCACATAAAACAGATCGTGAAGATATTCCTTATCTATGTTGGAATCTTTAGGGCCATCATAATATATTCATATTCAATTGGGTCCTACTTCCCGGCAAGTCTAATATCCTCATTAACCTTATAAATCCGTTCCTGTGCCTTCAATCAACAAATTCTCACCGGAGCCATTCTAAAGTAACTATTCACTTCTGTAAAATCCATTTTATAAAGGGGAATATTCAACTGAAAAGCTATATTACACAGACGTTCGATATGCAACGGGGCGCATTTTTCACCCGCGTAAATTTCTAATGGAACTGCCTTTATAAATGGCAAGCCAATAGAGGTATTACCTGCGGCACATCTAAACTCTTGTTCATACTGCCAGGCGCTTTCCTTAATATTCTGAAGAAATGCCGTTAAATACACCATTATTAAATCATCAATGACAATTTCTTTTTTTCCTTCACGTATCTGTTTATGTTTTTTCTTTAAAGCTTGATCAATAAAAGAAACCATGATGTGTGTAATATCAATTCGTTTGTCTAAATATTGTATTGGAAAAGTACAGGCACTCATTTCTGTATTACGCAATTCTCTCATATTGTATGAAACACAGAATCCTTGATGATTGTTTGAATAATGTGCCCACATAGGCATAGAATTGAATCCCACATTTGTAAGAGACGTTGCTCTAGAAGAGAACATTACTTCATCAAAAATGCGTCCCTCAAACTCACGCAACTCTTCAAATTGCAGCAATTCTTCATTTCGATAATAAAATGCTTTGTTATCAAAAGGATCATTAAAATCCTGGCTATTTGCTAAAAATATTTTTTCATCAGATAATGTTGTTAGTTTCATGTCATTTAGATTCTCATCATCATTGAGGCTATAATATTTATATAACTTATCCGGAATATGTAATCTTGTTATTTTATAAATTGTCTGGAACACTTCATTTTTATTCGTAGAGGCAATTAATAATTTAACAGCTTTAATATAATCCATAGGATTAGAAAGCCGATATTCTTCAAGCTCAGATTGATTAAAATTCACTTTAACACCTCAAGTCCATTTCTATTTAAAAAGTATTGGAAGCTCTCCCTAGCATATTCAAGAATAATAACATGTTCGAAGACCATTTAATGGATCATATACTAATTTTGGAGTATCGTGCTTAACTATCTCTTCAGGCGACAGGTTATCTTCTATTTTGAACCCGCAGTTTTTAATGTCACCAATTTTTAATTTTTCCTTTATAGAATCGAAAAAGTGAGCAGGTATCTGTTGTATGGGAACATCACAATGAAAAATCGTTGGTTGTCCTTTTTCCTTTAATTTGTCTAGACAGTATAATTCAGCTGCCATGTTGGTTATAAACTCACTTCCATAGATTAAATAGTGTCCTGAATATTTAATTAATTCTTGTCGTAATAGAGAAAACCAAACACTTCTATGTACAATATCGAATTCTTTCCAATGCTCATTAAACACTCTTAACACAGTTTCGCTCGAAGTCCTATCGTCTATAAGTAGTTCAAGTGCTTGTTTCTTGGCAAAATTCTTGTTAATAGGTAAAATTCCATACTTATAATAATTCTCCACATTTTTAGTTGAACAACCATGATATGCCCTGATGTGAGTGTAATTTTTCTCTAAATCGATAATGGATTCATTACTCTCAATAAACTTACTACAGAGCAATACTTTCTTATCCATTTCTATAACCTCCTCACAGCAGCTTTTCATTTCTCAACTCGTTCCTATCTTCTTATTCATTCCATTTCGCTTCGTAAATTTCACTATATGCTACTTTAACAGACGATGTTAAGATACCTGAGTTTGATCAAGCTCTTCTTCGTGATCCTCAATTCCCATCATCATTTTAAAATGCGCATGGTAATTAGTTAGCGTTATAGCTTTTGTTAGGAGAATTATATCCTTTGGCAGCCGGTATAAGCATATTGTATGATCTCGGTATAAGAACCTCAGCTGGATAAAGAAGCATTCTTTTCTCAAGGACTATCACCTGCCCCAATTACAACTGAGTAAGTTCCTTTATCGTCGTGCTTCAAGATGATGATAAAGGTACCAGGCTTGGATTCGGGATCGAGAGTAGCATTAAAGTCATAATATCCTTTTAGTCGTTCAGCAAGGAGTTTGCTCTCATATTGAATGACATCTCGGCCCTCGTCAACCGTATATTGCTTGACCTTGACCGCGTCACTGGTGATGATAGAAGAAGCCTCTTGTAGTGCTTCCTCTGCAGAGCGCCGTGGTGAATCCGTTGCTTCAAACGACAAGGTCAGGTTGTTGGCTGTGTTCTTTTCGTCAAGTCATCTTCTGCATATATTACGAGAAGAGTATTATTCTGATATGAGCTAATACCAGCGTCTTCTTCATTCTCGTCTGCTCCCCGCAACTGTTCGATAGCTTCTTTGGTATCGCCAAGACCTCCTGTTTTGGTGATTAAGGGGTCTACTGTCACGGCTTTTTCATCCGATGGTTTTTTAGTGTCTGTCTCTGTTTTAGTTTCTATTGTTATATCAGTCTCAGCAGCCTCGTTCTTTACAGCTTTCTCCGCTCTTTCCACCTCTGTATTCTCATTGGCAGACTCGCCGCAGCCGATGACGCCTAAAGACAAAGCAATAAGACCTACTATGACAAACATTTTCTTATCTGTGCGCATGATCTATCCTCCAGTATTAATTAATGACTATTCTTCTTCCTAATACTTAGACATACTAACAAACCATCTCCGTTATCGGAGTCAAAGTCAAAGGCTGTTTAGCAGTTTGATCTGCAGCGTTCATCTTTTTTCTCAATGTTTCCTGTCACCTTCAAGACGGAGTGGGATACTTTCGCTGAACCACCATCCCCCTGCTGGTGTTTGCAGTCTAATTTCCAAATCGCTATATTTTTGCACAGTTCCCGTTTTCGGGATTATAACGGCAGGGATGTCGAGGTCATAACTACTATCACGGTAAAGTCGGGCTGATTTATTCAGCACTCCTTTATCGAAAAAGGCATCGAGGTCAGGACTTTCAAATCCATCGACCTGGAACTTAATTTTTGTATTAGGGTTATATCTTTTTGTATCTTTGTTAAATACCGTCCGGCCCTTGAAATAGAGAACATAACTGTTTTTCTGGTCTTTGACCATTAGGTGATTCTTGGTATTAGGATGGTTATTGAACCATTTGAGCGTGTTGATCGGTTTAATTAACCCAAGGTTAGGGTCATTTGGATCAGTAAGGTCGATAGCGATAAGTGCATCAAGCTTGCCTTGATACAGTCCGTCTTTTGACGTGATGGTCATACGTTCTTCATTCCACATTTCTTCGACCGAGTTCTTTCTAGCTTGTCTAAGATCGGATTCCGTTGTTACCCACATTTCCGGCATCACGGTGAAGATGTTTGTACCGTGCCAAGCAATTTCAGCACTACCGACCGCATACTTATCGACGTCGAGGGAAGTGCCGGTGTTCTTGGAAAGAATACGTTCGATTATAACTATCGCTTGCGCACGCGTGGTCAGCCCTTTCGGAGCGATCTGCCCTTTGCGGACGCCTTTAATCAGGCCGGCTTTTGTGGCGAGATACATCCATTTATCATTTTCTTTTGTTGTTTCTCCGATCGCACGAGTTGTAACGCGAGCCATTTCTTCGCGTGTCATCACTTTTGTCCAAGCTTCTTCGCTATTGGGGAAATCGCTTGATGCGTAAAGGCCAGCTTTTTTAGCAGCATCAACGTACTGAGTGTACCATTTACTGCTTGTTGGCGTGGTTTCAAGTTCCATGGCCGAGACGACCATCTTCACGAATTCAGCGCGTGTGACGCTGGCATCTGGCTTAAATGTACCATTCGTGTATCCATCGACATAACCTCTAGTTACGCCTTTTGTAATGGCACTAGCTCCCCAGTGGGACGATTTCACGTCTGAGAATTGATTTGTAGCGGCTTGTGCGCTAGGTGCCGTAATACCCATGTTGCATACCGTTAGTGCTGCTGCCAGTGTGATTCCAGCAATTTTAATAAACTGTTTTCTCATGGGCTCTCTCCTTTTAATTAGGCGCTCATAACTAGGGAGAACGCCCTCTATTTATTATCGTCACAATGGGTGTGAACAGTTAAAGGCTACTTACGAAAGATAGTGTCGTTTTTGTATCTGAAACTTTGGTTGAACTTCCGTAAAGCTATACAAAAAAAGATCATCAGCATTTCCGCAACGATCCCTATTGTCAGTCCGCTAGTTGAAATTCGCAACATATTCATAAGTGTGTTCTGTTGACGCGTTCTTGCATCGTCCACAATAAGGGGGTTTTACCGGTTCCTTGGTCGCCACTGTTCTCAACTTGACTTCTTACAGTCCTAGCAGGTTAAGGGATTCTGAACATACTACTGATTTATATGTTCACACTCTCATTGCTCATAATGGTGAAATCTCCTTAATAAGGTAACAGCTCATATACGACTATTGCTTCTTCGATACTTGTAATATCGAACTCACTGTTAATGGCTCTAACCAATTCCTTAATCTGATCTTGGCTATAACCGAGGTTCTGAGCGCCTAAGATCGCATATCCTAGGCATGTGTTATTGCTCCACTGGCTCTCGGGAACCTGAACATGCGGAACCAATAGCATAAGGCGGCAATCGGCACACAGCACTAATCGTTCGGCTCCTTTACGAAAATCGATTACGTCATCACTCCTGTTACATTTTTACAGATCATCGAGTTGCACCCTATGCTTAAGATAATAACCCCCTCATTCGTTGGTTGTGTATGATAGAACGAAGGAAAATATATTGCAAGTAATTTTAAGCGAAGGGGCACTCGGACAAATAGGGAGTTGGTTTTGAGCACTGTTTTAAACCAGAGAGAACAAAAACGACACCTCTACGGGTGTCGCTGGTTAGGACCTATATTACTCAAAGAGAATTAGTTTGAATTGAATTTCTGATTGTTAACTATATCTAAGATGCCTTTAGTCCAATAGTCGTTAGACCAAACATACTCGGCGCGAGGAACAGCCCTAATGAAGTACTTCTCTGCCCATGTGCGGAAACCACCGCTATTCGTCTGAATAAAATACGAGAAGAGTGAAACGCCACCCTTCGGTGGAGCAACAGAACTGACTGCGGAATCAATAATGTACTCCAACCAATATTTATCTCCGCCCGCATATTTCAAGACACAACATAGGGATTCTTTACGCGACACATGATATGCCAGCTTTAGCCAGTTACTCGCGGCACTAACCTTTTTCTTTACCCCATCTTCATCAAGCTCTTTATCAACGGCAACCTCGAAGAAGGACTGAAACTCATTTTTATAATTATAGTATTCTTTACCGAGAACATGTCCAAAGAATCTATTGTAAAAATCTTTGGAAAGACCTAAGTCCCTACTAGCTAGGCGACCCATCGCTGTTGCAAAAACATGTACCTCTCCAGAAAACTTATCTCTATAATATCCCGATTCCGTCCGAGCTAGGCGTCTTAGCTCTATTTTGAACTGATTAACCATTCGTGAAAAAGGTAGTGTAGGAATCAGTTGTTCTAAATTCTCTAACACTAGCGGGCTAAGTTGACCGATTTCTTCGAACTTCTCTTTATAGGTACTGTTCACAACAGTAGGGAATAACTTATGAAATTCGTTTCCTTCAAATGCTTCCTCAAAACTGCGATTGATCTGGTCACGATACTTTTGGAACTCCTTAGGTAATCGAACCTGTTCGTTGAACATGGCCAGATACGTCTCATAATTACTGTTGTTTGAGATATGACTAGCACATCCCTCTATAGCATCTACTCGTCCTACATCTCGCTGCGACCAATTGTGTGACTGCTCTTTAATATAAAAAATATGATCCCAAATCCCCTTATCCTTTGAGAGCCAGTCAATTACTTTTTCCTTCTCGGCACTATTCTGAATAATGCTCTGTCTTAAGTCAGTCAGCTCTTCAAGGATATCTTTTAACAAAGCCTTCTCTGCTTCTATCCTGTTTCCTAGAAGTTCTTCGTCCAGAGAAATCCTCTCTTTACAAAAATCAAGTAAGTCGATAAGATCCTCATCTTTTACTACCAGAGGTGTAGAGTCTAAAGAGATCTCGCCCGTTTCCGATTCACTTGAAGAAGCACCCCATGCGGCAAGACTATCATAAAGCCTACTGATCATATTCCCGTCGAGTAAGCCAGAGATCCGAGCAATATACTTCTCGTATTCATTCTTTAGAGTTGTGTAGCTACTCAATATTTCAGGCGATAGTATCGTATTCCTAGAAGGCAAATAACTCAATAATGAGCCAAGGCAGGTATTAATCGCACAGTAGAAATTAAACGTATTCGTGTCAAAATACTTAGAACTGATGAGGAAACAGTTATAGATCGCTTCGCTCTGACTATTCAAGCGGTCAATCCTTCCATATCTCTGCTCTAATGCAGATGGGTAGGCAGAAATATGATAGTTAATGATATGGTTATACCCAGGTAGATTAATGCCCTGCTCAGCGATCTGATACGTTAAGATCAATACAGTTGGCAAGCAAGTCAACTGCGAGAAGTCAGACAACTCTTGTGGGTTACGTCCTGTGACAATATAATAAGTCGGCTTGTCGGGTAGCTCTTTATTGGACTTCACGAACCCTGCCGCTTCAAGATGCCCCCCGATAACATCGGCTTCTTTTACCACGTATCTGGTGAATATGACAAAGCGGTTGTCTTTGGACTCGGCATAAAGAGCTTTCAAATTCTCAACCAGTACTTCGTTCTTGTTAGCATACGATTGATACTCCCAAGTTAGTGTTTCATAGCGTTTTGCCTGGGTCTTCTTATACCCCTCAGTCTGGAGTGACTTAATGGTGTCTTTGAAATACCGGGTTACCGGAAACTTAACATCAAACTGGCTGCAGATTAACTGCTCCGGCTGCTTACCCGAAGTCTGCAATTGAGTAATCCAGCTGTTGTCTACTTCTTTTTTGAGGAGGGCCGATGCAATGCGAGGATATGCTCTCAAATCCGAAACACCCTGTTTTATTGGAGTTGCTGTCAGGAATACAACTTTCTTAGCTGAAACGTTCTGAACCAAGTTAGAATAACGCTGAGTTTCTAGATTGAGGAACAGATGAGCCTCATCAATTATGACTAAACCATAGTCTTGCTTTTTCTTAAACTTTGAGTGGTGATTGTTTACAGCCCTCACTCTGTGGCTGAAGTCAAGATCCTCGAATGGCAACTTATCGAACCAATCTCCAATAAACTGTCCATATGGTTTGATATTACTACTTTGTGCGAGAGCATTAGTCGTAATAATAAGCACTTTTTCATCAGGGTTTTGCTCCATGTAATCAAGTGCCATGATGCCGCTACTAATTGTCTTACCGCTACCCACCTCATCAAAGATATACACAACGTCATTATCATGATTGTTTAAACGTTCAATATTAGCAAATTGAAGTGGATATAAATCCACTACGTTCGGGTTTATCATGTTTAACCACTTTTTATCGACAGCCGTCGTCACAACAATTTCCTCCTAGTTATTAGTGAGTAACTCATCTTAATAATTTAGTTACTATCGCTAGCTCCAAATTCATGTTTCTAAAAGAATAACGAAAGTACCTTCAATTAACCCAATTTTCTACATTATTCTACAGACGACTCCGTATGTCCTGCCCTGAACAAACAAAAGCACCAAGATTCCCGTTTTAAAGGAAACTTGGTGCTTATCGAATGTATTAAGTCCACCATAGGTTACTGTCGCGGCTGAATCTCGCCGCTTTCCATAAGATCAAAGAGGTCTTTGTAAAGGGGACCCCTATCTTTTACCATCTCGGAACAATGACGCTGATCGATTAGTTTCTTGAATGACTCTGACCAGTAGTTTTACGACATTTTACCTTCACCTCGCTTAGCAGTTTGAATGATGATAACTTGCTCGAGCGGGGTTCACAAGTCGATTCGAGGGCGAGGAAATCAGGTTCTGAGGTTGGGTGAACGGGTAATTTATCATGCGGCATCAAATTTACTGCTAGTTTTTCCATTTAGTCGTTACATGGATTAACTCATAGGCTGTCCAAGCATTTTTGAAATCCTTATATCACGATTCCTTAACCGTTCTCTCACATCTTCTCTCGTACCTGTCATACCCTGATTTAAGCAATAATCTATAGGTAACTTGTGTACTATTTCATTCTCAAGATTTCCGGCTATCAGAGGGTAATTAATAAAATCACACTCAGGACAAGGACGTACAAATATTCTCGTGGTGTCTAATGCCCTAAAGCAATCTATCTCTAGTGAATACACCGAGAAATCACTAGCGAGTTGATCCAATGGAATTTGTCTACCCCAATGTGCCTTTATTCTTCCTTTAATATGGTGACTTATCCCGATATAAGCTTGGCAATAATCGTCTAGCACCATGATGTAGAATCCTTTGACCCCATTAACAGAATTAAGATCAGTAATCTTATCCAAGGTGTACGAAGCTACTAACCTCATCAATTCTGCATTAAACTTATCCCAAGACAGAGTTTTGAAGTAATTCATATTAAGATCGAAATTCATCATAGCCTTTTCGTACTTATGATTTAAGTCTTCAAAGTGAGGAGAGGTAATATCTTTACTCCTCAATTGTATATAGTTATCGGCGGTTAAACTAAAACCACCTTCTTTATTGCGTAACTTTATCCCAAAATGTGTGGTCATTTTTATTACATCCTCCTCGCCCTGTCCCTAAAGTAAACCCAGCTTAACGTCCCATTACAGGAGAATCAGTCTGCAACTTTATTTCCTAGTCTAACACTTTATTTTTCCAGCCTAATACTTTATTTTCTTGGGACACCGAACAAAGAAAAACTGCTGAGGGTATCAGCAGTTGGTCGATTACGCAATAAGTTGTTAATGGATAAGTGAGTTAGTCATTAGACCCGAGATGAACTGCATTACGACAGGACGATAAGCGCCTCGAAACTTCCTCGGATATTTATGAAAATAGTCGCTCGACATCTCGCTTTGGTCGATATACGCCTTGGCTTTAATGTAGAGATGATCATTCCTGCTTACGTTTTCCTCTAAGTAGGACAGTATCTGATCCTTCTGAGCGTCCGTAAGAGAGAGTTCTTCCTTGAACCCCATCCTGAAGACAAAGGTATCGAACCCCTTAGCATTTTGAATTAGATACGATGCGGACTGTAACGAGTCAGCGAGCTGATCATCGTTGTACATGGACTGACATCTCCTTCGGTCAATTAGGTGCTACAATAGAGTGGGGTTCGTTCAAGAAACGGTGGAGCGTTTCGAGATCCGAGAGATCTGCGATCTGCTTACCTTTCATAGTCATTTCCCACCATAAACCTCCAGTTATTGAGCAGGAACCGCAGGTGCTGGGAGATACTACACCGTAAGACACGATTCTTGGGGGATAATCCCAACCATCCGCGAAGGCTTGATCAGTTGATAAGGTCAATTTTAGACCACAGACCTCACAAACGTGAAACAAGAGCATTTCTTATACCCCTCTCGATACGATGTTGTAATTCGATCCCTTACGGACAACCTGATTAAAAGCGAGAGATAGTATCCACTTTCGGACACTATCTCCACCTGTTACCTGCATGTTAAGTTAACTGAACGAGATTTACAGCTCCATTTGGATATTCCCATACTTCTCCGGTGACTTCGTTCAAGTGACCGCATTGAGAGCAAGGAACTTCTTCTGAAAAAGCTGTACTGAGTCTCTTCGCCCATACCTCTTTCATCGCTGCTCTCATACTCAAGATCTTGGATAGTGAATGTATGGCTAATTTTGTCGCCACAACCTTCACACTCGAATTGGTCTTCATGACTGATAGGCAACTCTAAACTCATTTGATGCACCTTCCTTTATTGGGGATGTCCCAATTATATTACGAAGAATATGGCAGTGCGCATAAAGTAAAGCAAATATAAAAAGCCTTTACTTTATTCCACTGTGTTCATGAAGTTTATAAGGACTTGACCTACAAAGTGATCAACTACTGCTTTCAACTTTTCTGAATGTTGATTTGCCTTCTCACAGTACGCCACATACTCTCTTTGCATCTCAGCCATGAAACTGTCTACGGAGTCATCATGTGGCTCGCTTTCTTCTTCCTCTAATCTAGCTAATTCAGTTCGCATTAATTTTATCTGACTTTCTAGTATTTCCTTCTTCTTCTCAACGCTCATATCGCCTGGCTCACGGAAACTCTTGTCCTTAATCTGGTCAACGATTGATTTTCTCGTCAGAATTTTTTCTCTATACCCCTCTAATACTGACTCAGCATTTTCAACTCTTCCTTGGTTTTCCTCTTTGGACATCTCCTGATTGTAATAAAGAGTCCGCTCTATCAAAGGACTTACCTGAGCTTTCGAGTTGCTTTCAGTTACTGGAACCCCTGATAACCTCATGAAATGAAGCAACTCTTTATTACCAAGGTCTAAATATTCTGAGCCATCACCTTCGTATAGATCATCTGTAGCATTCAGGATACGTTTTATTAGCAAAGAAATCGTATAGTCGATACTATTATTAGTCGCTACCATTCGTCTATCTATATCTTCGACTTTCTCATTCTTAGGTCCGTATAATTTCTCAATTAGCTCTTTATGATGCTCATTGTTGTAGGCTTCATTGGACCTTTGAGCCATCTCAGAAAAGTAATTACCCCTGAATATATTATAATTCACCTCATCTAACTGTCTACACAGCCAGTGAACCACATCTCCCATACCTTGATGATCTAATTTAGTGACATTCAGAATAAATAAAGTCAGACGTTCGACCAATACTGAAGTCAAATCTCCAAGCTTAACAGACTGAAGGTGGGAGGGCATGGTGTAGATCAAATCTCGGAATACTGAGGGTAACTCATGGTCAATGCTTTCGCACATCAGTCGATTGTACTCCTGTATTTGCGATGCTTTAACCTTCTTCTCGTCATAATTTGCTCTGCTAAAAGGGTGGTTACTGCTCTTCCTCAAGATTAAAGCAAGGAGCTCTGCAAAATCAGCAGGGAAGTAGTAGTCCGCTTTCTTTGATTTATCTACTCTGAAGTCAGTCTCTTCAAAACCATATAGAGCATAAAACTTCTTCATTTTATCTGTGAATGTCGGTGGTGTATTAATTTCACTTAACTCCATCATTTCTGCCTTGTTATAATCAATCCGTCTTACTTTACTTCCCCTTGCCACCTTAAACTACCTCCAGTCATTTCAAAAGCAAGCAACTTCTTGATCTCACTCTTATTTTACAGTATATTCTAGGATAACGTAAAATTGAGAGTGTAGCTGGAGGAATGGAGAAGGACGAGAAGGGGGAGCCACGTTCACTCTACCTAAGTGGGAATAGGAACTGCTCAAGCTGCCTGGTCGAGTTATCTAATCAGTGTTCTTTCTCTGCTCCAGTTGTTTTTTTCTTCACATTCGTCCTCTTGTGTATATATCTTTTCTCAGCAATAGGGTGCTGAAGTTTATTTCATGTGAGTAGTTCGAATACATCTCATATCCCTCAGACTTACAGTAACAGCTCAATGTCAAACGGTTACCATAATGCTCTCTGGCTCGTTCAAGATACGATTAAGCGTTTGAAGCTGTTTTTCGTTAAAACTGTCGGATTGCTTACCATCCACACTTATAGCCCATCACAAGGTTCCATTAATTGTACAATTTCCGCAGGTTCTCGGAGATACTATCTTGAACTGACCCATTGCAGGAGGGTAGTCCCATCCTTGTTCATGACCTAGTTCGGATGTTAAAATGTCTTCCTTACCACAAACCTCGCAAATATAACGCAAAAGCATTTTTATTACCCCTCTCATGATTGGAATGTGCTTCGGCTAAATCAATTCTAGTAATGATACCGACTCTTTACTACCTCTTGCACCAATTGCAACAATTCTCGATCCTCTTTAAACATACAGCAGATCAACGGAATCCATCTTAATGGGAGACTCTACTTTGGCAGAACTCCACTAAATGAAAATATTTGAGAAGATCCCTTAAACGATCGAGTGTTGATATTGGTTGAAAGGTTAGATTGTGTTCAGTACTATCCCTGTACTTATATTTGTTCTCATAAACTAACTGCTCAAATCGATCCCCACTCAAGCAACTAGAAAAATTCCTGCATAAAATAGAAAAGCTCAAGTGAAAATCCACTTGGACATTAAAGAGCCAAATTAACCAGTAAGAAGACCAGACAAAATTACAGGCATTTATGATCAATTTGATCGGGTGATTGGGTGGTTTGAAACATAGTGCTCTGCCCGCTCCGACACCATTAAGTTCATTGTGCGTCTCTACGTTTTCTAAGCTCACGTTTAATCGTGCTTTCACTGATTCGAGTAAGGCTGGAGACTTGCTTTATCGTATTAGTTTCAAGCAAGTTGATAGCGTGATCGAGACTTAGCTTTGAGAATTTAGGTGGGCGCCCCTCACGAAAACCTTCCTTGGTCTTAGCTATTGCCTTACCCGTTTGTGTTCTCTCAAGAATCATTGCCCTTTTGAATTGAGCAAACGCTAAGAGTGAGGTTATAATCAAATCACCCATAGGTGTGTCCTAGATTAACCCCATATTCAAAATATGAATTCGAACCCCTTTTCCTTTAGCCTCTCAACATATATAAGTCCTTCTTTAGTTGTCCTGCAGAAGCGATCCAATTTGGTCACTACAATAGTATCGTTTGGCTGTAGTTCATTAATCATTTTGTTAAACTTCGGGCGATCATCTTTCACCCCGCTGTACTGCTCGATCACTAGCTCAGCGTTATCGTAACGACTAAGAATTTCTTGACTTTGCTGCTCCAGACTATTACCGTCCACCTGAGCCTTCGTTGATACCCTGCAGTAGCCGATGATTTTAGACATTTTAAGGATTCCCCCCAGTATTACGGCATAATTATGACCCTAAGTTATGACACCGGACGAACCCGCATTCTACCGTCAAATTATCGAGCAGAAATTGGGAGTCCAAAACTTAAGAGTTATGATACCTTGGGTAAACGGTTTATTGAACCCCTCTAAAAAATATTCTTCTAATATGCTCCTCTGTGCGGCGGTCTGCAAGCTGCCGGGAATCGACCGCCACAATGCGTTCCTTCCATATAATAAAGTAGTATGAATATGATAAAGAGAAGCTAGACATGTGTTCTTTTGCGATAAAAGCTACATGGAGGTCAGGTGATCGTTACACCTTACTTCTGTATAATAGTAGAAAGGACTTGCGACCCCTAAGACCGGACAAGGGGAAACCCCTCATGAGTGAACAAGCAGAGGGAAATTACCAACCGAACTTTTTAGGGCTTGTGTTCGATCAAACAACATTACGGACGAAGGATCTAAAAGAAAATCGATTTATGGAGATCGTGGAGCGAAAATTAAGACTAAACCGGATTGAGCAAGGGGAACAGCAGTAACCAAATAGCATAACTCAGAAAAATATTATCTCACTACGGAGCGATTATTAATGAAAACCGACCCTCAATGGACACTGCAGATTGAACAGTTAGCTGAAACCTTTATGAACCAGACACCAGTCGAGATTCGAACTTTGGATCGATACGATTTTCCGAAAAAGGGTGGTGTTTACGCCTTCACTACTATCGACCAAGATGAATGTGTTTATGTCGGGAAGTCCGGTGATCTACGGGATCGCGTTTTTGATGTCCACCTAAACGGGAAAGGTAAATCGAGCTTCCGGCAGGCATTGCTCGGGCTTAAGAAAACGCGTAAGCAAAGCCCGGTTACTACTTTTGATGAACTCGATGACTATATAGCGGACAACCACCTTCTTCGATTTTACTTAATTGAAGATATTACATTGCGCGGCTGTCTTGAGGATTATCTCAACGCTTTGTTAAAGCCGATGTACTCTGTGTCGCTGAGCATGAAGTAACTGAATGATGGAGCAAAGACAATAAGCATGGCAGCCCCGTCTGAGGTCTGCCATGCTTACTCATACTTTTGATTTACTTTTCTTAGGCATTCTTACATTCAACAGTGAGCAATCAAAACGTAAACCGGCATCAACTTCTTCAACAACAATTTTCTTTCCCTTGTTATTGTTGATAACAAATTCTAGTAATTTGGCGGAAATTTTCTTTTTCACATTTTCCCAGAAGACGTAATCCCTGATGTCGGACTTTTCACATTTATCGTAATCATTAATGATTATCTTAACGTCAATTATTGTTCCGTAATACTCAGAGCCTGTGATGTAAGTCCCGTGTGAACCTGGGTACTTCTTGTCATACTTCCATTGATTTTCCTTCGGGATTCCCTGCGTTAAATACGAGACTTTTGTGTTTCCAATAACACAATTTCACCCCATACTTTGGTATAATCTCTATGTAAATGAAGAGGGGGATAATCAGTGAGACACAACAATATACTATTGTTAATCTTGTTATTTATAGCTTTTACGTTATTATCGAATCCATTATTACAATTAACTAGTTCTGAAAACTTACATACAGGTTTAAATATATTTGTAACAGCTATAATTATTATTGTAGGCGCTATACTATTAATCCTATCAATAGCCCAGATTAATGAACTCTGGAAAAAGTATCATAAGGATACTAAAATATTTAGAGGTAAAGCTACATCTGATTCTAGATTAATAAGCAATATTTCTACTTACGATCCTTCCTCAAGTACAAACTTTGCTCGCGCTACACTCATTTTGAAAGATGGAAAACGGTTTAAATATGCAGCGGGAAGTAAGATTAATAACTTAGAGCCGGAACAAGAAGACCAATTAAAAAATGAGTATAATGGAATCATTTGTTCTTCGACAAAACTGGTCGACAAACATCTCAGAGTTAAGAGGCTTAATCCCGACCTCTCATGGGGGCGTTATTGGAAGCTAGGCTTTGCGGAAGCAAGAAAATGCTGTTGTGAGAGAAAAATTTGTGCACGTATCTTGAGTGATTTTACTGATGCTCAGTTAAAGGACAGTACTTTGGAGCTTTACACAGAAATGGAGCCTTGCATTTATTGTTTTCAGGCTCTTACGGAAATGCAGGAAAAAGGAGTGCGTTTTAAATTACTTTTCGGACAAATGGGGTACGAAATAGACTACCTTACTAACAATTCTGATCAGGAGTTAATAAAACTACTGCGAAATGTACAAAGAAAATGAGAATACACACCATATCAAGAGGGGCTACATAGTAGTGAAGCCCTTCAAATTAAATATTGGAGTCATGAACTATTGGTCTAGACATGATTTCAATGATTGTCACCATACAGTAAAACATAACCTATAATATAAAACACCAACCCAAAATTCGGGTGGGTATCTTATTGCTGTTATTTCGCTTATGTGTTATCGATAATTGCCTGTTGTTCTTCCAGTCGCATTATTTCATTTACAGCTACTTGGAATGAATTTTTCACTTGTTCCAGATACTTATAAAGCTCATTGACCAGTTCTTCTGCTGCTACTGTCAAATCGTACTGTTTTTCTGCAGCACTATCGACGGCATCTTGAGAAGCATCATTCATGTCTTCGTTATGAACCATCTATTCAGATAGTATATCTGATGCATACTCAACCGAATCAAAATCTGCAAGTTCATAAATTGGGTATCATAATCACAAAGAGCACGGATTACGTTAATTGAATCTATGTCGATCAGATCTGCTAGGTCTTCCAACCCTGCAACCTCACGGAACTCATTATCCAACTCACCTTCGATCTCATCAAGTACCTCAAGCAAACCTTCTAAGTCGCTGCTCCCTAAAAAAGGATCGTGTATGTTATAAACCTCCTGATCTTCAAAAGGATGACCTACAAACGTGAACAATCCGTCACGTATAACAGAAGCTGCCCCTTCCAATCTTGACAACAGAAAGGAAAGGAGAATCTTCTTATCATCCAACATGCTACCGAAGTAAGGAATGCCTTCATCTATCAAGATTGGTAGAAGATTTTCACTTATTACTTTAACTAAATCCTGCCCACGTACAAGAAAACCCGTTTCCCTACTTTGATCACTTTCATCGGAAAAGTTAGCCGACCCAATATAAGCAATATTCTCCGTCATTATTACTTTGGAATGGTTACTAAAATTGAATGATGTAGCTAAATTTTCATTATTCGAAGGATCAAGCCGTTGCGTGTAACGCTCGATACTTTGTGAAGCACGTTCTCGTGGAGCATTCCCAAAATACTGATCATGACGAGCAGGGATATTCGTGATGATACGTACCTCAGCATGTTCAGTTGCTTCTCCAAGTGAATGAATTAATTCGTTTCGACGTGCTGAAATGTTGTACGTTGTTACGAATATAGTCTCTGCATTAGGAAAGTCGTCCATTACCTCTTGAAAGTTATATTCCCCTTTTGAAGTAACAATATCGATTTGCCCTGGGATTAATGGGATTATCGTAGTTTTACTCATTCGATTCCAACTCCTTACAATTTTATACTCAAAGAGTAACCCTTTTAGTAAGTGGTGACCTCTGAATGCGGGGTAAAACTTGAAATATCGAGTTGTCCAAAGACCTCCTTTATTTCGTAAATTACCCCTTCGATAGGCAATCTGCTAGAATTGAAGTACTCCTCTACTTCGATGAACATTTGTTCAATTAGTTCAAGTACTGGCTCTGGGATTTGCCAAGGCATGGTCTGAGCAAAATAAGGTTCGGAAACATCAGGAACAACTGGAACTGCCCAAGGGTGATCATTGTAAAGACGTGTTTCAGATAGTTTAGGCATGACAAACCCTCCCAAGAAAAGTTAGTATGTATTCTAACTCAAAGGTTCGGTTTGGGGAAGTTTGTCTGGTGTTTCAGATAAAGACTACAAAGTAGCCTTGTCCCGTACCCGATCCAAAAGAGCTTACCGTATTTAACAATCCTCTTTACCACAAATAAAGGTGATCCCTCTTGGAGATCACCTCTTATTCTTTAATATTCAGGCTTTACGGCTAAGGCAATTCCCTCATCCATAATTAAAGTAAAATTATTCCAAAATAACGGGATACCTAAACCACGTTGTCATGTTTAAAACAATATTGGGAGCAAGTAAATCCACAGGTCATTTCTTTAGATTTCTTGCTCCCGGAACAAATTCATCCCGACACCATTTAATAAAATTACCTGTGTGAAGAAGGTATGTCTTAGCAGTATTTTCGGCAATCAAGCCACTGCTCAATTTATTGTACACTTCCTTTTCATACTCTTCAAATAATAGTTCCAGGCGCTTCATAACATCCATTGGTGCTTTCATAACTTCGCCTCCATAGAATCACTTTTCTCAATTCTCCGTAATACATATGAAGCTAACGTAAATAAATCGATGGCATCCTCTTCTGACATGTTCCATTCGACCTTTGCCGCATGAGCCGTGGGATTTCTAAATGTTCCAAACAACCCCTTGGTAAGGCTGACGAAACCTTTCTGCTCACTGATCTCTGACTCCGTCTGATATGCATTGATTATTAGCCGCGGACTATCTCCGGCAAAAGCTTCATCTACAAGCTTTGCTCCATCACTTATTAAACCTGTTTTCATCCTAATCATAGATGCGATACTCTTGGTTGCTTCAAGAACTGCGTGGAAGTAATTATTCTGAAGAAGCTCCTTTTTACAAAAATTAAGTAAGTGAGGGTGTAGCTTTCGAGACGAAATCCTTTCAGTCAACTTAGACGCTCTCATTTCTGCCTCAGACAATGTTTTTGCCGACTGTACTGCATGGAATTTACCATCTTCATTAAACTCTAAACCATGAAACAGAAGGATGGCGTTAATTTTTTCAAGCAAATCATGATAAAAATCCAACTTACCTGCAAACCTACTCGGTGCCAAAGACTTGCTAATGAACGATAATACGCAATTGCCCGACTGAGTTTGGTTTTGACGATTAGCAAGGGCATTATATAGTCGTTTCCACTTTGTCATCATCGGATCTACATCTCCGAACTTTAGTACATTAAGAAAATGTCCAATTTCTGAGCCTGTTAGTCCGTCATTTGTATCCGCAATTATTCGACAGAGCGTTTCTAACTCACCCTCATTAAATGGTAGTCTATTTTGATTTGCCATACTTCTCACCCAACTGACTTTTTCTAACTTCAAGCTCGCGCTTTCGCTCCTCTAGGACTTCTTCGACAGTCATATCCTTTTTTACAAGCGAAAAGCCTTTTTGTTGCTTACGTCTTCTAGTTACATTGATATCAAACAACTTAAACTCCTGTTTTTGTTCAGGGTACATTACATAGGCAACATGATCTGCAGTCGCCGCTAACCCCATCATATTAAGCTTATTTTGAGTAAACAAGTGATCTGGAATTTCCTCTGGTAAATATCTTTTCAAGTTATCACTCATTAGTATCACACCTCCAACTTGATATATATATCGCCCAAACCTTCTCGCGGGCTAAACCACTCTGCTTTTTTCACGATTTCCTTGATACCAGATTTCATCTCATATTTATTCCTCTTCTTGCCTTATCCGATCTAGGCTTCCGTTTCATCAACAGCTAACTGCAAAAGATAAAATGTTAACCCAAAGCTATATCTCCATATTTATTAAACCGTTTATTTAGCTCATCAATTAGGAAATCATACGCCTCTTGGGTTATTCGAATATGCGAACGTCTAAAATGCATACTCTGCAATGTCCCTTGACTAACATTTTTCCTTTTTCGTAATGACGGGAAGGTTGCCTTACCCACACTGTTATAGAGGTCAACTAATCGGACACCATTTTTGATCGGTGCATTTATAACCTTACCACCTGTAAACTCTACATAGTAAGGAAAGCGATGTTTCCAAGGACTATCTTTTATCTCACCATCGTCTGCTACATTTTTGCGATTAAATCCGTCTGTCATCGCATAACCCACAATCATCGGGGTGGGTCTGCCTTGTTCATCATAACTGACAATTGTTAAGAACATAGTGTTATCCTTCTGGATTCCACCTGGTTGCCGAGGAAAATATGTAGTATTTAGATCTCGTTTCCTGAATCCCTTCATGTGTTTATAATCATAGTCGCTAGGTATCCGATCTTCTCCAGTCCCTTCAAACTTTAGCCAGATTCCCGTAACATCCTCTGATGAATCCGAGTTTTCAAGAATGGACTCAAACAAATCGGGTTGAATAATTTTCTTTAGCGTGACGCCTTTTTTGAAAATGTTCGAGTACGTAATATCTATTTTGCGTTGGTTAGCGGCCATCTGAGGGACATGTTTTTTCTCTTCATCAACCCACGCTTGAGTTACAATCCCTTCATCACCTACTGCCTGAATCTGCTCAAGTAGGTCATAGAAATATTCATTTGCCTTTTCAGCTATCTCAGGCTCGTCATCCATCAAGACGCAGATTTCATGATTGGACATGAATCCACCTTTTGTAAAGTTGGCTGAACCAATGATCGTAGAGTTGGTATCGAATAAATAGAGCTTTGAGTGTAGATCAACCAGAGCATATATATTCGCCTTAGCTTCTAATAGTCGCTCAAGTCCGTAAATACTACTGACACGCTCAACAAAGTCTTCCCGGTAAAACCTTGTGATGACATTACATTTCACAGTAGAATTTTTGATCAACCAGTCAGATAGGAATGTTGCGGTCTGTGTTCCAATAAAAGGGGAGATGATATTCAACTCATCTTCAGTGTCATTTAGCAAGTCTTTGAAGCGATTCATTAAATCATTGGAAATCAAGCTTACCGGCATTAATTATCCCTCCTATAATTGCAAATTTTCATGCTCAACTGGAAACTTAGCAATGGTAATATAATTGTTCCATATGTATAACCGCCACTTTTCATCACTTGAAAAAATTGAGTGTTTTCGCGGTAGATATTAAATTACGTAGCTCCTTGAAATCAACAAAGTTAATTTTGTTTCCTTCCAACTTCACTACTAAGATTGCCTTATCTAGTAATTCCACTTGCTTTGTGGTTAGATCGAACCAACTATGTCCTTTTACATGGAGCTTCGATAATCAGGACTGCATAAGACCAACTTCTTCCCATTGCTCACCCCATGAAACATGATTTTCTTCCGTGTTAAACTAAATAGAGAACAATTGAATTTATTCGCAACCATATCGATTACAATCTCATAACCCCCATTACTAGGACTTACCTTTATCCTAGCACAAAGGTGCGTACCCTGTACTCAGCAATTGATCGGTTAAACATCGTCAACAATTGTCAGCGGCTAAACGGTGGTTACTCGATCTATACAATAGTGAGAGAGCCGAACTACTTCTAACAATCGATATAAGATAATGGGAGTAACTGTCCAATGTGAATCTTGTAGCAATACTGATCGGTATGATAGCGGTGAAATATATGAAAGGCTCATCGAGAGTGGGCTGTGAACTGTTCGAGGTGTGGCGAACCAGTTCTTGTAATGAAGGTTGACAAAGTTGGGCTACCCCAAGGCAGCTTCACCAAGAATCGTAGTGTTGAAGAACGAGCAATGATTAGCGATATCCGTGAATACTGGATTCAGGAGTATTTCAAGGATAACTTCCACAAGTATGAGGGTATATCTGCTGTGGAGAGTCTGTTTGGTACTGGTCCAGACTTCAAAGGGAAGATGAATGGCAAAGAAGTTATGATCGAAGTCGAAAGTGATTGCAGTTGTTATCTATCACATCGCCACCATCTTGATTCCAGATTCAACAATGTTGAGCTTTTAGTTGTTCTTAGTCCAACTGAGCCGAAAAATATGGAAGGATTACCTCTAAACATCCTTTTTCATTGATATTCCCGATTTTGTAGATCGCCGGGTACTACAAGAAACTTTGCTATCTTGAATGTGGAGCTAAAGAAATATATAGCGCACGAATAAAACTGGTTCCTCCATTAATAGTAACATTTGTAAGTCCATCTTGATCCAACTTTTGAAAGTCCATTTATATCTCCTTTGTAATTCCAATTTAGAGTGCATCTCTCCTTATACTACAATTCTCGAAAACAACACTCTTTCCTTCCTACGCTAAACTGCCCGTTAGCGTAATGAAGCTGCCGATCAACGCCGGCAGCTTAGTCTTGGCCGTTTATTCAACTCGTCTCCCGTTAGCTTTATGATCATTGGATACTCCCACAACAGAAAAGGCGGGATTATGCAGGATCACCAATCTGTATTTATCGGACAGTCTATTAATCAAGAACGCTAAAATCCATTTTTGAAAACAATGTTTCGAGTGGTATTCCTTCTTTTTCTGAAAATTCTACTAGGTTGGGGACTAAAGGCCAACCCGCACCTTTGCTGGTCACATAGTAATAATCTCGATTGTCTTCGTTATCGTGGTAAACAAAACCAGCTTCCTCTAAGACAGTATATTCGTCAAATAACGCTTGACTGCTCATTCGAAGGTAAGACTCTACTTCTTTGACGAGGGCGACCCTATCTTCATTAAACGCCTTCCCTGATGGTCTAGAACGTTCTAGGATGCCAGTAAGAATTTCCCTTGAATTCTGCGTTAATTTGCTTAACTCAAGAAGGTATTGAATGATACTTGCTTTAGTTTCCTGCAACTCATCGCTCTTTAAGTCCCACTGTAAAACAGTATTCATCCGAGCTGCGGTTTGAGGTTCCGTGTAGCTGTACTCTTTTCTTCTCGCCAGGTAGCCTTCGGCGGTCTCATAGTCTTTCTTGTTTAAGGTTTCGCTTAACATTCGCTTTAATTCTTCGATGTTATCGCGCTCATATGCATACCGCTGATATTCAAGGTTAAATTGTGTTTCATCCAGCGTATTAAGGTTTGTAAAGAGCGAAGCGGTATGATCGGGCCCGAATACACAGAGATAATTGATTTTCAAGCAGCTTAATTCGTTGATCAAGTGGCTGATTTTCATCGTGTAATTATTGGTTCCGTCCTGTAGTGGACTACAGATTAGAATATAGTATTTATCCAGTGCATGGTAAAACGATTCCGCGAGCTGCCGCTTTACTTTGGATTGAAATTCTTGTTCTGAAACGTCATGATGGCTTTTAACCTGGAATCCTATTTTGCAAAAGCCCTCTATTGTTAAAAGAAGGTCAACGCCGTGATCATTCAAGGCTTGAGTGATTTCGAGATGGATGTTTCCTCCCAAGTATTGTTTGTTAGCATCCAGATAGTCTCTTAATTCTTCAACCATATCATCGTGTTTTCGACCGTTAAATATTGTGGTTTGCCTGCTGTCTATTCCTCGGTTAAGTA
Source organism: Paenibacillus sp. GCM10028914 (assembly GCF_042666275.1). Taxonomy (NCBI): domain Bacteria; kingdom Bacillati; phylum Bacillota; class Bacilli; order Caryophanales; family Paenibacillaceae; genus Paenibacillus; species Paenibacillus sp. GCM10028914. Next base: position 465,652 of record NZ_JBHTFO010000015.1, read on the forward strand.
GGATTGTGAGGCTTGTGATGACCTGCTGTTTCTCCATGTTTCCCCCCCCTTGTGAACATCGTATCTCAATTTAGTATATACAATTTCCTTATCATTCTTAAACATGATTTTTTTCGTTTAGCAAACTATAAAATAAACTTCACTTATTCAAGTATCCTGCCCGTTAGCTTAATGGATTACGGGCGAAAATCGATTAGATTCATGCCTAATCGTTAATCGGACTATGTTCTTGTCCTTTAAGGTAATCGGTACAAGTTCTTGTCTTGGGCTAGGGACAAGAACTTGTACCGTTAATACAAAAAAAGCCGCTATTAGCGACTTTCAAAGGGACCATGTTCTTGTCCCACGACATTAACATCTGATCATCTTTGCGTGCCTCCGTCAATGATATCATATCGGGAATGTAACAATGTTCTTGTCATCTGTCGGGATTGTTATCAAGTTCTTGTCATTGTGTTTTGACAAGAACTTGATAACATAAATCAGGACCACCCGTAAAACGGGTGGTTTGCTCTAGGGGTATAACCCCTTGTTGCCGACTGCGCCTAAAGACGCTAGCCTGACAATAAAATTGTTCAGGCTCAGTGTAATTTGTCGCTTTCACTTACCAGTTAAACTGGTTTACTTCTTTTTGTTACGGTTTTCGCTGAATGGATCTTCGTACTCTTTCGCACTCAGTTTATCAACTGCTTGGTCATGTGCTTCTTGCTCACGAATATATTTAGCGACGGTTGCTTCATTTAGACCCACTGTGCTCACGTAATATCCCTCTGCCCAAAATTTCCGATTTCCGTATTTATACTTCAATTGGGCATGCTTCTCAAATATCATCAGGGAGCTTTTTCCTTTTAGGTATCCCATAAATGATGATACTGAGATTTTCGGGGGAATCGCTACTAACATATGTACATGATCGGGCATCATGTGACCTTCTATTATCTCCACGCCCTTATATTTACATAGACGTTTGAAGATTTCGATCAAGTCTTTCCGCACTTGATTATAGATCTCTTTCCGTCTATACTTCGGGGTGAACACAATGTGGTATTTGCACATCCACTTTGTATGAGCTAGACTATAGCTCTTGTTTGCCATTTAAGACCATTCCTTTCATTGAGCCTGAACATCTCAATTTTATCGGAATGGTCTTATTGGTTAAACCTTGGATCCCTCCACCCGCATAGCGGGTGGTTTTATGTTTCGCACGCTATCGCGTACTCAACTGACTAAAGTCGTAATATAAAAGCCGCTTAATCAGCGGCCTCTAATGTTACTATGTTTTTGTCTCCGGACAATCACCGAATTTAAGTTATTTGGGGAAAAACTGTATCTTTCGCCCATTTTGGACTTATTTAACGGGGAGATTATCACCTATACCATTGGCTCACGACCAACCTATTCTCTGGTATCTG
>NZ_JBHTFO010000016.1:0-379064 GCF_042666275.1 Paenibacillus sp. GCM10028914
ATTTAGTCATAAAAAAACTGCACCTCCAACTGTTAGAGTGTGTCTAACAATTGGGGTGCAGTTCAGTACCGGGGCTTTTTATTTACTCGTGAAACAGATTGTTTTATTAGAACCGCCGATTTTTCTTTTCATCTATGTACAGCTCTAAAGCCGTAATCGCCCGAATCATTAGTTTAATGAGAAGATATAGTGCACACAATCCGAGCAATATGAACAGACCGTATACGATAATAAAGATCATTTGCCATAAACCGAACATGGAAAATCCCATACTCATATCCACAAATCCATCCCCTTTTCTGAATTTTCATATCATAAAATGCATTCCACTATCATTCCATAATTAGGAAATATAATTACACTTTAACATAATAGGGGATGGGGGAGATATATTTAATGCAATTAAGGACTCCCTATAACTGAAACGGTCTGGCTGGTCGAGTTTCGGCTTCCCTGAACTTCACGGGAGACATGCCATATTTCGCACGGAATACACGGTGAAAATAGGAATAGCTGGCGAAACCGCAGGTCTCGGCTATTTCCTCAAGGGTCATGGAACTGTATTTGATACGTTCAACAGCCGCATTCAAGCGGATCTCCAGCGCATATTGAATCATAGTTTTGCCGTAACAAGCTTTGAACAACTGGACAGCACGGGACAAGCTGAGTCCGACATGCGAAGCTGCCTCCTCGAGCTTAAAGGTAACCGTGGCATGCTCCTCAATGAATCGCTTTAAACGCAGGGCTGTAAAAGTAGATCGGTCGGTGCGCTTTGTTTCGGTAATGGTTCGATCGAGGTAAAGGCAAAGGCTTCGCAGCAAATAGCCAATCAGCTCTGTATCCTCTTCTGGCCAGCGGCGCTTCTCGAGCAGAAGTTGTCTCCATAAGCCAAGCACATGCTCATCAATGCTAATATGGTTGAGCGTATGGCGTTCCGCTCGTTTCCACCAAGAATCAATCCAAGCGCCATCGCAAAAAATATAGTAATCACCGCTCGATACGCGTCCAGCACTTTGTTCTTCACTAACCCGCAGCTCGTATTCATCCCCCGGTTTAAGCAGGAGCAGATCACCTGCCTGTATATGATAGTCAATACCGTTGCAGTTAGCGTAGCAGGAACCCTCGGTTTGAAGACGGAATAGGTAGGTTGTTAAGCCACTCTTATAATTATTACTATAAGCCACCGTGTGATAAGAATAATCGCAGATTAGTAGTCTGGCCTCTGTCATCGTTGAACCTCCATTCTAAAAAAACAATCAGATAGTTCATGTTTTAACCATATAGTTTATGTTCATTTTAGCCTACTTCCTTGTATGATGGTATCAAATAAGGCAATACGTAAAAACTTTCGAATAGAGGTGTTCCTCCCATGAGAAGAATGGGTATCGGGTTGCAAATGTATACGTTGCGTGACGAAACAGCACAGGACTTCCGTGGTACGCTTCGCAAAGTAGCGGAACTAGGTTATGAAGGTGTAGAGTTCGCAGGTTATGGTGATATCCCCGCAGAAGAAATGAAAACGCTTCTTCAAGAGCTAGGACTTCAAGCGATTGGCAGCCACGTTGGATTGCATCTACTTCGTGAAGATCTGCAAAAGGAAATTGATTATCTTAAAACCATTGGTGCTAAGTATATGATGTGTCCTTATGTCTCGCCTGAGGATCGCTCAAGTGCAGAAGATTGGATGAGCTTGTTTGCTTATCTGGAGGAAGTCGGTACTGAGGCCCGAAAGCAAGGATTGATCTTTGGCTACCATAACCATGACTTCGAATTTGAGGACAAGGTGGGGGATGCGTATGTGTTCGATGCGATGTATGAAGCAACATCCCCAGAAGCTGTGCAAGTTGAAATGGACGTATGCTGGGTACAATTCGCAGGAGAAGATCCGCTTGCTTACATTCCGAAATATGCAGGTCGTCTGCCGCTGCTTCATCTAAAGGATTTCAGTAAAGACGAACAAGGCAATATGAAGACGCTTGAACTGAGCAAGGGCACTGTTAATTTACCAGGAGTAATTCAAGCTGCTTCAGACGCAGGAACACAGTGGCTAATCGTAGAGCAGGATGTATGCCAGAATCCGCCGCTCCAAAGCGTGGAGAACAGTTTGAATTGGCTGAAAAATAATTATTTGAACCAATTTTAATCCAAAATAAAGGAGATACTCCCATGAACAAAATTAAAGTTGCTGTATTTGGCTGTGGCGCGATTGCCCAGCGTAGACATATTCCTGAATATGCTGCAAATCCGAACGTAGAGCTGGTTGCATTTGCTGATCCGAACAAGGAGCGCGTGGAAGCCGTTGCTGAGCAATATGGTGGAAAAGCCTACACAAGCTATGAAGAACTGTTGAAGAATGAACAACTGGATGCGGTTAGCGTATGTACGCCAAACTATCTGCACGCACCGATGAGTATTGCTGCAGCTAACGCTGGCTTGCACGTACTGGTTGAGAAGCCGATGGCTACGACAACTGAAGAAGGAGAGCAGATGATTGAAGCTGCTCGTAAGAATGGCGTATATCTGATGGTTGGTCACAACCAGCGCTTGATGCCTCCGCATGTGAAGGCGAAGGAAATTCTTGATTCCGGTAAGCTCGGAAAAGTACTTACGTTCCGCACCTCCTTCGGGCATGGTGGTCCGGAAAGCTGGAGCCTTGATGGTCGCGATAGCTGGTTCTTCCGTAAGGAAGAAGCTATTATGGGAGCCATGGGTGACCTCGGCGTACACAAGTCTGACTTTATTCGTTACTTGCTGAACGATGAAATCGTGGAAGTAGCAGGATTTATTGGCACGATTCATAAAGAGGGAACCGATGTTGATGACAATGCAACTTGTATCGTCCGTATGAAGAGTGGAGCTGTCGGAACGCTGATGGCAAGCTGGACGCATTATCGTGGGGGCGACAACGGCACCGTACTATGGTGCGAGAATGGTGTCATGAAGATTGGTGCCGTAGAAGGCGATGAGGTTATTGTCGAGTTGACCAACGGTACAGTGGAGACCTACAAGGTCGGCGCAATGGCAACGAACGAGAAGCAAGTTCCAAGTGGTGTAATTGATGCATTTGTAGAATCCATTGTTACACAAACGCCTCCTAGCATTTCCGGCGAAGAAGGTCTGCGCTCTTTGAACGTTATCCTGGGTGCGTTTGAATCTCAGGAAACAGGAAAAATCGTAAAGCTGTAAACAGAGAAATAAGATGAAGAGACTCTCCCACAAGAGACAGATCTTCGTTAAATAAGACAAAAAAACATGCCGCCCGGGGATTTCCCTGAGCGGCATGTTTGTGTTTGTTGTCCATGATGTGCTTCGCTAGTATGAAATGATTCAGGAAATTTGGGGGCAAGAGCGATCGGAGGAATGATTCGTACTTGTAGCGCCTCAGAATACGCCCTTCTTTTTCATGATATTACATCAATAAGTTAGCCAAAGGCATACTAGACTCTATTTCAGCTTTCATCTTCAAAAGATAGTTCTGCGTACGCTCATTCACATGATCTAAGTCTACAAATTTCGAGAAGTAGAGGAAGGAATAAGCATTTCGATACTCGAGGAAAAAAGGAATAAGCTCGATCCATTCCTCACTCAGCGTATTTTCTTTAAGGTAACCTGTCATGAATGAATCACTGAACTTCGCAGCAAAATCCGACTTTCTATCGTTAGGCACAGTCTGTACAGCATGATAAATAGAGATAGCAATATCGTAAGCAAACCAGTTATAACCGGCATCACCAAAGTCAAAATAGATGATCTCATGGTTGTGCACATGAAAGTTATTATGATGGAGGTCATTATGTACAATCCCATAGCTCTCTTGATCCTGCGGAAGCGATGACAATATGCTCAAATATTCTTTCCACTTGGCATGCACCTTCTCACCAGCGGCTTCAGGAAATTCACTTGTGAAGAGTAACGAGTTATTCCAGTGTGGAAAGGCCATTCGATGAACGAGTGAAGTAGGGTTGGATTTACCGAGTGCATGCATTTTGCCCATATCACGACCCCACCGTTCAATTAGGGAGAAATCCAATTCCAGATCAGTTGGTGAACTGCCGGGAGCCTTAGCAAACGCAATCACATGGTAGAAATTTGTCTCATCGCTGACTTCTTCAATAAGAAGACCGTCATTCGACCGTATAGATTCCGTAATGTTCAATCCGTTCTCAGACAAATAGGCCATCCATGAGAGCTCTCTGATGAGGGAGGCTTTATTGCATTTAGCGGCATCAAGGAACTTCATAATGAAACGATGATCATCTTCACCGATATATTCGAATACATTCTGGTCAAACCCTCCAAGCAGTTGCAACGAGTAAGAGCCTCGGCCGAATTTCTTAGCACCTTGATCTAAAATAGCCTGTTTCATCGAAAGTCCCCTTTTATTCTGATCTCGCTACGGTCAAACTGCCTAACCATATCGGATGACATTTATGTCTTATCTATACAAGTCTAACGAAGATAGCGCAGTGTTGCAAAACTCGCCTCTATTCAGCCATAAAACAATCGTTCGAAGTTCGGTTAGACGATTTTATCCCCTCTTAATCGTAACTAATCATTTACTCTGGGAAGCACTGTACACTAAGATAGATTTTAAAAACCATGTTATGTAAACGCTTGCCAACATCGTAATGGAGCAGGGCACACGTTCTTAATGATGTCAGACATAGAAACAGAGGTGAAGGTATGAAGAGATGGCTCGGTAAATCGCTCAAGCACAAGCTGTCGCTCTTGATCATTATTGCAACGATGGTTCCACTGCTTTTTCTCGGTCTGTTCTCTTACAATATGGCAGGCGGCATTACAGAAGAGAAGGCCAAAATATCAGGGATGAACACACTGAGGCTGCTGGATGCCTATCTGGTCACGATGGTGAAAGACGTGGAGAATATGTCGCTGTTCTTGATCGGGCATAGCGGGGTTCAGAGCTATCTGAAGTCGCCGGAGAGAGACAGCAATTATACACAGCAGACCTCAATCATTAGCTTCTTAACGAATCTCGCATTCTCGAAGGAATACATAGCTAATATCATTATCGAGCCACTTGGGGCAAAACAGTCGATCTCTCATAAATCGCTGATTCGGTCAGAGTTTATCGACATTACGGAGAGAAGCCCTGAGTATTACGAGGAGTACCCCAAGTGGTGGTCCAACGTCCACCGGCAGTGGACATCAGATGGAGTTAGGCAGGTGGTGACGCTGGCACGGCCTATACGAAGTACTGACAAGTTCAAGAGGATCGGTAAGGTTCAGATCAATGTGGATCAAGCGGTTATCGCATATCAGGTCAGGCAGGCAGCTCTTGAGAAAAGCGGCTTTGTGCTTCTTCTGGATGAGAATAACCGAATTATTGCCGGGCCACCTGACATGGAGACGAATCTTTCACTGTTCGATTTTTATCCGGGGATGGAGAAGATGGAGGGAACCAGCGGATCACTGAACTATGGCGAAGGCTCAGACAAGAAAACCGTGCTCTATAAGGCGGTATCGGGCGTCAATTGGAAACTCGTTGGCATTATCCCGGCTGAAGAATATCGTTCGCAGAACCAATATGTACTTACATTAACCGCTGTTGCAGTCACTGTGGCGATGCTGCTCGTCATGATTCTGGTTGTTTTTTTGATCCAAAAAATTACGAAGCCGTTATCTACCCTCACTAAATTTCTTAAACACTCGAGTCCTGAAGAAGCGTTGCCTGCGATCCCTGTTACGACCATCGATGAGGTAGGGCAGCTGGTTATTAGTTATAACCGTCTGAGCTCCCGGATCGTGAAGCTGACGGAGGAAGTGAAGCGGAGTGAATCTTTGAAAAAAGAAGCAGATATGCAGGCACTTCAGGTACAGATCAATCCTCATTTTTTATACAACACATTGTCATCCATCCAATGGCTTGCCTTGATGAATAAAGATAGCAAAATCGCGGATATGGTCGGCTCGTTAAGCGACTTTTTAAGATTCAGTCTGAATAATGGCCAAGAATATTGTGCGGTCCACCAAGAGATGGAGCATGTTCGAAATTACGTGAACATTCAGTCGATTCGCTACCCAGATAAACTGATTTTCCATGTGCATATGGATGAGCGGGTGGGTGAGCAGACCATGCTGAAACTGCTGCTGCAGCCGCTTGTGGAGAACGCGATGCTGCACGGCATTTTGAAACGAGAAGGAATGGGCACGATTACGATTCATGCAAGCTTAGATGAATATGGGATTCATTTTGCGGTTGAGGATGATGGGGTGGGCATGAATGAGGAGCGGCTATCCTGGCTGCGAGCCCAATTAGAAGTGAATCCGGTTCATGAAAAAGGAAGGTCTCCACATGATAGCTACGGACTACGTAACGTGAACAACCGGCTTTATCTTCATTACGGCAAAGAGGCTGTTCTTCGGATTGAGAGCACAGAAGGTCAAGGTACAAGAGTAATGTTTACACTCCCTATTCTTTAAGTACAGGTTAGGGACGGTTAGGAATGATCTGATGGAGGGAGAGAGGCTTGGATGAAAGTTTTAATTGTGGATGACGAGGTCATTATCAGGACGGGTTTAAGCACAGTGATCAATTGGAAGAGCAACGGATTTTCAGTGTTGGAGCCGGCCGCATCTGCGGAAGAGGCAATGATCCGTATTCCCGAAGAACAGCCGGACATTATATTTACGGATATTCGGATGACAGGCATGAGTGGACTCGATCTGGCTCGAGAAGTTAGGAATGAACACCCGCAAACTGAGATTATCATCCTCTCTGGTTTTGATGAATTTATTTATGCCCAGCAGGCGATGCGGGAAGGTGTCAGTGAGTATTTGCTGAAGACGAGTCGTCCTGATGAAATTTTACAGGCTGCGACTCGGGCGCAAGCTCGAATTCAGCAGCGAAGACAAGGGGATGAAGAAGGGAGGGCGCAAGAACAAACAGTTAACCGGAGTTTTTTGAGAAAGATGCTTGCCTCGGTATCTCCGCCAGATGAGCAGTTAGTTATGGAACTGTGGGGTAGATATCCTGAATTGCGAATGACGCCGGGTGAACACATGCTTCAAGTCTGGATGATCACGCCCGGACATGAATGGGATAAGGATGAATTGTCATGCATACCTGAGACTATGTATCGTGCTCTTGGGGATGAGTTAGTGAGGTTATGGCCGTATGGGTGTGAGTGGATCCACTGGAATGAAGGTATTTTGGTGCTGGTTAGAATGGAGGAGAGGCAAGAAGGAAATAGCCGATTTGAATATATAATTCAAGAAGCAAAAGAGGAGGTTCACTGTAAAATATTCACCGCTTGTGGACAAACAGTTAACGATATTAAGAAGCTGCGCCTTGCACTCGATACGGCATTGGAAACCGCTGCATTTGAATGGCTGCTTCGTCCTAGAACATTCGTGTCTTATGAAGATATAAGAGAGCGTCAGGGCGTGAGAGCAGTCTGTACGATGGAAGAAGAGCGGGAGCTCGCAGCATGGTTTCGGGCAGAAGATTGTGCTGTGTTAAAGCAGGGGATAGGCGAATTATTGGCGCGTATCCGCCAGAATCCTCAGGCCACACCAAGCTCCGTCCAGGCCTATCTCCAGTCACTGATGGTTGCGGGATACCGCTGGCTGGAGCGTGCGGTTCAGTCCATCGGACTTTCCTATTCTCCGCCGAGTAGCGATACGCTGGATCTAGCCCACCTGGCCCAAAATCCTGAGAAGGTGCTGTTGCACCATTTTGAAACACTCATTCGGTACCATACGGAATTGGTGTCGGGTATTAGCCCGGTTCAGCGGGCTATTTCTTATATACATGAACATTTGGGGCAAGGATTATCACTGCAACAGGTCGCGAGGCATGTGCATATGAATTCGAATTATTTCAGCGAGTTGTTTAAACGGGAGACTGGCAAGAACTACATCGAATTCGTGACGGAGGCCAAAATGCAGAAAGCGATGACGATGCTGAGAGAGACCCCTGCCAAAATTAGCGAGGTAGCGAACGAAGTTGGCTATGAGGATATGAAGTATTTTAACAAACTATTCAAAAAATTTACGGGTGTGACGCCATCCGAATATCGAGCAAAAACTGAAATTCACCCCTCTATGGACTGAATTATGTCCCCTACGGACTAAACCGGTCCTCTTCTATACTTAGGTTATTCATGTAATTAAGGGGGATTGAGAATGAAAGCGATACAAAAAATGGGCTTGGTTTTGCTAATGTTTACATTTATTTTGGCAGCGTGCGGAGAAGCGAGTAATACACCTAAAAATGAAACCGCTAACAAGGGAGAGAAGGTCAAGCTGACGGTATGGCATAACTTTGCCGGTGATGATCTTCGGGCCAAAACAGTACGCAGTTTCATAGAGCAATTTGCACAAGACAATCCGAATGTAGAGCTTGATGCACAAGCAATTCCTGTCGATGGTTACAGACAGCGCCTCAGCACGGTTGCGGCTGCAAATGAATTGCCGGACCTGATGTTTGTTTACGCTGGGAGTCACTCCGCTGAATTGTACAAAGCAGGTCTACTTCAGCCGATTACAGATGTTTTGAATGAAAATAAGGAGTGGAAAGATAAGTTCCTGCCAGGCGCTTTTGATCCATTCACTTTTGAAAAAGATGAGATTTACACCGCTCCACTCGCCATGTCTGCTACTTCGATCTTGTATTACAACAAGGCGTTATTTGATAAGCATGGTGTTAAGGTTCCGACAACTTGGGATGAGATGATGACTGCAATCAAGGTGTTTAACGACAACAAGGTAACACCGATTGCTCTTGGTAATAAAGCGCCATGGGTTGCACAATCGACCATCCTTGGCTCACTTGCGGATCGGGTGACCGGGACAGAATGGTTTAAGAATGCCTCACAGCAAAAAGGTGCTAAATTCACGGATCCGGAATTCGTAGAGGCACTCGGATATTTTAAACAGTTGGTAGACAATAAAGCGTTCCAGGATGGGGCGAACAGTATAGATAATACACAAGCGGAGCAGTATTTCATTCAAGGTAACGCAGCCATGATGGTTAGTGGAGCTTGGACCCTTACGAATCTGGCAGCTTCTGCGACGGAAGATCAGATGAAGGATATTGAAGTAACGGTATTGCCTGCGATTCCGGGAGGTAAAGGCGATGCTAACACGATCTCTGGTGGAGCAGGAGGCGGCCTTGCACTAAGCAAACGAACAGAAGGTGCTGCAAGAGAAGCGGCTCTGAAACTGATCTATACGGTAAGCGGACCAGATGCACAGAAGGCGATTGCCGAGAGCAACTCGATGGTTATGTATGATACCGATATTGATGAATCCAAAGTTACATCGCTGTATTACAAAGCATTTAATCTGGTGAAACAGACAGGAATTACGCCAGTGTATGACGCAAATTTATCCGCGGAAGCAGGCGAAGCGATTAATAATGGCTTGCAGGAAATTATGATGGGTGGCACGCCTGAAAGTGTGGCGAAGAAGCTTCAGGATGCGCAGGCAAGATCCACAGCGGAGTAATGAATCTTCTGAGGGTGTCAGAAGAGAGGAGGAGTCTTAAGTGCCAACAGCCATTCGAAGTAAAGGATTTATTGCTATAGCTCTGCTTCCGGCGCTTCTGCTGTTCCTGATGTTTGTCATTGTTCCGGTTTTTTGGTCAGCATATTATGGTTTCTTTCAATGGAAGGGACTCGGCGAGGCCAAGTTTATTGGCCTCGGCAATTATAATGAAATATTGCATGACCGGATATTTTGGCGAGCTCTACGTAACAACCTCATTATTGTGGCATCAGCCCTGATCGGTCAGATCCCAATTGCGCTCCTACTTGCGTTGATGTTGCTAAAGAATACGTTCTTCTCGAGATTAATTCGCTCTGCGGTGTTTATGCCGATGGTGCTGTCCACGGTCGTCGTTGGTCTTATCTGGGGCTATATCTATCATCCGCAGTTCGGTCTTGCGAACAAAGTGTTAGAGCTGATTGGGCTGGAGTCCTGGACAAGGGCTTGGCTTTCGGACTCGAAGGTAAACATGCTGGCGATCTCGATTCCGATCAACTGGAGCAATATCGGTCCGTACCTAGTCATTTTTATCGCAGCGCTGCAGAACATATCTCCCGAAGTGAATGATGCTGCCAAAATTGATGGTGCGACGCGTTGGAAGAAGCTGATCCATGTAACCCTTCCGATGATCTGGGGTACTGTTGTGGTGACGATGGTTCTCTGTATCTCGGGAAGCCTGAAAGCATTCGACCATGTCATTGTTATGACAGGCGGCGGTCCGGCACAGTCCACGGAACTGCTGGCCACTTACATGTACAATAATACGTTTGATGTCTATCGGTATGGGTACGGATCGGCCGTGTCGACCATGATTATGATCATTAGTGCTTTGCTGCTGCTCATCAATTATGGACTGACCCGAAGGAAAGATAGTTGATGGAAAGGAGGGGGCATGTGAAACAACAAGCACTTCCGGCAAAGACAGCTGGTGGACTTCCATCCCCCGGCCGAAGAATGGCTGCAAAAGGTTTGTCTGGATTGGTTAAGTTGCTTCTGCTTATCTACGCCTTGTTAACGCTGTATCCGCTCTATTGGCTCTTTATTAGCGCATTCAAGACCAACCAGGATTTCTTCACCAATCCATATGGATTGCCGCTCGTGTGGATGAAAGATAATATATTCCGGGCGTGGGATATAGGAAATATGGGGAGAGCGTTAATCAATTCTACTACGGTTACCGTTATCTCCGTTATTCTTACGATTGTGCTCAGCGTCTTGGCAGCATATGTGCTGGCCCGGTTTCAGTTCCGCTTCAAAAAAGCAGTCATGGCCTTATTTCTGACCGGTATGCTGATCCCGATTCATAGTACGCTGGTTCCGCTGTTTCTGATGATGAAAGAGATCGGGCTGTTGAACACATACGGTGCACTCATTCTTCCGTATACAGCATTCGAGCTTCCCATTGCAATTTTCCTAGCCATGGCTTATATGGCCTCCATTCCACGGGAAGTGGAAGAAGCAGCTATGATTGACGGTAACGGCTGGTGGGGGATATTCGGAAGAATTATCTTACCGCTCTGTACCCCGATTGTAGCGACGATTTCCATTCTCGCTTTCCTGCGATTCTGGAATGACTTTTCCTTCGCGCTTGTGTTCATCAATTCGCAGGCACTGAAGACCTTGCCGCTTAGTTTGTCCCTTTTCTCGGATGGATTCGGGACCGATTACAGTCTTACGATGGGTGCGATGGCGATCGCTGTCATCCCTACCATTGTCATTTATCTGATTCTGCAGGAGCAGATTATGAAGGGAATGGTGGCTGGGTCGATCAAGGGGTAGGGAAATAGGGGAAACATTAATCTTGTCTATAAAGAATGAAATGAAGGTCTCTCAAAAAAAGCCTTAGCTCGGTATTCTGCCGGTCTAAGGCTTTTTTTAGTGCACCCTTAGAAAACGGAGGTGCGAATAGAATCTATACATAAACACATGAACTTCCAATCTCTGTTACTATTTGCTTATAAAATAAGGTATAATTCACTTTGGTTACATAGTTCTTTATAACTGCTTTTGACGGAAGAAGTGATAAACATGAAAGATCATTTAGTACATATGCGAGATAAGCTAAACAATATAAATAAACGGAATCGCTCCATTCGCTTGTTAAAGGTTTATCAGAAATGGAGTTTTGACCTTGCAACTTTAGATTCTATAGAGGCAAAAGTAGATGCAAAGACCATTCTAAAGAAGGTTATTGAGGGGAAAACACACGGGAAAATCACGTTACTACAGCCTTCTTTAGATGATGAAAAGTCAATGATTTTATCCAATAAGCTTACGGATCTTCATCGTCAAATTAAAGCCTTAGAAGATGAAACAGGAGTGCATGACCTGTATTTGGGATATCCCTTTCTATCCGGTGTTCTTCTCGATGGAACCTTTATTCAGGCGCCGCTGTTCTTGTTCCCGATCCGTTTGGAAAAAGACAATTCAGCACTGCAAAAGTGGGTATTACATGTGGAAGAAGGTGATCCACAGCTTAATCGTACCCTCTTTTTAGCATTGAAGAAATTAAATAAGCTTAACTTCTCAGAGGATATTTTTGATGAGTCGGTTTCAGTTGCAAGTTCCATGAATTTTGCAGAAATTATATCTTTTCTGGAAAACCATCAGTTGAAGGTTCAATATAATGAAACAGGTCTAAATCGATTAAAGGAATACAAGTCAGGTGAGATTCCTAAAGTCGCTAGTATGACGCTGCTTGAGAATGCGGTGATTGGTGATTTTCCACAAGGTGGATCTTCAATTGTTCGTGATTACGATGAGCTGATCAGCTTATCCGAGAGCAACTTACTCTCATTAGTAGGAGAGTTGATAAGTCCTGAAGATAATTTGTCCATTGAGGCAGGTCTGTTGCCTGGTCAAATGGAGCAAGATGAGCAAACCGGAATTAAAGAAGAAATAATGGATTTATTACAAACCGACGGTTCTCAGGAAGAAATTTTGCGAGAAGCTCGTATTCAAAAAGGATTAGTCGTACACGGGCCTCCTGGAACAGGGAAATCGCAAGTCATTGTTAATCTGATCACGGACGGACTCCATCGAAAGAAAAAGATACTCGTTGTCTGTCAGAAACGTGCAGCATTAGATGTTGTGTACCAACGGATGAGTAGTCTTGGACTTAGTGATCATGTTGCCCTTGTGCATGATGAGAAGGTTGACCGACAAACACTATATCAAAAGATTACGACAGTGTTAGAACATAATGAGTTGCAGTTTGCAGAAGCGGTAGAAGAGCTGATTGCTGTCACTTCCCGATTAGATAATCAAGAGAAGTTACTGAATACGATAGCTAAGGCACTTTATGAAAGGCAGCCATATGGGTACAGATTGTACGAACTCTACGGTGAATCGAAACCAATAACCGATGCAAGTATGATGATCTCCTTAAACAGTGTAGCCGATCGATTGACGAGAGAATCTTTACGCGATATGACGGAATCTGTATATATATATGGAGAGTGGTACCAACGATTTGGACAAGAGAGCTATCCATTACGTTATCGTAAGAGTTTGGCTGCTTTTGATATGAATGCGAAGTTAGATATGATACAAAAGTTGGAGGCATTAATCCAAAAAGCAAAACAAGCAACAGATTATATTGAAACGCTAGATATCGAGAAGATAACGCCTGCTTATACTTGGGAAGTTCAGCATCGATTAAAGAAAATCCACCCGGATCTTGATGGAAATCAAAAGCGTCCGCTTCAAAGACTACGTTTATTCTGGTGGACTACAGTTACGGGAAAATCTATTATTGAAGAGCTAACACATGGAGAGAAGTTTAACGGAACAAGTTCTAGCGAGTGGGTAAAGATAAAACACTCTTTAAAGACGATGTACGACTTAGGATTAGTAACAAAGGCTTTGGCCGATGATATGAATGCTCTATCAACGATGTTGCAAGATGAGCAAGTGAAGAAGTTACAGGCCCGAGTAGCAGAAGGCGAAATTCCGATACAAGATTTAAGTTTGTTAGTAGATTGTATCTATCGCGATTTTGATGATTTGAAATTAATGGATACGTTCTGGGAACAGACAAGCAATGATTTGAAAAGTGTTATTCATGCATTGCAGGGTAAAAAGCTTGTTACAGACCGATCACTGCCAGATGTTTGGGTAGATATCTTTAAGAATTCAGCATTTGTTCATTGGATTGAACAAATTGAAGCTAAATATCCAGATGTGAAGAAGATTTCTACAAATGAGATCGGAAGAATACGCGAATCGTTTGCTAATTTGTTAGAAGAAAAGCGGAAAGTAGCGGCAAAATATATGATTCATGAATTAAAGAACAAGGTGAATCATCTTCAACAAATACAAGGAAAATCAACGAAAGAGTTAAAACATCAAACAGGCAAGAAGAGAATGATCTGGCCACTTCGCAAATTAGTGAATGAATTTGCGGATAAGGGGTTAGTGGATATTTTGCCAGTGTGGTTAGCCTCGCCAGAGATGGTATCCTCTATTTTTCCGTTAAAAGAAGGATTGTTTGACATGGTTATATTTGACGAAGCCTCTCAGTTAACCTTGGAAAGCGGTATGCCGTCTGTATATCGTGGCAAACAAATCGTCGTAGCAGGGGATGAAAAACAGCTTCCGCCGACCAATTTATTCCGAGCAGGGTATGCGGACGAAGAAGACGAGGAAGAAGCAAAATATGATACAGATGAATCTGTTAGCTTACTCAACTTAGCAAAACGACGCTTTCCGGAGAAAATCTTACAATGGCATTATCGTTCTAAATACGATGAGCTCATTAACTTTTCTAACCATGCCTTTTACAACGGTCATATACAAATTGCTCCAAACGTAGCTCGTTCTAGCGGATCTGCTGCAATTGTCTGGAAACGAGTAGACGGCAGATGGTTGAACCAGTCTAATGAAGTAGAAGCTTTAGAAGTTGTTACACAACTAAAACATATACTCGTAGAACATCCTGGTAAGACGGTCGGGGTAATTACATTCAACGCGAAACAACAGTCTAAAGTACTTGATGTCATTGATAAGTCGGTAGCAGAAGATGAGGAATTTAGAGTTCTTTATTCGGAGCTAATGGCCCGCGATCTAGATGAACGGCTGTTTGTTAAAAACATTGAAAATGTTCAAGGGGACGAGCGGGATATCATCATCTTCTCAATCGGATACGCTAAAAATGAAGAAGGAAAAGTGTATAACCGCTTTGGATCACTAAACCAAAAAGGCGGCGAAAACCGATTGAATGTTGCGGTTACACGTGCCAAGGAAAGTATTGTCGTCATTTCTAGTATAGAACCCGAAGATCTGAACGTATCTAATGCGTCTGAACGAGGACCTAAGCTATTAAAGTCTTATTTGAAATATGCTAAAGCTGTATCTGGAGGGAAAGAAGAGGAAATCGATGCAGTCATCCAAGAGGTTAATGAAGCAGTAAGTACGCACGCTGTACAACAAGCGCTTCATTTCGATTCACCATTTGAAGAGCAGGTGTACCAGCAACTTCGTTCATTAGGATATGAAGTTACTACGCAAGTGGGCATGTCTGGCTACCGAATCGATATGGCAGTCGTTCATCCGAACGACCGTTCTAGGTACATTCTTGGAATTGAATGTGATGGGGCTATGTACCATAGTTCTCAGAATGCTAGAGAACGAGATGTTTATCGCCAAAGGTATTTAGAATCAAGAGGCTGGACTATTGAACGAATCTGGAGCAGGAATTGGTGGAAGAATCCTGTCACTGAAATCGAGCGTATTGATCAGCGAATTAAAGAGTTAGTTAGGAAACAAGAAGATAGCGATAAATTAAAGTGATTAATGATTAAACCCCTAAATAAAAACGAGAAGTAGTATGTTCGACAAAACAGAAAAAGGGTGCTATTTGGTCAAATTAATGACGGAATAGCACCCTTTTTCTTATAAATTCACTATGATCCAATACGATGAATCGTAAACTGGCCAGTAGAGGCGTGAAGGGCACCGACTACCTGTTTGGGTTCTACTTGGTGAAGACGCTCTACGGCATAGCGGAATTCATAGAATCCACCGAGTGTTGCTTTGAAATTCGTTTCCCAGTAGTTCGTCAGAATCCATGCATAGGTGGAAGGGCGGCTATCCTCGGACTGCATCAAGTGAAGCTTTCTTGGCTGATGCTCAAGCGTGCCGAGCTGCAGCAGCGGCGTGTCTGTCATGGAAACCGCAAGCGCCTCTTGATCCTTAGCTGAGTGCCAGAACAATCCTTCCTGAACAGCGGTGTAATCCAAGCAAGAACCCGGAATCTGATCTTTCCATGGACGAACCAAGCTGCCAGCTTTCTCTACATATAACTCTGCTTCTGATCCCATAGAGAACGGAAGAGCTACATATACGTTTTCCGGGAGCCACACACTATCCTTGTGGAAACGGACGGATACCTCGACACGAGGCTGGTTAGCGAACATTTTAATATGAAGGGCATAGTAGCTGAGCCCCTTAACTTGAAATACAAGCTCCATAAGGGCGAACAGTGGGCCATTATCCAGCATTTTCACTTGAATGAGACGACCAACATCGCGCTGCACGTTAGCTCCTTTTCGGTTGCGACCCATACGGGACCGAGCAGCGTGTACATGAGAAGGATTATGTTCATCTTGTGCTGGTGTAACTTCATAAACAGGCGTGAATGGTGCGTGCTTACGGTTCTCATCCAGCAAATCAGCAGAAATGCGCTTATCCACCCATGCAGTGATGCCCTCATGTAGTTTCCACTCAATCCGCGTTGTTTCGGATTCGATGAAGTTCTCACCTACGGTGATTGGATAATCTGCAGCAGGAGGTGACCAAACGTCGTATACGCCTTCGCATGGGATCGGCTCAATATTACGAGCAGTCACTTTTTTCGCAAAAGGTGCATTCGCATCTACCTTCGAAAGTGAACGGAGATGCAGGATGCGGGATTCACCAGGTAAAAGCGTCAGTTCGGTCACGATCGAATGCGTATGGGACACCTGGTATGGAATCGGTTGACCTGTCTTTTCATCAATAAGCTCGAACTTGCCCTGCAGAATGACATTTTCCCAGCCATCTAGCGGAATAGCCACAAGCAGTGTCGCTTCTGCTGGCTCTGTATTAATGACCTCGTATCGTAATGGGCGATGAGGAGCAAGAAGTGCGCCCTGACGAGCGACAAGCGTTTTATCCATTGCACGATGAGCGAGTTTACTCGCTTCGGCTGCGTACGACTGTTTGCGGACCTCTAGCATCTGTACTTGAGGGTGCCATGGTTCATAGACGGAAGAATGATATCCCCAAGTATGCTCCGCGTACATCGTGAGTGCTTGCGATGCTGCTTCAATATCTGAAAGACTTGCTGCTTCATGGTTCGGATCGAGGCTTTTTACTTTACGCAGCGTACGCTGTGCATCACGGTAAATCTGTGTATGCATCGCTGTGGAAGCCACGCCGTCTGTCCACCAGTCTGGCCAGTCTCCCCGGTGTACTGGAAGCGCGGACAAGTCCTCTTGCTTCAGTATCCCAAAGAACTCGGAAAGTGTAGTCATTTGAATATTAATGTGCTCTCCATATTGATCATTCCACTCTGTAATCCACTCTGCAATATCTGCGTTTGGAGATGCATTGTCTGTTCCAAGGCCGGATACCATGATCGGTACGAAGTTATACGGATATTGTTCCTGTTCAAGATTCCACAAATACCGGTTAATCCGTATGGACGCAATCTCGTTATGAATGTCCTCAGGCTCCATGAGATTATGCTGAATTTCATCCTTAATCATGTATTTACCAAGCGCATTCGGACAGAAGCCCAGCTCATTACCGAACATATAATGTTCACCATTCCAGACGAGCAGCTTGCCGCCGTCCGGAGCTTCCCACCAGAATGGCGTCTGCTTCCGGCCAAGCGGGTACATTCCGTGATGTGTGTGAATGCAAGAGAACAGATTTTCAATATTGTTCTGCAGTAAGCTGGAAGCATAACCCCAGCTATAACCGTTGATGTCTGCTGTCATCGCGCTGTCGATTTGGTGTCCAAAGGAACCTGCATACTGCTGGGCTTTAGCATGATTTCGAAGAAGTAGATCAAAATCAGCGAGCTCAGTCATGTTCAAGTAAGTACCGGATAGTTCAATATCGCCACGAAGGATAGCTTGCTGAAAAGCTTCTTTTTCCTCAGGAGTAGCTTCTTCAAGAAATTTCTCTACAGCCCAGAAGGTCTCGCATGTCCAGCGGAAGGATTTCCACTCTGGCCGTGCTCCGCTGTGAGCAGTTTCAGAAATCTTCAGTGCTTGGCGAATAAAATCGACGTGATACTGTTCAATTCTTTCCTGACGCTCTGTATAACCGATATCCGTATGCGAGTGATGAATAACATAGATCGTCCAAGGACGGACGGGTTTAGGTTCAGCATGAATGGATGTGCTCATAAATAGGTAACCTCCTATGGATTAAAGCGGATGAATGTTAAATCGTATTTTCGAACAGTCGATGAATTCCTTGAAATACAGCGTCCATTCCATCTTGGAACTGAAGGATTGGAATAGAAAATCTTTCACCGAGCGCCTCCTGCGCATCTGTCTCCCAGAGAGAGAAACTACTCGAAATTTGTCCTCCAAGCACGATGCGATGTGGATGGAAGGAGGCAACGTAAGGCAGGAGCATTTCTCCAAGCCTGTATCCATATTCATGGAACAAGTCCCCAGCCTCTGTGTCTCCGTTACGAGCTGCATGCGCCAGATCGGCTACATCAGAATCAATGGACAGAATTCCACGTTCCGAGGCTAGCTTCAGAATCCCTCTTCTTCCAAAATAGTCGTCTACAATTCCTTCACGGTAAGGTTCAGCAAACAGCATTCCATTTGACGGTACACCGTTCCTGCCCTGAACGATCTGCCCATTCTCTATAAAAGCTGAGCCGAGTCCAGTACCGAGCGTAAGACAAACAAGTCTTTCTAAAGGAAAGCGAATACTGACACCCAAACCAAACAGAAGGGCGTCATTCCCGAAGCGAATATCGGCAGATGCTAGCGCATCCGGGGTTCGCCCCGGAGATGTCTGCTTCCGTCTCATGAATTCTTCGCGTAGTAGATCACAAACAGATAACTGATATAGCGCGTCATATTTACCAACACCCTGAAGAAGTGCGATCCCATTCGTATAGTCGAATGGACCAGGGAAAGCGAACCCGATTCGAATGGTATCGTTTCTGAATACAGGTCCATAAGTGGATGTATAGAAATTCAGCAATTCGAGACATGCGCCAGCAAATCTGGATATGATGCTGTGCGCAGATCCTTGAGATTCGGCAGGCCTGGCAAGGAATGAATTTGGCACGACTTGCCCATTAATTAAGAGAACTCCCTTTACAACTGTTCCTCCGGCATCCAGTGCCAGCGTAATCACACGAGACACACTGGATTCAAGCTCTTGCTCTTTACCGGAACACATCGGAGGTCTCCTTAGTTGATGTCCACGAATGTGGAAGAAGTGGCTCTTTCCAATCCGGATTTACTCTAGCAGTGATAAGGGTGCACTCAGAACCGGATAGATTCTCTAAGCGGTATTTTCCTACGCTTGCTGGTATGATGTAAGCTTCAGCATATCCCCACTCGACCGCAGCCGCTTCATTCTCTATTGGGACGAGCCGGACACGTTCACCCTCGACTAGATTGAACATGACAAATTCTCCGTTTGTGTCCCCTTGCCATGTATCTTGAAGAGAAAGTCTGCTGACTTGGAACAGAAGATCGTCACGCTGTCCGAGCAGCTCCTCTGTGTTATTGCCTTGGCTGCTGACAATTCGAGGGCGAGCAATCAGTCCTTGTTCAACGACTGAAGTATCCATAGCGTCGTTAATATTATGTTTTGCATGCTCGGCGTTCAAAGGACGAGGTTTGCCGTCCCGATCGAGACGTAAATAATCATAGATTTTAAAGGTAAACCACCAAGTGGTTGAGGAAATCTCCAGAACCAAATTGTCTCTACCTGAGCAGTGAACTGTTCCAGGAGGAATGAGGTAGAGATCCCCGATCTCAGACTCGTATTCATTCACATAGGAAGGGAGCACAAGTGGTGTTTCATCACGATGCGAGTGTTCAACCGCTTCAAGTAGATCTGCACCCGTAACTCCTTCTTTTAGTCCTAGATACACTTTCGCTCCTGGTGTATTTTTCATAATGTAATAGGATTCCTGTTGTGTCATATGCTCATTAAATTGTGATTCTACATACTCCTGTTTCGGATGAACCTGCAGTGACAATTCTCCGCCTTCCATCGTATCCAGATAGTCAAAACGGATAGGGAAATAATCGCCGAACAGTTCCACATTGCGCTGTCCCATAATGTCATATGGTGCCGCCTCCATCAGCAGGGTGAAAGGAATCTCGATAATGGAGTTCTGTACTTGGAGAAGAAGTGTATTCTCAGGAGCGATCGGTTCAAAGCTCCATGCACAGTTAGGCCATTCTTTTGGCAGATCAACTAACTTGTTCAAATATTGCCCACCCCAGATGCCGGGTGCAAAGAAGGGCTTCACACGGAATGGCTGCTGAGCGGCCCTATACAGAACATCTTTTAAAGCTGCTGCAGGCAACCAGACTGGATTTTCAGAGTTATTTAAATCCATATAATAAGCTTCTTGATGGATGTGATCCGTATAATATGCCAACCATTCGCGGCGGTATGACTCCCATACAGGCCACTCAAGAAAATAACAGTTCTTGTAGGTTTCAACCTTGTCTGTGGATTCCCCGAAACCGAAGCTGCCCATACGCTGGGCATGTCGCAGTTGCTGATTTTCTCGAGAGTAGTCTGCGAAGAAATAGAGATCAGCTGCTCTGCTCGCTAACATAGCAGCTCCGGGACCGCACAGAACGTAAATACCTCTCTTGGTGCCCGTTTCAAGGGCTTTTTTCTCCAAAGATGCTTTAGCATCAATCTGGAAATATTGAATTGGACGCACATCGTGGCCTTTATAACCGAATGCGCGATTATCTGTCAGGTATGGGGCCATTTCTGCCCGAAGTTCAGATTCAGGTTTCACATAATCCGATGTGAAGTCACAGGAGAAAGGAATACCTTCCTTCTCACAAATTTGTTCAAGCGGAACCAGTAAAGCAAGAAAGTCGGCTCCGTGGGTGCCATCGAGTGTGATCCAAAGCGGGCGATTGTCCTCTATCTCTTGGTAAGTAGAGATCACAAATGAGCACCAAGAATCCACACTATTATTCATGAAGTTAGGTCTATCTTGGAAGTCCAATTGGTTGATTGGACGTGATTGAAAGGTTGATAAAGTTGTCATAACAAGTCCTCCCCTCCTAAGCTAAGCTTACGCTCTTATTGTAGAAGGAGGTGGGAGGAACGTCTTTATAAAAAGAGGAAGTGTTTTTGTACAAAAAGGACATGGATGTTGTTATTGGGGATTTGAATCGAAGCGACCTTCCGTAAACTGTGAACGCCTGAATCTGGCAGGGGTTACACCGAGCTTTGCTGTAAACACGCGGGTGAAATAGTGTACGGATTCAAAACCGCATAAGCTGGCGATCTCTTTAATCTGCCTGTCTGTGGTCAGAAGCATGTCCTTGGCTTTTTGCACACGTTGTTCCTGCACATAGTGTACAAAAGACTGATGCCGATGTTTACTGAACAGTCTTGTCAGATGACGGGAAGTGATATGGAGGTGACTTGCGACCCTCTGCAGTGGAAGGGGCTCACTCAAATTATCCGTAATAAATAGCTCAGCCTGATGAACGATGGTTGCTCCTTCTTTGCTCATCTCTGTATCTCTAGTTTTCATGGAGAGATTGGGTCCATGAGCTACGAGAATGGAGAGGATTAGAGATAGGGCCGTACTTTCCAAGGCCAGAAGTGGAGAACTCTTGCCTTGGTTGAATAAGGACAGAAGAGAATTCCATAATAGTCCTGTTGGCTGGAAGGCGGTTTCTTGCAGTACGGGAGTTCCCTTGTTCGCGAGTAATCCGAACGATTGCTGGTATAGTTCGCTGCATGCCGATTCTTCAGGCTCAAAGGCTACATAGCACAGCGAAAGACCCTCGTCACTTTTGATCTGGTGCAAAATCCCTGGTCTTGAGAGGAATAGTGTACCAGGAGACAGGTCATATTGGTTATTCTCTTCAAGATAAGAGCCATGTCCCGCCAAGACGTAACACGCTTCGAAAAATGAATGTTTGTGTTCTGTATTATTAAAATGCTGAGGCATGAATCCCCAATAATGGATACGCAGGGCAAGATCGGGCTGCTTGATATGATTCAATGCATGATTCATCTCTGCGTTAGCTCGTTTAAATAGAGAGATGAGGGATGTTTTATCTGTGATCATAGAAGGATAATCCTCCTCCAGTGAGGTAGTCTATTGTAAGGCTGATCATGAAGAACTTTGTATCTAGAGTGTAATCTATATACTATCAATGTAAAAGCAAACTTGTTTATATACGAGTGCAACATCTGTAGACCTCTACACGTTAATAGACATGAAGTGATCTTACTACTTCCTATGACAACCTAGAAAGGATGATGAACATGAAGAAGCATCTTAAGAAACAGGCAGCAGCACTTCTAGTTACGGCTATGGCTGTATCCGGTGGCGCGTCAGCGTTTGCAGCTCCTAGCGCAGATGTAAAGCAAGACAGAGACCCCCAGCAAGCGGAGATGATTTCAGCTATTACCAACTACTCTTTAACAATCAATGGTAAGGCTGCAAAAAACAACGGGTACATGAATCAACAAACGAAGGAAATCATGCTTCCGTTGCGTGAAATTGCTAAAGCATTGGGTTATGAAATCAAGTGGAATAATGAGGATCGTTCTGCAGAGTTAACGAAAGCGAACACTCCGATCTGGAGCCTCGTGCAAACCGATAAAGACGAGTATAATGAGAATAAAATGCTTGTGAAACTCGGAACGGCTCCGGCAAATATCTTGGGTACGCTTTATGTACCTGCGAAATACTTTAGTGATGTGCTTCATCATGGTGTAGTCGTTGAAGGTGCAACAGTTGCCGTTACCTCCGAAGCTTCGGAAGCAGAGGATGTGAAGACGATAAAAGCAAACGGAGTTATTACGGCTGTTCATAATGATGAGAACCGCAAATCCGTTCATATTAATGGAGCGGGACCTGATGGAATCCTCTTGAATGTGGATGAGAACACGGTCATTCTAAATGCAGCTGGTGAGAAGATTGAGCTTAAGGATTTGTCCCTCGGTCTTGATGTCGAAGTTGTACATAGCATGGCTATGACGATGAGTCTGCCAGGTCAAACCTACGCTTCGGAGATTAAAGTGAAGAAAGATTCCGATGTGAAAGATTTGATCGGAACTTCAGGCTTAGTTACATCGAATGAGGATGGTTCAAAAATTACAGTTAAAGGCTTTGGTATGACCGAAGCTTCACCAGCAGAAGTTGTACTGAACGTATCTTCTGAGACCGTTGTTGTGGATCAGGATGGTGAAGAGGTGAAGGCAAGCGAACTGAAGAAGGACGACAAGGTCCTTGCTTTCTTCAGCCCTATGCTGACAAAGAGTCTGCCTCCAATTGGCAATGCGGTTAAAGTTGTTGTCATGAAGTAATAGTTAGTTAGGACAAGTCAGAAGCCTGACCGAAATCGGTCAGGCTTTTTATGTTTTCTAACAAGAAACAGATTGTTTACTTTCTCAACTGAACTAAAGGAATATTATGGAATATAGGCGAATACTGTACATCATTATTAACGTACAGGGGGAAAGCGAATGAAGCGGAGCTGGATAAATTCGCCGTATGCTTTTTCGTTAGGAATGTTTGCAATGATGGTTCCCAGTCAGGCATTTAGTTCATTTTACAGTTATTTTTATGTGGATAAACTAGGGCTCGGCATTGGACTGGCTACACTGGCAAGAACGATCTTCCTCATCTGGGATGCAGTTAACAATCCTCTGTTCGGGTACTGGTCAGATCGGACGAAGACGCGCTACGGGCGCCGCAGGCCGTGGGTATTCGGAGCGATTCCACTGTTTATGATCACATTTGTCATTATATTTTCGCCGCCAGAAGGGTTATCGGAAAACGGACTATTTCTATGGTTTTTGGTAGCACTCATTCTATATGAGGCTGTAGCAACCGTATTATGGGTGAATTACGGCGCTTTATTCCCAGAGTTATTCCGTGGTGATCGTATTCGTGCCAAAGCATCGGCAATCCAGCAAGGGTATCAGGTTGTGGCTTTGCTTATCGGCACAGCACTGACGCCCATTTTATTCAGAGTGATGGGCTTTTCCAACATGTCTATCCTGTATGCACTGATCTTTGGTGTCTTTATGTTTCTCTGTATGATGAATGTGAAAGAGAAACAAGAGGTGACCGAAAGCGAGCCGTTCAAGCTGGTCGATGCATTTCGTGAGACACTGAAGAACAAGAAGTTCTGGGTGTTTAATATATCGAATTCGTTTGCTCAGACGGTGAATGGATTGATCAGCTCGATCATACCTTTTTACGCCAAATATGTTCTCAATATTTCCGAAGCTCAGGTGTCGATTCTGCTCGCATCCGTATTTGTCTCCGTTATTCCACTTGTGTTTGTCTGGTATTGGATTATTCGTAATATGGATGGGGTCAAAGCATGGCGTCTTTCACTTGCAGTGTATGGATTATCTGTCATTCCTCTTTGGTTCGGTTATGATCTGGCAAGTGGTGTAGTTGCAGGGGTTGCGGTGGGATTCGGCTTGGCCGGCTTCTTGGTAACTCCAGCGATGGTAAGCGGCAATATCATTGATGAGGATGCAGAGCGAACGGGGCAGCGGAGGGAAGGTATTTACACGGCGGTCAGCGGTTTTATTACCCGTTCCAGCGGTTTGATCTCAGCTCTTGCTTTCTTTGTGGTCGGGATTATTTTTGGATATGAGAGCGGTGATAATCCGGGATCTGATCCTGAGTCGACGTTTCGGTATTTGATCAGTGTTATCCCGCTGTGCCTGCTGTTGCTCTCGTTTCTGATCTCTTTTGTTACGAAAATTGAATTTAACAACAAGACAGGGGGCAGCATCGACCATGGTCAAAAGACTAATTATAAATTGTGATGATTTCGGCCAGAGTGCGCCCATGAATAAAGCTATAATGCATATCTTGGAGGAAGGAAAGGCTTCATCTGCGACAATTATGGCTCCGGCCCCCGGATTTGAGGAAGCGGCAGTCTGGAGCGCAAGACGGAAACAGCCGAATGTCGGTCTGCATTTAACGATGACAAGTGAATTTGAGGCTTTGCGGTGGAGCAGCTTAACGGGTCATCCTTCACTTCATGATGAACTTGGATTCCAACATCGCACAGTAAGGGAGTTTGAGCAGAGATCTGAAACGAAAGCCGTGCTAAAGGAAATCGATGCGCAGTACACTCTTGTAACCAAGGCTGGAATAAAGATCAGTCATGTCGATAACCACATGGGCAGTTTGTATGGTATGGAGACAGGACGCAGTTTTCTTCCTCAGACGTTTTGGAGAACATCACGGTGGGGATTGCCTTCAAGGTTTTTCCGTTACATCTACAAAGAGGATCCACTCCTAAGTTCATTATCGGGTGTTGAGCGTCCGGTAGCTCTTGCATCTTCACTTGCGGATACATTTGGTGTGCCTATTCCTGACTACTTGCTGTCGCATCCCTTTACTCTACTTGAGGGAGAAACCTATGAAACCTTTAAACAGAGTATACTGGATAAACTCTATAAGCTTCCGGATGGTGTGAGCGAAACCTACTTTCATCCCGGAGCCGATGATCCATGGATGATGGAGCATATCCCGAATTACATCAAGCGGGTCTGGGAATATCAGTTGCTGTTTGATGATGACTTCGCTTATGCTGTCCGCGATGCAGGTGTTATTTTGACTGATTACCGATATGTGGAGGAGCATTTGAAGCGTTCGAGGGTACGGTCGGCGTTTAGACTCTTCAAGACGCTTTTAAAGTCTAAGAATGCATAGCTTACCTTTGGTCGACTTGTAGTATTGCTTCTGTTAACGGACACGGGTTCCGCTATTTCTCCTAAAAGACCGTTTTTCATAAGTTAGCGGACACAGAAGCCGCTATTGGATCAGAAAAAGCAGCAAAATGAACAAATTCGCCCTAATAACGAATCTCCTGTCCGGCTTATGTCGCGTACATGGCTAAATATCGACAATAGTGGAATGTCTGTCCGTTATCATCTTTCTGTCTTTTCTTTCACGGACATAGAACATTGTTGTAGCCCACTAACCTGAGCGCAACTTGTAAGCGTGGATCTGCGTCTTAAGGAAGGTGGAGGTGTTACACATGTTTAAAACGGCAAGATTTTGGCTATCTTTGCTTTCACTGATCGTCATTATATTGAACCTGACCGGGCAAGATGACAAGAATCTATTGCTTTTCTTTACAAGTCCCTTAGGAATGATTGCATTAGAATATTTCGGGAATGACGTGTCTCAAGAGGTTAATTACTTGCTGCATATCGGGTTCTGGTTCGCTATTGGTTGGCTTATAGACTTGCTGATCTCTCGCTTGAGAAGAAACGTCTAGGGTGCAGAATGCTGCTATTATTTATTCGATAAACTTGATATAAGACTGAAAGATCTGTCCATATGATGAAAATGGACAGATCTTTTTTTATGTCAATTCATCCGCCAGAGAACATAACCGGATTTACATAAATTTTACATGCCATTAATACCCACATGATTATGTCGAATTATGATAAAGATGTCAGACAGCGTGTGACACGCTTACGACAGACTTCAAGAAATATCGTCTTCAAGTGATCGATTTGGGTTACGAATCAATACCAAACTGATGGATCACATATCCGGAGATACGTGTTTTTTGGAAGCATGAATCCCCGCGAACTTGAATAAGCTATTTTAACTTCATATCGCTAGGGGTGGAGACGATGAGATAACCCGAGTAGTAACTACTTTGCTTTTTAGGAGGTGGTAGCTCTTAGGGTGGGCTCATTTAATGTCTCTATTTTTTTATGCATTTTACATGATCTGAAAGGGGCTAGCGAAATTTAATGAAGAAGAAAACGTGGTTGTTAACATTACTGACTATATTTATGGTCATCTCCTCTGCATGTGGAAGCAGCGGTAGCAAGAGTGCCGGAGGCGAGGTTTCCTTGGATGATGTTGAGGCGGCATCGATGGATATGAAGAACGATACCACTCCGGTCAAAATCCAGTACTGGCATTCACATGCAGAAGCCCAGCTTGAGGGCCTCAACTATATGATCGCAGAATTCCAGAAGAAATACCCGCACATCACGGTTGAGCCGGTATTCCAGGGCGGTTATGGTGATCTTCACAAGAAGCTGTCGGCAGCAGTAGCTGCGAATGATGTTCCTGCTGTAACGAATGTGGAGGTAGCCTCTCTTGCGAACTTCGCGGATAGCGGCGTTTTTGCAGATCTCGGACCATGGATCAAACGTGATGAAGTGAAGATGGACGATTTTGCACAAGGGATGCTGAAGGCTTATGCCTTTGACGGGAAACAGTATGGCTTTCCGCTCATCGTAAGTACCAGTGTGTTCATCTACAACAAGACGCTGCTGGACAAGCTCGGTGCAGAGCCCCCTGCGACATGGGATGAGATAGATGCCTTTAATGCGAAGGTTACGGAAAAACAAGGTGACAAAACAACGCGTTATGCTTTCTCCGTACCTGGCTGGGATACGTGGTACTATGACCCTTGGAATATTAACGGCGGTGGACAGATCCTGAATGAGGATCAAACAGCATCCGCGGTTGAGAATGAAGAATCTCTCCGTTACATCCAGAACTTCTACAAATGGCAGCAAGAGGGTAGTATGCACATGGGATTCGGTAAAGGTGCATCGGACACCATGCGTCAAATGTTCCTGAGTGGTGAAATCGCTATGGTACAGCATACTTCCGCTATGCTGAAAATGTATCGTGAGAATGCGGATTTCGAAGTCGGCGTATCCTTCATTCCAGGAGATAAAGTTCGTACCTCCAACATTGGTGGAGCAGGGATTGTCATGATGGATGGTGCCAAGGATGCGGAGAAGGAAGCCGCTTGGAAATTCATCGAGTTCATGACCTCAGCAGAACAAAATATTAAATGGGCTGAATCTGTTGGCTACTTGCCTACCAGAAAATCGGCAATCGAATCTGAGGAAGGTAATCAATACTTCGAAAGATGGCCGCAGTACAGAGCGGTATATGAGCACTTTGATGAAGTGACACCACGAATGCAGCATCCAGCTTACCCTGAGTTCAGTGAAGTATACAAAGAAGTCGTAGGCGAAATGGTACTAAATCAAAAAGATCCTGCCCCACTCATGCAGGATGCAGCCAAGAAAATCAACGACATTCTTGCGGATTATGAGTGATGCCTATGGAGATTAATAAACAAGTGACAAAGGCGGCGTCCAATCGGACGACCGCTTCAGTCTCTAAACGGATGTCTCATTCACTCAAAGAGAAGTGGAAGGACTTTTCATTTGCGGTACCGGCGCTCTTGTTCATGGGGGTGTTCTTATATTATCCATTGGCGTATTCCATCTATATCAGCTTTACGAACTGGAATATGACACGTCCGGTGAAAAAGTTCGTTGGTGTTGATAACTATACCCGTCTGTTGACGAATGCAGATTTCTATCAATCCTTGAAGGTCACATTCTTATATACGTTCATGGATGTCGTATTTACGCTTGTGATCGGGCTGCTGCTTGCGCTCTTGCTCAATGTCTCTGCTTCAAGATTGTTTGGCTTTATGCGCGGTGTCATCTTCATGCCGTATTATGTCTCTATGGTTGTGGCGGCTATGGTATTCACATGGATTTACAATGGACAATATGGACTTCTTAACGGAATCATCTCCTGGTTCGGGATGGATCCGGTCGATTGGTTGACGAATCCGTCTACCGCTTTGCCGGCACTTGTTGCTGTATCGGTATGGAAGGGCGTAGGCTTCGCGATGATTCTATTTATCGCAGGGATGCGAGGGATTCCGGCAGAATATTACGAAGCTGCATCTATCGATGGAGCCAGCAAATTCAGACAGTTCCGTAATATTACGCTGCCTCTGTTATCGCCCATGACGTTGTTCCTTGTCATTACAAGCTTTATATCATCCATGCAGGTGTTTCAATCGATCGACATCATGACTAATGGTGGTCCGCTAAAGGCAACCAATGCAATCGTGTATTGGATTTATACGATGGCTTTCTCGGAATTTAAGACAGGCAGAGCGTCTGCACTTGTCATGATTCTATTCATCATTATTTTGCTGTTAACATTACTTCAATGGGTAATCAGCAAGAAGAAGGTGCACTATGAGGGATAATGTAATGGCAGGAACGGTAAAGGAACGCAAACAGTTCATGATGATGCTTCGTATTGCGGCAGCGGTTATAGTGACACTGCTTATGTTCTTCCCGGTGTATTGGCTGTTAATTAGTGCGCTGAAGACCCAATCCGAGATGCGGATGGCTGTTCCAACCTTCTGGCCGGAGCGTTTTGCATGGGAGAATTTTGCCGAGGCGTTTCGGGTTATCCCTTATGCGCGCTTCTTCGGCAATACGCTGCTGATGGCTGTTGGAACGATCATCTTGCAGCTTAACGTGGCGCTGATGGCTGCCTATGCTTTTGCTAAGGGAAGGTTCTGGGGAAGAGATGTCTTGTTTCTTCTTGTTCTGGCAGCGCTGATTGTACCCGAGCAGGTTATTTTCGTTCCTGTATATGTCATGATGTCGAAGCTGGATTGGCTGAACACCTTCTGGGCACTCATCGTTCCGCATGGCGCTTCCGCCTACGCGATATTCCTGCTAAGACAGGCGTTCAAGTCAATTAACAATGATGTGCTGGAAGCGGCGCGTGTAGACGGAGCTGGGCGATTCTCCATTCTATACAAATTGCTCTTCCCAATGGCGAGGCCAACCATTGTTACGATGGGGGTTCTGATCTTCATATCCTCATGGAACTCGTACTTCTGGCCGCTCATTATGACGAATGACAATGATATGCGTGTATTGACGGTTGGAATCGCCATGCTGCGCGACTCTATTGCAGGCAATGAGGCTATGTTCTTCAATGTTATTATGGCATCCAGTGTAATGGCGATTATTCCAATTGTGCTTGTGTTTACGCTGATGCAGAAACATATCGTAGCCGCAATGGCCAACTCAACATTTAAATAATTCATGAGTATGATGAAGAATCCGAAGGGTCTGTCCTGGCTATTTAGAAGCTGACAGATCCTTCAAATTTTTTTATCACGGTTTTTTATATTGTAAAAATTTTCATATACGCATTGACCCGCGGACAATTGTCCGTTAGAATATTAAACGCACTGCCGGACAATTGTCCGTATACAGAAATAAGGGAGGAAAACGTACTTGGATATGGGAGTGGGGCCGAGTTCGGCCAAGATTGATGTAAGTAAATTGAAGAGAGGGCCGATTGTAGCTGCACTGATTATTGGCGCATTCGTTTCCATCTTGAATGAGACACTGTTGAATATCGCTTTCCCTAGCTTGATGGAGCAGTTTGGCATTGGGGAATCGACGGTTCAATGGCTGTCAACAGCTTATATGCTGGTTGTCGGTATTTTGGTTCCGATAACAGCGCTTCTTCAACTGTGGTTTACAACAAGACAGATGTTTATTGGCGCAATGACACTATTTCTGGTAGGTACGATTATATGCGGATTCTCACCAGCATTTGGGGTGCTACTGTCTGGTCGTATCTTACAAGCTTTCGGAACAGGCCTCATGCTGCCGGTTCTGATGAATACAATCCTTAGGATCTACCCGCCGCAAAATCGGGGTGCTGCCATGGGGATGATCGGGCTTGTTATTATGA
Source organism: Paenibacillus sp. GCM10028914 (assembly GCF_042666275.1). Lineage (NCBI taxonomy): Bacteria > Bacillati > Bacillota > Bacilli > Caryophanales > Paenibacillaceae > Paenibacillus > Paenibacillus sp. GCM10028914. The sequence goes on from NZ_JBHTFO010000016.1 coordinate 30,311, forward strand.
CAGCTCCTGCGATCGGTCCTACACTTTCGGGTCTGATTGTGGATTCGATGGGATGGCGCTGGTTATTCTATCTCGTTATTCCGTTAGCAGCGTTCTCTATCGTGTTTGCCGCTATATTTTTGAAAAATGTGTCGGAACTGACCAAACCGAAGGTTGATTTCATTTCAATCATTCTATCGACGATTGGTTTCGGCGGTATCGTATATGGTTTCAGTAGTGCAGGAGAGGGTACTTGGTCTGATCCAAAGGTTGTTTGGTGCATTACCGCGGGAGCCATTAGTTTATTGCTATTCGTATGGCGCCAATTACGCATGAAGGAACCAATGCTGGATCTGCGTACCTTTAAATACCCGATGTTCGCACTCGTTACAGTACTTATGCTTGTGTTAATGATGAGCATGTTCTCGACGATGATCATGCTGCCTTTGTTCCTGCAAAATGCACTTGGCTTAACCGCGCTAGCGGCTGGTCTTGTGATGATGCCTGGCGGTATTATCAACGGTCTGATGGCGCCCATTACAGGTAAGTTGTTTGATAAATTCGGACCTAGAGTATTAATCATACCTGGGCTTGTTATTTTGTGTATCTCGATCTTTCTGTTCTCCCGTGTTGAAGCTTCATGGACGGGTGGCTATGTCATTTTCCTTCATGTTATGATGATGATTGGAATTTCAATGGTTATGATGCCAGCACAAACAACGGCATTAAACCAGTTGCCTCCATTAATGTATCCGCACGGCACAGCGATTATGAACACCTTGCAGCAGGTAGCCGGAGCCGTTGGTATGGCTCTCTTTATTAGCATCATGTCAGCTGGAGCTAAGAATTATGTTGAAACGACGGGGGATCTAAATCCTGTAGAAAGTATGATCGCAGGTCTTCACAGTGCATTTGTAACCGGACTCGTTCTCGCGATCATTGCCTTGGTTTTGGGCTTCTTTATTAAACGTACTACGGCACCAGTGGAAGAGAGAAAAAAGTCAGCCGCTTAAAAGTACTGTGTTCAGTTAGAAAGGGATGCAAGCATGGCTAGCAGTAAAGAACATGATGAGTTAGGACTAAAAATATTAGATACAGCTCAAGCTTTATTTAATAAATACGGGGTTGAGGATGTCTCCATGCACCGAGTCGCGAAGACGGCTGGTATTGGTCAAGGCACTTTGTATCGCCGCTATCCTAACAAGAGTAAAATCTGCCTAACCCTGATGGAAGCGGAGATCGAAGAATTTATGGAGGAGCTGGATGCTTATCTCCGTAATAGCGCTGAGGAACCGGTTGCTCTTCGGCTCCGAACCATCATATACAGAGTGATTCTTCATATTAATGAATATCTGGAATGGCTTCGTATTATTTTAACAGGGGGGCGGCTGGAAGATACAAAGAATACGATAAATGAAAATCCGCCCTTCACTTATATGCGAACACAAATACAAAGTCTTCTGGAGGATGCTGCGGAGCGAGGGGACCTAAAGCCGATTGATCCGGTATTCACGTCCATTTTGCTGACTTCACTTCCGAGGGCAGATGTCATTTTGCTATTACGCGATGCGGGATATAGTGCAGAGCAAATTGCCGAGCAGTATTGCCGAAGTTTTGTGGATACGCTGTTTGTAGATTCATAGGAATAGGATGAAGACCCGGATCCGTTTCATCGGAACGGGTCTTTATTATTTTTAACGTTACCAGAAGTCTTCGTGTACCCGTTCATAGGGTAAACTAAAGAATGGGGAGTTGCCCATGATGACAACAAGACTAGAAAAGTAGGTGTTTGTTTTGAAAATAATGACGCTAAACACACATGCATGGCAGGAAGAGCATCAGATGGACAAAATAAAGCAGCTGGCGGATTTTATAAATGAGCAAGACTTTCATGTGATCGCTCTCCAAGAGGTCAACCAGTCTATGGCCGGGGATTTGGTTCCTGAGTCAGAACTTTCTCACTATTACAGCTCGGAGGAGGTTGTCATTAGACATGATAACTATGCTTATCTCCTGCAGAAAGAGCTAAATCAAGCCTATTACTGGACTTGGGTTCCGGTGCATGTTGGCTTTGCGAAATACGATGAGGGACTAGCCATTTTGTCCAAAACACCGATAACAGATGTGATCAGTGAATACGTTTCGCAAATTAGAGATTATGATAACTATCGCACACGAAAAATACTGGGCATTCAAACATCAACAGAAGGCAAGGACATCTGGTTTGTTAACGGGCATTACGGATGGTGGAATGATGAAGAGCCTTTCCGAGGCCAGTGGGATCAGACCGAACGGATACTTACAGTACATAAACAGGGGCCGATGTTTATTATGGGTGATTTCAACAATGTGGCTGAAATTCGTGACGAAGGCTATGACTATGTCATAAGCAAGGGGTGGCATGATCTATATGTCTCTGCAGAAGTTAGAGATGAGGGGGCAACCGTCGTCAAAGCGATTGCGGGTTGGGAAAATAACAAAAAACCTTTGCGAATCGATTACATTTTCTCCAGTAAGCCGGTGCAAGTCACATCTTCAACCGTTATGATGAACGGAGTAAATGGAGCTGTGGTTTCAGATCATTTTGGAGTGGCGGCTGAATTCCATTTATAAACCATAGTCTGAATAGAGACTTGTGCAGTTATAGTTAAAAGACCTGTCCCATGATTTAGTGGGACAGGTCTTTTATTGGGTTTACATGGCTGCACGTACCTTCTCGAATAACACGTTATTCTCCAGATGAATATGTTCGAAGGTATCTTTCTCAAGCAGTGCCAGCCGCTGATATACTAACCGGTAAGTGCCGCAAGCATCGGCTGGCGGTTCAAAGTCATGAGTGATTTCGCGCAGTTCTTTAAGCAGATCGCCAGCGCTTTCATGTTCGTTCTCCAGCTCCAAAACATGTGGTTCGAGTGCTTTTGCAGCTTCGGAAGTGGGATCATTTACGAAATTGATAATCCGAGGGAACACAACCTGATCTTCATCCTCGGTATGATCCAGCAGTTCTCTTTTCAGACTAGTGTAAATCTCTTGCACACGTAGAAGATGCGGATGCTTCTCTCCATGCACACGGGCTAGCTTCGTGATATATGGGGTTAGTTGTGGGAGTTCGTCTCGTAAATAAGCGTGGTGTTTCTGCTGGATATGGGTAATCAGTTCTTTTTCACTGCGCTCTGTGGCAGGTTGGTTTTCCGCATAACCCTTCTGCTTCTGTTCTATGTTTAATACCTCTGAGAGAACTTGCATCGGGTCAAGATTAAGGTTTCTAGAAGCCTGTTCGAGCTCGACTTTCCCAACACAACAAAAATCAATTCGAAGCTTTCGGAATAGATCTGCTGTTTGAGGAACGGCGGTAACAATATCGGAAACAAGGCTATGGAGTGTAATTTGACTCATGGATGGTACCTCCTTTTTGTATAGCTATATATTGAGAGTAAATAGTGACTGTCAGGGGTTAAAAGCTGTTCTATAAGGTTAAGTATAGAGAGCACAGGAGATAGCACATGTGATTGCAATCACTTGAAAAATGGGTAAATCATGACGGCAGGATAAGAGCATGTATGATGCTGAATACCCGGTGTCTTTTTTCTGTATATATACTTTTTACAGGAGAGGGCAATGCTTGAATGAGGTTGAAATATGGGCTTGTAAAAATCTAAATTGGATTACCCAAAATGTTTGTCAGAATTAAAGGAATCTTGTAAGCGGAACCGAATGATTAAAGTACCAGATATGATAACTGGAATCCGAAAGGTAATGGTGATGAAGATCATGGACGTAAATTATCGGGTTGAAAAAGATTTCCTCGGTGAGAGACAGCTTCCTGCTCAAGCTTATTACGGAATTAATACAGTCAGAGCAGTCGAGAACTTTCCGATCAGTGGGGTTCCTATACATGGAGAATTAATCTCCGCACTTGCAGAAGTGAAGAAAGCTGCGGCACTTGCAAATATGCAGCTAGGCTTGCTTCCGAAAGGAATTGGCAAAGCGATTGTTGAAGCATCACAAGAGATTATAGAGGGGCAGTTTCGATCTGAATTTATTGTGGACTCGATCCAGGGTGGAGCGGGGACTTCTATTAATATGAATATGAACGAGGTGCTGGCAAACCGAGCACTGGAGTTAATGGGTAAAGGGAAGGCAGACTATTTCTACTGTAATCCTAACAACCATGTGAATATGTCTCAATCCACGAATGACGCTATCCCAACGGCGATCCGTATTGCAGCCTACCGTTTGACGCAGGATCTGCTGGCTGTATTTCGGACGCTGGTGAATGGTATCAACGAGAAGGCGAAAGAGTTTGACCATGTGATCAAAATGGGCCGAACTCACCTTCAAGATGCTGTGCCTATCCGATTAGGTCAGGAATTCAGCGCTTACGCGAAAGTGCTTAGCAGGGATATTGGGCGCATTGAACGGGCCGCACAAGGATTACTGAAAATTAACATGGGGGCAACGGCTGTAGGAACGGGTCTCAATGCACCACTGGAATATATGGAGAGCGTTGTAAACCTGCTGAAAGAACAGACTCAAATAGATTTGGTGCAGGCGGAAGATCTAGTTGACGCCACGCAGAATACGGATGCATATATGGAGTTGTCTGCGGCATTGAAAGTGTGCGCTGTTAATATCTCCAAGATGTGTAACGACATTCGCTTGATGGCTTCGGGACCGAAGGCGGGCTTTAACGAACTGCTCGTGCCGGCAAGACAACCGGGTTCATCCATTATGCCAGGCAAAGTGAACCCGGTTATGGCGGAAGTGATGAACCAGATTTCCTTCCAGGTGATCGGGAACGACCATACCATTTCTTTAGCTTGTGAAGCAGGACAGTTTGAATTGAACGTTATGGTACCTGTAGCTGCGAACAACCTGATGCATTCGATCAAGATTTTGAAGAATGGTATGGAGGTATTTCATAAGAACTTGATCGCAGATCTGCAGGCTAATATCGATAGATGTAAGCATTATGTGGATACTAGTTTCGGTATTATTACCGCACTGAACCCGCATCTCGGATACGATGTAGCTTCCCGGCTTGTGAAGGAAGCGCAGCAGACTGGCCAGAATGTGAAAGAGATTATTCTGGAAAAGGGTCTGCTGACCGAGGAGCAGATTCAAGTGATTCTGGATCCGTATCATATGACTTCGCCTGGAATAGCCGGCGAGGAATTTTTACTCAATCAATAAACGTTTACGAATAAGGAGCTGACCCGATGATAAGACTTTGGGTCAGCTCCTTATTGTTTTATTTAGAAAGTTTGAATGTGCTTTTGATTCCGTTAACATCTTCAGACATATCCATATACTGCTCCTCCAGCTTCTTATCCGAAGAACTATACTGGACATCTGTTGGCGTATTCATAGTGTACACCTTACCGTCAGATCTACCGACCTCTTCGATACGAATCGCTGACATGAGTTCCTCGCCCTCTTGCGCCCACTTCTCTTCTGTAAACACACTTACCGTAAACACAATACCGCCAATACCAGCTTTGTTATTCGCTTCATTGGCGAAATGAATGACATGATCCTCATCCATTACGGTATAACGATCTTTCCAGTCAGCAGGCAGCTCCAAGCTGAAACCGTATTTCTTATTTTCATACACGATAGGTGTCTGTTCGTCTTCTACAGGCTTATTGTTTGGTTTATCAGGCGTGGTAACAGGTTCGTTAGCTGGCATCAAGCCAGGCACATTCTCACTTGTGTTGCCGCAAGCGGTTGTTAGAAGAAGCAATGTGCATATGATATACCAAGTAAGGTTTCTTCTCTTTAACATATTTTTTTATCAGCTCCTTTGCTATTAAGACGGAAAATTAGAGTGTGAAGTTACGGTGAAAGTAAAATATAAATTCGATTAAGTATTTATGCTTTTAATTTTTAAACACATAAAATTTAGAAAAACTGGTTCGATAATCTAAGGGGGTGTTTAGTAGGTTAGAGGGTGTTTTTTGCATATTTACGAATACAAGCTGATAGGAGGTTTCTGGATGATGGGAATGAAGGAACGCCGACATCTTGTTGTAATTGGTAATGGAATGGCGGGAATTAACACGGTGGAGCAGATATTAAAGCTTTCACCTAATATTTACAGGATCACCGTATTTGGAAGCGAACCGTACCCGAACTACAATCGTATTCAATTGTCATACGTATTGGAGAAGAGTAAAGCGGTTGAGGATATCATTCTGAATGACTGGGACTGGTACACAGAGAATGGAATCGAGCTGCACACAGGGACGACAGTAACACATGTAGATACCGAGCAGAAGATAATAACAGCTGATAATGGTATGCAAGTACCCTATGACACGCTTATCATTGCAACCGGTTCCAAGCCATTTATGCTACCGGTTCCGGGGGCAGATAAAGAAGGGATTGCCGCATTCCGAGATATTGCCGATTGTGAGAATATGCTGCATGCAGCCGATCTTTACCGAAAGGCTGCGGTCATTGGCGGGGGGTTGCTCGGGCTAGAAGCAGCTAAAGGGTTGCTTAAACTCGGCATGGATGTAACAGTGGTTCACCTGTTTGAAGAGATCATGGAGCGGCAGCTGGATCACACAGCATCGCTTATGCTTCAGGCAGAGCTGGAGAGCCAAGGCCTGAAGTTTGCTACTGGCAAGCAGACTGAAGAATTCTTGGGAGATGAGCGGGTTAGCGGTATTCGCTTCACGGATGGAACGGTACTGGATACCGAATTCGTTGTTATGGCAGTGGGCATTCGGCCGAACATTGAGATCGCTAAAGAAAGTGGTTTGGCGGTGAACCGAGGCATTCTCGTAGACGATTATATGCGTACCTCAGCCCCAGACGTATATGCAGTTGGTGAGTGTAATGAACATCGGGGCATCTCTTATGGACTTGTAGCTCCGCTCTTTGAACAGGGCGCCGTGCTCGCAAAGCATCTATGTCGTGTCGAGACGAAGCCGTATGAAGGATCCGTTGTATCCACACAGCTGAAGATATCAGGCGTAGACGTATTCTCTGCAGGAGAATTTATGGATGCTGAAGGTCTGTCCGTGGTGCGTATGCATGATGACTGGCGTCGTGTATACAAAAAAGTACTGCTGCGTGGTGGTAGAATTGTCGGCGGTGTTCTCGTTGGGGATGGTAAAGAATCGTCTAGACTTCAACAGTGGATCCGGACCGGAACGGTCATGACTGAAGCTATTCATGACGCTATTGTAGGGCAAACATCGGTGGAAACGGGAAATACGGTTGCTGAACTTGCGGATGAGGAAATTGTGTGTGGTTGTAACGGCGTAACGAAGAAACATATCGTGGATGCAATTAACGAAAAAGGCCTGACAACTGTAGATGAGATCAAAGCTACTACCGGAGCATCCCGTTCTTGTGGAGGTTGCCGTCCAGTTGTAGAACAGGTTCTTCAATATGTGCTTGGGGATAAATACGATTCGGCAGCTGCCAAACAGGAAGCGATATGCACCTGTACCAAGCTGAGCAGGGACGAAGTCGTGACAGCGATTAAAGAAAAAGGACTTATCACTTCTAAAGAAGTAAGATATGCGCTTGAATGGGACAATCCGGAAGGATGCTCCAAGTGCCGACCTGCACTGAACTATTACTTAGGTATGATCTGGCCAACCGAGCATGTGGATGAGAAAGACTCCCGTTTTGTAAATGAACGGATGCACGCGAATATTCAGAAAGATGGAACCTTTGGCGTTGTTCCTCGGATGTATGGCGGGGTAACGACACCGGAAGATCTTAGACTTATTGCAGACATTGCGGTGAAATACAACGTTAAATTAGTCAAGGTCACAGGTGGTCAGCGACTTGATCTACTTGGTGTCAGCAAGGAAGACCTGCCTAAGATTTGGCAGGATCTTGGGATGCCATCCGGTTATGCATATGCGAAAGCATTGCGGACGGTCAAGACCTGTGTAGGCTCACAGTTCTGCCGTTTTGGGACGAAAGATTCCATGGGGATGGGGATTTTGCTGGAGAAGAAGTTCGAGCGTTTAGATATGCCGGCCAAGTTCAAGCTTGCCGTGAACGGCTGTCCGCGAAACTGTGCGGAATCATCGACGAAGGATATTGGGATTGTCGGTAATGAAGGCGCATGGGAGATCTACGTAGGCGGTAACGGGGGGATTAAGGCCAGACTAGCGGAGCTTTTATGCAAGGTGAGGACCGATGAAGAACTGCTGGAGATTGTGGCTGCGTTTATGCAGTACTACCGTGAGAATGGCAAATATTTAGAGCGGACATCGGACTGGATCGAACGGGTGGGGCTTACGTCTGTTATGGACGCGGTTGTTAATGATCTCGATAATCGCCGTGAACTGGCTGTGCGAATGGAGATTGCGTTAAGCCAAGTGAAGGAGCCATGGAGTGAGATTTTGAATAATTCGAATTTGCGGGAGCGGATGTTTGAGGATATCAGTGTCTCAACAGGCGAGAATAAGAACTGAAAAGGGGTTGTATGATGGAATCGATATGGAACAGAAATGATTACACGTATTACCTTGTCGGTACGCTTGATGACTTCACGGAAAGACTGGGACGAGTCGTTCGATTAGGTAAGGAAGAGATCGCGGTATTCAAGACGACAGAAGGCAAAGTGTTTGCCCTTGAGAATAAAAGCCCTGGTCCTCGGGGTGGGACGATAGCGGAAGGGATTATTTCTGGAGAAGTACTGTTTGATCCGATATGTGACTGGCAGATTGGATTGCCGGATGGTCAGGTGCTGGGTCCCGATACAGGGCAGGTTCGCACATATCCAGTGCATATATTAGGAGACGAGGTACGGATCGGAATCCTGAAGAACGGAGGAGGGATGGTTCATGAATAAGGAATTGCAGGATAAAAAAATTGTCATCGCTGGATCTCAAAAAACCGAGGAAATGGCGGAGATTATTGAACGTAGAGGCGGAACGCCCATCGTCCGGTCGCTTCAGGGTGTGACAGATTCGGACCCAGCAGAGGTTGAAGATGATGTGAAGCGTTTTATAGAGCAGGGCGCTGACTGGTTTATTTTTACGACGGGGATCGGGTTTGAAGCGATGTATCAGGCTGCGGAGCGCCTTCAGGCTGTGCAAGCTTTTGAAGATCGACTAAGAGAGACCAAGATTGCCTGCCGGGGTTACAAGACGAACGCTTTTCTGAAGAGGTCAGGTATTCACCCGGTAGTCTGCGATGATGATGGAACGATTGCCAGTATGATCGATAAACTTCAGGTTTTTGATTTTTCAAATCAAAGGGTATGGATCCAGCTTCATGGTGAACTGTCTACACAGCTATTCCAGTTTATCGAGAGCAAAGGTGGAATGAATGCTGAGGCAGTGCTCCCATACCGGTATCATGCGCCTGAAAGGGAGACACTCGCGGCTATTACCGATGAGTTGATCCGGGAAGAAGTAGATGCAGTATGTTTTACAACAAGAGTGCAGGTGAATTACTTATTCGATTATGCTAGGGAAAAGGGCCGTGAAGATGAGGTGAAATCGGTATTCGAGCGGGGCGTGCTAGCAGCAGCAGTCGGGAAAGTTACAGCTGAAGCGCTTCGGGAAGAGGGAATTGAGCGGATTATTGTCCCGGAAAAAGAACGCATGGGTGCTATGATTGTCGAAATCGCGCACTACTATGAGCGTCAGGGAGGAGTAGTTTCGGCAGATTGATCATAGGTAGACAAGGGGCTGTCCCAATCGTCTGCAAGAGACTTTTGGTGACAGCCCTTTTTTAGGGTGAGGACGCTTTCAGAGTGGTGATGAGTGAATATTGAAAGTTAGTAAGCATGCCCCATCCATACATACAGCGCCATTAATGCAAAAAGGAATATACAAAAATTCACAGTCACGAACAGCGAACGAAGTACCGGAGAGCGGTGAAACTGAAAAGGAGTTTTGTATTCTCCGCTGCCTTCAATGAGGAACATGAGAAGAAGCGTGTGGATGATGGTATGCCCAATGATCTCCTTGATTCCAAATACCATGGTTGTCATAAGAAATACACCTGTCAGCACTAACGCAGTGAATCTGTTCATGATACCAACGATAAACGTCCAGGCTAGTCCCAATTCGATGAATGCACTGATGATAACGAAATTTTCTACGGTAAATCCCATCGTCGGAATGTTGTAATCATATATGAGGGAGTACGCAAGATTGGAGATTGTCAGCTTTTCCATCGCAAGCCAGGCCAGAGATATTCCGGTTGAGACGTATAGGACGGGAGCTGCCGTTGCCCTAAGCCCGGTTGTGCACACACTTAGGTAATAAACGATCCCTGGGTAAAACAGATAATCAATCGTATGGAAGATTCCATATTGGAGAGTGGCATGTGTATACAATAAGAACAGCGAGAAACTGCTGATCATTAAGGTCTTTGAGTGGAGCAGGCCAAGGGTGGCTCCTATAAGCAACAGGTATACTAAATCCGATTCAGGGGTAAATTCGGGTGAAAGGTAAGTGTTTGTGTAGAGCTGTAAGAGCAGTCCCAGTCCGAGGCCGATTCGTAGAATTAACTGCCTGTGGGGTTTAAATAGATTAAGCCATTTATGAATTCGTTTGACCATAGGCATTCGTTCCAAGTAATCATGAAAATACGCTGAGCATAGAAGTACAAGTACTGTGAAGCCAAACCAGAAGAGAAAGCTGGGGGTGATGACTTCAGCCATTGGCTGGGGTATAACTTGGCTGTCCTTCGCAAACCATTTGACGTGTGAGTACATGTTGATTCTTTCTGTGAACATCACATTCATATAAGATGAGTACCTCCTTGGCAAAGGTGATTCCGTTAACAATGAATTGTAGTTACGGGAATCGATAATTGAGCAATACCCAAAACATAGTCAATTTTAAACCTAAATATTACAGATTATACATTTTTATCCCGGCGAGTAAGAATGTATCCCTAGGTTTGAGCTGGATAGTGATGACTAAACATAAAAATGGTAGAATATATAAAATATAGATTTGAAATATACATGATGAAAAATGAGGTATGTCATGTGGAAAGCTCATATATAGAATTAACGGATGAGGAGATTGTACGGAGATCCAAACAACGGTGCGGGGATATGGGTATGGATCCGACAAGATTTCCGACAGGAATGCATCGTTTTTCTCAAGAACAATTAGTGGCTAGACAGAAACTATATTTAGAATGCATAGAGTTGATTCATTTTTTTGTAGAGAAATTCCTTGCTTCTGTTTCGGATACCCCTATCGTTATTGCAATTACAGATTATGAAGGCTATATTCTCGAGGTTATGGGTAACCCTTCTATAGTAAAAACAGTAAAGCAGCTTGGCATTGAAATAGGTGTAAGATTTGATGAAGAAGCTGGAACGAACTCTATGGATTTATGTTTGCGAAGTCAAAGGCCAATTCAATTAATTGGTCCGGATCATTATCATGATTTCCTTCAGCATATGGCTTGCTATTCAGCACCATTTTATTGTGAGGGTGAGTCAAGAATTGCAGGGACGATTTCATTAATGACTGAATTGGAATTTGCCCACCCCCATCTCATGTCGCTGTTACGTACGATTGCCGATTCCGTGGAACGGGAAATGATGCTGCGTATGCAGAATAATCAGCTTCATATGTTGAATCAGTTGCTGTTAGAGACGAACTACTATGGTGTGTTAATTACGGACACATCAGGTAATATTGTGCAACTGAATGAAACTTGCATGAAAATATTAAATCTTCAGCCAGCGAATAAAAAAGTCCATCTAGGCACTTCCGTATTTGGAGTAAATGAGGTCGGTTGTTATTTTCGTCGAGTTATTGATGAGCAGATAGAATGTGGAGGAGAAGAAATAGCGATTAAAGTTAACGGAATGACTCGCTATTATATTCTTGATGTGCTTCCCGTATATAATCATTACGGTGTTTTTGCCCAGGTGGCAGGCAACCTACGTGATATTACTGAAATGAAGAATACGGAAGAGGTACTTAGAAATACGGAAAAGTTAGTATTTGCCGGACAGATAGCAGTGAGCATCGCACACGAAGTTCGCAATCCGTTAACCACAGTGAAAGGAATGCTTCAACTCTCCAATCAGGACACAAATTTGCGTCATTACAAACTGATCATGTCTGAGATTGAGCGGATGAATCTTATTGTTGGGGAGTTCTTGATTTTAGGGAAGCCGCAAGCAAGCCACTTTAACCAGGAACATTGTGAGAAGATATTAAGAGAAGTATTAAGTGTATTCGGAATCCAGGCAGCACTTAATCATATTGTAATCCGAACAGAGTGTGTTCAGAGTCCCGTAATCATATGTGATCGGAACCAGATCAAACAGATATTTCTGAATATATTGAGAAATTCCATGGAATCACTCCCTTTTGGCGGCAATATTGATATTATGCTGGATGAGGAAGATGGTTATCAGGTGATCTCCTTCAAGGATAATGGATCAGGCATGACACAAGACGTGCTTGAGCGGATCGGTGAACCGTTCCATACCACAAAGCCGGAGGGAAATGGGCTTGGCATGATGATTGTTAAGAAGATATTGAATACACACAAGGGGCATATGTCCATCTCTAGTGAAGTGGGTATAGGCACTACAGTGAAATTATATTTACCAGTTGAAATGAGCGCATTCAGCGGTTCGTGAATCAACGGAACACAAACGCCGGCTTAGGTAAGCCGGCGTTTGTGCAATTCCAGGATATATTCCTCCGGTGTCTTCCCAACGGTAGATTTAAAATCTTTAATGAAATGGGACTGATCATAGTAACCCAGATCCGTAGACAGTTTTAGAAAATCTTCATACGTTTTATAGTCCATACGCTCAGCGGCGTGTTGGAGCCGGTACAGTTTAATAACCCATTTAGGGTGAACACCAACATACTGGCTAAACATACGTTGAAGCGTTCTTTTGTTTAGATGAATATAATCGCATATTTGATCTACCGTCGTGATATCTGGATTCTGAATGATGTGATCGATGATTTGATTGATCTGTATTACCTTGTGATCAGTAGCTGGCAGGTACGGAAGAAGCATCTGCTCGATCATCGTTACCATGTGCTCAGGTTCATGTTGTGAAAGTATGGTGTTCTCCATTTCTCCAGGATCAATACCAAAAACATCCTTTGTTCCAAGGGAATGGCCCGTTAGTCCGGACACAGGCTTTTTAATGAACGGGTAGAATCCCCCAGGCTTGAACTTTATACCAAATACAGTTCCTTTGCCCTCTAAATGGTGAGAATGCACACTTTTTGATACACCGTAGATAGCTGTTTTGCCCGGTTCGACCACTAGATTGACACATGGATTAGGAACTACATTTTGGGTATGAGAGGGACTGCCGATCAGATTCCAATGAATAATCCAGTAGTGTTTAACGAAAGGGCGAAATTTTTCAGAAGGTTCATGACGGGTAAGGCTGAATTTGCTGGCGCTATCCTTTAGATTTAGAACGCCCATGCTTGGCTTGGGGGGATGAGGTTTCATAAGAAGATCTCCTAACCTTAAGGTATGGACCAATCGTGTGGGCTTAAGAAGGTAGTGGGATGGTAAGGTCCTGAATTGTCGCGTTTTTACAATACGGTATCTATCTGAATTGTTATACTCATCATATCAATCGAAAAAGAGTCTAGTAAACTCATTCTTTTATTAAAAAGGAGACTGATCTCATGGAACTGAAATATGATTTTTATATTCATGGGAATAAAGAGCAAGTGTGGAATGCACTGATTTTACCTGAAGGCACAAAAAGCGCATTTTTCGGTTCAGAATTGAAGTCATCCTTTGTGGTTGGGGAACCTTATGAATATGTAGGTCCGGGTGCAGAGGGCGAGGAAACCGTTCATGTATACGGTACAGTTCTGGCTTGTGAGCCGCAGCAGAAGCTGAGCCTGATCGAACATCCTGGTCCTGCATATTATCCAAATCACGCTGAGTTGGAATCTAGAATTACGTTCACGTTAGAAACCGTGGGAAATTGCACGAAGTTGACGCTGGTCAATGATCATTTTACGGAGGGTCATCCGTCATTTGAAAAAGCAGCTGATTCTTGGTGGATGATTCTCAGCAGTATTAAGACGTATGTGGAAACAGGTAAAACACTGGATTTTGGATGGTAGTTAGAACAGGTTCGAATGATAAAACCACTCCTGATTAAGAATAGGAGTGGTTTTTGGCTTGCATCATTAATCGTCTATCCCTCTGGAACTTCGGGGGGAGCGTCCGGTAACTTTTTTGAACATTTTTGAAAATAGAAACGGATCAATATATCCAACGGATCTAGAAATATCGCTGACGGACAGATCCTTATTCTGCAGCAGTTCAGCCGCTCGATTCATTCGGTATTCTATTAAAAAAGCCTGGAGGGACAAGCCGAGCTGAGCCTTAAACAGACCTGATAAATAAGTCCGATCGAGACCAACGGAGCGTGCGATATCCATAACGCTGATCTTTTGGCTGTAATTGTTCTCGATAAACTCAATCGCTTGGCGAACGTAGGCTTCCTTGGAGACAGATGGCTTTGGCTGTGTTAACTCTTCGGGTGAATATTGAATGAGTTCGGCCATTAAGCGATACAAGATGCTGAGGCTAAGCACGTCCTCGTTGCGCTCTTTGCGAATGTTCATCAATTCGTCGTGAAAGGTTTCCAATGCTGAGACCGATTCCGAGGGATTTTGGTCACGATTGCCCGTATCCAATTGGAAGATAGGATGATCCGATGATAAATGTGATCGCTGCAGAAAAGATTTGACATGCAATCCACGAAATCCGAACCAGGAATAAGTCCAAGGATCGTGCTCATCAGCACAATAATACACTAGCGTTCTCGGAGGAATGAGAAATCCTTGTCCAGCTTGCAGATGGTAGGTTTGGTTCTGTATGGAGAAGACTCCGCTGCCACTATGAATGTAGTGAATGATGTAGGAGTCGCGAATACCGGGCCCCCATGAGTGGCTAGGAGCACATTCTTGTTTACCAAAAAACAATAGACTTAGATCCATTTGTCCCTGAGATGATGAACTGATGAGGTCCACTTGAACATCTTGCACTGTGAAACACACCTTCCTTGTTTACTCTGAATTACAATTCGTTGATAGCGTTACTGATTCCTTTTGTTGATTCCATAATTTATACTTATCATAGTCGATAATAAGGGGAAGAGGAATTTTTGGTCCACTGCACTGACTGAAGCAGGCTATCCAAGTAGCATTTACACAAGGAATTTGGAGAGGGGTAGAAGGTCTAAGATGAGTCAACTTTTTAGCATTACAATCGATGAGGGAACGAAAACCGTGGAGATGACGATACGCGGTACGTTCACCGCTCAGAATTATGAGGAATTTATAAAAGATTATGTGGAAAGAACTTCATTCATTGACGCAACACAATACTTACTCGTAGTGGATTGCAGAGCAATGGATCTGCTTACACCCGGAGAGGTTGAAAAGTTACAAGGTTCTTTTAGACGATATAAAGAAACCGGTTTCGCTAAAGTGATCTTCATCGTGACGGAGCTACAGTCATTTATTAAGATGCAGCTAGAACGTGTAGCCCGGAGCACAGCGCTTATGAACACTGAAATTATTGTGCGGTAAATACGGTAGCCGCTTCGCATTGAATTGCTTTATATCCTTTGCCGATGAGCTCGTGAACATTATGAGGCGTTACTGAGTCATATTTTTTTATTAAAACTTGCATTTTAATACTCGTTGTAAGTATAATGGTTACATCGAAAGGGTGTAATAAATCATGAAAATTAGCAGCAGGTTTACGATTGCTGTGCATACGTTATCGCTTATTTCCATGTCCAAGGATGCCCATTGCACCTCCGAATGGATTGCAGGTAGTGTCAACACCAATCCAGTAATTATACGCAACGTACTAGGGAAACTAAAGAGAGCAGGACTAGTTAAAGTGCGTGCTGGAGCGGGTGGGGCTTATCTTATTAAAGAGCTTGAGGAGATCAGCTTATTGGACATATACCGCGCGGTTGAGGTTGTGGAAGAAGGAGAGTTGTTTCATTTCCATGATGCTCCGAACCCGGAGTGTCCTGTTGGAGCTAATATTGAGACGGTACTAAATATCATATTACTTCGTGCACAGGATGCTATGGAGAAAGTGCTCAAGGAAGTGCGCCTAAGTGATTTGGTAAGTGGACTCGCGGCCGAAGCACAGAAAAAAACCAACTAAATTTTTTTGATCAAGTTGTAACGATGTAAGTTACAACATTACACCTAAAGTTATACCAAATAATATTATGGAGGAATTAAAAATGAAAATAGCTATCATTGGTGCAAGTGGTAAAGCAGGTTCACAGATTTTGAAGGAAGCTTTGGAAAGAGGTCACGAAGTGACAGCGATCGTTCGGGATGCAGCTAAAGTTACAGATAACGAAGTTTCTGTTCTAGAACAGGATGTTTTCGGACTTACTTCTGAAAATTTGAAGGGGTATGACATTGTTGTCAATGCTTTTGGCGCAGCCCCTGGCAATGAGTCTCAACATGTGGAAGCAGGTAAAGTTCTGATTGAAGCGCTCAAGGGTGCACCCGGCACTCGATTAATCGTTGTGGGAGGAGCGGGCAGCTTGTTCGTGGACGAGGCAAAAACGATCCGTGTGATGGATACGCCAGATTTTCCGAAAGAATATTTGCCGACTGCTGTGAATCAAGGTCAAAATTTGATTGATCTACAGCAATCCGAGGGTATCCAATGGACATTTATTAGCCCGTCCGCATTTTTTGATCCTACAGGCCGGAGAACAGGAGCTTACGTACAAGGGAAAGACCATTTGCTCGTAAATTCTAAAGATCAGAGCTATATCAGTTATGCGGATTTTGCTATTGCAGTTCTCGATGAAATCGAGCAGCCGAAGCATGTGAATGAACGCTTTACGGTTGTATCCGAATCATAATTGCACGATTTTGAAGCTGTACCCTATTGTTCGGGTGCAGCTTTTATTTTTGTCGGAGAAGGAAGTGGGGTGATTGTATACAGGTTGATATATGAAGCTTGCCAAAATTATATCAAGAGGTATATTTAAGAATATGTTATCGTCTGTTCGTGGCGATGGCCCAATAGGGAATTAGCGGGAGTGAGCTTTTAATGACAGATATAAGTCGGCAGCGTGCTGAGCAGATTCGCATTGGAATTATTGGACCACAAACGATAGTAGACAAGATTATGCGGATCATTGAGACATTTCCTTCATTTGCACCTGTGCCGCTCGTTTTTAAGAAGGATGATGAAGCCTCTTTACTTGCGGAACAGATCAGCAGGGATGTGGAAGTGCTAATTCTTTCTGATCCGCTGTCTTATCGTAAAGTGAAAGAGCAGAGCACAATTGAAATACCGGTACACCATGTTCCGGTTACGGACGCTGGTTTATATAAAGCTCTTTTCTATGCCCAGCAGCGTGGGAAATTGAGCGGCGGTATTTCCGTGGATACATTGACCGAAGCTATGGTGAGAAGAACGCTGAAAGATATGGATAGTATGAACGTAAAGAGCATGGTTTATGATGGACCAGCCTATGCATCCACTGATAAACTCGTTGCTTTTCATGAGGCGAATTACACCTCTGGCATGTGCTCCATCGCATTTACCGGTATAGAAACAATAGCTCAAGAGCTAAGCTCCAGAGATGTACCGAACCTTTGGCTGCTCCCCTCTGATCAGGACATCGTAGTATCTTTGGAAAGAGCGCTGCTGTCAACGGCTTCACGTCGTAGTAAGGAGGGGCAGATTGTCGTCGGTATGATCAATGTGGATGACTTTGGGACACAGGCACTTAAATTTAATAATGAGCATGAAGTTCAAAAGCTGAAATTGGATATTCACCGCATGGTGCTGGATTATGTAGAGTCTTTGGACGGATATCTTACTCATATGGGCGGTGATGAATACCTGTTCTTTACGACGCGTGGAATCTTCGAACGAGAAACGGGTGGATATAAGACCATTCCACTGGCTAAAGACGTTAATAAGACGCACGACATATCGCTGAGTATTGGCATGGGTTTTGGAATGACCGCAAGTGCTGCCGGCACGAATGCACGCATCGCCATGAGGAAGGCGAAAGAGGCAGGTGGAAATGCATGCTTTATCGTTCGTGAGGACGGAACGCTCATCGGCCCACTCGAAATGGCGGATCCTGTGCAGGATGTGCTGTCATTTACGGATGCGGCTCTAATCAAACATGCGGAGAATGCCGGGATGACAAGTGTCTATCTAAGTAAGCTGCTTTATCAGCGTGCCCGGTTCGGCAAATATGAATACAAAGTGCACGAGCTTGCGAATTTGCTGGAAATTACGGTCAGAAGCGCACATCGTTTACTGTTACTTTGGACTGACAATGCTCTAGTGGAGATCGCGGGTCTAGAGAAGGTGCCGCGTGGAAGGCCGAGACAAATATTTCGATTTACGTTTTTGCAAAAGGATTTGTAATAGACTTCAATAGCGTTTGTTCATCCATCTGATGTTGTATTTAAAGACGAATTAAAGATTTGTCTTTATATATGTGGACTCGTTAAGATGAAGAGGAAACATAATCAAAAAGGAGATGGATGGACATGAAAACGGTTGCGGAATTAGAAGCGAAGCTTGCTGAGCCATCAGAACAATTGATTGCTGATCTAAGTACAATAGAGGGAGATATTCTGATTCTTGGTGTTGGAGGAAAGATGGGCCCGAGTCTGGCTAGACTTGCTGCCAATGCTGTTAAAGAAGGTGGACTAAACAAACGAATTATCGGTGTATCCCGGTTCTCGAATGCTGAAGCTAGACGCGAACTGGATGAGGCCGGAATCGAGACCATTTCATGCGACTTGCTGAATGATGAGGATCTTCAGAAGCTTCCGGATGCGGCAAACGTCATTTATATGGCGGGGAACAAGTTTGGTACAACGGGCCGTGAATATTTCACATGGGCAATGAATGCTTATCTGCCGGGGCGTGTGGCCGAGAAATACAAAAATTCGAATATCGTTGTCTTTTCATCTGGAAACGTGTATCCGTTTTCATCCGTGGGTAGCGGTGGTGTAAATGAAGCAGTAGCACCAGAGCCGATGGGCGAGTATGCCCAGTCATGTCTTGGTAGAGAACGTGTATTTGAGTATTTTTCACATCAAAATAAAACTCCTTTGACGATCTATCGCTTGAACTATGCGATTGACATGCGTTACGGTGTGTTGCTCGAATTGGCTAAGTCTATAAACGAAGGCCGTTCCATTGATCTTGCCATGGGCCACGCGAACATAATCTGGCAAGGAGATGCTAACGAGATGGCACTACGCTGCCTGAAACAATGTAGTACCACACCAGAGATTATAAATATTACAGGGCCGGAAACGATGTCTATTCGGTGGGCAGCTGAGGAATTGGCTAAACGTATGGGGAAGGAAGTGCACTTTACGGGGGCGGAGTCCGAGACGGCACTACTGAGTAATGCCTCGAAATCGCATCAGTTGTTCGGATATCCGAAGGTATCATTGCTGCAAATGATCGACTGGACGGCTGAATGGGTGAAAAGCGGCGGAGATACTTGGAACAAGCCAACACATTTTCAAGAAAGAAAGGGGAAATTCTAAGTGAGTGGAACGAATCGATTGTCTCCAGTGAAAGCAAAGGCACTTGCCGAGGGTCTTGTTATTCCTGCCCATCCACTTGCTCTAGATTCAAACCGTAAATTGAATGAACAGAGGCAGCGGGCCTTGTCACGGTATTATGCCGCATCTGGTGCAGGCGGGATCGCTGTTGGTGTACACTCCACTCAATTTGAAATTCGTAACAAAGGCATTGACCTTTACGAACCGGTACTGCGACTTGCAGCAGAAGAAGTAGAACGTGCAAAGCTGGATCGGCCTTTTATTATGGTAGCTGGTGTTTGCGGACCGATTGAGCAGGCTGTGAATGAAGCACAGATCGCCAGAAGTTTGGGTTATGATGCTGCGCTGCTCAGTATGGGCGGACTGACTCAATTGAGTGAACAGGATATCCTGAAGAGAACGGAAAATATTGCGGAAATCATGCCGGTTATCGGGTTTTACCTGCAGCCTTCTGTAGGAGGAAAAATATTTAGTTTTGATTTCTGGCGCCAATTTGCTGAGATTCCGAATATTGTTGCCATAAAAATGGCACCATTTAACCGTTATCAAACCCTTGATGTGGTTCGCGCAGTGTGTTATTCAAGTAGACGGGATGAAATTTCTCTATATACGGGTAATGATGATAATATTATTAATGATTTGCTTACTACGTATCGTTTTAACGTAGATGGCGAACAGGTAGAGAAGGAAATTGTAGGAGGTCTGCTCGGTCATTGGGCAGTGTGGACACATAAAGCGGTAGAACTGCTTAAAGAAATAAAGCAGGTGCGTGGTGGAGACATATCTCCAGAATGGCTGACCAAAAATGTTGAAGTTACAGATAGTAATGCAGCTTTCTTCGATCCAGCGCATCAATTTCATGGCTGCATTCCAGGCATACATGAGGTTCTTAGAAGACAGGGACTACTAGAAGGTACATGGTGTCTGAATCCTAATGAGACATTGTCGCCGGGACAGTCTGAAGAAATTGACCGTGTATATAGAGATTATCCTCATCTAAATGATGATGAATTTGTTAAAAAGCACTTAAAAGATTGGCTTGCAGAAGTAGAGCCAATGTAACAACAAGATGAACGGGGGAAACATGTGCGTTTTAAAGATGTATTTTCTATTATTGGACCAAGTATGGTTGGACCATCCAGCTCCCATACAGCGGGCGCTGTAAGAATAGGCAGGGCAGCGCGGCGCATATTTGGAGCGTTTCCCGAACAAGCTGAAATCGTGTTTTATGGTTCTTTTGCTGACACTTATCGAGGGCATGGAACCGATCTGGCAGTTGTGGGCGGTTTAATGGATTTCCCTACAGATGATATGCGAATCCGAAATTCAATTGATCTGGCGGAAGCGGCAGGGATAACGTTGACATTCAAAACAGCTCAGAATGTTGCCTTCCACCCGAATACGGTCATGCTTAAATTGAAAGATGAGAATGGGCGGGAAGACGTTGTAGTAGGTGCCTCCATCGGAGGTGGGAATGTTGAAATTCTGGGCGTTAACGGCTTTAATGTGAAATTTACGATGAATTATCCGGTTTTGATTGTATTTCATCAAGATACGCGAGGCATGGTCGCTCAAATTACTCGAATTTTGGATGGCGGCGGAGTCAATATCGGATATATGGACGTGGATCGGAAGGGCCGTGGTGGGGAAGCCATTACCGTTGTGGAGACCGATGAACCGGTGCCGGATTCTCTCATGGAGCACATTCTAAGCTTAGAGAGCGTTCATCGTGTCGTGTTTGCGGATATAACGTCGGAGGAGGTAACAGAATGAAGTTCTCTACACTACAGCAGTTAACCGAATGTTGCCATGAGGATGGGGTCACGATCGGTCAGCTCATGCTTCGCGAACAGGCTAAGGAGTCCGGAAAAAGCGAAGAAGAAACCTTTAAGCAGATGGCTAACTATTACAACATCATGAAGGAAGCTGTCCATCGTGGTATTCACGAACCTGTTCCGTCACGAAGCGGTTTAACGGGCGGTGATGCCGTACGTGTAAGCGAGTATATGCTGGGGGGAGTATCTTCTCTTGGAACGGATGCCTGTACTGCGCTTGCCTATGCGCTATCTGTTTCTGAAGTGAATGCCTCCATGGGGCGAATTATTGCAACACCTACGGCTGGCTCATGCGGGATTATACCGGGGGTATTTGTCAGTTCTCAGGAAAAATTCGGTTGGGACGATGAGCATCTTGTAATGGGATTGTTCGCCGCAGGTGCAATAGGCTATGTTATTGCGAACAATTCATTTATATCTGGAGCGGAGGGCGGATGTCAGGCTGAAGTGGGCTCAGCTATCGGAATGGCTGCCGGTGCACTTACAGAGCTCAGAGGTGGAACACCTGAACAGGCAGTACATGCTGTTGGGCTCGCTCTTAAAAATTCACTAGGACTCATATGCGATCCGGTTGGCGGACTTGTAGAAGTACCGTGCATTGTGAGAAACGGATTTGGCGCGGTGTCGGCTTTAGCTGCCGCAGATATGGCACTTGCTGGTGTGCGAAGTGTTATACCTTCGGATGAAGTAGTGGGTGTTATGCTTGAGGTCGGAACAGCGATGCCAGAGAAGCATAGGGAAACCGCCAAAGGCGGACTGGCACAGACGCCTACAGGGAAGAAGATTCTAAAGGACTTGTACGGGAAAGGAAGCAAGAATGTAAAGGATGAAAGCCCATGACCTCGCTGCGAATCGGGTTGATTGGGCTGGATACTTCGCATGCTAATGCCTTTACTAAACTGCTCCATGATTTAGAGGGTACATACCATGTTCCCGGAGCCCGTGTCATTGCCGCATATCCGGGCGGTTCGCCGGATTTCCCACTCAGTATCTCAAGAGTAAACGGATTTACTAAAGATCTTCAGCAGAAATACGGTGTTCGTATTGTAGATACACCAGAGGAGGTTGCGGAGCAATGTGATGCGCTCATGTTACTATCTGCTGATGGAAGGGTTCATCTGGAGTTGTTCCGAAGAATAGCTCCATATGGAAAACCTGTCTTTATAGATAAACCGCTGGCCCTTCGGACTGCTGAAGCAATAGAAATCGGAAGCATTGCCGCAGCGAACGGCATTTTGGTCATGAGTGCCTCCTCCCTTCGTTATGCGACCAGTTTAAAGCTAGAACTGGATCAGGCAGAGAAGGGAAGCATTATTGGAGCGGATGTACATGGTCCGATGGAGATTGAGCCTACACAGTCGCGTTATTTTTGGTATGGCATTCATGCAGCGGAAATGCTCTTTGCCATCATGGGGCAAGGATGCAGGGAAGTAGCAGCGACATCTACAGAAGAACATGATTTGATTACTGGAACATGGAGCGATGGGCGAATTGGGACGGTACGTGGAAATCGAGATGGGAATTATAAATTTGGTGCTTTGATTCATCGTAAGACTGAAAGTGATTATGTGGATGCTGCAAGTTCGGGTAAACCGTTTTATGCAGATCTATTGGAACAGGTTATTCCGATGTTTGCAACCGGGCAGACGGTTCTTCCATTTGAACAATCCGTTGAAGTCATACGTTTTCTAGAGGCTGCAGAAGAAAGTAAAGCGACAGGTATTGCGGTAGAGCTGTAAACTCTAAATTGAGTTGGTGATTTTAGCATATTCACCTTCCATGTGAAGGGAGATTTATGAAAAGATGCAAGAGGAAAACGGACTGTTTTGAGGAGTGTATTCACATGGTGATCACTCCTATTTTTTTTGTATTTCCACCTCTTTAGCATTTTCCACACACCTCAAACCCTTGGTGGATAGCCTTTTTTCTCATATTCATTTAAAAACAGATCTTGAAATAACAGGCAGACGAAATCGAATTCTTTACCAAATTTGAAAGCGCTTTTATGATGTGAGTGGGTAGAAAAATTGAATCTCGCAATCAAAGGTAGGGGGTCTTACATTTGATGAATTTCACCCAAATATTGTGCGGGAGGGATCGATTAGCTTCACCCATTATATTATGGATGATCCATTAGGGAGGAACAGAAATGTCAAAGAAATGGTTTAGCATGGCACTTGTTTTAACGATGTTTGCATCGCTTCTGGCTGCTTGTGGCGGCGGAGGAAGCAAAGAGCCGGCTCCAGAAACAGGCACAAACACCCCACCTAAAGAATCGGTAACACCTGCAGATCCGAACCAATATGGAGATACAGGCGGTTTGACACTGCCGCTTGTTGACAAACCAACTACGATTACATGGATGGTGCCGAGCGACAAGACGGACTTGAACGATTCGCTCTTAGCGAAGGAAATCGAGAAGCGCACAGGCATTAAAGTTAATTTTCAGGCTTACTCCAAAGCTACTTACCAGGATAAACTGAGGGTCGTCGTGGCTTCAGGTAAATTGCCTGATATTTTTCTCGGACTGAAAGCAAATGAAATAAAGAAAATTGGTAAGCAGGGTGCTCTTGCTCCTATTAACCAATATGCAGATCAGCTTCCGAACTTCAAGAAGCTGTACATGGAAGAAAACCCATGGGTACTGACTTCTTACGGCGACGAGCAGGGTAACCTGTATGCCTGGCCGATTTACAACCTGAACCGGGATGTAAACCATGGCTATATGTATCGTAAAGATGTGTTCGATGAACTGGGCATTAAAGCGTGGACGAATACGGACGAGTTTTACGAAGCATTGAAAAAATTGAAAGAAGAGTATCCGAATTCTTATCCATATGCTTCCAAAAACAAAGAATTCATATTCCGTGATTGGGGTTACGGATGGGGGATTTCCGGAGCGAATTATCCGATGTACTATGATGAGTCCGCAAAAGTGTGGAAATTTGCAAGCATACAGCCTGAGCATAAAGAAATGATCGACTTTATGAAGAAGCTCTATAATGAAGGACTGCTGGATCCTGAATTCCTGACCGATACGCAGGAAAGCTGGACGGCTAAAATGACAACCGGCAACAAGGCATTCGTTACTTGGGACTGGATCGGACGTCTAGACATGTTCTACAACCAGGTTAAAGACAGCAATCCTAAGTATGACCTGAGATATGCAAATCCGATAGGTCCAACCGGAAACAGCTTGACGAATCGTAAAGTTGATGCTGATTTTGGTCTTACGGTTTCGAACAACAAGAATAAAGAAGCTGCTTTGAAATTGCTTGATTACCTGACCAGCCCATCCGGTGCTACGCTCGTTACCATGGGTGTGGAAGGGGAAACGTTCAAAATGGAGGGCGACAAGCCGGTATATCCTGAATTGACAGACGTTCCTCTCATCGATATCAGTGTGCTGGAAGACAGATATGGCCTGTGGGTTGAAGGCATGTATCTGCATCCTGACAGACGCAGCGTATACTACAATTTCACCGAGAAGGAACAGGAAGCTCAAGACATGCGCCTGAAAGCAAACAACTTTGAACCGCTGGATCCGGTATTGAACTTTACGGATGCTGAATCGGCGACAATTGCCGAACTTCACTTAAAGCTCGAGAAGAGTGCCAACGAATTCAACGCCAAATACGTGTTGAACAAGAACTACGGCGATGCTCAATGGGCTGAATGGCAAAAAGCGGTTGCTGCTCAAGGCGCTGATAAAATGACTGAAATCTTCAATGCTGCTCAGAAGCGTCTTGATGAATCGGCAAAATAATAACTGCAAACAGCTGCGATATGAAATGGAATATTAGGGTGATGTCAGCACCCGGCATTGTCCGGGTGCTGCTCGTCATCTAAAGGAGGAAACATCATGGCACGTGCCAGCATCGAGGCAGGCAATCCAACACCGCCTAAGAAGAATGCTGCCAGCCGCAAACTGACAGCATTTCAGCATATGAAACGCGACAGACAGCTGCTGCTCCTGTTCCTTCCAGGTTTTTTGTTCTACCTGGTTTTCCGTTACGGTCCTTTGTACGGTATGCTCATTGCGTTTAAGGATTACAGCGTATTCACAGGTATTATAGATAGCCCGTGGGTCGGATTGAAGCATTTCGTTAACTTTTTCAGCGGTCCTGATTTCTGGTTGCTGTTCAAGAACACGCTCTCGCTTGGCTTGTTATCGCTCGTATTCTCATTCCCGTTCCCAATTATTCTGGCGATACTGTTGAATGAAGTACGGCTCAAATGGTTTAAGAAATCGGTGCAGACGATCAGTTACCTGCCGTCCTTCTTGTCTGTCGTTATTATCAGCAGTATGCTGATCGATTTTCTGTCGCCCAATAACGGTATCATTAACCAGATTATCGTGGCCCTCGGATTTGAATCGAAGTATTTCCTGATCGATCCGGCATGGTTCCGCCCGGTTTACATTGCTTCCGACATCTGGACGCATACCGGTTATGAGGCGATTATCTACATGGCGGCTATTGCAGGCATCAGCCCGTCGCTGTATGAAGCAGCCAAGGTGGACGGTGCGAAGAGACGCCATATGATCTTTAAGATTACGATTCCGGCGCTGATGCCGACCATTATTATCATGTTTATCTTGAAGACCGGGCAATTGCTCCGGATCGGCTACGAGAAGGTTCTACTGCTTTATAACCCGATGACATATGAAGTGGCGGATGTGTTCTCCACCTTCGTCTACCGGAAAGGTCTTCTGGAAGCGAACTACAGTTATGCGGCTGCCGTAGGTATTTTCGAAGCGGCCGTAGCAATGGTGCTGCTGCTTACCTCGAACTTCATGAGTAAAAAGATTGGAGGGAATGGCCTGTGGTAACTAAAATGATGAAAAACTTCTCGCTGTTCTCTGTCATTAACGGAATTATTCTACTTTGTCTCTCGGTCGTTATCTTATATCCCATCATTTATATTACAGCCGTTTCCTTCAGTGATACGTCGGCCGTTGTACAGGGTAAGGTAAGCCTGTTCCCGGTTGGATTTAATCTGAATGCCTACATGGAAGTGCTCAAGGATGCACGCATACCGCGCGCTTATATGAACACGGTTTTTTATACTGCGCTAGGAACCACGGTTAACCTTTTGTTAACCGCAATTTGTGCTTATCCGTTATCACGTAAGGATTTCTTCGGTCGTAAATTTTTCATGTTGGCTATCATCCTCACAATGTTCCTAAATCCCGGTATTATCCCGAACTACCTTATCGTGCAGGAATTGGGACTGATCGATAGTGTATGGGCGCTGGTGTTGCCAAATGCCATTTGGACATTTGAATTGATTATTCTGAAAAGCTTTTATGAAAACATGTCGGAATCACTCCGGGAAGCTGCCGTGGTTGACGGTGCATCGGAATATCGTATTTTGTTTCAGATCATCATTCCACTTTCCAAGCCGGCACTTGCTTCAATTGGCTTGTTCTACTTCATGGGCCATTGGAACAGCTTTTTCATCCCGCTCATTTATTTGAACGAAGCAACCATGTATCCGCTTCAGGTTGTTCTGAGGGATATGCTGATCTTTGCGGACAGCAGCAACAACCAGAACTTGGTAGACGCTTCCGCATTGGCTCCACAAGCCATGAAGAACGCAACAATCGTTTTGTCTATGATTCCAGTGCTGCTTCTTTATCCGTTTGCACAGAAGTATTTTGCCAAAGGTGTAATGCTCGGTTCGGAAAAAGGGTGACGTAAGACCAAGTTGGGTATAACATGGTGTTAAATGAAGGGATGACATCAGGAGAGGTGATCCATTTGAATCGATTGATCGCTAACAGAGGATTATTACAAATATTCTTTGCTCTGCAGCTGGTCGTCGGCACCATGTTTATATTCAACTACATCGTATATAAGAATTCCATCTCTGGTATATACGAGAAGGTGACGGAAAACAACCGGATGGTCATTAAGAATATTATCCAGTCGTTCGACACCAGCTTTGCTTCGATTAACAATTTGATGTTTAACATTCATGCACTGCCCTATGAGCATATCATCGATAGTGAAGACAAGCCGGAGATGGAGAAGGTTCTGGATCTACAGGATAGCTTGGCCCAGATGGTTTCCACGATGGATTTTGTGGAGGATGCCATTATAACCTATGATTACAAGCTGGCGATCACCCCTTATGGAACTAGCAGTATGGAGGCGCTGTTCGACCGGAAATACATGTCTGACAAATACAACTCTGTGTTTTGGAACAATTTTATTCGTTCGGAACATGATTTCACGGTATTTCCAGCTGAAACCTACGCCGAGCTGACGAACGGTCATAAGAAAAATCTGATCATGGCGGTTGACAGCAGCAACATCCGAATGTCGAACAAGAAGCTGATGGTCATGATAAATGTGAACAAGCTGCTGAACAGTATCGACCTGAAGGCGATGATTCCAGGTGCATCCCTGATGGTGCTGGATGAGAAGCGAAATGTCATACTTAGCACGGAGAAGGACCTGGATTTGGTTGAAATCCTGAATGACGTTTATTTTAACCGCTCAAGTGAGGCGTCTTTGACGCATGAAAATTTTGAATACAACTTTTATAAGTCGGAATATAACGGATTTATTTATATTAATAAATTGCCTTACAAGTTCCAGAACATTCACTCGGTGACGAGTGCAAACCAATGGATCATGTATGGTGCCATTGTGCTCGCGGTCATTTTGTCCGTATTGCTCAGTATTTACCTGTATAGACCGGTTAAGAATATTTTGAAAGTTCTCGGCGGATCAAATGTGAAAGGCAATGATTTTGTCAAAATCCAAAGTGGGATTATTAAAATACAGCGGGAGAACGAATCGCTCAAGAATCAGATGGGACTTGTTGATTCGGAAATCCGAAGGGGTGTGTTCTTACAGACGCTTGATGGATATCGGCATTCCAGAGAATACGAGATGCAGATGCAAAATCACTATGCCTATTTATTTCAGCGGAGGCATTTTGTAATGGCAGCCATATATCTTCAACCGAAAGATGAGGGAGAACAGCCTGAAATGTCGGTGGAGGATATGACGGAGATGGTTGAGAGCAGCATTCAGGAGAGTTTAGACCACGTTGTCGTATTTCATGAAGAGCATCTTAGATTTCTGATGCTGATTGGTATGGATCATCCGTCTGACCGAAAGAAGATACTGAAACAGTATAAGAGTTACATATGTGAGGTCAAAGAGACAACTTTCCATTCGTTTAAAATATGGGGCTGTGTGAGCAAGTGCTTTGAATCGAAGATAAGTAACTGCCAAGAGGCATATCAGGATATTCAGAACGGTTTCCTTTATCGGAACGTTAACATGAAGGAATGGGTGACGGATACAGAAGCGATTCGGTTTGCTCCAGACATTCATTTTCCGCTTCAAAAAATCGAGAAGCTCTCCAATTGTCTCATGACCGGAAAGACAGAAGAAGCCTTGGAGATTGCTGCTAAAGTTATAGAGGAAAATGTCGATCTTCGTATTCATTATCATCAGCTGTTACATATAGCGCAGACGATTTTTTTCATCGTGCTTAAACAAGTCAATTTTACGGATGATAGTCGTCAGGAACTGTTCCGTCTGGAAACGGATGTTATTGAGCAACTGCATCGTGCCTATAGTCATCAGGAGATTCGTAAGGTTTTGATCGAGGGACTGCGGCGGGTTGTCGCCATGCAAAGTTATGATTCAAAGAGCAAGATGAATCCAGCATTCATATCCCAGTACATTGAACTTCATTATATGGAGAATTTGTATCTGGACCATATGGCAGAAGTGCTGGGTACGAGTTCTAAATACTTCTCGAACTATTTTAAAAAGACGTTTGGTGTCAACTATGTGGAGTACCTGAATAACGTTCGTTTATCCCATGCCAGAGAATATCTTAAGAATACGGAATTAAGCATAGCGGAAATCGGTGAGAAGACGGGATACACGAATTCCTCGACATTTACTACAACGTTTAAGAAGTACTGTGGAGTTTCACCCAGCGAGTATCGAAAGAAAACCGGGAATTAGCGGAAGTGAGGAGGAGCTATATTGAAAGCAATTGCTGCTCAACACGGGAAGGTTGTCATTGCGAACCTAGACAGACCTTCTCTACCAGCAGGACATGTGCGTATTCGTACGGAGTATTCGGCCATTAGTCCGGGGACAGAAATGACCATGATAAAGAATTCTACGGACCACCAGATCGTAATCGGGTACAGCGCAGTTGGTATTATTGTCGAACTTGGGGAACAGGTGTCTGGATTAGCGGTTGGTCAGCGGGTTGCCTGCTACGGAGCACCTTACGTACGACATGCTGAAGAACTTGCAGTACCATCGAATTTGACGGCTATCGTACCTGATCATGTAAGTCCTGAAGAAGCGGCTTTTGCAGGGCTGGGGGCGATTGCGATTCATGCTTTACGCATAGCGGATCTTCGATTTGGAGAGTCGGCTGTCGTTGTAGGATTAGGTATCTTGGGCCAGATTATCGCGCAAATTTCTTCAGCTGCTGCCAATCAGGTACTGGGCTTTGATCTGAATAAGGACCGCGTTGCTGGTATGCAGAAGTATATGAATCATGTGTACGACAACCAGGATGAATTGGAACGTCAGATCCTTACCACAACGGGGGGGCATGGTGCCGATAGTGTGATTCTGTGTGCAGGTGGTAATGGGGAAGAACTGATTAATTCCTCATTAAGATGGATTCGTGATAAAGGAAAGATTGTGATCGTTGGAGACCTGACAATGAAATTCTCACGTGAGCTCATGTTCGGTAAAGAGGCTCAGGTATTGATATCGCGGGCAGGAGGCCCAGGGCGGTATGATAAGGGTTATGAATTGGAGAATAAAGACTATCCTGTGGGATTTGTACGCTGGACCGAAGGCCGGAATGTAGCGGAATATATTCGTCTTCTAGCGGAGCAGCGGATTTCAATAAAGCCGCTGATTTCAAGAGTTGTCCCGATTGATAGTGTGGAAGAGGCTTACGATCAATACGGTCCATCGTCGTCCATTATGGGTACCGTCTTCAAATACGATAGGTAAGTTGAACAATTTTCTAGCGTAAGTTACACAAACAACTGCCATGATGGCAGTTATTTGTGTTTGGTCTTCATTTTGTCACTAATATAAATAAAGCAATAACTACAATAGAAATGAAGATGAAGGGCTTTTTGTTAAGTCCTTTTTGAGTGATCCAAGTTCCGTAAGATGCCAAGAGAGCCATACCCGTGAAAGATAAGAAAAATATTAGTCCTTCTGGAGAAAATACAAGAGTAAAATTAGCTGCATTAAAGGAGCCCATTATAAAAAGGATGATAGCAACGGGTACGCCTCCCATAAGTACAAAAAGTAAAGTTTGAGACCAAAAATAATATCTATTAATCGAACGAAGGAAGATCACACTAAGCAGATACGATAATAACCCAACAGAGAAAAATGCAAATGCAGTCCAAGTAATTAATGGCTTTAAATCATTCGTCTTCTCTCCATAAATTATCCAAAGAGACGCTACATAAACAATTGGCCCTGATAAATAACTGGTGATGGCTACCCATATATAAAATAAGACGGACCGATTCATCCAAACGCCTCCTATTGGGGAGTTGGTTTTTAAATTGGTAAGCTTAAATATAATGGTATATACTTACATTTCATTTGTCTACATGTTTATGAGAAAAAAATCACATTCGGATCATGAAATCTGGTTTCGAAAAAGACAGCTCTCTTGAACAAATTGTCATTGAATTTCTAACAGTTTGAATTAAATGTCAGATTGTATGTGATATTATATATTTTAACTGTACAGGTCTAGATGCTATGATCCGATTTTAAAGCTAGTTTGATAGGATCATTAATATTCATAACAAGGGTGGGTGGAGGTAAGGATGAAGAAACTCATGATTGGAGTTGCTGGGGCTGCTATCGTTGCGCTTGGTGCTTATTTGTTTACAGTAAATGGAGGAAAAGATGAGACCAACGCTGTCACTTCAAGCGAAATTAAACAAATGGTACAGGACTTCAGTTCAGGCAATAGTACAGCAAGATCGGCTTCAATTACATCCCAGGAACTTATGGTAGTTCATGAAGATTCAACAGAAACAACTTTTAGTTTGCCAGATGATGAATTTTTCGTTTCCATCGCTCCATTTGAAAATGAAACGCATCCTTGCGAGATTCATAGTTTAACCTCATGTCGTGGAGAAATGGCGAACGAGGAATTCAATATTTACATTGAAGACAATGACGGGAACGTGGTAATGAATCAAGCGATTAAATCCCAACCTAATGGATTTATTGATTTATGGGTTCCGCGTGACAAAGAACTGAGCATAAAGATTTCGCAAGATGGAAAAACGGCAGAATCAGAAATTACGACATTTGAACAAGATAACACCTGCATTACGACGATGCAGTTGACTTAAGTCATTGCCCATACCTTATTTCTTGAAGGCATGGGCTTTTCTTGTTGTCTGTAACTGTCTGGATTTTTAGGGATTGGGACAGGGGAGCAAAGGTTGTGCAGCTGGTATGATATAATAACGGTCAATATAGGTTAAGAGGGAAGTGAACTTATGGAAGTGACAGCACAGGAAGTTGCGGAGTGGATGGTACAGGAAATCAAATTTACAGGAACACTGCGGCAGGAAGAAGCAATAGAATACGTCAAGACGCACTTCGGGGAGCAGTTTGTTTTTGTTAATGATAATGGAAATGCGTCTCTGTCCAAAGAAGTGAAAAAAGCATTTCGGAAGCTACACGGCGGCCGTATCGCATGGGATCGTGACGGTTTTCTGTGGGCTTGGACATAATCTCGAACCTTGAAGGTTCATGAAACCGATGGATATAGGACCATCGGTTTTTTCTAGGTTTACAATGATATCCAGTTCCAATATAATGTAACCACTTACATAAACGCATTTAATACCCCGATAAACCATCTGATTCTACGCTCATTCGAGCATACCCATTACCGTTAGTGAATAACAATATAGTTTTGCAATTTTTCCGCTGTTTGGTCTGTCTTTTGAGGAGGTGATGTTCACCGCGTACTCGTTTGCGCGGGATATGGTAGTAAGGCTTGGCGACTATAAACCTTAAAGGAGCGTATCGTTGATGATGAAACGCGGCAATTCTATTGTACGTAAAACCATTCTTTTGTTCTGTACGGCCGCCCTAATGCTACCGGCAAGCATGTCATTTGCTGCAAATAAGCCCTTCCCACAGCATACGTCCTATGTAAGTGGAACGATTAAGCCGAACCATGTAACACAGAGCATGATGGATAACGCGGTTCGAACCAAGTGGGACAGCTGGAAGTCCTCTTTTCTCATACCGGCTGGATTAGGAAAGTATGTTGTGAAATATAATTCCGCTGGGGAAACGGTATCGGAAGCCCATGGATATGGCATGCTGTTTACCGTCCTGATGGCCGGATATGATAGTGATGCTCAGACGTATTTTGACGGATTATATGAATACTATAAAGCCCATCCTAGTGACCATAATCCTTATCTTATGGCTTGGAAACAGAATAGCAGCTTCCAAAATATCGGCGGAGCCAATTCGGCTACGGATGGTGATATGGATATTGCATATGCGCTGCTGCTGGCAGACAAGCAGTGGGGAAGCAGTGGAACGATCGATTATCTGGGAGCTGCCCAAAATATAATTAACGCCATCATGACTCATGACGTCAACGTAACTGAGTGGACCTTGCGTCTTGGTGATTGGGTAACAAGCGGTGCATATGATACAGCAACACGTCCCTCAGACTTTATGCTGCATCATTTGAAGGGATTTCAGAAAGCAACAGGCGATACTCGCTGGACGAATGTGCTGGACAAGACTTATATGATTATAAATTCTGTTCATACAAGTTACAGTCCAAAAACAGGATTACTGCCGGATTTCGTGGTAAAGTCCGGTAGCGATTATCAACCGGCGTCCTCGGGTTTTCTTGAGGGCGATAAAGACGGGAAGTACTACTATAATTCTTCACGTACCCCGTGGCGGATCACGACAGATTATTTAATGACGGGGGACAAACGGGCCAAAGAGCAATTAAATAAGATGAATGGGTTTATTAAAAGTGCTGCTAATAGTGACCCTGCTAATGTTCGAGCCGGATATGATTTAAACGGAGCATCGATTGTTACATATAATAGCGGAGCATTTTATGCTCCATTTGGTGTGAGTGCCATGATCTCTTCGGCGAATCAAAGCTGGCTCAATTCGGTCTGGAATTATACGGTCAATGCTTCGGCTGAAGGTTATTATGAAGAGAGCATCAAGCTATTCTCGATGATCGTGATGTCGGGTAATTGGTGGGGATATTAAGATAATAATACATGATTTTTGTCAGTTTATAATGAGGATAGCATCACGCATATAGACGGCAGGCGCCTGGTTCGTTAAAATATGTTCGTTATTCCGAATTCCAGGAAGGTGGGGAGTAGATGAACATATTGTCCAATGCTTGTCGCGTCATAGAAGGACCTCTAGGAGTAACGCCAGAAGAGGTAGGAATGGATTCCCGGCAGCTGGGTAAGCTGGACCAGCACTTTCAGAATCTGATTTCGCAGAAGAAGATTCAAGCAGCCAGTTATCTCGTAGCTCATGAAGGAAAGATTGCAGCATGGAGATCCATGGGGACGCTTCATGGCAGGGCGGGGCAGGGGGATTTGCAGCCCGATTCGATACGTAAACTGTCTTCCATTACGAAAGCGTTCACAAGTGTATCCATTGTGAAGCTGATTGAAGACGGCAAGCTGTACGTTGACCAGCCGGTGGCTACGATCTTAGAAGAGTTCAACAATCCAATGCACCAGGGAATTTCACTGTTTCACCTGCTGACGCATACATCTGGCATTATGCCGGTCACAGGGTACTACAACGAACCTTATCCCCGTGAATGGTGGGGAGCCGGAGGGATGGAGAACTGGATTCCGAAGGTGCTTCAGGGACCGCTTGTATGCCAGCCGGGTGAAGCCTATAATTACTCAACTGTAGGCTTTGCCCTGTTAGGAGAGATTGTTACCCGTGTGTCGGGCCAGCGGTATGAGGATTATGTGCAGGAACATATTTTACAGCCGCTTGGCATGGATCGGACCTTCTTTGATATCCCAGCAGAGCTTCATTCTGAGGTATGTACCGTGGATGAACGGGATGTCCAGCAGTTGTCTGACCAAGACTGGGATGAATCATTACCTCCGCGTTCGGACAGTGGTCTCTACTCGACCTTGTATGATCTGTGGAAATTCGGACAAATGCTGCTGAATGGAGGTACCTTTGAGGGAGAACGTATTCTTGGAAGGAAATCCGTTGAGCTGCTGACCCGGCGCCATCTTTTTAATATTCCAGCCTACCACTGGGGTGGCATGATTAAAGACAAGGGGCATGCACTAGGCCTGGATCTTGCGATCGATCATCTGTCTTTCGAATCACAAGGAACATTTCAGCTAGAAGGAGGAGGAAGATCGGCTCTATTCGTCGATCCGGTCGAGAAGCTGGTCGTCGTCCTGTTCGTTCCTTCTGTGTATTCCTGGGTTCCGGAGTCTGTGCTGGGCACGAAACAGATAATTTGGTCGAGCTTGATGTAAGATAACAATGTAATGGCAGAAATAGAAGAGTAAGCTTTAAGGCGTGCAGACCTATGTCTGCACGCCTTTTATGATGCACCATGTGTATGAGGGGCTTTCATGAAACAAAAAAAGTTTTTCATAAATGGTTGACAGCTACACTCAAATAAAGTATCTTTATACAAGTCGATATTAACTATATAAATGTTAGTTGGTTGAAAGGGGTAAGTGAAACGTGTTTAAGTTGTAGCGGAGACAGTCATTTTTTTTGACTATTAATCTTGATATAAAGATTTTCTAAAGTGAAGTATATTTCTTAATAACTTATATAAAATGGAGGAAATAATAATGAATTTTGAACTCGGTTTGCTTATTCTTCGTCTGGTTGTTGGTTTGTCTTTTGTAGCGCATGGTGCGCAGAAATTGTTCGGCTGGTTCGGTGGCTACGGTCCGAAGGGAACTGGCGGCTGGATGGAATCCATCGGAATTAAGCCCGGTGTAATGATGGCTGTGCTAGCGGGACTGATGGAATTAGTCGGTGGATTGCTGTTTGCTTCAGGATTCCTGACCATCTTGGGTGCTGCATTGATTATCCTCGCTATGCTTGGAGCGATCGTGAAAGTTCATGGTCAGAACGGTTACTGGGCAACGGCGAATGGCTATGAGCTGAACCTTCTCATTATTGCGGTTGCACTGGCTGTAGCCTTGATGGGTGCAGGCGCATATTCAATTGATGCAGTTGTTTTTAATTAAAAAACATAGATACAATACAAGAATCGTCCTTTTTGAATGGTTGTTTAGTCGCTTCCATTCTATGAAAGGGCGATTTCTTTGAATGGAAGGAACGGTTCGTATTCGCAGCGTCAGATTAAGAACAAAGAGACATCCTTAGCCAAATGGATAACAGTATTACAACTCAACCTGTAGTTGAATTCTACACAAATTCAATTACAGGGTTATTGTACACTTCATCTCCTATCCATAAACTGAATGTATAAGGGAGTGAGGGGACATGAAGGACAAACTAGCCAGGAATATTTATATTTACCGTAAAGAAAGAGGACTAACCCAAGAGGGCCTTGCCCAGATCCTAGGGATCACCTATCAAGCGGTATCCAAGTGGGAGAATGCTCAGACGATTCCAGACACCTCCATACTGCCAGCGCTATCCCGGGCACTTGAGGTTAGTATTGATAAGCTTCTGGGTTATGTTTCGACTGATAAGCCGATAACAATTTATGAGGAAGAATACAAGAACTCGGAGTATTACTGGGGGCTGGAACCGTCGAAAGCATGTTATCAAGTGCTTGAGCTCATGCCGCCGACTCGTCACCTGAAGCTACTGGATATTGGATGTGGTGAGGGGAAGGACGCCGTTTTTTTTGCAAGGAATGGATATGATGTGACTGCATTTGATGTGACCGATACAGGGATCGAGAAGATCAAACGCCTTGCGGACCAGGCCCGGGTACCGATTCGTGCATTTAAAGCGGATATTAAAGATTACCGTTTGGATACAAGCTTTGATATCATCTTTGCAAGCGGCGTCTTGCATTATATCAAGCCGGAATACCGTCATGAGATTTTCAGCAATTATAAACAGTTTACGAATTCGGGTGGTATTCATGTGTTTAATGTATTTGTGAATAAGCCTTTCATAGCTCCGCCGCCTGAGCATGAACCGCATGCGTATAAGTGGATATCTGGTGAACTGCTGACGTATTATCATGATTGGCGAATGGAGGAGAGCTCCGAGGTGATCTTTGAATGTAATTCCTCGGGTATTCCGCACAAGCACGCCATGACTCGCATGATTGCTCGTAATATGAAGAGCTAAGGGAATTTCTGATCCTTGTCTTATATAGAGGTTACTAAAAAGTCCACCATCCATGAGATATGGAAGGGGACTTTTCTTGCTGTGGCGGATACCACTTAAGGGAAGCAAAGCGCCTTACCTACCGTACTCGGGATGTCCATGCCTTGCACAACCGAACCAATAGCAGTCCGATAGTATGGCGGTTTGAAAGTACATAGATGGAACATATCCAGTAGCTAAGCGGCCGACCAATGTTCGAAAGTGATCATTCTCGGTATGTATCTCCAGAATGCGTTCATGGCGGTCTGCCAAAGTCCAATTCTCATCATCGCCCGTATCTTCGTGAATTTCCTCTATTAGTTTAAGGTTGTCATTAACGACTTCTTGGACGAACTTTTCTGCCTTGTGGTGCTGCCCTGTTTGCAATAACGAATATAGGAACCGATCCACCCATACAGGCTCCTTCGCATACTGATCCCAACCTTTCTCGAAAAATACGACAGCGTTCTCGTACTGCTTCATCTCCAAATACAACTCAGCAATTTCTACATCCCCAATATAATCCTCTGTCTCGTTGATCAGCTCATCCAAGACTTGGCCTGCCTCATCGATCTGATTTAATTCGATCAGACACTTGGCGTATGCGTATTTGGCATATTCGTCGGTTTCTGTTTCTGCTGCCTTTGAATAATACAAAGCTGCTTTCTCAATATCATGAAGCCCGTACGCTGCAGTGGCTAAATTATGATAGGCAATAGGCGAGGGCGATTCAAATGTGATTGCCTTTTCCAGAACTGTAGTAGCTTCCTGCCAGCGTCCAAGATTTAAATAGGCTTCCCCAAGAAGACTGTACGGGAAGGGAGAGATAGGATTTAGGGATATGCATTCTCTCAGGAGTTCAATTGCCGCTAGATCTCCAGAGGCCCAAGAACGATCCTCATTTCGGATACCTTCTGATATGTACAGAAAAGCCAAGTTGTTTAGAGACTGAATATTCCTTGATTCTTCGACTGCTTGTTTGAATAGATGCAATGAGGAGTCATAATCATTATTTTCAAGCGCCTCAATGGCAAGCTCGTTTGTTGTTATCGTCATGGAGGAACTCCTTCTTTCATAATGGGGTTTTTAATCCACATTATAAATTACAAAACAGCTGCCGCATGGAAAACGATGGGCTGTTACGAAATAAATTTATTATTGGACGCGCAGATCAAATTCAAGCTCGGGAATATAAACCTTTTCATCATCATTCCGGACGTAAGGTCTAATTGTGATTGCTTGCGGTAGGACAGG
This sequence comes from Paenibacillus sp. GCM10028914, assembly GCF_042666275.1. Taxonomy (NCBI): domain Bacteria; kingdom Bacillati; phylum Bacillota; class Bacilli; order Caryophanales; family Paenibacillaceae; genus Paenibacillus; species Paenibacillus sp. GCM10028914. The sequence goes on from NZ_JBHTFO010000016.1 coordinate 68,348, forward strand.
GAAGGGCTCATACATAATGGATTGCTGGTAGGAGTTATCCGAACCACTGCCTTTGCCGCTTTTGTTTTTCAACAGGATGAAATTGTATTTTTCCAATAAAAGTATTCAATTTCCAATATCCTAAATTAGTGCAATAAAAGTTGCAATATTAGTATGGGATACACGCACATCATTCTTTATGATTAACTCTGTAAGTAACAATATATAGACTGGGGGAAGTAAAGTTGGACACAAATAAAAAAAGGCGAATAGGTAGCTTGGTAATAGCAGGTTTGCTAGCCCTATCAGCAGTCCTGAGTGGATGCAGTAGTAATGGGGGGAACAAGGAAGCTGAACCGAGCCCTTCAGATGCATCCTTGGAGCTAAAAAACGGGAAATATGACCCGCCAATAACAGTCACCTATTTACGGCCTTGGGGTCCAGACGTTAAGTTCAAGCAAGGCGAGGATCAAGACAACAATGTTCATACGAAATGGGCCAAGGAAAAGCTGGGAATCGAGCTGAAAAACCAATGGGTATCACCATCCACAAACAATGCATTCGAGACGAAACTGCGTCTGTCACTTGCTTCCAATGCGGATATGCCCGATATTATCTCGTATCGTGGCGATTTTAATTTGGTACGTGAATTGATTGAAACCGGCAAGTTTGTTGATGCAGGCGAGTTATTCGATAAATATGCCAGCGAAACATGGAAGCAAGCAGTTAACGAAGATCCTACAGTATGGTATCCATATATGGAAGACGGCAAACGAATTGGTATTCCAATTCTGGATTATTCATATAATGGTGATCCTGTCATGTGGATTCGTGAGGACTGGATGAAGAAATTTGGCTTGAAAGCCCCCGAAACATTAGATGATCTTGAAGTTATCATGGAAACGTTTACGAATCAGGACCCAGATGGAAATGGAAAGAAGGATACTTATGGGCTGACCATCGGCTTCAAGAACTGGCTTAACACATGGATGTCTGATGCTGGATGGGTCTTTGGCGCACATGGTACGATGCCAAATCAATGGAATCTGACAGAAGACGGGAAACTGGAATACGGCTCAGTGGCGCCAGGAACGAAGCAGGCTCTGGAAAGACTGCAAAACTGGATGAGCGAAGGGTATATCCCGGAGGAAGCAGGCGTGTACGACGAGACGAAGGCTGCCGAAGAATTCACTGCCGGGAAGGCAGGGATTGTGGTCGGCCCTTACTGGATGGCGTCCTGGCCGCTGGAGGATGTGAAGAAGAATGACCCCGATGCTGAATTCAAGGCGTATCCCATTCCTTCAGGTCCTGATGGTCAAGCAGGCAGACGCGGTACATCAAATGGGAATGGTGTAGTCCTGATTAACAAGGATATGAAGAATCCGGAAGCATTTTTCACATATCAGAACTACCTATTTGATTATTATGCTAACCCCAAAGAGGGTGGGGAGTTCGAATATGGATTCGCGGAAGGATACGACTGGGTTATGGTTGATGGAAAGCCATCAACCGATGCAGGTCTTACAGACGGACATGCTCCTGAGAAATATACGCTGACCTTTGATGGGGCACGGATCCCAAGTCTGAGTATGACCACACTAGCGAAGCTGGCAAGCGGTGAAGCGCCAACAACGCCATTCGAGAAAAAAATGGAAAATGGTGTATCCGTACCGATGCTTGAAGCAGCCCAGGTTGTTATGGATCAAAAGGACATCGTTTACAACCAAATGTTTACCGGTGCTCCAACAATGACAATGCAGATGAACAATGATATTCTGACCAAGATGGAAAAGGATACATTCTCTCAAATCATCTACGGTAAAGCATCAGTCGATGCGTTTGACTCATTTGTAGAGAAATGGAAGTCCTCAGGTGGGGACCAGATAACAAAAGAAGTAAATGAGTGGTATCAGTCTGTACAGAATGAAAAGTAAGACGGCAGGATCGCTGGTTTTGAAGAAAGTATAACTAAGGACGCAAAAGGCATTGCTGGAGGAGATCTCCAGCAATGCCTTTTTACAGTTTACATAAATGGAGCAGGGACTGGTATGAATGCCAGCTTTGAATCTTTAAACCGGCAGGTTTTCACGATATTCCTGCGGAGTAACATCATAGAACTTTTTGAATACACGTATAAAATATGCCGTGTTATTATATCCGACGAGCTCTGCAATTTCAAATACCTTGGCAGTCGAAGTTCGCAAATAATATGCAGCCTTTTCCATTCTCAATCTATACACGTAAGCTGTAAGTGCTTCCCCCGTTTCAGCCTTATAGACTTTGGACAAATAGACAGGATGCAGATGTACATGATCGGCAATCGCAGGCAAGGATACATCGGTAGCCAGATTCAAATCGACAAAGCTTTGTACACTCCGCACAATAGTGCTGTGATTGTCCTTTAGCTCTTGTTCAGCGTCATTACGTATGTGATGTAGCGTGCGGATTGACCAATCTTGCAATTGCTGTGCAGTAGTATAGCTGGGAGCTTGGAAGTAGCGATAGGATTCCGCAGGCAGTAATGAAGAGAGCTGTTTGCCGTTTTTATGGATGATGTAAGCAAATGCACCAGCTAAAGTATAGTAAACTTCAATCGTTGATTCTGTAATATCATGATGTTCGCTCGAATGCAGCAGCTCCTCAAAAATCTGCTCAATTTTCTGTTCTACATCTGCAAAGCGCCCTGCTTCCAACAGGATATTCAACGTTGGCGGCTTATAGAGAGATCTGATGGTGTGAAGAGGATTGATATCCGTTTCATCGGAAGCCGTAACGAACAAGCCTTGCACTTGTCCCATCCTTTTACGCATAGACATAATAGCTCGCTCATAAATCTCTCCAATTTCATGCGGGAATTTACCCCAATGGGAAACGGCAATCGAGATTGCCCCCTTCAAGTATAACTGAACATTAGTTTGGATTTGGGAAGCGTAATGCTCAAGCATCTTTCGGGGAGACTCACCCTTGCTTGAGCTTAACGTGCTAGGGTTTCTCACACTGACCAGAACAACAATGTAATCATGGACATCACGCGTATGCCAGATATGGAAATGGCTTTGCATCACTTCACTAATGATATTGCAGATGGCATATTCCATTAGCGCAAGGTCGTTGTGCGACATCTCGGATAAATGCTCTTCCATTCGAATAACCAGCATACCCAGGTTCTCTCCAACAGAATAGGGCAGCTCTAACAGGTCAAGCTTGTCTTCCAGTGCCTTTTGACTATAGTTTTTTCCTGTCAACAGCTCATTAAGCATTGTGGATTGCAATAATGGCAAGTTATCCTGAAAGGCGTTTAAGGCTCTTTGGTAGGATGCAGCCGTTTCCCATTTATCCTTGATTCGGTTTACGAGACGTTGGACCGTTTCTATCAGATCTTCATCACTTACGGGCTTAAGCAGATAATCGAAGCTTTCATGTTTTATCGCCTGCTTTGCATATTCAAAATCGGCGTAACCTGATAATAAGATGGTGTGAACATGTGGCCACCTTTCATGGATTGCTGTAATAAGTGTGATGCCTGACATTTCGGGCATGCGAATATCGGTAATAACAATATCAACGTCGTGATTCTCCATTATTTCAAGTGCTAAAGTTCCGGATAATGCTTCATGAACAGTGCCAATTCCAAAGGTTTCCCAAGGGATAGTCTCCGATAGCGTCTCTACCACTGAACGTTCATCGTCCACTAATAAAATTTGCAGCATGGGTAGTCACCTACTTGTTAGTATTGTCGTGCCATATGATTGTTACTTTTACACCACCCAATGAAGAATGATCAAAGATCAAGCCTGCTCCCTCTCCGTACAGGAAGGATAAACGTTGATGGACATTCCATGTGCCGCAGCCCATATTCCCGTCCAGCGGTTTAAGAAGATCATTCTTCATATGATCAAGCTGTTCGTCAGACATACCGAGACCACTGTCTTCCACTGTAAGGGTATATATATCGCCCTTGCAGTTCCCGTATATCTTGATCTCACCATCCTCTGATTTAGGCTCCAAACCGTGAATGATAGCGTTCTCAATGATTGGCTGAAGCGTCAATCTAGGTACCGTTTTATCTAAAATAGCATGGGGTACGTCGATTGTAAAATGCATTCGTTCCAGTCTAAGCGACTGTATCTCCAGATAATTTTTGACCATGGCCAATTCTTCACGTATTGTTGCCAGGTCATTTTCTGACCTTGTTATATACCTGTAATACTCGCCCAGATTGAGTGCCATGGCTACCACAGCTTGTTCATTTTTCATTCTCGCCATGTTTTTGATATAGAAGAGAGAGTTATAGAGAAAATGCGGATTGATCTGGGATTGGAGCTGCTTGAGCGTTGCTTCGCGACTTCTTAGTTTCTCCTCGTATACATTCTCGATCAACTCTTGAATACGCTGCGCCATAATGTTGAAGCGGACGAACAGGAGACTGAATTCATTGCGTGATGAGTGATTGAGGCGAACAGAAAAATCGCCGTTGGATAAGCGATTCGTTCCTCTTACCAGTTGAAGAAGTGGGAGCTGTACGCTCCGATAAAGCGCATATAGCACGATGATACTCATCACGATCAGAACAGCGATAGAGGCAAAAAATAGATTTCGGCTGCTAGTAACGGGACTTAATATTTGCTGCATAGGCACATAATCCACGTAATACCAACCGAGACTCTTGGATTGAATATAGGAGACGTAATATTCCGTTTGATCCAGCATGGTGCTGAATCCCCCTCTTGCCCCCAGTTTTGCTGTTTGCAGGGAAGGTAGGAGGGTATTTAAGGTATCTCTTCCCGAACTGTTGCTGATTAAGCCAAAATCGGGATGAAACATAAAAGGATCCCCGTTGTTGTTTAACTTATTTTGATCAAGCAGCAATGTTAGATGGTGAACTGGAAAACTGATTTTGGTAATTAATTTGGCTTTTCCAGGATTGGTCATCGCAGTTGTCGGATCGGTTGTGTGCCAGATAAACTGATTGTCAGCAAATGTCCAGGATTGCGAGCGCGGTTCTGTAAATTCATTCTCACTGTATGGAATATTAGCATAATAGTCGGTTGATATCACTTTTTCCATGCGGGGAAAGTACAAGGTGATGGTCGAATGCCATTTACTTGCTGCGTTGTACAGATTCATCTTCTCCAGTATAGCGTTCCCCGCTTTGACACGCTCATAGGGAATATCTTTGTAGTCTGGACGCTGATATTCCTGAATGCTGGAATCCTGACCAATCGACATCCCGTAGAGGGACAATTGATAAATGTTTGATTCTACGGATTCGGCAAAAGTAGATAGATGATTCATTGTGTTGTTCTGAATCTCATGTTTAATGACGCGTACACTTTCTCTATTTGAGTAGCTGTAGAAGAACAGTACCAGAATAAGCAGCACCACAAATAAAAATGTAATTTTGGTAAAGACATTTAAGCGGGATAGCAAAGCCCAACCTCCTCAATCTCATTAAAATATTCATATCGTTGTTGCAATATTAGGATATAGATTAAAAATTTCCATTGCTATAATTTTAATATACAAGTTCAGGATGACTTGTAAAATACAATTTTTTAGAACATGGGGGATGTAGGGGTGAAGGAACATACTTTAAAAACAACGCATAAACGGCGTTCCACCAGGATTAATCAGCGCTGGAATATGCAGCGTAATTGGTCATTGCATATGATGCTCGTTCCAGCCGTATTACTGGCGCTGGTGTTTCAGTACATACCGATGGGTGGCATTGTTATTGCTTTTCAGGATTACAAGCCACACCTTGGATTTTCAGAGTCCAAATGGGTAGGCTGGGACAATTTCCGATACCTTTTTTTATATCCTGACGTAGGCCAAGTTATTTGGAATACTCTGGTAATTGCTTTTTTTAAAATTATTGCAGGGCTGATTGCCCCTTTCTTGTTTGCTATTTTATTAAATGAAGTACGTCTGGTCGCTTTCAAAAGAGTGAGCCAAACACTCGTTTATTTGCCGCATTTTCTATCATGGGTAATACTCGGCGGGATTTTATTGGATATTCTGTCACCGCAAGGGGGCATTGTGAATAAACTTGTCGTTGCGCTTGGGGGGGAACCGATCTTCTTCCTTGGGGATGGAACCTGGTTTCGTATAACACTCATTGTTAGTGATGTCTGGAAGGAATTTGGTTTTGGGACAATTGTATTTCTGGCTTCACTCACAGGGATCAATCCCGCGCTTTATGAGGCTTCTGAAGTGGACGGGGCTAACCGATTCAAGCAGACACTGCACATTACGATTCCGGCATTGATGCCGATCACGATTGTGGTCATGACTCTTTCCATAGGCAATATTTTAAATGCTGGATTTGATCAGGTTTTCAACCTGTACAATCCGCTTGTTTATGACAAAGGAGACATCATTGACACCTTTGTATATCGATTGGGGATTTTGAACGGGAAGATGAGTTTTGCCACAGCGGTAGGGTTATTTAAATCTGTGGTCGCTACCATATTGATTGTTATATCGTACAGAATGGCTTATAAACTGGCCAATTACCGAGTTTTTTAGAGAGGGGCAGCAGGCTTGTATTATAAAACAAAAGGATATCGAATATTCAGCATAGTAAACTATACGTTTCTTGGCATTTTATCATTGCTTTGCATTTTGCCTATTATTCATATATTAGCCGTTTCATTCAGTAGTATGGCGCCGGCTTCTGCCAATCTGGTCAGCTTCTGGCCCATTGGCTTTACGACGGACGCTTACGTGAAAACATTCGGAAATACGAACTTCATCAACTCCCTTTTGGTATCTGTAAAGCGGACCATAATTGCTACAGTAGTTGGTATGGTAATCATGCTGATTACAGCCTTTCCATTGTCGAAGGAAGATACTATTTTCAAAGGGCGTTCAATATACACCTGGTTTTTTGTATTCACCATTCTGTTCAGTGGCGGACTTATTCCGAGTTATATTCTTGTTCATAAACTTGGTTTGATGGATACGATCTGGGCGCTTGTTCTTCCGGGAGCCTTGTCGGTGTGGAATATTATTCTCATGATGAACTTTTTTCGAGGATTACCTAAAGAACTTGAAGAAGCCGCCTATTTGGATGGAGCAGGCCATATCAAAACACTAATTTTGGTTTACGTTCCACTATCGCTTCCAGCAATCGCAACATTGTCCTTGTTTACGATGGTATATCAATGGAATTCCTGGTTTGATGGCATGATCTATATGTCTGATATAAAAAATTATCCACTTGCCTCCCTGCTCCAGACCATTATTGTTCAGCAGGATCTTAGCAAAATCAATGTGGACCCTTCCATGCTGGAGAATATCTCGCAGCGAACCGTACGCGCAGCACAAATCTTTATCGGTGCGCTCCCGATCTTGCTTGTATATCCATTTTTGCAACGTTTTTTTGTTAAAGGAATCGTCCTTGGAGCAGTAAAAGAATAGAATTGCAAGGCATGACAATAGAGCTGTGGGAGGAAATAGGATGAGAAAAGGACTGGCACGTATTGTTGCATGGTGTTTAGTGGCTTCACTCGTTATTCCAGCATCCGCTGAAGCGGAAATCGCACAGGATCAAGCAAAGACAGACAGCGTGCAGGCGAAGAGCCTGCACGCTGCTGCTCCATACAAAGACCTGTCCGGGCATTGGTCGAAGTCCGCTGTTATGCATATGCAGGATATGTATTTATTGCAAGGCTATGCAGACGGTACGTTCAAGCCGAACCAGGCAATTAGCCGAGCGGAGTTTGTCTTGATTCTTGATCGCGTTTTTGGCTTTGCAGGGGGGGCGGTCTCTAGTTCCTTTGCGGACATAGATGCAAGTGATTGGTACTATGATGCGATGACACGTGCGAACGGTTCGGGAATTATCCAAGGGACCGCTCCTGGACATTTGTCTCCCAAACAACCTATTACCCGGCAGGATGCTGCGGTAATGGTGGACCGTGCTTTTCAGCTTTCGACTGGAACGGAAGAGGCACACGAACTGTTGAAATTCGATGATGCGAATGAAGTTTCCGGCTATGCTGAGAAAGCGATTACTTATCTGGCGAGTGAAAATATTGTAAACGGATACAAGGATGAATTAAACCCCAAGGCGGCAATCACACGCGCAGAGACAGCAAAACTATTGTCCTCCATGATCGCGGATGTCAAAAGCTCCCCTGGTACAATTGAATCCAAGGTGGAGGGAAACTTGATTGTCCGAGCATCTAATATTACATTGAAAAACACAGTCGTGAATGGAAACTTATTGCTAGCCGAAGGGATAGGGGATGGCTCTGTTGTGCTTCAGGGGGTAACCGTTACAGGAAGTGTCATTGTTAAAGGTGGTGGAAGTCATTCAATTGATATCAACAACTCCAAGCTCAATCGAATCGTGATTGACAAACGTGGAGAACCCGTCAGAGTCAACATTGCGGAAGGAAGCAAAATACAAGAAATAATTATCATGCAGAAGGCTCGTGTTGAACTTTCTTCAAACAGCTCAATTGGTTCGCTGAACATCCGCAAGGAGGCGAATCAAACTCAAGTTAACACCAAGGGAGCGATTGAAGAACTGATTGTGGATGCCAGCGATGTTGTTATCAATGGAGAGAAGGTAGAAGCAGGATTGCGTACATCCCTGAGAGGTGAAGCTGATAGGCCTGATAAGCCTAAGTCTGCTGATCCATCGAATGATCAGAATCCTCCGAATAATTCTGCTCCGGGTGGACAAGCACCATCATTGCCAAGCAGTCCAACAGGCGAAAAGCCTATTCCAGCAACAACAATACCTCATGATCAATGGGAACTTGTCTGGAATGATGAATTTAACGGGCCGGTGATCGATTCCTCCAAATGGACTGTGCAGGATACAGGGCTGGTTTATAACAATGAATTGCAATATTACAGCCCGGATAATACTCGTATTGTACAAGATCATAATCGAAGCGTTTTACAAATTGAAGCAAGACGAGAGAAGAAGAACGGTAAAGATTACAGCTCAGGCAAATTAATCTCAATGGGAAAAGGCGATTGGACATACGGCAAAGTGGTTGTACGTGCGAAACTTCCTGTAGGACAAGGCATGTGGCCAGCCTTTTGGATGATGCCTACAGATGAAGCACATTATGGAGGATGGCCTGCTTCTGGAGAAATTGACATCATGGAGTTAATCGGTGGCAACAAGAACCAAAATAAGGTATACAGTACATTGCATTATGACAGTGTGAAGCCTGATGGTTCTCATGGACACAACCAGGGAAGCCTTACACTCCCAGAAGGAGAATCCTTCGCTGACGATTATCATGATTTCCAGGTGGAATGGCTCCCTGGGATGATTCGATTCTATGTTGATGGCAAGCTGCACCATGAAGTAACCGATTGGCAGACAAAAGCTTCAGGTCAACCGGAATACTATACGTTCCCTGCACCCTTTGATCGTCCGTTCTACCTGATTCTGAATTTGGCGGTTGGAGGAGATTGGCCGGGATCGCCTGACAGCGCTTTTACTTCAGAAGCGATGAACGTTGATTTTGTGCGGGTGTATTCATACAAAAACTTAAACCAATGGCCCGATGTGACTTCGAATCCAATAATGCCTGAACCTCAGCGTGAACCACAAGCTGATGGTAATCAGATCTACAATGACCGTTTCTCGGAAGGTTCTGGAGCGAATGGTGTTCCACATCAGTGGCAGTTCATTACAAATGCTAATGGGGCCGGAGATGTCAAGATTGTAGAGGATGAGCAAAAAGGAAAAGCGGCGAAGATAACGATCACAGAATCAGGAACTGAAAATTATTCGATTCAGCTTACACAGATGCCGATATACGTCATGAAAAACAAAAAATACAAGGTGCAGTTTGATGCCAAGGCATCCGCTGACCGAAAAATCAGTTCCAAAGTGACCCAATTTGAAAAGGACTGGATGAATTATTCGGGAGAACAATCCTTCTCACTCACGACGGATTGGCAGTCTTACGAATATACATTTAACATGCGGGATAGTTCTGATCATAATGCCAGATTTGAATTTAATTTGGGACTTGATGATACAACGGTTCTGCTTGCAAACGTTCGACTAATCGAGGTTGGCTCGGCTGACCCTCTGACTGTGGAACGGAATGTACTTCCCGATGGAAATTACATCTTCAATGGAACTTTTGATCAAGGCAAGAATCGTCTAGGTTTCTGGTCTAGCGGTATTCAGGAGGGTGCTGCAGCCAAGATCGATGTTAATAATTTTTTGAAGTTCCCGATTATGGAGCGTCAACTAGTTGTTGATGTAACGCAAACAAATGGTGAGCCTGGGCAGGTCGCGGTTACACAACCGGATTTGAAGCTTGAGGCAAATACAACATATGGCTTCTCCTTTGAAGCCAAGGCAGATACGCTGCGGAGTATGGACATTGAACTTGTCAGTAGTGACGGGCATTCCATTCAAGTTCATCAAGGGCGGAACCTTCGGCTTGACCAAGAGATGAAGACGTATACCGGAGAAATCCTGATTGGAGATGGAGTGCCTGTTGCGAAGTCCGAACTTAAACTGTTATTTGGCAGTTCCAAGGGTACGGCATATGTGGACAATGTTCGTCTGACGAAACGAGGAAAACCTGTATCAGTTAATGGTTACGCACATGTGCCTGCAACCGAAGCCTGGTTGATGCAAGGCTTGCAGCTGGAGGATTCGGTCGAAGGTGGCAAGCATGTCGGTTACATGGATAAAGGGGACCTGATGCAATATAAAATCGAAGTGGATCATGACGGGATTTACGTACTATCCGCCCGAATGGCCAGTGGGAGCAGTGATTCGCAGGTTCTTTTCAGTATCAAGGACGAACATGGCGAAATTGTCGCACAGTCGGAGCTCAATTTCGGGGACACGGGTGGATGGCAGTCATACAATACGGTCTATTTCCCACCGGTTTCACTAACGGCAGGAAATCACTATTATGTAGATTTTGAAGGTGTGAATTATAATACACGCTGGGTGGATATTTCGCAGAATAAAGTGAAAAATGGAGAGCTTACAGCAGGCCAGAGTCATTGGGAGATGGTCCCTAATGATCTGTCAGCCTCAGATGCCGAGGGTGGAGGTATGATTATTAATTTACCCGGCACAAGTAAAGATTGGTGGGATGCCTTGCTGCAACAGGGACAGCTAGAACTTGAGGCAGGGAAAACATACCGACTCACATTCGAGGCATCGGCATCCAGTCCGAAATCGTTGCAAGTCGTCGTCTCACAGAACGAAGGCGATTATACGAAGTATATGGAAGAGCAAATCGAGCTGACCGAGAGGAAGCAGCAATATGCTTATACATTTTCGATGGGGGATACCTCGGATCCCGCAGCTGTACTTGCATTTGGGTTAGGTTATCCGCTATCAACTGGACCGCATACCATGTTCATCCATAACGTGTTGTTAATTGAGGTTAATCAGAGTGCAGACCAAGGAGGACAGCCCATTAACGTGAATCTGATTCCGAATGGAGACTTCTCCAAAGGAATTGAGGGTTGGTTTACTCATGTGGAAGGCAATCCCGAGGACCTTGAGGTGAGTGTCAGCAACCAACAGCTCCAAGCTAAAATTGGAGATGTCGGGCAAAACCCCTGGGATCGTCAAGTCATTAACGAAGGATTTGGCATTCAGCGAGGTTTTAAATACAAGCTCACTTTTAAGGCAAAAGCCGAGAAGGGTCGGAAAATGAGCCTAGGCATCGGATGGGTCGATGCGGCATCTAACTATGAGTGGCATGGATTTTTTGGAAATCAGGTTGAACTGACAACAGAAGAGCAGGTTTTCACCTTTACATTTGATACGACAGAAGATAGTTATCCTGATACTCGAATTTCATTTGATATAGGCAACATTTCGGGTACCGAAGATGGTGATACGACAATCACCTTGTCTGATGTCAGTTTGATCAACATAGGTCCTGTTGAGTAACTAAGATTGAGTTTAACAACTAGAAAAGTCCACTATCCATGAGAATGGAAGTGGGCTTTTCTAGATGTTGTGACCCACTTACCATTATGTAATGAGTATTTAATAGACTCTGACTGTATTATATACTTGAGATATTATTCCAGAAAGGTGGGGTACTATATGGTGAGGTGGATGGCTCGCTCCATGCAGGTTTGCGCGATAAGCAAAGCGGTTGAGTGTATGGAGCTGAGTGTTTCATAACCGCTGCTAAATATTTAAGCAAGAAATCAGTTTATCGTGCAGACTTTGCAACCTTAAAATTTATTAATTTTTTTAAGGAGCAGAGCGCGTATGAAATATAGGAATGCAGATGAAATTTTCCCGGCAGAGCTGCTGAGGGAGATCCAGAAATATGTGCAGGGTGGAGTGGTGTATGTCCCGAGACCGGAAGGATCACGGAAGAAGTGGGGCGAGAACACAGGGGCCAGAGCCTATTTAAACCACAGGAATGAAGAGATTCGCCACCAGTTTTCCGGCGGTGTTACGATGGATCAATTGTCAGAGCAGTTTTGTCTTTCCTTTGAAAGCATCAAGAAGATTGTGTATTCCAAGAATTAGATGCACCACAGAGACTACAACGGAGAAGGCGGAATCATGCTGGAGAAGCGATAGCGGTCACCTTTGTCCCCAAATTTCAGCCATATAACAAGGATCAGAAGAAATTTGGGGACAACAGTGATCGGAAGGATGATCCGCATTCGTAGTGATGCAGAGGCTTTAACTATAGTTCAACTTGCTTAGCTAAGCATCTCAAAAAGGTTGTGTAAAACATCTTTCTAATCATTCTGTGCCTATAATAACGGAGATGATTACCTCACAATGAAAGATATAACGCTTAACGATGTGAGGGGAGATAAAGATGGAGATGAAACCATTTTTTCAGTTTGATACGGAAGCTCTCAGACATTCATTGATGGCCAGGGCAAGACAAGTCGCACTTTCGGCGCTTCAGCGGTATGATGTGCCATGGGAGAAGATCCGATATATTGGGATTTCCGATACGATTACATACAAAATTGAGACAGGCACCGCCGAAGCTTACTTGCTGCGAATCCATTCAGACCGGATGAGCCGGGCGGAGATTCACTCTGAGCTTGAATTTCTTCAAGCATTATCTAGATCAGAAGATCTGTCACTTCCAATCGGAGTAGCTAGCCGTGAAGGCTCGTATGTTCTGGAGATGGAGACAGAAGCGGGATATTACCGCCCGCATGTCACAATGATGCGCTGGGTTGACGGAGAGCACGCTAGTACGGCAATCACAGAAGACCAAGCTTATCTGATGGGACAGTTGATGGGAAGGCTGCATAAAACAGCGGCAGATTTTGTTCCGTCGTCTGCATTTGTGCGCCCTACTTGGGATGCTGACAGCTTCAGAGGGAAGATGGAACGCTTGGAGCGGTACCACGCTTGCTTCTTATCATGTGAAGGTTGGGAGATGTACCAAACAGCCGCAGAGAAGATCATATTGTCTCTCTCAAAAATGCACACAGGTGTTCATCATTATGGTCTGATTCATGGGGATTTGCATCCTAGTAATATTGTGTTTAAGGATGGCATGCCTTATCCGATTGATTTCGGTATGTGTGGCTATGGCTTTTTCTTATACGACATGGCCGGGGCGCTCGTAGGGCTTCATACGAAACCAAGACGTATGCTTATTGAAGGTTATAAGAGTGTTAGCCCCCTCGAAACAGATTATATCCGGGATTTGGAACTCTTTTTCATCATGTTCATGATCGAGAACTATTGCCATCATGCCTCTGACCCGAGAGAAACGGAGTCGCTAATTCAAGAACAGCCACTCGCCCAAGCGTATATCCGGGCATATTTGAAAGGTAAGAGCTTCCTCCTGGATCCAATCGAACTTGTGACCGTGAATCACCCGAGCCAAGCGGGGGATGCTGACAGGACAAATGGTGAACAGCTTGGTGATACTTAGTAATACCTAGATAAATAAGGAGGAGTGACATCATATATGTATGAACCCAAAACCAAGCCGACGGACAGTAGTGTTCTGGAGTTTATCGAGAATGTCGATAGCCCCAAAAAACGTGAGGATGCGTACAAGCTGTTAGATATTTTCACGGAAACGACAGGCTATGAAGCGACGATGTGGGGACCGAGCATTATCGGTTTTGGGTCCTATCATTATAAATATAAGACTGGACATGAAGGCGATGCGCCGCTGGTCGGATTTTCCCCTCGTAAAGCGAAGATCAGTCTATACTTTGCGACAGGTGACACGAAGCGGGATGAATTGTTAAAGGGATTCGGGAAATATACAGCTGGAAAAGCATGTGTCTACATCAACAAGGTAGACGATATAGACACGGACGTGTTAAAGGCGCTTATTAACCAATCGGTACGTTTCTTGAATGAACTTTATCCAAATGAATAGGATGGCGCAAAAAAATAAGACAGAATAGAGGCTTCAGATATAACTCTGACCTTTATCCTGTCTTATTCTTATTATGGTGCTAGACTCTTGATCTGATCCATCGTTTCTTGAATTTGGCTTAGTGTCTGAGCCATTTCCGTATTCTTAAAGTCTGTAATCCCGTTGTCGATCTGCGTTTTATACGTATCGATCTGCTCATTTAAGGTTTCGTTATATCCGACAATGGTATCGTGAATGTTCTGAGCGAATGCAGGCGCTTCCAGACCATTGAATTCAGCAATCTTGGTCTTCATGTTCTCCAGTTGCTCGGTTAGATTCTCCTTGGCATCTATGTTACTCGCTGCCTCCTGTGCCAGATCAGGAATTGTACCGGCAAACTGAGTTGCTTCGTTAACAAAGGTTGTAGCTTGTTCGGTGTAGTCCAGAGAGTTGTTTACTTCCTCTACTAGAGAGCAGCCGGATAAGAATAGGAGCATAATCGTGATTCCAAGCCATTGTTTCATTGATGAACCTCCCGGTAACAAGAATGATGTGTCTTATTCCTCTATTACGTAAAGTAGGAAGGTTTGGTTCGAAGAAAATACATTTTTTGTTACCCATCATAAAAATCTCCGAATCACGCCGATCGCACTCATAATGGTTATGATGATCGTTCCTAGGAGAGTAGCTTCAAAGGCAAGGTTGTGCTCCTTCAGCGGCATAGTCACCTCTGTGCCGGAACCAAACGATTCGATATTAACATTCGTACTAGGTCCCGTATTGCCACATAAATTCGGGTTTAATGTGCCCTTATGATCATTTGCAAATACAATATACTCTGCGCCCTTTGTGAACGTGATCCATATGCTTTTCTGTAAAGTGACCGTTGTTTTCGTAGAATCCCCCTTCCACCAAGTGGACACCTGAAAGGTCGTTGAATCAGAGGCTTCAGAAATGAGAGTTCCCTTGAATACAAGTGCGGAAGACTCCATCTCCTCAGTTACAGTCGGTGACTTTGCACATGACAAGGCAGAAGCATCTGGTATACGAAGGCCAAATATTAAACTGAAGGTAAACATAGCTACGATCAGCGATTTAAAACCTCTTTTCATAATAAACGCCCCTTATTTATTCATTTCATTTATTAACGAACGTTTAGCTTCAAGAGTTGCAGCATGGTTGAATTTAAGGTATATATTCCCACTTTATATCCATGTTTGAAAAAGGCAGTTTTTTCGTTGAGTTTGCAGGAAGTGCAGGTTGTCTTGTAGAAGATGGGGGATGAATTAAAAGCGTTTTCAACACATCAAAAGAACTTAAAGGAGAGAGGCTCGAATCATGCCAAAGTATGAGACTCGCATTATTAGTTCGTTAGCCAAAGTATTTCCGGATGCAGAATTGAATGAACCTGTAAAGAATCAGGGAAGTTCACTGATGAATGAGGCATTTTCTTTTCAAGTTGCTTACCGTTCGGATCAATTGATAAAAGGAATTCATATACGGGTAGAATCCGAATTATCCGAATGGATCTCGGTTCGGAGAGTTGGCGTTGTTCCGTCCGAATTGCCAGTATTCGCAGACCATGATGAACATGTGCTGCGATCTACTCCGGGGCTGTATCCAGACCCGCTCCATCCGATTTCGGAAGAGGAGACGCTGGCGGCTTTACCAGGACAATGGCGCGCGATCTGGATCACGGTGGATCCAGAAGGGGAAGTCGAGGCCGGTACATATACGATTAGAATTCACTTGGAAAATTCAAAGGGAGAGACTCTGGGAAGTGAACAATTTGAACTGGAACTGATTCCAGCTCTCCTACCTGAGCAGAAGCTGCTACACACAGAATGGTTTCATGTCGACTGCCTGGTAACAGAATATAACGTAGAAGTATTTAGCGAGCGACATTGGCAATTAATTGATCGCTACGTGGAGACGGCTGTAAAGCACGGGGTGAATATGCTGCTTACGCCTTTGTTCACTCCGCCGCTCGATACTCAAGTAGGTGGAGAACGTCCAACGGTTCAACTGCTTGATGTTGAGGTAATGGAGGACCAGAGCTATAAGTTTGGTTTTGACCGTTTAGAAAGATGGGTTGATTTATGTCAGAGGAACGGGATTAAGTACTTTGAATTTTCCCATCTGTTTACCCAGTGGGGAGCGAAGCATGCTCCGAAGATTATGGCTACGGTTCATGGAGAGTACAAGCGGATATTCGGCTGGGAGACGGATGCTGCTGGCGAAGCGTATCATTCCTTTTTGAAGCAGCTTTTGCCAACGTTAGTAGCTTGGATCAATGATCATGGACTGGAGAATAACAGTTATTTCCACATTTCGGACGAGCCTACAATAGGTAATTTGGAGTCTTACGAGAAAGCTAGCCAGATCGTGAGATCATTGCTGCCGGACTTCCCTATTATTGATGCGTTGTCTGACTATGATTTTTACTCCAGAGGATTAGTACAAATTCCAGTGCCTGCGAATGACCATATGGAAGACTTTCTTCAGCATGAAGTAACACCATTATGGACCTATTATTGCTGTGTACAGTACAAGCAAGTATCGAACCGCTTTTTCAGTATGCCTTCTGCTCGTAACCGCATTTTGGGCATGCAGCTGTACAAATATGACGTAACAGGTTTTCTGCATTGGGGATATAACTTCTGGTATTCTCAGTACGCTACGAAGATACTGGATCCGTTCCAGGTTACAGATGCCGATGCTGCATTTCCTTCCGGAGATTCCTTCTTGGTGTATCCTGGTGAAGAGGGTCCGATCGAGTCCATACGCCTTGAGGTACTTCAGGAAGCACTTCAGGATTTACGAGCGCTGCGGCTTCTTGAAGACATCCATGGCCGTGAGTATGTATTAGAAGCTTTGGAAGAGGGACTTGATGAGCCAATCACATTTAGCAATTATCCAAGAGAGGATGCTTGGTTATTGTCCAAGCGGGAGTGGATTAACACCCAAATCAAGGAGCATAGCTCCATTCAGGTGGGAAAATAAAAAGTTAAGACTATGAAGATAAAAAAACGGTTGACCAAGGAGAAGTCCTTTGGTCAACCGTTTTTACAACCCTAATTCTTCTTCAACACCCATCATCATCTGGAAGGCTCCAGATGAAATGTTGGAACACACAACAAGGTTGATATCTGAAGCCGGATAGTAGGCAGAGTGAAAGTTCACACCAGGATCGTAACCCATAACATGATACTTGACCACTTGTTCGTTCTGTTTCCCGATCCATACGCCGTATCCATAAAAGGAACCATCTTCACCTTCAGTATGAGGGGTGAGCAGCTCCTTGGTCATTGCCTGACCTAACAGCTTGTAGTTCATAAGCGCATCCCATAGGTTCGACATATCCTGTGCTGTAACGAAAGCTCCGCCATCGGAACCGCCTTGCACCGGGATCGAATACACATTCGTTCTCCACGTACCGTCTTTAAGATCGATATATCCCACAGCTGTATTTCCAGGAAGGGAGTCAAGGGCGAAATAACCAGAATCCTTCATGCCTGCCTTGTCAAAGATTCTTGCTTGAACATAGTCTGTAAATTTCTCACCACTAATCTTTTCAATGATTAATCCAAGCAGGATGAATCCTGCATTGTTGTAGTGAAACCGTTCACCCGGAGCAAATTTCATTTCTCCATTCTGGAATAAGGGCAGGAAATCATGGAGTCTACGCATATGGTACATAGGCCGTTCAATCCACAATTCCTCAAAGTCATCCATGAAATCCTCATCGTAATAATCAGGCACACCCGACGTGTGAGTCAAAAGGTGGTGGACCGTGATATTTTTATCGAAGTGAGGAAATGATTCATCAAGACATTCGTGCAGTTTGGTATCCAAAGATAGTTTTTCTTCTTCTACAAGTTGGCAAATGGCAATGGCCGTGAATATTTTGCAGCCGGATGCGATCCCGAAGCGTGTCCCTGCATGATTATTTAATCGTTCAGCACGATTGGCATAACCAAAGCTCATATCGGCCAGAACATCCTCTTTCTTTCGTACAAGGATTGTTCCAGTGAATGAAATGTTCTCTTGAATTTGTTCGATACGTGATAATAAAGGATTAGTCATGGATTTCCCTCCTGTGAGCATTGTGAAAACTGCCCAAATCAATTTATTAAACATCCATTTTCGGATTACACAGCCGGATGCTGCAGTTCAGTGATTGTCCGGTTTTTACCGTTCCGTTTGGCTTCATAAAGCATGGAATCTGCCTCAGCGAATATAGCGGCTTTTCCCGTACCATAGCGATAAGATGCAAGTCCTACACTAATCGTAACGTTCTTGCCGTTCATTTCATGATGACTCAGCGCTTCGATTTGTTTTCGGATCTGCTCGGTGGTTTCAAATGCTTGTGCAGGGGTCTTGTCCGTAAAAATAACGGCGAATTCTTCGCCACCGAACCTTGCCTTGATATCATCGGGGGACAGGACAGTTTGCTGTATAACTTGGGAAACCCGCTGAAGAATGATATCCCCAACGGCATGTCCAAATGTATCGTTCACATTCTTAAAATTATCAATGTCGAGAATAGCTAACTGTAACGGCAGTTCATACTTGTCGCTTTGGGTAATTAGATGGTCTAAGTATTCATGAAATGTTTTATGATTATACAATTCCGTTAGCGCATCAAGCTTGGTCTGACGGTCCATGATGACCGTCCGGATGAGCAAATCCTGTTCTGATTGAATAGCTTTTCTTAAGTGTTTAAGCAGGTCCCTTCGCTGGTTTAACAACCCGTATAATATGGCGAAGGCACCTACCATGATAGCAATATAAATGATGATGCTTTGAATGGTTGAGCTAGTATATAAATGTGGAGAAATGAAACATAAAATCGTTAGAAGCACGACAGCTGAGATCATGGCAAAGACCAGTTTTCGACGCTCATCGTAGAAAAGAGATAACATCATCGGGAAGAGCAGTAAATACTCGATTCCGTTGACGGTTGAGTGGGTAGCAATGAGAATAGAAGCAAGAGTGCTTCCGGTGAAAATAATCAGATAAGGCTGCTCCTGTTTTAACCTGTGGATAATAAATTCACTGCTCCCCATGAGCATAAGCAGTAAGGAGAAGGGGAGTATCATTTGATAGATTATATATTCATGTAAATCAAGCGGCGGTTGACCGATCATAATGAACAAGACCGCAAGCTCTGTAATCAGCGCAAAAAAAACGACGATCCAGTAGGCATTCATAATTTTTCGGTTCCACGGTCTGCGCTGGAGTTCCATCCATTGCTGTTTGTTCATTCGGCTCTCACCACCTGTGAATATGAATTCAATCGACTTTTATTACTAAATTTTGTAAACATCAACTAAGCTTACGTTTATTGTAATATAGGGCATGAGAATAATCTATACAATTTGAAAGCGCATTAGGTTTGCCGTGCCTCCAGTCGTTTTGCGACAATAGATAACAAATAATTGATTGTGAAATATAGTATTGATGCGAGCAGGAGCGCTGGGATGACATAATTGAAATTAGATCCGCTGAGAATTTGTATATGGTGCATAAGCTCGGGAAGAGAAATGCTGACTGCCAGAGAAGTGTCTTTTAGGAGTGAGATGAATTGGCTGACCATAGGTGGGGACATGCGTCTTAAAGCTATTGGTAGGATGACATGCCTTAGTGTCTGGACATAGCTGAGACCTGAGGATCGGGCCGCTTCGATCTGTCCTTTGTCGACCGATATAAGGCCGCTGCGGATAACCTCAGCTATCATCGCCCCTTCAAACAAGCTTAATGCTGCAACAGCTGCCCAGAATATCGATATGTTTATTCCAGTCTGAGGCAGTACCATACCGATAAAGAAGATGATGAACAATAGCGGCAGATTGCGGAGTATATCTACAACAAACCCGGTGAATTGAGCGATAATAGGCAAGCGAGTATACCGCACAATACCCATTAATAACCCGAGAACGAAGCTGAACAATATGGATAAGCCGGCTACCTGAAGTGTTACCATAAATCCTTCGAGAAGATAACGAATATTGGGCCAGGAATAAGCGCCGATAAAATCCATAGCTGGTCACCTCCCTAAATGCAAACTATTGAGCTTAATTACTTTTAGCAAAACGACGTTCCATGTAATGGACGGCAAAACTGAGTGGGACCGTGAGTAAGAGATAGAATAAAGCAACGATCGTGTACACCGGAAAAGGAAGGAAAGTATCTGCGCTGATCAAATCAGCTTGATACATAAGGTCTAAACCAGCAACGACAGTTAATATGGAAGTATTCTTGATTAAGTTGATTAGCTGATTTCCGATAGCAGGCAGCACAATTTTAATCGCTTGGGGCAGCACGATGTGACGCATCGTTTGCAGATAGCTTAGTCCAGAGGAACGTGCAGCTTCAGAATGACCGGCAGGAACAGCTTGAATACCGGCCCGGATAGCTTCGGCTATAAAGGAGGCGGTATAAACGATCAGGCCGAGGGTTCCGGAAGTAAATCCGTCGATAGGCACACCGAGTGAAGGCAGACCTAGAAAGAAGAAGAACACGACAATGAGGAGCGGGATGTTCCGGATAAATTCAACATAAGTCGTTCCGATCATGTTTAATATTCGAACGGGTGAAATTCGCATGACAGCAATAATCGTACCGAGGATTACACTGCCGACAAGAGCCATCAAACTTACCCATACGGTATTTCCGAATCCTTCGATAAATCGGTCCCAATGATCGAACAGCACGGTGAAATCCCAAAATCGATTCAAGGTTTTCAAACGCCTCATCCTCCTTTCATAAGGGAGTAGAGGTAGTGCGATACGGATACCATAAGATACCGTACCGCCACGCCCCAGAAAAATGACCGTTATATCTCATGAGACAATATAAATGAAGTTTGCTGTGTTGCAGCAAGATACTTGGATCTACCGTAAGCAAGCAATAGCTTTACTCCGGTTTTATTCCCATCCATTGTTCATATAGCCTGTCATATTCCCCGTTTTCCTTCATTTCTTTGAGCAATTCATTAACTGTGTTAACAAACTCCGTATCGCCCTTGCGAATAGCCATTCCGTACGGCTCATCAGTAAAATTACCACCCACAAGTACATAGTTCGAATCCTGTTGCTGCATACCGAGTAAGATGGAGTTGTCTGTGGTCAACGCATCACCTTGACCGGCCTTCAGTGCGGTAAACGCATCCTGATAATTCTCAAATTCTAGAACGGTAGCATCCGGAGCCTTCTCTCGAATGTTTTTCGCTGAAGTAGAGCCCTTGACGGCAAGTACCTTGGAGTCCTTTGTTAAGCTCTCTAGTCCCTGAATGGGACTGCCTTTTTTCACAAGCAGCGATTGTCCCGCCTCAAAATACACATCACTAAAATCGACCTGCTGCTTACGCTCTTCATTAATGGTCATGGTGGCGATAATCAAATCGATATCACCGTTTTGGAGCAATGGAATTCGGGTCTTGGATGTTACTTCTTTCAGCTCTACTTTCGTTTCATCACCAAGCACTTTTTTTGCCAGCGCTTTAGCCATATCGATATCAAATCCTTCAACCTTCCCCGTGGACGGATCTTGAAGGCCGAATAGTTTGGTATCATATTTGACGCCTGCAATGACTTTGCCTCGTTTCTTGATAGCTTCCAGTGTATTGGGTGCTTTCTCGCCGCATCCGGAAGCAGCTAGAGCTATTAGGAGGGAGAGCAGAGCTGCAGTCCATCTTATCGTTCGCCTTGTGCGTAATTTCATCTTCATGTCCCCTTTCAAAACAATATTGTGATTTAGTGATGAATTAACCGGCTGAGGAATGCTCTTGCCCGTTCTTCTTCAGGATTGTCGAAGAAAGAGCCGGAAGCAGAGTCTTCCACAATTTTGCCTTCATCCATAAAGATGACACGATCCGCGACTTCGCGTGCGAAGCCCATTTCATGCGTAACGATAACCATCGTCATTCCTTGATGGGCCAGAGAGCGCATCACATCCAGTACCTCGCCGATCATTTCAGGGTCGAGAGCCGAGGTTGGTTCGTCAAACAGCATAATTTTGGGGTTCATGGCCAGCCCCCTCGCAATTGCCACACGCTGCTGTTGACCTCCAGATAATTGGGACGGATAGCTGTCCGCTTTATCGGCAATTCCAACTCTTTTCAGGTACGCCATTCCTGTCTCTACTGCCTTTTCTTTTGTCATGCCAAGAACATTTACCGGTGCCAAAATAATATTGTCGATCACTTTCATGTGAGGGTAGAGGTTAAAATGCTGGAAGACCATGCCGATATCACGGCGGAAATGGTTGATGTTAATCTTTTTCTCATGAAGAGGAACTCCATTCACGAACAAGCTACCCTCGGTGATTGGCTCCAGTCGGTTGATGCATCGGAGCAGAGTGCTCTTGCCGGATCCAGAAGGACCAATAATGACGACAACTTCTCCCTGCTGAATACTTAGGTTGATTTGCTTCAGGACGTGGAACTGGCCGAAGTATTTTTGAACACCGGTGAATTCTATCAATGAAAATCCCCCCTTAACGGCTAAGCTAAAGTCATAAAGCATTTGTTCGGATTCCAGCGGGTGCCCGGCCTTTTAACACTGGTATGGTTTTCTTAGCTTGTTCCATAACCATTTGTTGAGAAAAAAATAGTTACATATGATGTCAAAATGAGAAGAAGTGCTTCGTCTCAAGCAAAATTATGTATAATGAAAAGACTATTGGATCGGTTTTAAGGCATTCCAAGAAAGGAAGATAGCGCATGGCTGAACGAAGCGAAATTTCTTCTTCATTGCATGAATTATTAAATGGGTTAAATCTAGAGGACAAGCAGCATGAAGCGATGATGCTACTTACGGTTACAGAGGATTATTGGCCGCATACAGCAATGGTTAGTGTAGGAGAGGTTGTAGCATTAGACCAGAAGCGATTGCGACTGGCACTATGGCCTGATACGGTGACGACGGGGAATATCATCCGAAGCGGTCAAGCTACGCTTGTTGCCTTTCATGCAGGCATTGCCCATTATGTACGCCTTAAGTTATCTCGATTGCCAGAGCTACCTGATGCTTGTCATCCACGCGAGCGTTTTGCAGCCGAAGTGGTTTCGGTTCGGGAAGATGTGGCCAAGTATGCGGAGATTAACACGGGTGTAACGATCACGCTTAAAGATCCATCTGACGTGCTGGCCCGCTGGAAAGAGACCATTTTGGAACTGTTGAAGTAGTAAGGAATAACTTAAAGGCAGAGGAAAATAACAGGTTAATTTTACGTGTCGTGTTATAATTTTCTTATCCTTTGCGTAATAATAATAAAAAGATTTCTCATAAAAAATAACATCAACATTTGCCAACGCACACTAAATGTGATAATATATGACTATCGAAATCGACCTGAATTCACATATTGTAGAGGGTTGTAATTTCAGGTAACCTTGTACAATATGTGAATTTTTTTATTCGTCTACGAAGTAAAAAAAGGTCATGTAAATAATCTTCAAGGAGGTACACCCCATGCAAACAGGAACTGTTAAATGGTTTAATGCAGAAAAGGGCTTCGGTTTTATCGAAGTTGAAGGCGGAAACGATGTATTCGTTCACTTCAGCGCGATCCAAGGCGATGGCTTCAAAACGTTGGACGAAGGACAACGCGTAGAATTCAACATCGTTGAAGGAAACCGTGGACCACAAGCTGAAAACGTTGTAAAACTGTAAGACCAAAAGGCGGGCTGCCCTTAATGTGTAACATTAAGGGCAGTTTTGTTTTATTATTCTGCGACGAGGACAAGGAGGAGTGTTCATGTATTCGCGTAAGAACGCAATGGAAAGCATCCCCGAAGAAATGACAGAAGTGTGGTCATGTACGAAGGATGATTGTAAAGGATGGATCCGGGATGATTTTGCATTTGAAACAGAACCTGTCTGTTTACTATGCCAATCTCCTATGGTCAAGGAAACCAGAAAGCTACCCTTGCTCGTCAATACGAATAAGAAGCAAAAATCCCTTAGTAAGGGAATCCTGATCGATCGGAAGTAGCGGCTAAGACCAGCGAAAGCGATAGGTACGGTCGGTATCTTTTCGAAGATGTACGAACTTCCGTAGCATCTAACGATGCTCCGTTTTAATCTAACGGAGCTGGTTAGTAATATATGTTCCCATTATTAGACGCAGGGTCATATAGAAAGTGCGGAAAGCGCATAAATTCCAAAGGAGTGAACCGTATTGAATACGCAAAACGAGGTACTGAAACGCAACATTGACAACATGATCATACAAGAGAATCAGGAAGGCTTGAATGACCAGGAGAGATTTATCATGCAGAAGCTGATGAGAGATAAATTTCTAATGGACTATGAGAGCAAATTAGAGAACAGTGAAGAAGATAGCGCGAACAAGTAAGGATTTTACTTTAATCCGGTAACGAATGACTGTTTCATATAAAAGGCGTGAACAAGCGGATATTTATCTGCGGTTCGCGCCTTTTTATGTTTCTCCTTATAAATAAAACCGAAAAATGGCACCCTCGATACGAAATCTGAACCCTTACACAACATGGGAGAAGCAACTACAATAATTACATAGGTTGAAAGGGTTTACATTTTTGGTGGAGCCACTTGGAGGTCAGAATCATGCAAAATCAATGGAAATCCGAACCGACTGCCGAAGACGGTATCGGTACTGTTTCAGCAGCTCCGTTAAATCAGAAATTAAAGGCTGAATCCCGCCGGAAATGGCTGAGGAAATTTTACGGGCAGAGGCACATACAGATCATGGCTCTGCTAGGAATCGCGTGGATGATTGTCTTTAACTACATTCCTATGTATGGCGTAATTATCGCGTTTAAGGAATTTAATATCGTGAAATCGATCGGGGAAGCCCCCTGGGTTGGCTTACAGCATTTTAAGGAATTTTTTCAAGATGATAATTTCGTAACCGTTATGAGGAA
The DNA here is from genome assembly GCF_042666275.1 of Paenibacillus sp. GCM10028914. Classification (NCBI taxonomy): domain Bacteria; kingdom Bacillati; phylum Bacillota; class Bacilli; order Caryophanales; family Paenibacillaceae; genus Paenibacillus; species Paenibacillus sp. GCM10028914. The sequence goes on from NZ_JBHTFO010000016.1 coordinate 93,566, forward strand.
TACCCTCGGCATAAGCCTAATCAAGCTATTCGTTGGGTTTCCGCTTCCAATTATCTTTGCTCTGTTTCTGAATGAGGTCCGGTCCATCCGGTTTAAGCGAGCGGTTCAGACAATTTCATATCTGCCCCACTTCCTATCTTGGGTTATTCTGGGTGGTATTCTAACGAACTGGCTCGCGGATATAGGCATTATCAATCATATGCTGATGGCTTTGAAAATTATAGAAGAACCGATTAGTTATCTGGCCGAACCGAGTTATTTCTGGGGTATTGTCGTCGCGTCAGATCTGTGGAAGGAGCTTGGGTGGTCTGCCATCATCTATCTGGCAGCCATATCGAGTGTGTCTCCTGAATTGTATGAAGCGTCTACGATTGATGGTGCGGGGCGTTTTCAGAAAATGTGGTATGTTACGCTGCCAAGTATCAAATCCACAATATCGATTCTGTTTATCCTGGCTGTCAGCGGTGTACTTAGTTCAAATTTCGATCAAATTTTAGTACTGCGAAACTCGCTGAATGAAAGTGCGAGTAACGTAATCGATCTTTATGTATATCAGACAGGGATGCAGTCCGGACGTTATTCCTATTCAGCTGCAGTAGGACTGTTCAAGTCAGTCATCGCCCTTATTTTGCTGCTGATTGCGAACAAGGTGACCAAAAAACTGAACGACACATCACTTTTCTAGAAAGGGGAGCCTGGCAATCATGTTAAGTCTCAAGCGTAAAACCAAGGGTGAGGCAATATTTGATTTCGTTAACAATATCGGCATGCTTATCATCTGCTTCGTAACGCTATATCCGATCTGGTATGTCATTGTGAATGCTCTGAATGAAGGGCAGGACGGGATGCGGGGCGGGATTTATTGGTGGCCGAGGATATTCAGCTTCGAGAACTTCGTCGCTGTGTTTCAAAGCTCGGGTATTATGACTGCGATGGGAATTACCGTAGCAAAAACGCTGCTTGGTGTTGTGCTTCACGTATTTTTCACGGCCATGGTTGCTTATGCATTTTCTCGTAAAGGTCTTATCGGTGGAAAAATATATATCTTAATCGGTACCTTCACCATGTTTTTCAGTGGGGGGCTCATTCCAACATATCTGCTCATTAAGGATTTGCATATGCTGGACAACTTCATGGTATATATCATTCCGGCAATGTTTAGCTTCTTCGATCTGATTATCTTCATGACGTTCTTCCGGGAAATTCCGGACGGCCTTGAGGAAGCCGCGAGAATTGATGGCGCGAATGACTGGTCTATTTTTCTGAGAGTTGTTCTCCCGGTGTCTATGCCCGTTATCGCAACAATCGCACTGTTCCACGGTGTTTATCAATGGAACGATTATTTTACAGGCGTGATCTATATTAACAATACTGATTTACAACCGATTCAGACGTACTTGTATAAGGTAGTAGCTCAATCCAGCTCGAACCAAATGCTTGCCCAAATCCCGGGTGGGGTGGGGAAAACCGTAACGTCCCAATCGATCAAGCTTGCCACCATGGTGGTTACCACCTTGCCTATCGTGTTTGTGTATCCGTTCCTTCAGCGATATTTTGTCAAAGGAATGATGATCGGCTCAATTAAGGGTTGATCTTAAGAATCCGAGAGCCAGAGCTGACGCATTGCTTTGACTTTCCGCTTTGCCGGCGTTAGCCGGGAGCAGAACCTTTACTAAGGTAGCCTCTCTTGCCATTACGGCAGGGGTTGCATATATATTATTTTCATACAAGAAAAGGGGAAAACGCATGAACAAGATGCACAAACCAAAAAACCTCCTGATGCTGATGTTCGCGCTCGTTATGGCTTTTACAACTGCATGCTCTTCAGGTGGGGAGAAGAAGGCCGAAGAGAATCAAGGAGAGAAACCGGTCGAAGAAGTAAAGCTGACACAGGATCAGCCGGGGTGGTCTGTGGATACATCTCCGATCACTTTTGACTGGTATATCAACTTCGCCTGGTTCCCTAACAAATGGGGCGAAGACATCACTTCCAAGTACATCACGAAAAAAACAGGTGTAGATATAAACTTTATCGTCCCTGCTGGTAATGAAGCGGAGAAGATGAACGCGATGATTGCATCCGGATCTCTACCAGATTTTATTACACTGGGCTGGTATGAGGATGCTGTCAAAAAAATGATCGAGGGTGATCTCGTTCTGCCACTGAATGAGCTGGCGGATCAATACGATCCATACTTCTATAAGGTAACTGATCCGGCAAAAGTGTCTTGGTACACCCAGGAAGATGGCAATGTCTACGGTTATCCGAACTCCTCGTCATCACCTAAAGACTATGAGAAGTTTGGAGATAACCTGACTTCAACGCAGACGTTCCTTGTACGTAAAGATATGTACGAAGCAATTGGAAGTCCTGATATGAGGACTCCGGAAGCCTTCCTGAAGGCACTCGAGGACGCTAAAAAATTATTTCCGGATATCAATGGACAACCGCTGATACCACTTGGTTTGTATGATTTCCATGATAAGGGCAATGCATCGCTAGAGCACTATATCCAAAACTTCCTTGCTATTCCTTACGAGAAGGACGGTAAGCTGTACGATCGTTTCACCGATCCTGATTTTGTGAAGTGGTTGAAAACATTGCGTCTGGTTAATGAGAAAGGGCTGTTATCGAAGGATATCTTCATTGATAAACGTCCACAAATGGAAGAGAAGATCGCGCAGGGCCGTTATTTTGCCATGTTGTATGCTAGAAGCGATCTTGCTAACCAACAGAATGTTCTGTATGCCAATGATCCGAACTCTATCTATATTGCGGTAGATGGACCGGCTAATTCCAGTATGGATCAAGCTACCCTCTCGGGCCCTTCTATTTCTGGGTGGACTGTCACACTGATCTCGAAGGATGTAAAAGACAAAGCACGCGCGATCCGCTTCTTGGATTACTTAATTTCCGAGGAGGGTCAACGTGATACGTTCCTTGGGGAGAAGGGAGTAACTTGGGATACGATTGATGGCAAGGATCAGTTCCTACCAGAAGTGGAGCAGTTGCTTCAGAGCGATCGTGGTGCATTTGATAAGAAATATGGTGCATCCCATACGTTCTGGATGTTGATGGACACGAACATGACGCCAGCATGGGCACCAGCTTCCGTAGAGCCTTTCAAGCAGATGGAAGACTGGACACGTGGTAAGACATACAGCTTCTCGCAATTTGACCAACTCGATCCACAAGGTAATTCTGAAGAGGGCATTATTAATGGTAAGGTGCTGCAAGAGTGGGGGAAAGTTCTTCCGAAAATGCTCCTTGCAAAAACGGATGTCGAATTCGATCAGCTCTGGAATGATTACCTTGCAAAGCGTGAATCATTGGGCTTTGATAAAGTTCAGGAATACAGACAGAAGATGTACGAAGGAAATATGAAGAAACTCGCTGAGTTCATAGAGTAGCAGCTATATTCGTTTTAGAATGAAATATAGAATAATTCGTATGTTATTCAAATGTGCACAAGGTGCCTCAAATCCGGAACAGACCGGAATTGAGGTGCCTTTTGCCACATCGTGAGGGGTATAATCGAGTTGACGGAGCATTTCAACCAAATGCTGAAATAGAGTGGTAGGACGTGACAACATGGGGAGCGGTTCAACTATTTTTCAATCCTTTAAATACTGGTTCGGGCGCAGATCAATGCAGAGTCGGCTGGTAGCGGCATATATCATTATCTTGGTTATTCCAAGCATCGCGGTTTCTAACTATTTCTTTAAGCAGATTAGCGATACCTATATCAGTGATGCACTGAATCAGAATCGGTTTATGCTAGAGATGGAAAAGATGACGATGCTGAATCAGATTGAAGCCATGGAGATGGCAGCCCAGCTCTCCATTTCGGATCAGGAAATCAACGATTATCTTACGTCCGAGGAGGATTTTGGCACGAAGGAGCTATTAGAGCTTGCTCGTGGACCACTTCAAGATTTGGTGGGTATTCAGATTAATAACCCCAACATTACACACCTAAGAATATTTACGCATAATGATCGGGTTACGGAGATGTGGCCGATTATTTTTCAGGAGTGGAGGATTGCGGAGGAACCTTGGTACCCCGAAGTGAGTCAGTTGAACGGTAGTGGAGGAGAGCGCTGGGTATTTAACTACCGAGACTCTGATATTTTAAGGCGGTATGCTTCTAATATGAACGAGGACATGCCAAAGGTTTCTCTGTTGCGTGAGAATTATTTAGGAAATCGCCATGTTGGTATCATTCAGGTCGAGATGCTACTTAAATATTTTGCGCCAAAGACGTTTGCAGGTATAGAGGATGAGAGCTCCCAGATGGTTATTGCAGATCGTGACGGGGCCTTGTTTATGGATAAGAATCAGCCGTTTCTAGCTCATAATGAGGCTCTTCGGGATGCGGTGGCATCGGAATTTCTTGAATTTAAGAGCCAGGGGAGTGAGCAGCAAGAGACGCTTCATAAACAATTTAAGGTAAATGGGAAATCATTTTTGCTGATATCGACTCCGGTTGAGCGCCTACAGTCACATCTGCTGAATGTAGTGTCTCTGGAGGGTGCGCTTAATAACGTATCCAAATCTCAGAAGCAGATCATTGCAGTGAACATTGTTCTAATTGTTATCCTGGCGGTAACGACTTACTTTATGAACTCGATTATTCTGAAAAATTTACGGCGATTAACGGAAACAATGAAACAGGTCCGTAAAGGAGAGGTTCGAGCAAGAATTGACATTCGCGGTGGAGGCGAAATCGGGGAACTTGCACATCATTTCAACAAGCTGATTCAAACGATTCATGAACTGATTGCCCAAGGGATACGGAAGCAGGCGCTCACGAAGGAAGCGGAGCTCCGTACGCTGCACAGCCAGATTGATTCGCATTTTCTGTACAACACTTTGGAGAATATTAAAATGCTTGCAGAAATGGAAGATCAGCGAACGATATCCGATGCGCTCACCTCGCTTGGTGGGATGATGCGTTACAATTTTAAATGGTCCGGAGAATACGTCAAGCTGAAAGATGAGATCAGGCATATTCGTAACTACATTGATGTCATGAACATCCGTTTTGAGGAACCGATCGAACTTATACTGAATGTACCATCAGAGTTTTTAGAGCTTGAAGTGCTGAAGATGTCACTTCAGCCACTTGTTGAGAATGCGGTGAAGCATGCTTGGCCTGAACAGGAAGTCGAGCAACAAGTCATAAGAATTGATGTGATTTCTTGGGAAGATGACCAGATTACGATTGCTGTGACCGATAATGGAATTGGGATTGGTGATTACCGCTTGCGAAGGTTAAATGAAGCAATCCCTTTAGCAGATAAGGAGCTTGTTGGAGGTCCGGAAGGTTATGGACGTGGCGGGCAGCAGGCCGGAGGGATCGGACTTCGCAATGTACATCAGCGAATAAGATTGTTCTATGGGAAAGAATACGGACTGGAAATCAAGAGTGAGGAAGGTGTGTTCACTACGGTAGTGATGTTCTTCCCTAAAGTCCTTTTATCAGGAGGGGGCAATTTGACATGAGAAGATTGTTAATTGTTGATGATGAGAAGAATATCCGTTATGGGTTGAAAATGATGATCGAGAGGGAGTTTCCCGACATATATCATATCGATTTAGCAACACAGGGTCAGGAAGCCTTGGCGTTATATAGGGCACATCCGGCAGATATCGTTATTACCGATATTCGCATGCCCGTGATGGATGGGATTGGCCTGATTGAAGGAATCGCTGCTGAATCTAGGGCAATCGAGTCTGGAAAGCCAATCATAATCATCCTGAGCGGTTATGACGATTTTGAATATGCCAAGGCGGCCATACGGTATCAGGTGAAGGAATACTTGCTTAAACCCATCCGGCGAGATGAACTGTTTGCGGTACTTCGAAAAAGCGAGGAAGCGCTCATCCGTCAGGCTGATTTAGAGCAGCGTATAGCTGCTAGTGAGGCATACCTAGACCATGTGAAGTCGAGTAGATTAATGGGGATTTTGATGAAGGAAGAGGCTTCTACACAGGATGTTGAGGAGCTTTCGCAAGTGATCGGGATGGAATCCGTGGCTCGTCCGTTTCGTGTAGCAGTAATGAAGTATATATATGAAGATGGAAATCAGATGAAAAGCGAAGATCTGAAGCAGCTGGTGAAGCATACGATGGAGCCTAACTGGAGTCTAGTTCGTGCTTGTTTCTTCGATGGAGAAGGAAAATTAGTTCTAATTGGAAGTTTGGATAGTCAGTTCGAAGATCTCTCCCGCCAATTCACGGAAAAGGAAATGGATGGACTTATGGTCGGTATTAGCCGGGAGGGGTATACCGCAGACAATCTCCCGGAATGTTATCAGCAAGCGATTATCGCTCTTAGCTATACATTCATTTATCCCAATGTGAGACGGATGAGTTACGGGGATATCGAAGGAGAGGCAAGGAGTTATCCGATGCCGGATGAGGAGATTCGAAGGCTTGGAAATATGCTCGGAACAGATCGAGAGCGAGAGATGAAGGCACTTCTGTTATCGATTTTCCATATTGAGCACATGCCTCATGTGCAGGTCGATTATTTGGAACGGGTTAGCAAGCGAATGAATGAGCAGGTATTTGATGAGGTGTTCCGTATTTACGGAGAATCGCTTGTTGAGGTGATCAAGCTCTATCGTAAGACGGGGAGTCTGGATAATTTCCGCCACTTTCATGATTATTTCCGAAGTCTGGAGCATTTGCTTCTAATGGTGAACGACTATGTGCGAAGTATTCGAAGCGCGCACAGTGAACATGCTGAGATTAAGGCGGCAATTACTTATATGGAGGAACATTATAATAGACCGCTCAATATGGCTATGGTCAGCAATCATGTGTCTTTAAATTATTCGTACTTTAGTGAGGCTTTTAAGGCACATACGGGCGAGAGCTTTGTTGTATATCTGAAGAAAATCCGGATTAATAAAGCGAAGGAAATGCTTAGAAATCATACATTGAAGCTTGCTGACATCGGGAATAGCGTCGGTTTCGAGAATGCAAAGCAATTTACTCGGGTGTTTAAGGAATTGGAAGGTATACCGCCTCATGAATATCGTATAAAAGTATTATCTGATGCGGAAATTAGGGATGTTTAGTAGGAGTAAGGATTCATTTTACATATATTGGTCTTCCATTCGTCGGATAAAACATGTAATCTATGAAAATATTAACAAACAACTGACAAATCAGGATCTTTTGACGAAGGAAGTGAATTCATGGAAGTTGAATCCCTGCTTCAAGTGGAGAAATTGGCGCTGAAGAAAATGAAGATTTTCAAACAAAGCAAAATTCGTTATTTGGCACGGTCAGCGCTAGCAAGTATGTTTATCGGTTTTGGTGTTATTGTCGCCTTTAAGACAGGAAGCTTTTTCTATAATATTCATTCCCCGGGGGCATACCCCATGGCAGCCTTAACCTTTGGTGCAGCTATCATTCTAATCGCTTATGGCGGTGGGGATCTGTTTACAGGCAATACCTTTTATTTCTCATATGCCGCTCTTCGCAAAAAACTACAGTGGCTACAAGTCGTAAAGCTTTGGGTGACAAGTTATATTGGCAACATCATAGGTGCCTTTGCGTTTGCTCTTTTGATTTACCTGACAGGATTGTTCAATGATCCAGCTGTGAACGGTTTTTTGATGGGGGTGGTCGAGAAGAAGATGCATGCCCCTGTGTCAGAGCTCTTTTTTCGAGCCATTTTATGTAACTGGTTAGTCTGTCTCGCCTTTTTCATTCCGATGGGTTTGAAGGGGGATGGACCGAAACTGTTCGCGATGATGCTGTTCGTGTTTTGTTTCTTCATTTCTGGATATGAACACAGTATTGCTAACATGTGCACCTTTGCAATTGCACTGGTCGTAAACCATCCGGATACGATTACACTTGGAGGAGTATGGTACAATCTTGTACCTGTGACCATTGGTAATTTGATCGGTGGAACTATATTTATGGCATTCATGTACAACTATGTAAATAAACCGTTTATGGATGAGACAGGCGAATAATCTTTAAACAGAAAAAGACACCTAAAGCATCAGATGTCCAAGCGTGCCTTGGCTTCTTTGATGCATTAGGTGTCTTCTATTTATATGAGACAAACAATGATATATGTGTGAATTCTAATGCTTTTTCATGGCTTATTGAGCAGGCTCAAGAAGAGATAGCGTCATTTCCATCTTGCGTGTAATCTCTTTCTGCCATTTCGCGTCACCAAGCTGAATGGCAAGGTTGAGCAGGTCTAGGTAATCGTCAACCTGTAGGTTGGTACGTTGATGATTCGATCTCATAGGGCTCGGGTTCTCCTTTATATGAAGTATCTCGAATATATTCTCACTGCGTTCTCAACCACATGGTAATGATAATCATTATCATGTTCTTCTACCCCTATTATAATGTCTTCTCACCGGATTGCAAGATATATTACGAAAATTGCTGACGATATTTCCGCGGTGACATACCCTCTTGTTTGGAGAAACAGGAGGTGAAGTATGCAGCATGGTTAAACCCGACGTCTTCAGCAACCCAGCTTATGGTGTGATCGGTTTGCAATAACAGCAGCTTAGCTTTTTCGATACGATAGTGCAGTAAGTATTCTACTGGAGAGCAACCGAATTCCTTTTGCATACAGCGGGCGATATACACGGGATGAAAGTTAATACTTTCTCCGAGTGCTTGTGCCCGGAAATTCTCTCTGTAATGTGTACGTAAATAGGCAGCTGCCTGTTCGGCACAAATTGAATGTGGAGAAGAAATCGGGGGATCCATAGCTGCAGTAAGCTGCTCGAATAACTCTTGAAACAGGACCTGTTGTTGCCATAACGATTGGACCTTATGACCATTTTGGACAAGAGCAGCGAGTGAATCCAACAAATCGAAAGCCTTCTGTGGTTGTCTTAAATTTCCGTACTGGGGGACCTTAACCGTAAAGTAGTTTGGAGAGAAGGGTTGAAGCTCAGATAATTCCTCTTTTTTAGATGAAGTATTATACCCCTCTGAGCTCCATCCTCCTGAGGTCTGAAAATGCAGCCAATAGTAAAGCGTATCTACCGTGCAGCCTTGGGTAGGGAAATGGTGGGTGTCCGGGCGCAGAATAAGAAATGATCCGGCATCGATATCAAATGCACGTCCGTTCTCCGTTACATATAAGCATCCTTTACAGACGACAAGAAGATCGAACACACCGATATTTCTTCTGTTGGGGTGTTTGGCACCCTCAGGAGCTTCAGTGATTCCACTAATGATGTACTCAGGAAGTGGGGGGACTGTAAAGTGAAGAATAGTCATATAATGAGTTCCTTTCCTCCATATTGAAGTTTGTATTTTTATAGTTTACGTTCATAAAATGATATTTTAAAACCAGTATACCATCTATAATTAGAAGCTGTTGTAAGTGACTATCGCTGAATTACGCTTCAGCTTGAGAAGAAGGTTGGATGTTTGAATGTTGGATAAAGACAAAACGAAATTTACATTATGGGTTCTGGCGTGGCCGATCTTCATCGAATTGTTTCTTCAATTTTTGTTAGGTGCAGTAGATACGTTGATGGTAAGCCGGATATCGGATGATGCGGTTGCTGTAGTCGGATTCTCAAATCAGTTGTTTCAGGCGATGACAACGCTGTTCATGACGGTGGCGAGTGGTGCAGGTATACTGATTGCACAGAAGCTTGGATCTCTTAAAAATCTGGATGCACGCAAAATTGCTATCATGGCTCTAAGTGTAAGCACATTAATCGGTGTGCTGCTGAGTGCTGTGTTATATATGCTGCCTACTCAAATCGCTTCTGTACTCCAGCTGCCTGATCGATTGTTGCCACTCGCAGGTACCTATATTTCTATCGTAGGCGGAGGTATGGTGCTGGTCGCTATGATGTCAACGATGAGTACAGTCATTCGGAACACAGGCAATACGAGGGGGCCGATGTACACGGCTGTTGTTATGAATATCATTCATGTGTTCTTGAATTATGGATTCATATTCGGCGCTTTTGGCCTGCCGCAGTGGGGACTGACAGGTGTAGCCATTTCAACTGTGATTAGCAGACTACTAGCCGTCGTAGCACTTATGTTCATGTTCCTGCGCTCGTTCGATTACCGGATCCACATCCGTGAATTCCGTCTATTCGATAAACCGCTGTTCAAGGAAATTATGAATATCGGCTGGCCGCTGGGTGTTAACATGTCCTGTTGGGTATTTTCTCAGTTGATCATTTATACGTTTATCGCTCAGTTGGGTGCGACGGAGCTCGCCGCTAGAACATATATGAATACACTCGAGTCTATGTGTTTCTTACTCGGAATGTCCATTGCTACTGGAGCACAGATCCAGATCGCGCATCTGTATGGAGCTGGTCAAACAAAGCAGGCGTACAAAGCTGCGTATCGTGCCTTTGGAATTGGGATTATTTTTGTCGGTGTGAATGCCCTACTTATCTACGTATTAGGTGCTCAAATTCTAGGGTTGTTCACAGCCGATTCAGAGATCATTGCGATCGGGGTTTCGTTGCTCGGACTCAATTTGATCCTACAGCCAGGTAAACTTCTGAACATGACTTTGGGGAACTCTCTGAATGCGGTCGGGGACACCCGGTTTACCATGTATATTTCACTCGGGTCCATGTGGATCATTGCGACAGGCTTATCTTATGTACTAGGTGTACAATACGGCTGGGGATTGGTCGGAATATACTGTTGCATGATTGCAGATGAATATGTGCGGGGAATCTTGTCCTTCTTCCGCTGGCGTGGTCAGAAGATGCTCCGGAAGGCAGGGGAGAAAGAGCGCGAACGACTTGATGCAGGCAACAATCCAGTTGAAACGATTGTCGCTCCTTCAGTTTAATGAACCAATGAACTAATTAGCATCGTATGTGAACAGGACGCGGCATGATTCGCGTCCTGTTGTAATTTCAGCCTAATTCAGTGTATACCCTTCGGATATCTTGGACACCTTTTTTTTGCTACAATGGATCATAGAAGCAACTAGAAGATATTAGGAGGAATTAATAATGAATATACATGAAGCAATTCGTACGCGCCGCAGTGTGGGAAAAGTAAAGCAGGATTCCATTCCTCAGGATCATATTGAACAGATCTTGGAAGCGGGTACATGGGCTCCGAATCATAAGCATACGGAGCCATGGCGCTTTTTTGTGATGAGAGATGGCGGCCGAGAGCGATTGGGGAATGCACTAGCGGATATTGCTTTAAGTAAAGAGGGAGAGAAGAGTGCAGAGGAAACGGCTGAGATAAGGCAATCAGCTATAAACAAAGCGATGCGTGCTCCCGTTGTAATCGGTGTGGCAGTCGTTCCCTCAGACGACCCTAAAATTATAGAACTCGAAGAATATGGAGCTGTTTTTGCGGCTATTCAGAATATGTTGCTTCAAGCACATGCTCTAGAACTAGGTGCAGTGTGGAGAACGGGAGATCCATGCTTTCATTCTTTAATGAACAAAGCATTTGGCCTTCGGGATAAGGACAAAATGCTTGGTTTTATATATCTGGGAGTGCCTGATATGGACGCAAAACCTGGTAAACGTCAGGATGTGGCAAGCAAGACCGTATGGTTGAACGATGCAGCAGACCGTCTGGACGGAACAAGTCCATCTCAGTAATAACCGAGGGGATATCCAATTAGCTCTATCTTGCTTATTGAGGTTCTAGTATAATTGACCTATGTTTGTCGATGTATGACTACTCATGTCGTCTAGAGTATCCATAGGGGGATTAGATTAACTTGAATTTTCAAAAGTGGGATATGGGCAGTAAGATGATTTTTATTGCCTCATGTGCAGCGCTCCTTTCGTTTTTCTTTAAATGGGTGGAGATTGGTATGCTTTCGCAGAATGGATTTAGCCAGGGAGTGGTATTCTTTATTCTATTGTTTGTATATCCTTGCGTAACCGTCATTCGTGAGAAACGGATGAATAAGAAGCTTGGATATGTCATGGCGATTCTTGGAGTAGTACTGGGCATGAGCTATATTCTTTCCAAAACGGTAGATTTCCTAGGTTCAACCATTAATGTTGCTTCTGGTGGTCCGTATTTGTTTATGGCCGCTTGTGGACTGCTCGCGCTGGGCGTGCGTAAACGAAAAATTTAATAATAAGACGGAGTTAGAACGGAATAAGAATACCGCAGAAGGGCTGACCAACATGTAGAGAAACATCTACTGTAGGTCGGTCCTTTTTGCAGTATTGGAAAGATATTGAAAAGATTATGAACCAAATCAATTGGTAAATCGTACTACATGATAGACTCATACACTAAGGAGGTATTTTTTTTGAAGAAAAGGTTATCTTGGATGTTGACTGCTCTGCTCGTGCTAATGTTAATCATTCCGACAGGGGCCATGGCAGCAAGTGCTGATTCCAGCGTTGCTGTTTCGAACCAAGGACTGGAGAAGATCGCTGCGGAGAAAGCGGCACTGCTTACTGAGACATATGGTACAACAAGTGTACAGTATGCTTTGATCGATAACGGCAAGATTACGGTGTCGGGTCAGTCAGGCTTGAATGACATCGAGGGGAAGAAACCACTGACCAAGGATACGGTGTACGGCATTGGATCGACAAGTAAAGTGTTCACGGCAGCTGCTGTTATGAAGTTGGTGGAAGAAGGGAAGATCAACCTGGATACGCCCTTAGTCCAGTACATAACGGATTTCACGATGAAAGACGAACGCTATAAGAAAATTACACCACGTATGTTGTTGAATCATTCATCAGGACTGCAAGGATCAAGTCTCAGCAGCTCCTTTTTGTTCGAGGATCAAGACACCTACGCTCACGATACGCTTCTGAAGCAGTTGTCTACTCAGAGTCTGAAGGCGGACCCTGGCGCATTCTCTGTATATTGCAACGATGGATTTACATTGGCTGAGATTCTTGTAGAAAGAGTCAGCGGCACAACTTTCACTGAATTTATTCATAAGCACTTCACTGCTCCATTGGAATTGAGCCATACGAAGACATCCCAGGATGTATTGGATACAAGTAAGATGGCAGGTCTTTATTATCCAGTTTATCAAGGACAGCTTCCGAACGAGACGGTTAATGTCATTGGAACAGGTGGAATTTATTCAACAGCCGAGGACCTGGTAAAGTTCTCTCAAATTTTCACAGGACAGAAATCGGATATCCTTTCTGACACGTCAGTACGTGCGATGGAGCAAGAGGAGTATAAGAAGGGTTTGTGGCCTGCAGACGCAGATAATTCAATCGATTACGGTCTTGGCTGGGACAGTGTAAGGTTGTTTCCGTTCAATGATTACGGGTTTAAGGCTCTAGTGAAGGGCGGAGATACGATTCTGTATCATGCTTCACTCGTCGTGCTCCCAGAGCAGAACATGGCTGCTGCCGTGCTGTCCTCCGGTGGTTCAAGCTCACTGAACCAGCTGCTTGCAAACGAGCTTCTTCTTCAAGCGTTGAAGGAGAAAGGGACAATCAAAGATATCAAACCAGCGAAGTCGTTTGGCAAACCGGTGAAGGCTTCTATGCCTGCTGACGTCATGAAACAAGCAGGTAATTATGGTTCTATGGGTCAACAGATTCTGGTTGCTGTGAATAAAGAAGGTGAGTTGTCCATCGCTTCGGCACTTGCTCCAGAGAGTGCGGGGCTGAAATATGTGTATACTGCGGACGGAACCTTTGTTAGTGAGGACGGAAGCTCTAAAGTCAGCTTCGAGACAAAGAACGATCGAACCTACTTGTGGATTAGAGAATACGCGACGGTTCCTGAACTGGGTCAGCTAGCTTTATCGCAATATGCAGCTGAGAAGCTGGAAGAGCATACGTTATCTCAAGAGACGTCTGATGCTTGGACGAAGCGGGATGGGAAAATATATTATCCTGTCAATGAGAAGTATTCTTCTCTCGTCTACCTCATTACACAACCAACATTACAGATTGACCGTTCGGGCAAAATGCCGAGCTATTGGGGTGACAGGAAGATTATAGACCCGAACACCGCGGCGAGTCAGCTTCAAATTCCAGCCATGGGTGGCCGGGATATGGCAGAATTCCGTTTCTCCACAGAAGCAGGAGTTGAATATTTGGAAGCTGCAGGAGGTCTATACGTAAGTGAAGAGAAAGTAAAACCACTCTATGCAGGCAAAAAATCTACACTCACTTTGCAAGATGATGGATATGCCAAATGGTTTAAGGTGCCTGCAGCTGCGGCAGGTAAAACCATGACGGTTGCATTGCCGGCAAAAGGTGCATTTGCGGTATATGACGAGCAAGGAACTACGGTGAACTTTACCGTTGTTAGTGGTTCAAACAAAGTGGAGTTACCGAAGAATGGCACGATTGTTTTTGCTGGAGAAGCAGGATCAAAATTCGATATTACATTGAAATAGCAGCTATTAAACAGATTATCGTGAATAATACATTTTAATATTATGAAAAGGGCTCATTCCAACTTGCACGCCGAGGAGGGATGGGCCTTTTTGCATGCAACCATTCGTAAAGAGAGTTGCATGACAATAGATTATGTAAGGACTAAAAGATAAATAGTTATAGCACATATTATTGATATGAAATATAATAAATTATTTGAAGGGTTAATTTTTGCCAGTTCAATCACATATAGGTATAGGAATTGGGAGGAACAACATATTAATGGGCAAGGAAAGCGTTAGAGGGAAGCTGTCAGAAATCCAGTTGGTTAGAGCTATAGCGATTATCGGTGTTCTATCAGTGCATGCTACGTCATTCGCGACGATTGCAATGAAGGAATCTAATTTTTATTTAGCATACAATTTTATTAATATTTTTATGAGGATTGGTACACCGGTCTTTTTGTTTTTGAGCAGCTTTGTGTTGTTTTATAGTTATTATTCTCGCCCGCTGGACAAAAAGCTGATCGGTAACTTTTATAAGAAACGTTTGCAATATATCTTGGTTCCGTATGTTCTGTTCTCGGTGCTTTACTTTTTCATATTGCATTTTATGTATTATCCGGATCGTTCACTGGAAGAAACGATGGAGAAGTTTATAGTTAAACTATTCACAGGCAAAGCCTACACGCATTTGTACTTTATATTTATTAGTGTTCAATTTTATTTGATATTTCCGTTATTTCTGTGGCTGTTCAAGCGAAAGCCGTATTTTGCAAAATGGGCTATACCCGTAGGTTTTGTTATGCAATATGCGTTTATGATTCTGAATAAATATTACTTATTTACAGATAGACCTGCCAGCTGGGCATTTCATTATATGTCTTATTTTATGCTTGGGGCTTTTCTAGGAATCTATTATCCCAAGTTGAAGGTATGGTTTCAGATCCAAAAGGAACATGTGACGGCATCCCGTCTCACAAGTTGGGTTGTATTGTGGATGATATGGCTGTTCGCATCGATCAGTCATGTGTATATTAATCATAACGCTCGTTTGAATGGCGTGAAGTACGATTCTTTATTGTATCACTTTCTATGGAATATACAGACGATTACGGCAGGGCTTGTGGGTATACAGATCGCTCATATTTTGCTCCGTCACGCATGGCCGTGGCTCACGAGATTTATGACAAGATTAGGAGAGCTATCGTTTGGTATTTATCTTATACATCCGTTATTTTTGTTAATCTATCGAAAATATCCGCCAGAAACGGGTTTCTCACCGTTTATTCATCTGTGGTATTTAGGTGGATTCTTGTTTGCATTCGTGGCATCCTGGATTGTGGTATCTTTGATCGTACGCTGGGTGCCGATGTCCTGGATTATATTTGGTAAAGTTGCTCCTGCGAAGCGGAAAACACGCGTCGTATCTGAAGGAGGAGTATCTAGATAGGTCGGAACATTAGATCTAGAGGGGCTTTGTCTTTTTTTATGTGGCAAGACGCTCCACGTACGAATCGTTCCTACCATCGCTGTTGCCCCCAAATTTCTTGGAATTATTCTAGTAAGGGAGGAAATTCGGGGGCAAAGCTTATGCTTCCGATGCTAGCTTTCCTTTGGAACAAACAAAATCCGTTCGTGAGAACCATCATATTCAGGTGGATTGCGGGTCGGAAGCGTCCAGACTTTCGCCCCAGCCCTTGATAAAGAAAAATCGAGACTCTCGTCATTTCTTACTTCGCAATTTATCCGAAGTGAGTCTGGAGGTCGGGTGGCTGCTTTGTCTTACCCACAATTGGTTAAGGCAGGCGACAATAAGCAAGCAAAGAGAAAGAACCAGCCAAGTATAACCACTCATGGCTGGTTCTTTTGTCAATAGAATGTCTTTTTCTTAAAGCTGAGGCCATCCGTACATAGAATTATCTACTGTTGGCACAGACCCTGCTTGATTGTATAGGTATTGAGTGATGAGAGCTTACTCTTTCACGATAGTTTTCGTGCTGCGCACGGTATCAATCGGACGGACCAGGCTCTCAATTTTCTCCCGCTGTGGTTCGAGGAATGGAGGCAGGGATAATTTTTCACCAAGTGTCTCGTAAGGTTCATCTCCCATGAATCCTGGTCCATCGGTAGCGAACTCGAACAATATTTGTGGAGCTACTCTAGCATAGAGTGATTCGAAGAAGTGGCGGTCTACATGTCCGGAGTTGCGAAGCTGGAAGCTGTCAAGACGATCGATCCATTCTTCGAGCACGGAACGGTCTTCTACACGGAAGGCAGCATGGTGAACTGTACCATAGCCTTGACGGGCCCGAGGCAGAATAACATTATGCTCAACGATAACTTGTGCCCCGTTACCTCCTTCACCTACCTCGAACAGATGGAGGGAACCTTCTTTAGCAATCTCTTTAAACAATAGAACCTTTTCCAAAATCTCTTTCATATGATCGAAGTTAGACACCCGCACGAAGACAGGTCCGAGTCCGGTAATCGCATATTCTAATGGCACGGGACCATTCTGCCAAGGTGTTCCGGAAGCTACACCTTCATTGTGCTCATCCGAGATAAGTTGATAATGCTGGTCATCGAAATCAACGAAGAATAGCGTCTTTTTCCCAAACATCTCTCTAATTCCATTATGCTTCACATTCAGGCGGTCAAATCGTTTTACCCAATAATCAAGCGCTGCATCACTTGGTACACGGAATGAAGTCTTGGAGATCTCATCGGTTCCGTGAATCCCCTTAGGTATGCCTGGGAAGTCAAAGAACGTCATGTCTGTTCCAGCACTACCTTTATCATCCGCGAAAAACAAGTGGTATGTCTGAATGTCATCTTGGTTTACGGTTTTCTTGACCAATCTCATACCGAGAACATAGGTGAAGAACTCATAGTTCTTCTCTGCGCTGCTGGTGATTGCTGTAACGTGGTGTATTCCTTTTAAATGATTCATTTGATATTCCTCCATATTCTTTGGTTAATGGTTAATTGAGACATAGGTATCTAGGTAAATGATTAACTTTATATTAAATATCTTTAAGTTAAGATAATAATAACACGACATGATCGTCTCGTCAAATCTTTAGCAAAATAAATTGGTTTTCTCATTCGTTAAGGTGAGTTTCTGGCATTTGAGGGGGAAAGAGGGAATTGATATACTATACATACGGCTTCAAGAACCGTATATAGTCTATATCACTTAGGAGGGATTCGTATGACTAATCCAGTTAATCAAGCTTTTACTGATGGACCAACGTTACATGATGGTATAAAGATGCCTTGGCTCGGGCTTGGTGTTTACAAGACGAAAGAAGGCGAAGAAGTCATTCAATCCGTGAAGTCGGCTATTGCTGCGGGCTATCGCAGTGTTGACACGGCAGCTGTATATGGCAATGAGCAGGGTGTCGGACAAGCGATCCGCGAATGCGGTGTGCCTCGAGAAGAGCTGTTTATTACAACGAAGGTATGGAATGAGGACCAAGGGTATGAAACAACACTCAAGGCGTTTGAAACAAGCCGTAAAAAGCTAGGGTTGGACGTAATTGATCTGTACCTTATTCATTGGCCCGGTAAAGATAAATATAAAGAAACATGGAAGGCACTGATTCATCTGCAAAAAGAAGGGCTTGTGCGCTCAATCGGCGTCAGCAACTTCCAGATTCGCCATCTGCGCGACATTATCGAAGATACTGGCGTGGTTCCGGTAGTGAATCAGGTGGAATTGCATCCACTGAATTCTCAGAAGGAACTGCTTCAGTACGCACGTGAACACAATATTGTGCTAGAAGCTTGGAGCCCGCTCATGCAGGGTAACTTAGACCAACCGGTTCTTGCTAAGATCGCGGAGAAGTACGGCAAATCGGTAGCGCAAATTGTGCTTCGCTGGGATATTCAGAATGGCGTCATTGTCATTCCCAAATCTGTCAAAGAGCATCGTATCCGCGAGAATGCTAATATTTTCGACTTTGAGCTGTCGGCTGAGGATATGGCAGCCATTGATGAGTTGAATGAGAATAGACGCTTTGGCTCGAATCCGGACGAAGTCCTGTTCTAAATGTTTCAAAGAGAAAGGCAAGATCCATTAGCCTATATGGCCGAGGATCTTGCCTTTTTTTTAATTATCTTTATTAATTAGCGGTTTGTTTAGGGGCTTTTGGTTTTACAACAACCCGTTCATTGCCCATCATAAGCACGAAGATAAAGGCTAGCACAGCTGGAACAAGCGCCCACAAAAAGGCTTGTGAGATCGAGTCAGCCAGCGAGTTTATGGCATGTTCGCGTATGGCGGGAGGCATTTTGTCTAAAACATCCGATGACATGGCTGCATCCGTATCAAACGATACGCCAGAAGGCATGTTTCCTCCTGTCATCCCGGCTGCCAGCTTATCGGTGAACACGTTACGCTGGATAATACCGAATATCGTAATTCCGACCGTCATTCCAAGTGAGCGCAGGAAGGAGTTGGTCGATGTGGCTGCTCCGCGCTGACGGGCATCGAAGTTATGAATCGAAGCCATGCTGAGCACCGAGAAGGAGAAGCCGACTCCGAATCCTGTGAGAATCATGAATAGAGTAAGCATCGTTCTGGAAGTCTCGGGGGACAGCGTGCTTAAACTGAAGATTCCGGCAATGAAGCAGATTGCAGAGATGGTCATAATATTGCGGAACGTTGTTTTGGTTGTCAAAATTCCGCCGAGCTGACTTCCGAACACGCTCCCGATCATCATTGGCATCAATATGAGTCCGGAATTGGTAGCACTTCCTCCATATACACCTGATACAAATATCGGAATATAGACGGTAGCAACAATAAAACCTGCACCATAGCATAGCGCAATTACGTTACTTGATGCGAAGAGGCGTTTCTGGAACATTTTAAACGAAATAATCGGTTCGGCCGCTTTGGTCTCTGTATAGAGGAACACGATAAGCAAGACAAGAAATCCGGCGAACAAACCAAGAATTTGCGGGGAATCCCAAGCGTACACTGTTCCACCATACTCCTGGCCGCCAAGCTCTAGAGCGAACATGAGACAGATGATGGCACCAACCAGCGTGATCGCTCCAGTCCAGTCAATTTTCTGCTTGGCATGAGAAAGTGTTTCCCTATAGGATGTAACGATAAGAATGAAGGAAATAATCCCGATCGGCACATTGACGTAGAATACCCATTCCCAGCCAATGCTGTCTGTAATAAACGCACCAAGCATCGGTCCGAGGATGCTGGAAGTGCCGAACACGGCGCCGAGAAGGCCTGTCATTTTTCCGCGTTTCTCTGGTGGAAATAGGTCAAAAACAATGGTAAACGCGATTGGCATTAGCGCACCGCCACCGATTCCCTGGATAGCTCGGAACATAATGAGTTGCGTCATATTCTGAGCCATACCACATAGCATGGAACCAGCCAAGAAAACGACGAGCCCGAAAATAAAAAATCTTTTGCGGCCATACATGTCAGATAGCTTACCGAAAATCGGAGTACCTGCCATAACGGCAACCATATAAGCTGAGGTAACCCACACAATTTGATTAAAACCACCAAGGTCTTCTACGATCGTGTACATGGCTGTAGCCACAATTGTGTTATCCATAGCCGACATAAGAATACCGAGGAGCAGGCCAGCTACCACAAGCTTAATGTTACTTTTTTGAACATTCATAAAGTGTTACGGCTCCTTTTTCTATGTATTTATTTATATATAACGGTCGTTATATTTTAGCTAAATATAAGCATCAAAGGCAAGGGGGAAGTGAGAGGGAACACTAAAAAAGCCAGAAACCTGTTTGATAAGTACAGGGAACTGGCGTAGAGACAAATTTACAGATCGTTCGAAAGTAGGAGAAACAGCATTATTTTTTTGAAGATAGGCCTTCTGGCACAGTCGCGGCTTCAATCGTATAGTCGTCATAATTAACAAGGATAAAGATCTTTTCTTCTTCTTTATCTTTTATATGCCCATTTAATCCGATTGTATGCGCGAGGTCAGGTGGCGAAATGGTGTGCTTCGTAAACTCGACTTCAACCCCGTATTTCTCATCAAAATACTTTGCGGCAGCTTCCTGTGACAGTTGTACGGTCTGTTTTTCCTGGTCCGTCATCCGATTACAGCCTCCTAAAATTAACAGGATCATTCCGACAAGTAGTACATATGTAAATAAAGACCTTTTTCCCATTTTCTCTCCTTTGTATTCCAATGTTTACCATTAATATTATAATAGATAATAATGATTCATTACTATGGTAAAAAGGGTGGAATTATGGGCGACAAATATATATCGGATAAATTATATAATAAAGCCTCCCAAATTGCTTACAATGATGTTCCTCCAGGAAAACTTACCGAGGATGGATTGGATGGGTGGAGCGTCGTAGAGCCTGATGGTGCAAAGTTGCATCGTGCTTCCGGCTTCGATGCCTTGGTGCTGCGCAACGAAACGACAGACCAGGTCATTATCGCATATCGGGGTACTGAAGCGGGCGGGATGAATCTGGCGAAAGGAAAAGATATTTATACGGATGTCGTGGATGTTGTTGGCGGTAGGCCGAAGGATTTAGAGAGTAGTCTGGATCAGCCTTGGAAGACGCTTTGGAATGATGGGCCGCTCAAGCTGGCTAGCGATAAAATACAATACGAAAACAATCAGTTTCATCAAGCGGAAGAACTGTATGATGCGGTCAAAGATGCATATCCAGATGCAGATATTTCTTTAACGGGGCACTCCTTGGGAGGGGGACTTGCACAGTATGTTGCCGCTCGTCAAGATCTTCCAGCAGTAACCTACAGCGCGCCAAGCACACTGAATTCACTGTCGGATGAGCTGGCGGCCAAGGTGGAGAATGGTGATTTTGACGATCAGATCATCAATTACGTTCATCCCAGTGATTCGGTTGGCGCAGGTGGCCTGAGCGAGTATGACAGGCATATCGGATCAACCTATTATTTGGAGAGTGACTTTGCAACGGCTAATGCAAAATACGATCAGATATTGAACATCCCCATTCCGCTCCGTGGCAGCGTATTGGGTGTGTCTTTGCCTTATTACAATCTGGAAATTGATACGGGAAAATACTATATCGGCGACATTCAGCGGTTTTATGACTCGGTTCTGAACGGTAATACCAATTATCATTCACCATCTCAATATAAATTTGATGAGAATGGAAATCTGAAGGGCCCTCTTGTTGACCGCTTGACTGGAGAAACATTGGACGGATCCCCTCGTGCAACAGCATATGCCGCAGCAATGGCGGCTATGGCAAAATTGATGCAAGTCAGTGGTGCGGGGTTACGAGCGTTCTTGTCCAGAGGAGGGTCTGAAGCTGGAGGCGGCGGAGCTCATGGCATGATTCAGTTAACACCGGAGGAGTTAATTGCAGCTGCGAGAGAAATGCGTCAAAGCGCCCAAGTCTTTTCTAGTGAAAGTCGAAACACGGTTCAATTCATTGAAACGAATATCCGTACCAGTGAGAGTCGTTCCCTGACGCCTATTGCTGAGAACACAAGCACAAGCCTGCACGGTATTCAGCAGTGGTACGAAGCGATGATGCTGGAAATTGCGGACTATATCGACCGGAAGGCACAAGACTTTATTCTGGCTGATGAATCGTAATAATAAGAAGCGGGCGGGGAGTTGATTGCAAATGAGTCGGATTTCAGTACAAGTTGATGATTTAAGAAGAGCTATCCATCAGTGTGAACAGCTTCGGCAGAGATTGCTGCAGCAGGTCACTACAGTAAAAGGCATAAACGCCCGCCTGCAGGATTGGAAAGGCAAATCTGCTGAGGAGCTCCGTATGAAGATGGAACGGTTCTTGCAGGGAGCTTCGTCAAAAATAGCGGAGCTTGAGCAGCGTATTCGGGAACTAGAAGCTTACATAAGCAGAATGCTGGAAGCTGACAGAAACTAAATACGATAATCGCTATGAATAATAAATGAAATGAAAAAGAACCGCAGCTCGTCATAAAAGACATACAGCGCGGTTCTTTGCTTAATTACAAATTTGTGACTCTCCGTATTCTTCTTACCTTCTTCCAGCAGGGACAGGTGCCTCCTTTAAGCCGATCTTCATGGGCGACCCGCATAAAGGACATGCTTTGTGTGAGTTGCTTCTAGTAGCTCTTGAGTCTGTTCGCTGCCAACCTCGGCATCCTGACCCCGTACAGAGCCATGCCTGGATCGATTCGGTACGTACAGGTTTTACTTCTTCTTTATGAATGTTCCCTGTAGCAGGCTTAACGGATACACGAAGGCTTTCCCTGCTGGAGCGCTTGCCGGATTGCCCTGATGCAGCGCTGGTCGAGCTTCTACCAATCGCTGAACTTTGACGGCTGAATGCAGAAGATCCATGGAGACGCTCTGTATTCCCTGCTCGTTTCCACTCGCTGCCTGAGCCAGTCAATCTATCTCTGCGCTCTTTGGCAGCTGGTTTCGCACTTTCAATGTGGAATACGCTTTGAAGGAAGCGAGACACCTCAACCTTTCGTCCTCGGTAGAAGGCAGGAGAACTGATGATCAACTCGTCCCTGGCTCTTGTCACAGCCACATACGCAAGTCGCCGCTCCTCTTCAAGTGCGGCGCCGCTTTTATCCTGCTTGGAGGTAAGCGGGTGGGTATCATCCATATGCTCTGCTTCTAGGGAGGAGGTGTGTGGCAGAATCCCTTCCGAAGCTCCAATCAAGCATACAGCTGGAAACTCCAGCCCCTTTGCTTTATGAATCGTCATCAGCTTTACTGCGTCGGCAGAGTCGTCTTTTTTGCGTACCGCCATTTCCTTATGAATCTCAATAAGCCGATCTACGAAGCTGATAAATGAAGGCACGTCTTTAAACCGCTTGGCTGATGCCTCCAGCTCGTCCAGACCTTCCTGGATGAATTCCTTATGCATCGTTATATCGTGCCCGCCATCAGCCTCGAGGAATTTGTCATAGAAGCGGAGCCTGATTTCGCGGATAGCATCTACAGGCTCCATGCCTTTCAAGGTTTTAATTAACTTGGAACGCTCCCGAATCTGCTCCACCTGAAAATCTTTAAGTCCCGGATAAGAGATCAGATGGGAGAGGGGGCCTTTTTTGGGACGAGGTGCGTCCTTTTCATGAATAAAGGCCATACCTTTATCCCGGTTAATGTACAAGGTGTTAAGAATGCCTTCCATTGACTTGAAGTCTCGACGATTGAGGGATAGTCGAAGATAGTCCATTACAGGCTTAACCACCCACTGCTCATAGAACAGATCACCTTGTTCATAGTGAATAAACGGGATTTCCTTCATGACTAGCTGCTCAAACACGGCCCGGCTGTTGTTCGACGTGCGGTATAGAATGGCATAATCACTATAACCTCTAACGCCTGTGCTTACTGCTTCTGAAATATGCTTTAGAATCAGCTCAGCCTCTTCATCAGGATCGCCGGGGCGAAGATACAATGGAACACTTTCACTCTTGCGTGTGGACTGAAGCTTCTTTGTCCGTCTGCGCTTGTTCTCGCGAATGATTTCGTTACCGAGGCCTACGATACTCGAGAAGGAGCGATAATTAACGTCTAATGTTACGACCTTGGCACCGGGATACGTCTGATCGAACTCCAGAATAAATTCGTTACGTGCTCCGTTAAAACTATAGATCGTCTGGTCGTCATCGCCGACTACCATGAGGTTCTTATGAGGCTGCACGATCATTTTCAGCAGTTCATAAGGGAGTAGACCCGTATCCTGGAACTCATCAACCATGACATAACGATATCGCCGTTGGAGGGACGAGAGCAGCCGAGAGTCTGAAGTCAGCAACCGGAAAGATAGGACGAGAATATCGTCAAAATCCATCTGTCCGTTCTCTTCCTTCCACGCTTCATAGCGAGCGAAAATCTGTCTTTGCTCGATTTCTGCTGGCGTCTTGCCCGGCAACTCATCAAGGCCGATCATATTCATGCGGTAGGCGGACCAGAGTGAGAGCAGCGTCTCCGCTTCATATCCGTCCTGCAGCCCCATTTCTCGCAGGATTCGTTTAATTATAAATTGCTGATGCCTTGAATTACTTAATATTTCTTGGCGAAATCCACGAGTCCTGAGCAAGTATAGAAAAAAAGAATGGAATGTTCTGGCCGTCACTTTGGTAGTTTCTCTGGGATCAAGCTCTGGCAAATTCATAATCCGCTCCTTCATCTCAGCTGCAGCCTTCGATGAGAAGGTCACAAGCAGGATAGAGGACGGGTCTGCCTTGAGTACAGACATCAGATAACCAGTGCGGCTAACAAGGACAGATGTTTTGCCAGAGCCAGCTCCAGCCAAGGTTAATAGAGGCCCCTCGCGGTGTCTTACCGCCTCGATCTGTGATCGGTTGAGGTATAAACCCTGTGCCTCAAGACCGCGGAAAAAGGCAGCATCTGAGGCGTGATCATTTACCAGCTCTCGGCTGCTCTGGGAGGAGGCCAGGCTTGCAAAGGGCAGATCTTTACGCTTACTTCCAAAAGGTCGTTTATAAAAAGGTATGGATGTCATATAACTCACCAATCGTTACTGAAATAATAATGCCTACCCAGTTTACCGGATAACCGTCAGCGTGGCAAAGGAAATGCTTGCGCGAGAGGAGTGCGGGACACCTGACAGATGTTTAAAGAGAGATTATATCTAATCAATTCATCTGATATATCCAGCGGGAGACTGCGAGTTTTCCATAAAGTATATCTATTATTAAATACAATGGTAAGTAATGATTCCTTCGTACTTTCTATTACAAAGCCCATATTATAGATGGTAAAACCGCAGAGTTTATTAAACTGAAATGGCAAGAACGATGTAGTCACATTTTTGCGTAAAATGGTAGAAAAATATGTTGCTATATTGAAAGAAAAAGAAAGCAAGAAATAAGAAGTGAGTATACCCAATGTACGGATACGTAGGGAGAATTAGACCTTTATTTAACAAATATGCTTCTTTCTATATATTCTTCTTATTTGCGGTGACGATGTTAGGTGATAGAATAAAATGGATAATTAGGTATACTGAAATTATGGGAGAAGGGGAGGGGATATATCATGAACATTCTAATTGTTGAAGATGATGAATCCATCTGCAACATCCTACAATCATACCTTATGAATGAAGGGTGGACGGTTTACACCTCAGAGGATGGTAATGATGCCCTGCAAAAAATTCATAATTTTAAAATTGATTTGTTAATTCTGGATCTGATGATCCATGGCATACCTGGGGAAGAGGTGTGTCGAAAGGTAAGACAGTCTTCCAGTATACCAATTATTATGATTACCTCTAAGGCTCGTGAAATCGATACAATTAATGGCCTTAATTTGGGTGCGGATGACTATATCACCAAGCCTTTCCGTATGAAAGAGGTCATCGCTCGTATTCAGGCATTAGAGCGTAGAATGAATATGCTCTCTGTTAATAACCGGACGATAATGAGATTCAACAAAGGCAGGCTTCTCATTAATTTTGAATCGAAAGAGGTCTATCTTAATGGTAAGCTCGTTAATTTAACGGTTACGGAATTCAAGCTGCTCAGTGTCTTGCTCAAAAGGCCTAACAAGCTATATAGTCGTCAAGATTTGTCTTATGAAGTTCAAGGTTATCGCGATATTGGTGATGGAAGAACGACAGACACCCATATTAAGAATATCCGCAAGAAGATTGAAGAGGATCATAAAAATCCGGTGTATATTGTTACCAAAATAGGTGCGGGTTATAAATTCACATTTCATCCGGATGAGGACTACTGATGGGACTAAAACACAGGTTCGGACAGACACATTATGTTCTTTTTATGACTCTTATCGTGACTTTCATGTTCTTCTTGTCTGTGGCATATTTGCTACTTAAGTTCACCATGGATCGTTCTTTAGAAGACTACAAGATGAACTATGCAAAAGATCAGTCACAGAAGATTGCCTTCTCTTTACGAACGCAACTTGAACCTGGCGAGCTGTCGGAAGAGATGGAAGATTGGCTGAAACAGGTCGTGAATGTTTATTCGATGAATTTACGTTATTATGCTCCCGACCATGAGACTGTGCTATATGATTCGTGGCCGGACGCTCAGAAATTGTTGAAGCCTTTTATCGCAAGCAGCCCGATCTATATTGATGGTCAGTTAATGGGGGTTTTGGATACTATAGTGGACTTAAGTGATGACTATAATCTTCCGACGCTGTCCTTCTTTTCATTCTCTATATTAGAGGGTAGCGGTGGAGCTGCAATCCTTCTTCTGTGTTTAGCCATTGCTATCTGTTATCTTCTGGCCATGCGATTGTCCAAACCGCTTCGATTAAGCACCCTACAGGCAAAGCATATTGCAGGCGGGCATAGGGAAACGTTAATTCCGGAGATTGGCACAGAGGAATTGAAACAGCTCATTGCTTCTATGAACAAGCTCGTAAGGGACTTGAATAGTCAAGAACACTGGCGTAAGCAATCGATGCAGGATCTAACGCATGAGCTTCGTACGCCGCTAACTTCGATGTTATCCAGAATGGAAGCGCTTATCGACGGCATTTATCCAGCAAACGAAGAAAATTTAAACCGCATTTATGCAGAGATCGATCGTCTGTGCCGCCTTGTAAATGATGTGGAAAAGCTATCAGAAGCAGAAGGTGCCAAATTCCAGCTAGATACAGAATTTATTGATATACGGAACTTGGTTAAGGATGTATACGAGAACTTAATTTTTCTGGCTAAAGCCAAGGATATAACCTTCAACCTACATACCGTTTATATTCCTTGTCCCGTGAAAGTGGACCCGGACCGTTTCGTCCAGATTATGACGAACATAATCTCCAATGCAATCAAGTATACGCCAGTAGGCGGAACCATTGATGTTGGTGTCACGATTGATCACAAGGATGTGATCATGATTTATTGCAGGGATAATGGCATTGGGATATCTGAGCAGGATTTACCGCTTATCTTCAATCGGTTTTATCGGGCAGATAAAGCTCGATCAAGAGATACCGGCGGAATAGGAGTTGGGCTAAGTATTGCTAAAGCACTTATTGAGGCCCACGGAGGAACCATTCAAGCGGAAAGTAAGCTTGGTTGTGGATCGATGTTTCGAATTGATATTCCGGAAGCTCGTCTGCCAAAAAGTGAAATGTTGGTAAGCCAATATTCGAATTATTAGCTGTGACGAAAGGTTGTCTTGATCATGAAAAAAATATTCCGCATGCTGTTTAAAAACCCGCTAATACTCATTTATCCGATTGTTTTGGATGCGCTATCATTTTCCATAGGACTCATGATTGTTGGATTTATTGGTTCACCATCCTTCTCTGTACGTCTTATTCTTGAGATGGGGATTCCATCTGTAAGTTATGTGAGCAACATACCGCAGTTTGTTAACCAAATGCAGTTTATGGGGGATACAGTATCGGTAAGAGCCTGGATTCCGGTAATCTTTGTACTGTTATTGATGGCTTTCGCCCAAGGCGGCTATATTGCCTCACTGCGTCATATTGTGGAGGGCAAACCTATTTCAGTGGGACAATTTTTGAAAGATGGCAAGAAATATTGGGTGCGTTTTATTTTCTTGTTTATGATCATAACAGCAGCCAAGACGGCAATGACCACATTGTTGGCAGCGTTTCTGGGTATCATCGGGATCTTTCTTTCCCTCGTTATCTTCGTGATCTTGCGGATCATTTTCATCTACTTGGAGCACTGTATTGTCGTCGATCAATTGAACGTGGACGCAGCATTTCGTCAGAGCAGACGCTATTTCCAAGCATCAAGCTTTAATACTTCGGGCATCATCATTGCCATGATGATAATCTCAGGTGTGATTAGCTTACTAGTACATCGATTCTGGAGTCCATTCGCTGTCATTGTTGCAATACCAATCTGCGCATTGGTCCTGGGGGCTATTCAAATTGCCTTCATGCAGCAGTTATGTCAAACCAAGCGCCTGCATGGAAACGGATAGTACAGATTAATACATAATTAACCTTCCAACAAGCAGTAAGGACCGATGTCCTTGCTGCTTGTTTTCGTATAGATCATCACATGAAATACGCAGTATCTTCACACCACCTTCACAACAGAATTGATACGATTAAAAAAAAGTTGAGGGGGGCTCTTGGTGATAACGAATTCGATGATCAAACCGACGGATAGGCAGCTAGAGTATCAGGGATGGGAATTCGGACTGTTTTTGCATTTTGGACTGCGTACATTTTATGAGGGGTATGTTGATTTTGATAAAAGGCCGATGCTACCCTCCACATTCGATCCTACCCGGTTAGACTGTGAGCAGTGGATTCGCACAGCAAAGGAAGCAGGAATGGAGTATGCAGTACTAACAGCGAAGCATCATGATGGATTTTCCAATTGGCCATCGAAATATAGCTCGTTTACTGTTGCTCAGTCCCCATGGAAAGAGGGGAAAGGGGATGTTGTACAGGAGTTCGTTAATGCATGTCGGAAGTACGACATAAAGCCTGGACTTTATTATTCTCCCTATGACGGCTCAGCAGATTTCTATAATCAGGATGCGAAGGCCTATGATGATTATTTTGTGAATCAAATTACGGAATTGCTTGGTGACTATGGAGATATTGATATATTGTGGTTTGACGGCTGCGGCTCTGAGGATCATGAATATGACTGGCCAAGAATCATAGGAGAGATTCGCCGCTTACAGCCGAATATTTTGATCTTTAACATGGGTGATCCTAACTTCCGATGGGTCGGTAATGAAGATGGGGTTGCGCCCATTCCTTGCTGGAATGTAACAGATACAACTGAGTTCTCAATTTTAACGGAGGAAAAAGATAGATTAGGTGAACAGATATGGTTACCTGCAGAATGTGATGTACAGATGCGGGCGAATTGGTTCTATAGCGACAGTGATGAGCACACGATCAAGAGTCTGGACGAACTGATGGGCTTGTATTATTACTCGGTAGGTCGAGGTGCGAATCTGTTATTAAATATTGGGCCGGATCGAGAAGGTCTATTACCAGCAAAGGATGCAACTCAGTTACAGGCGATGGGAGCGGAGATACGCAGGAGATTCGACAATCCTATAGCGACAATTGAGGATTGTTCACAGAATAATACAGGATGGTCTTATGAAGCTGATAAGCCGTTTTTAATGGATCATATCATTCTTCAAGAGAATTTAACGAATGGAGAGGCTGTTCGTAGCTTCCAAGTTCATATTACGACTGCAAAAACAGCGCGCTCGATCACAGTGTACGAAGGCAGAAATATCGGACATAAAGCAATAATTCGTATCCCTACGATTAAAGCTCGGAGCGTCCAGTTAGAAATAACGGATTGTGAAGGTGTGTCTTCTATCTGTCAAATGGCAATTTACTACGTAGGGGAGAGCTATGAATCCCAGTAAAGGGGACGTTATGATTCATTTTTCTACATATTAAATGAGGGGGATTTATGATGATGAAGAACAGGAATATTTGGAATGTGGTCTTGATTATGTGCCTGATGTTTACCATTTTTGTAACCGCTTGCAGTAGCTCGGATAATTCAGCTAATGAACCGGAAAACAGCCAGTCTGAGGTCACAGACGTAAACAATACCGACACGGACACAGAGGAAGCGCAGGAGGAGGAGCCGGCAGAGCCTGTCAAAGAATTTAGCAATGAGCCCGTAACACTAAAAATAGCGACGCCTTGGGGAGTCGATTATTTCACACCGAGAATGATTGATCCGATTCAAGAAGAATTCCCCCATATAACTGTAGAGCATGTTGACTGGAATGGAACGGCAGAGAATATGCAGGAATTAAGTGCGGAAGGTGTTGTTCCTGATATCGTATTAGGTTACACCGGTCAAGCGCCGTTTGAAGAACTTGAGATGGTCTTCGGTCTGGATGAAATGATTCAAGAGTTCGGTGTTGATCTCAGCGGTGTAAACCCGCAGATTCTTCAGGAATTACGCTCCCGTGATAAAGAAGGACGCTTAATTGGCCTTCCGGATGCTGGCGATGTACTTGCCTTGTACTATAACAAAGAGATATTCGATCTACTGGGTGTCAATTATCCATCTGACAATATGACATGGGATGAACTTATTGACCTAGCGAAGCAGTTGACCGTCAAGAAAGATGGTGTTCAGTACAGTGGGCTTGATTTAGGAGCTATGCCAACGGCGTTATTCAATCAATTATCGATGAACTATACAGATCCAGAAACAGGTGAAGTATTGTTCGATAAAGATCCTAAATTTGCAAAGATGATGGAAGTTCTTAAGAAATATTTCAGCATACCAAACATCTATAATCCAGAAGAGCAAAATAAGTTTGAAGGCAAAACAGCTGCAATGGTTGTGAATTGGCATGGCTTCTTAACTTGGTTTGGTGGAGCTGGGGAAGAGAGAGTTGAATATGAGAAAAGTATGGATATGGTTCCCGTTCCGTCATTTGCAGATATGCCTGGGTTAGCTCCTAAACCAGGTGCTCATCCTTGGATCATCAATGATTTCAGTGAGCAGAAAGAAGCAGCGCTACAGGTATTAACCTACGTAATCTCCCCTGAATACCAGATCCAATATCGGATGAGAATGGGTACTCCTTCCGTATCCTTAAGCCAAGAGGAGGGGGCATTGTTCGGTGCAGACGATCCAACGTATACAGATAAAAATGTGACTGCAATGTTCCAGAATACATTTGCAGAACCGCCAGCACGTAAAAGTCCATGGGATCGACATGTTGCAATGGGTGAAGCCCTTAAAAAGTTCGCGACGACTGACTTGAACGTAGCGGAGTTTATGCGAGTGCTGAAGGAAGAGACGGAGATCAAGATCAAGGAGGAGCAGTCCAAGCAATAATGATGTTTCAAGAGCAAGCTTGTCTATCCAAGACAGGCTTGCTCTCTAATTATTCCTAGTTGTCGAATAGTGACAGATAAAAACATTATTCACATGAAACACACATCATCCTCACACTACCCCCACAGGGATGTTGTTAAGATACAAACTAAGAAAAAGTCTTGGAAAATGGCGGGATCATGTAAAGGAGGAACTTCCAATGTCGAGAATTATTTTTAATCATGTTCACAAGCGTTACGGCAAATATAAAGAATACGCGGTGAAAGACTT
Source organism: Paenibacillus sp. GCM10028914 (assembly GCF_042666275.1). Classification (NCBI taxonomy): domain Bacteria; kingdom Bacillati; phylum Bacillota; class Bacilli; order Caryophanales; family Paenibacillaceae; genus Paenibacillus; species Paenibacillus sp. GCM10028914. Next base: position 124,964 of record NZ_JBHTFO010000016.1, read on the forward strand.
CAATCTCGAAGTAGAGGATGAAGAATTTCTTGTCTTTGTAGGTTCTTCAGGGTGCGGTAAGTCGACAACATTACGTATGCTCGCGGGACTAGAAGATATTTCAGAAGGTGAAATTTATATCGGCGATACGATTGTGAACGATATGCCTCCTAAAGATCGTAATATATCGATGGTATTTCAGAACTATGCGTTATACCCGAATATGTCTGTTTACGAGAATATCGCCTTTGGTCTGCAAATGAGAAAGCTCCCGAAGCATGAAATTGAGTCTTCTGTAAAACGTGCTGCCCGTGTACTTGAGATTGAGAACTTTTTGGATCGTAAACCAAGAGAGCTCTCTGGTGGTCAGCGTCAGCGTGTGGCACTAGGTCGGGCAATAGTTCGTACACCACAAGCCTTCCTTATGGATGAACCGCTCTCGAACCTAGACGCTAAGCTGCGCGTGCAGATGCGTTCCGAAATTATCCGCCTTCACAAGAAAATAGGTGTCACAACCATTTATGTTACCCATGATCAGATCGAGGCCATGACGATGGGTGACCGCATTGTGGTGATGGAGAAGGGGATTGTTCAGCAGGTAGATACACCAGAGGTTATTTATAATGAACCGGCTAATCTGTTCGTAGCTAACTTTATCGGTAACCCACCGATGAATTTTGTGACCGGAAAGATCGAAGAGCGTGATGGTTTCCTTGAATTTCATACGAAGCGATTCGGACTCAGGCTTACCGAGAAACAAGCTCATGCCATCAGACAGATGAATCTTGTGGACCGAGGAATCATCATAGGTATGCGGCCAGAGAACATCAGCTTCGAAGAAATAATGTTGGAAGCGTATCCAAAATCAATTATCAACGGAACGATGGAATTAAGTGAATTTGTCGGTTCGGACCGCTATTATCATATGAATATTGGACTTGAGAAATATTTAGTTGCTCGCGCGCACCCACGCTATCATTTTGACGATGGAATGAGAACTGCTGTCGCCGTAGATATGAACAAAGCATTATTTTTTCATAAAGATTCAGGGATCCTATTAACAAAGTAATGGAGGGATACGAATGGTAAAGAGGAGAATCCGATATCTTAACCGATTATTGCTCGTTATCTTATCCGTAGCCCTCATAGGTAATCCGGTGTTACCAGGTAACGCACAAGGAAATCCCAAGACAGCAGAAACGAATAGTGAAGATACACTTAGTCCAGATCTATCGAGTAATGAACCTTACTTCTATACAATTTCGAAAGACTGGAAAGAGAAGAAGGTTCCGGTTGGAACGAAGCAAGTGGAGATTGACCCTACAATGTATCATGCAAAATCTGATGATGCAGCCATCTCTGTCGGTTCCTATGAAGGGGAGAATGATGTACTGCTATGGTCTCAGCCTAAAGGCTGGGTAGAGTACAAAGTTAATGTAGATCAAGAAGGAATATATGAGCTGGCAGCAGATTATCATCCGTTCCTCTCAAAAGATGGGGTTGGTCGTCAGTCTGTAATGATGAGTGTTCAAATTAATGGAGAATATCCGTTTCGCGAGGCACATTCTATTTCGCTGGAGCGGCGTTTTTCCGAAGTGAGACCTGAAAAATATGATGACGAAGGCAATCAGCTTCGCTCTCTAATCGATGAGGAAGTGGGCTGGAAAACGACCTCATTCCGTGATTCTGAAGGGTCTTACAGCCAGCCGTTGCAATGGCTTCTGAACAAAGGGGAGAATACGATTCGGATCCAGACGATCCGGCAGTCGGTTGTGTTGAAATCTCTCCGTTTGAAAGCTCCGGAATCATTAGCTAGTTATGAAGAAGTGAAAGAAGTGTATCCGAAGGCTGAGGCAAGCGGAAGTAAGGAAGCAATTGTCATCGAGGGTGAAGAGTTTAGCTTGAAGAATTCTTCTTCGATTCAAACCCAGTATGATCGAAGTCCTCTTTCTGAGCCTAAGTCGCTCGATCTCGTTCGATTCAATACGATCGGCGGTACAGGATGGAATAAGGGCGGGCAAGCGGTAACCTGGGATTTTGAGGTTCCGGAAGAAGGCATATATAACTTAACCTTCCGTGTGAAGCAAAACTTGCGTAAGAACGCTACTGTATTCCGAAACATTTACATTGACGGAGAAATTCCGTTTACGGAAATGAAGAACTACCCGTTCCCATATAGCAGCGATTGGAAAAAGGTATCACTTTCGAATGCAGACGGGGAACCCTACGATTTCTTTTTCACAAAAGGAAAGCACTCGATCAAGATGGAAGCAACGATCGAGCCCTATATCTCTACCATAGCTGACATTGATCGAATGTCCAAAGAGCTTCGCGATGTATCGAGAGAGCTTCGAATTGCTACAGGAAATAGTAGTGATGCTTATCGTGTATGGAATATCGAGAAGGATATCCCTGGTGTGACCAAAAGACTTGAAGTGTTGAAGGATGAATTCATTCAACTTACAGATCAAATGCTCACGATTAATACGGTGCGAGACAATGTGTCTCAATCTTTTAAATCTAGTGCTCGGGATTTAGAGGACTTATTGAAAGATCCGAATGAAATTCCTTATAGCCAGTTAACCATTGGAACGATGCAGGAGAAGATCGAGGCCCAGCGTGTGGATTTGATGAATTCCCCTTTGCAACTTGATCGGATTTATGTAGCAACCCCCGATGCAAAACTTCCTAAGATCGAAGCGAATTGGTTCGAAAAATTATGGAACTCCATTGTTACATTGTTCTATTCCTTTACAAGCAAGAACCAACTTGACCGGAATGCAGAGGATGAACTTAATATCTGGATGTTCAAGGGGCGCGACTACGTTGATGAGTTACAGCAGCTTGCCAATGAACGATTTACACCAGAGCATGGCATTAAAGTGAATATTAATCTGGTCCAATCGGAGGATCTGGTTGTCCTCGGTAAAGCAGCAGGCATACTGCCGGATATAGCCATAGGAGTACCGAGTGCATCCATTTTTGATTATGCACTACGTAATGCTATCTATGACTTTACGAAGTTTGAGGACTCTGATGAAATGATGGATTTATTCCATCCAGGTATTCTACAGCCGTATCGATACGACGGTGGTGTCTATGGTATACCGGAGACCAATAACTTTAACATCATGTTCTATCGTAAAGATATTTTGAATCAGCTTGGCCTATCTGTTCCGGATACTTGGGATGATGTATACAAGATCCTGCCAACGTTATTGCAGAACGAAAGTAACTTCTATATCCCGCCAGATAACTTCTCCTATCTGTTCTTTCAAAATGATGTGGAGTTGTATTCGAAGGATGGACTGACAAGTTCACTGAATGAACCGAAAGCTTTTGAGGCGTTCAAAGAGTGGACGGAAATGTTCAATGTGTATGGTATGGAACGTCAAGTTAACAGCTTTTATCAACAGTTTAGAGACGGAACAATGCCTATCGGGATTTCAGATTTCAATACATACATGCAACTGCTTGTCGCAGCACCGGAAATCATGAATGAGTGGGCGATCGCCCCTATTCCCGGAACGAAGCAAGAAGACGGTACGATTGCAAGATGGGCTGCTGCGGGAGCTCCGACAGCAAACGTCCTGTTCAATGATACACCGGAGGAGAAACGCGAAATCGCTTGGGATTTCCTCAAATGGTATATGTCCGAAGATATTCAGACCGAGTTTGGACTGAATCTGGAGCAATATCGTGGTGAAACATTCCGCTGGAATTCCGCTAATGTTCATGCGTTCGCGAATATGCCATGGAAACAGGATGACCTGAGCGTTATTTTGGATCAATGGCAATGGATGCAAGAATGGCCGAATGTACCGGGAGGCTATATGACGGCTCGTGAACTCGGTTTTGCTTGGAATAATGCAGCTATTGATCAGGTGAATCCAAGGATTGCGTTGGAGAAGGCGGTTAAGGAAATTAACCGGGAGATGAAGCGTAAGCAGCAAGAGTTCAATTATATCGATGAGAACGGAAATGTATTGAAGAAGTTGGATCTGATTCGAATTACAGAACCTTGGAAAGGAGCGATTCTGAATGACAGATAATGCAGCAGCCCTTTCTGAACAGATTAACGGAACTCCCACCAAGCTAGGCAAGACGAAGCCGAGTATTTCGGAACGAATCAACTATTTGCTGAAAGAAATGTGGAGATATCGCTTATCGTATTTGTTTATTCTACCGTTTATGGCGATGTTTATCATATTTATTCTCATTCCTGTTGTTTCAGGTATTTTGTTGAGCTTCACCTATTTTAATGCTTTTGATTTCCCTTCATGGCGTGGGTGGCTTAACTACCAGAACTTATTCTCACAGGACATTATTTTCTTGCAGTATGTATTGCCGAACTCCTTTAAATTTGCTGTATTCGTAGGACCAGTCGGTTATATTCTAGCGTTCTTGTTAGCCTGGTTAATCGCTCAGTTACCGAATACAATGCGTACTTGGTATGCGCTTGCCATGTATGCGCCTTCGTTATCTGCAGGTATTGCGATGACTGTTGTTTGGACCGTTATGTTTACTGGAGACCGATCAGGCTACATTAACAGCTTCTTGCTTAAGTGGGGGATTATTGAGAAACCGGTATTATTCTTACTCGATAAAGATTACTTGCTTAACATTATGATTGTTGTCTCGATTTGGTCATCCATGGGTATCGGATTCTTGGCCATCTTGGCGGGTATTCTCAACGTGGATCGACAATTATACGAGGCAGGACGAATCGATGGTATATCAAGTCGTCTTCAAGAAGTTTGGTATATTACGATTCCAATGATGAAGCCACAAATGATGTTTGCAGCCATTATGGCGATTGTTCATACCATTAAATCCGGTGGCATTGGGGTTCAATTATCGGGTACAAATCCAACCCCGAATTACGCGGGTCAGTTATTAATTGACCATATTAATGACTACGGATTTATACGTTTTGAGCTCGGATATGCTAGTGCGATTTCCATCATCGTTCTTCTGATGTGTTATGTGTTAAGTAGATTTTTCGGTTATTTATTCGCCCCGAAGGAGGATGAATAATGCAAGAGGCACGGATGACTGTTATGCAGCGGAAATTAAAGATAAAATGGAGCGATTTTATATTAGCTCTGAGATTGATCGATCGAGCACAAATATGGATTGCCATCTGTCTCTTACCGCTTGCCATTTTCATGCTCCTTCCGCTCGTTTATTTGTTCAACCATGCATTTAAACCATTGCATGAGCTGTTCATGTTCCCGCCGACATTTATTGTTAGGGAGCCGACAACGGGGAACTTCTCGGAACTGTTTGCGATGACGGCAAGCACCATTGTACCGGTATCCAGGTACGTTTTTAACAGTATTGTCGTTACTCTGTTGTCGAGCGTTGCGATGGTTATCACAGGAGCGATGTGTGCTTATCCTTTATCCAAGCATCCATTCCCAGGTTCAAAGATTGTGCTTGGCTTAATTATGCTGTCGTTGCTTTTCGCAACAGAAGCTATTGCGATTCCACGATTTATCGTCATTCAAAGCTTAGGGATTATGAACACTTATTTGGGGCATGTTCTTCCTCTTGTTGCGATGCCAGTTGGTGTGTTCCTACTGAAGCAGTTTATGGACCAAGTACCGAATGAGTTGCTTGAAGCGGCGAAGATCGATGGCGCGAAAGAGTTCACTGTATTCTTGCGTATCGTTATGCCCATTGTTACACCTGCAATCGCAACGATTTCGATCCTTGCGTTCCAATCGGCATGGGGTAATTTAGAGACTTCAACTTTATTCATGCAGGAAGATTCCATGAAGACACTGCCTTTTTATATGGGAACATTAACATCTGGTCTAAGTAACTCTGTAGCTAGACAAGGAGCTGCGGCGGCAGGAGCATTAATCATGTTTTTACCGTCATTAATAATCTTTCTAATCTTCCAAAGAAAAGTGATCACAACGATGGCTCATTCGGGGATCAAATAAGCAGAGGAACGGGGAGGTGTACCATGCGAAACAATCAAAGCAAATCAAAATATGTGCTTTGGCTAGTCTGCTTGATTGCCTTGACTGGGTTCCCGATGAAAGCGAACGCTGATGTTCCTTATCGTACCTTCACGGAGAACAGTTATGAACGTACGATTATGACTCAATCTGCCTATTCTCCGGTCGGCGTTTTAGCGCAGGAAATTCCAGTAGTCAACGAGAAGGGTGAAACCGAGTACTCATCGCTGCAAAGGCCTCAAGATTTATTTATAGCAGATAATGATGACATTTATATTGCGGATACGGATAATAATCGGATTGTTCATCTGAATGAAGATGGCGAATTCATTCGATTAATTACCTTACCAGAGAGCCCGCTAAATCAGCCACAGGGCGTATTTGTAGCAGACAATGGCGATATTTACATTGCCGATACAGGGAATAAGCGGGTCGTTCATTTGGATAAGAATGCGAAATTATTGAATGAAATCGGTCGCCCGGAGTCTCGCTTCATTAATGATTCTTTCGTTTATGAGCCAACGAACATGGTTATCGATAAACGCGGTTTTATCTACGTCGTATCAAAAGGAAGTTATCACGGGATCATTCAGTTTACTCCCGAAGGGAAGTTTGATCAATTCTTCGGCACGAATAAAACAGAAGTCACATTAATGGATATCATCCGTAGGCAATTTTATTCCAAGGAGCAATTAAGTCGGCAAGTACGTTTACTGCCTGTAACGATCAGGAATATCGATATCGATGATCAAGGCTTTATCTATACGGTGTCTGGTTCCAAAACAGAGCAGGTTAAGAAACTAAACATCCGCGGGGAAAACATATGGAAGGATATGTCGTTCAATGAACGCCTGTTTTCTCTAGCTACTGTCGAATCGGATGAATTGATTGAGAAGCAGTTGACCGATGTGTCCCTCGATTCGAATGGGAATGTCACGATTATTGATAAATCACGAAACATTGTTTCTCAGTATGACGCAAACGGAACGATACTCTTCTATTGGTCAGGTAATTCGGCTCTAGGAAATTCGCTTGTTGGTTTAACGGCTGCCCCTGTTGCTGTAGAGACGAATTCGAACAAACGGTTGTATATCCTGGACGAAGCACTTAATCTCATCCAAGTTTATGAGCCGACCGAATTTGGGGCTACGGTCCATGAAGCTTATAAGCTAATGCAAGATGGCAAGTACGCAGAAGGGGAGAAATATTGGAACAAGGTTCTGAAGCTGAATGCTCATTTTTCTCCAGCGTATAAGGGAATTGCCCAGGCTGCTTTTTCCCGAGGTGATTACGAGCGTGCTAGAGACTTGTTTAAGCTTGCAGGTGATGGGGAAGGGTATTCGGATTCATTCTGGCAGATTCGCTTGCAATGGTTTCAAAAGAATTTCTCCACTTTGGCGAACGCGGCGATTATAGCGGGCCTATTATTGTGGGTTCTTATGAAGCTAAAGCAGAAATTCAATTTCCGGATTCTACCGAAATCGACGAAGCTAAATAAACAGACCTGGTTCCAGCAAGTAAAACATGTATTTTATATTTTAAAGCATCCGATCGATGGGTTCGGTGATCTAAGGTATTTGAATAAGGGTGGATATATTAGTGCATTCGTGATCCTCATATTAACGGTAATCATGCTTCTTGTGAAATCATTCTATACGAGCTTCACTTATAATCCAGTGCCGGTGTATGCCAAAGGCTCAACCTATATGCTTACCGTCTTCTTAGCTGTATGGTTCTCCTGGGTTATCTGCAATTATCTAGTTGGTTCGATCAAGCAGGGTGAGGCCAGGTTTAAGGATGTATTCGTAGGCAGCTGTTACTCCTTGTTTCCAGTCGTGCTACTAGGGATTCCATTGGCACTTGCTTCGAACGTCTTTACTCAAAGCGAGGCATCCATTTACAGCTCCATTGAGGTCGGTATGATTTTATGGAGTGGACTATTATTCTTCTGGAATATCCAAGCGCTGCAAAACTACGGAGTTGGTGAAACGGTGCTGAACATTTCACTTACGGTCATCACGATGATTATCATGTGGGTGCTCGTGTTCATCTTAATCGGACTCACATCCGAATTCGGTAACTTCGTTTACACGATCTATCAGGAGGTGTCGATGTGATGCGCTTATTACGCTCCAAAAAACTATTAATGGTAGCTGCAATCTGCGTCATATTCGCGTCGACGCTCGGCAGCTTCATCTTTGCCAAATCTGGTTCCACAGATAAAAAGCAGACAGAAGCGCAAACAGCAACCCAAACAGCAGCCGAACCTGCAACCCAGACTGAAACGAAAAAAGAAACGAATACTACCGCGCAGACGAAGAAGGCATCGACTCCTGCGAAATCCAATGGGAAATTGCCGGATGAAACTCAGTTCGAGAAGATAGCGGAGAACGGGAAATTACTGCTTAAAGCAGATAAAGCCTCGGGCCATTTTATCGTTACAAGTAAAACGACTGGGGAAGTATGGCGTTCCTTTCCTAATCCAAAGGATTGGCAGGATAAGCTGAATACAGATGCATGGAAGGTGCATCTTGCCTCGCCGTTTATGTTTCGTTATGTGGAGTTCAATCTGCGTAAGGATTTGCTGAAAGAGACGAACTTTTATGCACAGAAGGGTGTAATCAGCGAATTCGAAGTCACAGATCAAGGATTTAAGGTCATCTACGACATGCCGGGCCTTGGCTTCATTATTCCTGTAGAAGTGAAGCTTGGTGAAGATTTCGTCGAAACGAAAGTGCTTGCTGAAGGACTGGTGGATGAGTTGGTCATCCCGAAGGAAGAAGCGGTAACAGTGGATAAGAACGGGAAGGAGGTAAAAGCCAAGCCGAAGAAAGATCCGATGGCTCGTCTTGCATCCATTCGATTATTCCCATTCCTGGGTGCTCAAACTTCGAAGGATGAGGACGGATTCTTATACATTCCGGATGGTCCGGGTGCGTTGATTGATTTCAAAGAACGTCGTGCCGGTACGCAAAATCTGTATACAGAGCGTGTATATGGGGACGATTGGGCTTACAGCAACCGCAATACCATGTCTGATCGTAATCCGATTACGATGCCGGTGTTCGGGATTAAATCGAATAAGCAAGCCCTGCTTGGGGTCATTACGGAAGGAGAAGAGTACGCGAACGTGGTTGCGGCGCCTTCCGGTTCGTTCAGTCAATTCAACTGGGTAGCACCGGAGTACCAATACCGTTTCAAGTTCTTCCAACCGACAGATACGAAGAAGCTGAACGGATACTTGACTTATAGCAAGGAAATAACGAAGTCGGATCGTGCGACTCGTTACTATTTACTGGAGGAACAAGACGAGGAAATCAGTTATGTTACACTAGCTGCGCGCTACCGTGAGCTGCTGATGAAGGAGTCGGCGATGACACCGTTAGAAGGTGACCAAGCGAAGCTGCGGCTTCAGCTTCATCTGCTAGGCGGCGATACAGAAGACGGATTCCTGTGGGATTCTTATCTCCCGTTAACAACGACGAAACAGGCGGAAGGGATCGTCCAAGAGCTGTCTGCACTGGGTGTCGACAATATGGACATCACTTATCTTGGGTGGCAAAACGACGGATACAGCAAGTTTGGTGGTGACTTCCCTGTTCCAGATAAACTCGGCGGGAACCAAGGTATGAAGAAATTTACCGATTTCGCTCACTCGAAGGGCTACACGGTTTATCTAGATGCCTCCTCCTATACGTATAACCGGGGTGGTAAAGACGGATTCCGGAAGAATAGAGACGGTCTTCGTGACTTAGCTTCTTCTGTCATTGAATCGATGAACTGGGATAGCAGACGGAAGACCTTTGTGAGTCCCCAGTTTATGAAAGGTGTGATTGAAGGCGACCTGGAAGAGGCGAAGTCATTAGGCATCAATGGTTACTTATTCGGTAACGGAATCGGATCATTCTTGAACACCGATTTTAACGAGAATTATTTAACAACAAGACAACAATCGAAGGAAATTCAGAGCCAATTGTTTGAGAAGACAAAAGAAACCTTCGGCAGTGTCAAAGGGGCAAGAGGTAATGCATACACGTTCCCTTACATTACCCATATGGATAACATGGCTTCGAATTTCTCCTATGACCTGTTTATCGATCGTGTAGTACCGTTTGCTCAAATTGCGCTCCATGGTCTCACAACCTATTCTTTCGAGTATGCGAACTTGAGTGATGACTATGCCGACAATTTCTTGAAAGGGATTGAATATGGCGCAGTCCCGTCATTTGTGGTAACGAATGCTTCATCTCAAGAGCTGCTGAAATCCCTGTCTTTGCATCAATTCTACAGTACGAACTATAAAGACTGGCTGGAAGAGATCGTATCCCAGTATCAGAAATACGAAGAGGTGCTTGGTGATGTACAGAACGAGTTCATTACAGGACATCGTGAAATTGTAAGCGGTGTATTCGAGACAACCTACAGCAACGGGAAGCAAGTGATCGTGAATTATAACAACAAAGACGTTCTTGTGGACGGCTTAGCTGTGAAAGCGAAAGATTATATCGTAAGTAAGGGAGGTGCGTAAGATGGCCCCAAAGCGAATTCTGTCTGCGAAGAGATCCCGAAAGCTGGAGGGGTCGTTGTTTATCGCACCTTGGTTGATCGGCTTTATTGCTTTTCTAGGATTTCCGTTAGTTTTCTCACTCTTTATGAGCTTTCACACGGTCAAAATATTGCCGAAGAAAATTGTGTACGACTTTGTGGGTGTTAAATATTATCGTGAAATCCTGTTTAACAGTTCGGACTTTTACGATAAATTGATCCCGTATTTCCAAGAAGTCGTGATCATGATCCCGGTTATCGTCATCTTTGCCTTGATGATCTCTATCATGCTTAATCAGAAACTGCCCGGTCGATTTCTGTTCCGTGCGATCTTCTTCTTGCCAGTCATTTTCTCTACAGGTGCTGTTCTTATGTCATTTATTAATCAAGGGGAAGGAAATTTAGGATTCCTTGAACGATTTAATATTGGTGGTTATATGGATATGTTCCTTGGAGACAGTTCCTGGGCGAAACCTGTAAAGACCGTATTGAATCAATTTGTCCTCGTATTATGGTATTCCGGGGTGCAAATTCTGCTCTTTATTGCAGGGCTTCAGACCATTTCGACTTCGGCATATGAGTCAGCTCGTATCGATGGAGCTTCACCGTGGGAGGTGTTTTGGAAAATCACACTTCCAGCGATGTCACCGTTCATCCTGCTGAACTTAATTTATACCGTTGTAGATATGTTTACGTTCCCTTCTAATCCTGTTATCAGCTTAATTAATACAGGGAACTACGGATTTAACAGTGCACTAGCATGGATTTACTTCGCTATTATTCTTATTTTCTTGGGAAATGTCATTCTCATCTACAGTAGAATTAACCGGAAACATACTGGAGCAAATCGTTAATGCGGAAGGGAGGCAGAACATGAAGGTTGACTTAGCGACGCGTGTGAAACAGAAGGTCTCAACGAAGCGCGGATTGCGGCAAGTGAAGTACACCATTCTAGGACGAGAGATGAATCAAGGGCTGATATTTAAATTAGTCTTGTACGGAATATTCATCGTAACCTCCTACGTGTACATGAACCCAATATTAAAAATGCTTGTGAAGATGGTCATGAATGCCAAGGATTTAATAGATCCGACTGTAACATGGATTCCATCATCGGTTTACTTGGGTCATGTGGTTGAAGCATGGAAGCTGCTGGATTATCCAAAGTCTCTCTCCATCAGCTTACTTATTGCGATTTCGACAGCCGTGCTGCATTGTATCTCGTGTGGACTAGCGGGCTATGCACTAGCAAGGCTGGATGTCCCATTCAAGAAGACGATTCTATTCCTCGTCTTCTTGGCATTCATTATTCCGCCGCAAGTTGTGATTTTGCCTACGATCATGCTGTATACCAAGCTTGGAATGAATGGCCATTTACTAACACTGATCTTGCCTTCTATTTTTGGATTCGGTGTAAAAGGCGCACTCTTTGTGATCATCTTCCGTCAATTTTTCTCCACACAACCGAAAGCCTTGGAAGAAGCAGCTCGGATTGATGGCGCGAGTGCGTTGAGATTCTATGTACGTGTTATGTTCCCATTGGCAAAACCGGCTATTCTCGTTGTCCTTTTGTTCTCATTCGTTTGGACTTGGAATGACACGTATTACCCTAGGATGTTCTTGGGTTCAAAGGGGGATATGCCGCTAGCTCTGAAAATGTCATTTATCGATAGCCAATTATCTACATTTATTACGAATGGGGGATTGCCTGAATATTTAGCAGAACCGATTAAGATGGGAGCAAGCTTCCTGGTTATTTTACCTCCACTGATTCTTTACTTAGTCGCACAGCGTTACTTCGTTGAAAGTGTTGAGCGTACAGGTTTGGTTGAGTAGAAACGTGTACACTGCATTGCGATAAAGCGAATAAGAACATTAGCTGAAAAAGGGGATATGATATGAAAAGAAAATCAATATTTTTAATCATTACTTTTATGTTCATGCTAACAACAATACTCTCAGGGTGTAGTGGTGGTGATTCGGAAGCGAAAGAACCAGAGGTTGTATCTGAAGCGCAGTCTGAGGTGACTACAGAAGAAGTTGAAGGTGTTCAAGAAGAAGAAGAGGACTGGACGAGTAAAGCGGTGACGGATTTCAGCGACGAGACAATTATTACCATACAGCATGAGTGGGGGTCTGACCTCACCTCTGAGCTTATGAAGCCTATTGAAGAGAAGCTCAAGGCTGAAGGGAAGAACATTACCGTTGAATGGATTCAGGGGGGCGCTGATTCAGTGTCTCTGCAAGAATTAAACGCGAGTGGAGTCATCCCGGATATCATATATACGTCTATAGGAATTGCGGGCTTGCAGGAACTGGACATGGTTGAACCGATTGATGATTATATGAAAATATATGAAATGGATACAAGTAAAATTGATCAGTCTGTCATATCCTTGCTCCGCTCTTATGATGACAAAGGCTCGATGATCGGAGTGCCTACGTTTGCAGATACATTTACGCTATTTTACAACAAAGAGATCTTCGATCTGTTCGGCGTAAATTACCCTACAGATCACATGACTTGGGATGAAACCATTGAACTTGCTAAAAAGTTAACTGGAGAAAGAAACGGTGTGCAGTATCGGGGATTGGAATTAGGATATCGAAATAGTACGACGAACGATACGCTTGCACCATTGAAGGAGCTTACGTCTAATTTTGTAGATCCTGAAACTGATGAAGTGATACTTACGAAGGATCCTAATATAACCAGATACTTCGAATTCATGAAGAAGTTCTACAGCATACCAGGCATCTATGAACGCGATCCAGAAAAACAAGGAAGTTTCTATGCTGGAGGGACAGCAGCCATGTTACTGTCTTGGCCGACGTTTATGGAATGGGGAATCCCTGAAGAGGTTCGAGCGAATACGAATGCGGTTCTCGTTCCGATATGGGGTGGGGAGGATAAATTCACTCCACCAACGCAAGCTCATATGTACATTCTAAATAAGTACAGTGAGAACAAGGACGCTGCTTTCCAATGGATGATGGAAGAAGTATCCGAAGATATTCAGATGTACTTCTCAGGCAAAGGATTTCCAACCGTACTGAAGAGTCCCGAAGTGATCGCGACATTCGGAAGTGAAAAGCAAGAAGTTTATGAAGGCCAGAATGTTCAGGCATATTTTCCGGATATCGCAAGAGTACTGGAAGGTAGAAAATCACAATATCAAAGACTGGCTGAGAATCTGGTAACGGAAAAGTTAAGCGAATTCGCCAATTCGGATATGAATATTGCAGAGTTTTTGCGTAAAGTGGAAGAAGAGTTAGATATTAAGATTAAGGAAGAGAAGTTAAAACAAGAACAAGCAGGATAAGTGAGCACATCTAATTTAGGAATATAGAAGCAAGCAGGCCGCCTAAGGATATACCTTGGGCGGCCTGTTTCTTCATTTACAGATTATCTCACATACTTTCGGTGCCTGCCCGAAGATCTATGAATGCTTGTTTTGTGCGCATAGATGAGGGCTTTATCAGCTAAAAATGCGGTGTACATCAATATAAAAACGCCATAAGGAAAGCCAGTCCCGTCGAGGCTTGGGACGAGCCAGTCTGCTGCTATGAAATATAGAAGTGTAAGCAGCACAGGGAGCTGACGTTTTAAGCGGTATTTCCAGACAGACCAGATGAGGCCTGCAACACCAGCGTACAGCAAAAACAGTCGTACAAAGTCCAGCGCTGATTGCACCACACGACGGGCTTCTTCATCATCAAAACGTCCCGCATATTTCGTTGAAGTACCTCCAAATACGCTCCGATACAAGTGAATGATCGGGTTGCCTTCGATAAAGCGGGCATCAAGCCAGAGTGGAGCAATATTCCACGGGCCTGGAAGATACATCAGCTTCTCGAACAGCGGGATACTGAGCCACCAAGGGGACAGGACGAGTAGATATCCGATGGTAATCAGTAAAGTTCCGCCGGCAATGACCTTCCACGGGCTGCGATATATCCACCACAGCGCAATAAAGAGGACCGGATACAGTAGAGCTTGCAGGTTGAAATAGGCTACGAAGGCTGTAAGTATGCCAGCGGCGGTATACCAACCTGCTTGTTTGAACTCTAGGGCACCGATGACTGCGCACACGAGCATGAGCATAAGCATCTGCATAGTAGTATCCGGCAGGATCAAACGTACTACCCCGTAAGCGGGCCAATAAAGTGCATAGATAATACATGCTACAAGTGCCGTAGATGTATTGAACATATATCTGGACAGGACAAATACCAAGTACACGGAAAAGGCGTGAAAAAGGCATTGGATTAGACGATAGGCGGTGAGAGCCTGTCCATCATCTCCAAACAGCTTGGTTAGTCCTGCAACCATAAGGGGTACACCAGGCATTACGATGGAAGAAGCTCCATCTTGATCGAGATGACCAATCATTGCTGCACTGGTTATATATTTCTGCTCCATTTCAATAATAGCACCTTGGGGGCCATTTTTTCCGCCAGCAATGATCAGCAGGCAAGACATCAGGAATACTCCGGCAATGATAATAAGGAGCAGTTTGCGATTCAGACGACTCAAGGACCAGATGGAAAACAAATTGTCCACTCCACTCTATGTGTTTATCTCTAACCACTCTATATATTAAATAAAACCAGGTCAAATAAAAAGACTCCGTAATTATACGGAGCCTCATCTGCGGACATCCTTAAGGCATCCCTTAGAAACCGCTATGGTATTTGCTATCACTGGAAGAACGGTTTTTTGATGTACCGTCCCGGCGTTTTTCTTCTTGCTTCTCCAGATTTAAATCTTCCATGGGGATTGGATCGACATTCTGTTCGCTTTCAAAACGGTCGAACAGGCTTTCCTGATCTGTAGGATACTGCTCAGGATGATCTGCGTTTCCTGGACCGTTCTCTAGAGGAAGGTCCTTCTTTTTGTCGTCCATTGATCTCACCTCATTTTGATTGATACTCTCTTTATACCTTTTTTTAGGAAGTATCAAACATGCGAGAGAGAAGGGGTTAGGAATCGAATCCTGCTGCAGGCTGCTGCTGTTCTATGATACGTTGTTCCATATAGTTAATAAATATCTCCACTAGCTCTGGGTCAAATTGGGTGCCCGAGCATCTTCTCAGCTCAGCAATCCCTTCCTCGTAGGTTTTTGTTTTTTGGTAAGGTCGTTCGCTTGTCATCGCGTCAAACGAATCAATGATCGTGAGCATGCGGCACAATCTCGGTATTTGGCTTCCCTTGAAGCCATGAGGATATCCACCCCCGTCGTACCGTTCGTGGTGAAGTTCGATATAGGGTACAAGTTCTGCATGTTTTTCATTCGTTTCCGCTATCCGTTTGCCCCAGCTGACATGACGTTTTACCGTTTCCCACTCTTCGGGTGTGAGTTTATCTTGTTTATTCAAAATTCCCCAAGGGATTTCGAGCTTTCCAATATCATGAATGAGTGCACCAAGTACAAAAGTACGTCTTTCTATGCTGTCCAGATTAAGTACCTCACTCATATCAATAGCATAACGGAATACACGTTTGGAGTGCTTGAAAGTATCGACATCCTTGTAGAGGAACAGCTTTAGCTGCTGCTCTATGTCGCGCACATCCTCGTCAAAATCGATTTCATATTCTTTAACAGAGCCACTTCCGTATACATGGACGATATTCTTGCCCTGCTTCTTGGCATAATAAAGTGCCTGATCCGCGAGATCGACCATTTGCGCCTTATCATAGATGTCATCGCGGTAACTGGCGATTCCAGCTGAGAAAGAGAGACATCCAGCCGGGAATATCTCAACTCCATCGAAATAGGTATCGTTTAGTTTCTTACGGAGACGATTCATAAAATTCTGAGCTTTATTCTCGTCATAACCTGGCATCAGAATGGTAAACTCTTCACCGCCAAAACGAGAAGCGGTAACTTCGGCAGGTTCACATTCATCTTTCAGGAATTTACCCAGAAATCCGAGCAGCAAGTCCCCTTTCAGGTGACCAAACTGATCGTTATATTTTTTGAAATCATCGATATCGATCATGGCCAGTGATAACGGAGTTCCTGCAGTTTTCGATTTTTTCACTTCCGTATCTAGCAAGCTCTCAAAATAGCTATGATTGAATAATCCGGTTCGCTGATCTTTAATCGCTTTCTCTTGGATTTCGTTGTACATTTTAAATAATTTTTTATAGGAATAAGAAAGCATTACGCTTACGCCCATAAATAAAGCTAGACCGAAAATTCCATTATGTACGATAAGGATGGACAGGACCAGGGATAGAACTAGGGTGCTCAAGTAAACTAGTAGAGTATCCTTCAAAAATGACTTTAGAATTTCATATAACGATCCCTTGTAATGAAGATAGAAATATAAACCCAGTAATGAAACATTCAGTGCAAAATAGACGATCAGTGTTGCGATATAGGCATGGAGCTTTTCATTCTGGATAGGACCGATTTGTCCTCCAGTCAGGTTATAAATATACGAAGAACCGATAATCATTAAAGAATAGATAGAGAAGTTGGCGAAATGTTTCCACCAGGAGATATTTCTGAAGTATATGATAAAAATAATCAAATTAAAAAGAATGATAGACAATGCAAATGGAGCCCCATAAATAAATATACAAGCCAGATATATGGAAGAATCCATCGATTGTACGTTTCCTTGGGGGGGTAATTGAAATGTAAAGAAATTTAAAATAAGAGCAGAACCCAGCATTGCGTATAACCATACCCATTGAGACGTTGTGTAATATAGAAACTCTCCCTTATTGGCAAGAATAAAAAAGCAGCACCCGATAATAGAAATAAGAATGATATAAAGTTGGTTGGTATCTATTCTAAAGCGCTTAAACATGGACATGATTACTACTCCTCAGAAAACTGTGATGTTTCTCCATATTTTAAGTTATATTAGATCTTAAAACAACGAGGATATGTAAAAAAACAGGCTACATAGAGCCTGTTTTTTTGGGAGCTTTCGCAAACTAGCCTAATCTGTAGCCGGAAGTCAGAGCAACAACAACGGAAGCTACGATAATCGCGTTAACTACAATACGGGAATACTTAATTTTATCTGTTTTTTTCATATTTATCCCCTCCTTTTTAAGAAATCGTGAACTCGAATATATTATAAATTTTGAGGTTCACCGAGATTAGTGGTCTTTCCATCAGTAGTTATATCTTCATCTTGATGTGCTTGCTTCTTGCTAGGTGTCAACAAATGAACGATATAAAGGAAAATTCCGAAATTCATTACAATATCCCCAATACTGATAGCTTGTGTTCTCGGATATGGAGGGGATAAGGGAATGATGTCACCAAGAAAAGATAGTTTAGTTGAAGCATCCATAAGAAAATGTTTCGAAATAATAGAGCCATTCTTAAGCATGTCCACATAATAAGGATCAAGCACGGATGCTGCCTGAAGTGAGACCGGCATGCGTCCGCCATTTGCTGCCATGACTAAGAAGTTAAGAAATACCCCTAGCAGAATAAATGAGAAGCCTTTAAGGTTACGATTCAACCAAAGGAAAATCATTCCGATTATATAAATTAAGATAAAAGCATAGTTACTCATGGAAGCAATTGACTGGGAGTTGTCCTGAAAATAGAAAATAACGAATTGAATGATGAGAAGGAGTGGGAACATCCAACCGCCCTTAAGTTTGATCTGACTGAACTTCAGCAACCCATGGCGGAAGCCTCCTCGGAGGAACCCTACGATCAATCCTAGAATAATACCGTCAAAAACCATGTAGATGTCCTACTTTCGTTGTTTTCTATAATAATGAAATATTTCAAGCTAAAATGGGGAAGATATCTTCGTAAATATATAAATAGATTGTCAAATATGTAAGAAATTTGGACTTTATGAACATTTATTGATTATTATACCAGCAAAATGGGCGATATTGCATCATATTTTTCAATTCTGTCAATTAATATTTTTTGAGGTTGATCTGTACTTATGCAGACAGAATTATTTCACAGTAAAAAGATAACAAGTCATGTAAACACCTTCTTTACATAGATATGGGGGGTATAGTATAATGAGGATGAGAATGGAACCTCAATTAAAGCTTCAAAAGGATTGAGATATGAAGTTACGGGGTAAAGTATCTAAACAAATATCCGGTCAATTAACCGGTATAAGAGCCAAGGAGGAATTACAATGAAAGAAGTTACGCTGAGCGTTGAAGGTATGTCTTGCAACCATTGTGTTAATTCGGTCGAAGGTGCTCTGAAAAACGCGGGTATGACGGGAACAGTGGATTTGGCAGCAGGCACCGTAAAGGTGGAATATGACGAAACCAAAACTACCGTGGAGCAAATTAAAGAAGTTATCGAAGAACAAGGATACGATGTCGTATAATTGATTCACTCATATCGAAACCCGTCAGGCTGAAGCTTGGCGGGTTTTTTGTCGTAGAAATTTATAGCAAAGCACTGTTGACAATATGTGTAACTCAACATAAGATTTAAACATCTGTTTAATTAAACAAATGTTTTAAACGATTGATTAAATTAATGGGGAGTGAAACTGATGTTCAACAGTGTACTGAATTTGGTGAAAAAGCCGCAGATGATTGTAGGTATCGTTATTGCGATGGCATTTCAGATTATTTTCAGTGTTGTATGGATGACGGGATATAACGGAGCTAATGATCGAATCAAGGATTTTCGTATTGCAATTGTAGATAACGACCATGTTATGGGGGATCAGATTGTTCAGAAAATGAAAGGGACTATGCCATTTCAGATCCTTATGGCTGATGAAGAAACGGCAAGGCAGCAGCTTGTGAACCGGGAAGTACAAATGATGATGATCATTCCAACCGATTTCACAACCACACTTCAAAATCCTGCAGCAACTGCGAAGCTGTTGTATGAGATTAATGAATCGAATCCTGCGCTTGTGAAGAGTGTGATGGACAGTACAGCAGCAATGATTACGGGAATTGTTGATCGTGAGGCCTCGGCTATAGGATTAAAAAATATGCTTGAGCGTATGTCACTCCCGTCCGAGCAAGCAGGCGAGGCTGCGACTGGATTAGTAGAACGAGTGAAATCTGAGACTCGCTATATTAATCCTGTAGATGGAATGAATAATCAGATGGTTCCGATGATGATGGTTCTGGCTTCCTTTGTCGGAGCCATGATTATGGGGATGAATATGCAGCAGGCTACGTTAGCACTAGGAAAGCGCGAGTCTAAATGGCATGTTTTTACGGCACGAGTATTGATTAATATCATCGCTGCACTTGTCATTTCTTTACTGGGGTCATCACTGGTGATGTCCTTAGGTGGACAGTCTGTGGAGGGGTTCATTTCACTTTGGTTATTCCAAAGCCTCATCGTTTGGGTATTTCTCGTGTTTTCTCAATTGTTTCTTATCATTTTTGGGATGGCGGGAATGCTGTTTAATATTACACTTTTATCACTGCAATTGGTGACTTCGGGGGCGATGATTCCTAGACAGATGCTCAGCTCTGGCTTTCAGACTATGGGCGATTTTCTTCCTGCCACTTATGCAGCTGAGGGACTAATGACGATTATATTCGGTGGTGTCAACCTGGAGAAGGATGTCCTTGGGCTTGTAGCGATTGCAGTCATCTCTATCATTATTTCGGCAGGAGTGACCGCACTACGAACAATAAGACCTTCCGAAGATACCGAAACGGAACTGAATCTCAACACTTCGGCATCTACCTAATCCTCGACCCTTACTTGCTCAGCATCACTTGCACTGCCCGTACTGAAGTTCCATAATAGATGAAAGAACGCTTTAGAGGGGACAATTAGATGGAACAGGCAGAGCTGGATGTGAAGATGCGAATATTGTTATCTGCAAAAAAACTATTTGCGGAGCAAGGGTTTGAGGGGACTACGGTTCGACAAATATGTGAAGCAGCCTCCGTCAATCTTGCTCTTGTATCTTATCATTTTGGCGGTAAAGATAAGGTGTTTATAGCGCTATTTGAACAATTCTTTCCTGGTTATAATCTGGATCAATATCAGGACCGGATGGATGATCCAGTTAGCGGTTTGGCTTTTGCTATACAAGAGATCATATCGTTTACTTTGAATGATAAAGAGTTAAGTGATATCGTTCAGCAGGAGCTGACCATGCGATCACCACGTAAAGAGATCGTTCTATCTTTTCTGCGTCCGGTATGGGGTGCGATAAAGCAACTACTGGATCAGGGGAAGGCGCAAGGGAAATTCTACTTCGAGTCCTCAGGTGAGGCACTGCTCATGATAATGGGGGTATGCTTGTCCCATAAGCTAGCCATTAACTATGAAGCGCAACTCGGGAATATAGAGGCTGATCCGGCTCATATTTCTCAACAAGCGATACAATTTATTTTTAAAGGGATAGGAGTGACGATGCCCAGTGAATGAAACCATATCTCTACTCATGAATCATCGATCTATTCGTAAATATAAAAGCGAGCAGGTTACCGAAGAACAGCTGAATACGATCATTAAGGCAGGCCAGATGGCTTCCAGCTCCAGCAGTGTTCAAGCTTATAGCGTCATTGCGGTCAGTGATCCGGAACAGAAACGGGCGTTGTCGATTCTCGCGGGCAATCAGGCATACATTGAACAATGCTCTGTGTTTCTCGTGTGGTGTGCAGATTTATATCGTCTACAAAAAGTTAGCGAGTCGCAATTGGGCGACCAGCCGACATGTGTAGATTCGACAGAGAATTTAATTGTGGCCACCGCTGATGCCGCACTGGCTGCGCAAAATGCAGCTGTTGCTGCTGAATCGATGGGACTCGGAATTGTTTATATAGGTGGGGTACGGAACCAAATCGCAGAATTTTCTGAGCAGTTGAACTTGCCTGAGCTTGTATACCCGGTGTTTGGCATGTGTGTTGGTTATCCGGATCAAGATCCGGGTATTCGCCCTCGCTTGCCACTTGAAAGTGTCTTGCATCATGGAGCGTATGATGCACAGCGTACTGTTGAAGAAGTTAAAAATTATGATAATACGTATACGGAATACATGCGTGCTCGAAGTGGTGATAAACCGGTAGCAAGCTGGTCGCAGTTTATGGCAAAGCGTTTGGCTGAACCAGTCCGTCTTCATATGAAGGATTTCTTGCAGGGTAAGGGATTTATGAAACGATAGGATCTCAAGGCGATAATATATGAAGCTACAAACACCCATCCTGAGAAATTCCTAAGGATGGGTGTTTGTAGTGTGAAAATATTTCTGTTTATTTTTCTTCTCGGCACTGCTCTTCGACAGCTGAGAGGAATTCCTCTTCATTCTGGGAGGCAATCTTGTCGCCGTATTGATCCAGACGATCAGGGCTGCTGGATGGTCCGTCGTTCTTTGGTTTATTGTTTCTTCCTGTCATGTTAGAACCTCCTCGGAGAAGTGGATTATTTCATGAAGCCTTAAAGAGCACCGCCAACGTTTAGGTTGTTCTTACTCTTGGTTTAATATTCATGCTTATCCTTGTATCGAAGCGGGATTGATTGTCAGTTTGAGGCCCTCATGTTAGTATAATAGGATTTGTGAGAATCGTTGGAATAGGGGAGAAGACAATTGAAGTTCGTATCCTGGAATGTTAACGGCCTGCGGGCTTGTGTGACCAAAGGTTTCATGGATTATTTTAAACAGGCAGATGCCGATATCTTTTGCGTACAAGAAACGAAATTGCAGGAGGGACAGATTGATCTCGATTTGGGTCCCGAATATGATCAATATTGGAACTATGCTCTGAAAAAAGGATATTCCGGTACCGCGGTATTCACAAGAATTCCTCCTCTGTCTGTTTGGTATGGTATTGAAGAGGACAGTGAACCTGAGGGCAGGACTATCACATTGGAATTTGAAGACTTCTATCTTGTTAATGTATATACGCCTAACGCGAAGCGCGATCTTAGCCGGTTGGATTATAGACTGGAATGGGAAGAACGTTTCCGTAGTTACCTGCTGAAATTGGACGAGCTCAAACCGGTTGTAGTGTGTGGGGATCTAAATGTAGCACACCAGGAGATTGATCTGAAGAATCCTAAATCCAACCTTGGAAACTCAGGCTTTACGCTGGAAGAGCGCGGGAAGATGACAGATTTGCTTGCCTCCGGATTTATAGATACTTTCCGTTTTCTGTATCCAGATCGCACGGACGTATATAGCTGGTGGTCCTATATGGCAAAGGTGAGAGAGCGGAACATTGGCTGGCGCATTGATTATTTCCTTATGTCTGCCCGGCTATCTGAGAAGCTGGTGGACGCGGAAATCGACTGTCATGTGATGGGTAGTGATCATTGTCCGGTTTCTGTTACGCTTCAGGACATAGGAGTCAGCTAAAACTTAATAACTATCCATGTGAAATAAAAGAGGCTGCCACCAAAGTAGATTCCTGTTTGACGAGACAGCTCACTTGAGTGAAATATGAAGCGAAAAATAAAGACATGGTGGAGCCAGGGAGGTTATCCCAGCAGCGCCATGTCTTTATTTAGGTCTATTGCCGCCTTCTTCAACAGGTTATGGGCGCTCTCCGTCTTTTCTTGTTGATCCATGGTATATTGAATGTACAAATAAAACCGCTCCTTTTTTAGATGGTTGGTCGTACTTCCATTCTAGCAAAGGGCGGTTTCTTTGTGAGATCTGTTTTTAATGAATGCCTATACGCGGAGCGTCTTGCATGCAAAAAGAAGCTGCTCCTAAGATCTATTGATCTTTTGGGACAGCCCCTTGATAGTGCGCCAATGCTCGTTCAGATCATGAAAAGTTCAGGTTAATCGTTCAGGCGATAAAATCGACTCGCATTGTCATACAATATACGATTTGATTCTGCCAGGCTTAACCCTTGAAGTTCAGCCCAGGCTGCGGCAACGTGAGCAGTCATTCCGGGATGAGTCATATGTCCTTCGAAAGGTCCTTCGAATGGCCATGGTCCATCGGTTTCGGTCATGACCTGAGCTCTAGGGTACTGCCTGGCCAGATCTCGTATCTCCGACTCATAGAGTAGATCTGGTGTGAAAGAGATGTAATAGCCCGCCTTGTTCATCCGCCGAATTGTTTCCGAGGAACCCTTGAACCAGTGGAAGTGTGCTGACGTAACGCCGTGTTTCTTAAGCAGGTCACATGCTGTATCTGCATCCTCATAGACAGCATGTAGAATGATGGGTTTGTCATGTTTCTTAGCAAAAACAATAAACTGCTCGAGCAGGGCTTTGTACGGTTCATTGTCCCATTTTTTGACGCCGGACATCGCTTCAAGGCGTGAGTAATAGGGGAGACCGACTTCACCAACGGCAATCATTTCATTCACATGGCTTTCCATAAATGAAAACAAAGCCTTAATCTCGTCATCCGATGGAAGAGGCTGCTCAGGGTGAAAGCCAAAGGCGGGCTTCACAAGCCCATGAAACTGCTGTGCAAGCTTTAAGTTTCGATGGGAAGATTCCAGATGCATGGATACAGAAATGACAGTCTCAACGCCGCAACCAGGCAGGCTTTCGAGAATCATCTTCTGCTCCTCATCTGAATAAGTATCCAGATGGATGTGGGTATCGATGAAGGGAGATGTCATTCTAGGCGTCACCTTTTTCTCGTTAATTATTATGGAATCGCTTCGAATTGAGAGATCTACCGCTTCTTCAGCTCTTCACGCATCATGGCGGATATCGTGCTTTTCATGTCTAGAAAAGCTGGGTCGGATAAGATGTTTTCTTGCCGAGGTCTAGGAAATGGCACTTCGATTTTTTGCAGAACTTGTGCAGGTCGACTAGACAAGACATATATTACATCCGATAGAAGCAGTGCTTCTTCAATATGATGGGTGATCATCAGTACGGATCGGCGATGCTCCTCCCATATATCGAGCAGCCAGCGCTGCATGTCGCTGCGGGTTAACGCGTCGAGAGCGCTAAACGGTTCATCCAGGCACATCACTTCCTGTGGGCTCATCATAGCCCGTAAGAATGCTGTCCGTTGCTGCATGCCGCCCGACAGCGTATGGGGGTATGCTCGCTCAAATCCGGCAAGCCCTGCCCGCTCCATCCAGCGGCGAGCATCTTCCCGTGCTTGTTCCTTTGGCATACCAGCCAGCTCCCGTGGAAGAAGAACATTGTCTTCCACAGTTCGCCATGGAAAGAGGGCAGGCTGCTGGGGCATATATGCGATAAGTCCTTTTTGCCCGGTTACATCTACGCCGTCCTTAAGAATACTTCCGTCGTCAGGGGTCACTAGTCCGCCTATGATATGAAACAGCGTACTCTTGCCGCTGCCGGATGGGCCAATTATAGAGACGAATTGTCCGGGCTGTACTTTGAGTGAAAGTCCATCCAGCACTTTGATTTCTTGTTTGCGGCTCTTAAAAGATTTATAAATACCGCGAGCCTCCAGGGCAGGCAGGGGAAGAGGTGAATTCGCTTGTTCCTGATGCTCTCTTTCCAGATGATCAGTAGGGTGTAGATCTAATTCCACCTGTTGAATACCTCCCTCATCGTATAATGTGACGGCCAAACTTCATACCCAGAATGACCGTTTGGACAAATTATCTTTCCTGTGTTGTACTCCAGCGAATGAGTCGTCTTTCTAGCAGGGTAATGATCGCAACCATAAGTAAACTGAGTAAGACGATTATGAAAATAGCGACAAAAACACGATCTGTGCGATAAGCGGACTTCTGCAGCATCATGTAATAGCCGATCCCCTTATCTGAGCCGATCCATTCCCCAATGACAGCGCCCATAACAGAATACGTTGCTGCAATCCGGACACCTGAGAAAATAGAAGGAAGGGCATGGGGCAACTCCAGCTTCGTGAAGGTTTGCCACTGGCTAGCACCTGCCATCTCCATGTAATTCCGCATCGTCCGGTCGGTTCTTGCGAGACCATCCATGGCGGCGACGGCAACCGGGAAAAAACATACCAGTATAATGACAATCACTTTTGGCAGAATTCCAAATCCGAACCAGATCATGAGCAGGGGAGCCAGAGCAATAGTCGGTACATTTTGACTGATGACGAGAAGTGGGTACAGTGCGGTTTTTAGCCACGGGATTAAATGAAGAATGAGCGCAATGAACAGTCCAACAGCTGTACCGATTCCGAAACCAATCATTGTCAGCTGTAATGTAGCTATTGTATGTCCGAGTAGCCCTTCAGCGCCGGCAACCGCCTCCTGAGCGATGTTCGAAGGCGGAGGCAGAATCCAATCCTCGACTTGAAACCAGGATACGGCCAATTGCCAACACACTAAAAAGAGAAGGACCGCCACGACGGGCGGCCAAAGACGATTCCAAAAACTTCTCATGGACGATATTTCTTGGTCAGCCCGTCCATGCTGATCCCCGCTTGATGATATTGCACTATTTTCACTTGGGATATGACCCCCGGACAACCTGCCTTAAACAGAGCTTCATGCATATCACTCACAATCTTGAACAGTTCGGGCAACTCTCCTTCAAGCGTTGTTTCCAGGGCATTCACCTGATACTTGACTCCGGATTCCTGAATGACGCGAATGGCTTCATCTACATAAGGGATACTGTCCCGGCCGTCAGGTGTTTTGGGGATAACTTGAATGCTAAGCAGAGTACTTGCCATGTTATATACCACCCTTTCCATAATTACTGTCCCATTGTTTTTTATTGTGCTTCCGGTAAAAACTCATTCGTATATGCGCTGTTTACCTCAAGAGGCTTATCGAGCAGGTTACGCTCAAACATCCATTCAGCATAGCCTTTCCATACGCTTTCTTTCTGTTCTCCCCAACGAGGAGCATCATCTTGATAGCGTGGACTTAGCCACTTCTGACTCTCTAATACGAGTTCTTTATCTAGCTCCGGCACGGCTTTTGAGAGAAGAGCAGCAGCTTCTTCAGGTTCGTTAATCGCGTATTCATAGCCTTTGGCAGTAGCACGCATGAACGCTTTAACGAGCTCAGGATCCTCATTAATTAGCTTCTCGCTTGTTACAAGTACTGGTGTGTAATAGTCCAGTGCTTCTGAGTAATCCTTAACGTAGATCATATCAAGGTCATCCCCGCGCAGCTTAGCTTCAATGCCAGTCCAAGCGTAGAATATCCATGCAAAATCAATATCGCGCTTCACGGCAGTGAAATAATCCGCATCACCAATATTAATCTTTTGTACTTTACTAACGTCAGCGTTATCGATTTCCATAATCGACTTCATAACAGCTTCTTCTACAGGGGAACCCCAGGCACCGTAAGCTTTGCCTTCAAAGTCGGCTGCTCTCTTAATATTTCGGTCACTCGGAGCTGCAAATCCGGACGTATTGTGCTGAATGACAGCTGCAATCGATACGAGCGGCACGCCTTGAGTTCGTGCAAGCGTGACACCTTCTTGGTAGCTGACGCCGAAGTCGGCCTTGCCTGAAGCCACCAGCGCATCACTGCCGCCAGCACCTGGCTGAACAATATTGACGTTTAAGCCTTCTTCTTCGTAATATCCGAGATCTTTTGCCACATAAAGCCCTGTGTGATTTGTATTCGCCGACCAGTCCAGCATAACCTGAACATCTCTTAGTTGGGCAGGCTTATCCGAATTACCAGCCTCCTGGTTGTCCGGCTTCTCTTGATTTCCACAACCTGTAACCAGGAGCAGCACTGTACAGATCAGTGCGATGGCTAGCCCTTGTTTAGTTCTCACGAATTTTTCTCTCCTTTGTTGAACAGTTGCTTCATTAGAAGAAAGGTCATACCGTTTCAATCTTACAGTAGTACTTTCTTTCCTAATCCTAAAAAAAATACGCCCCGAAGGATCGGGACGCATGACGGGCGCGAAAAAGTTGTTAGCGTATAGTAAATCGCTTAATCCACATTCCTACGCTGGCATTATCCAGATCAGGTATAACGGTCAGTATCTTTAAGGGATACAATCTCAGCCGGCCAATTCCAGCACCCCGGTTCTATGAAGTTGTTCGTAAGATTTATGATTATTACTACGTGTATTATAGTCCTGCTTCAAATATCTGTCCAGTAAGGCAATCAGGCGATCAGCGTTGAAAGAATTCGATATTCTCCCCTTCAGGACCATGAATAAAGAAATAACGGTGTCCATTCGGAAGGGTGACGATTTCCTCATCCAGATGTGGAACTTGCAGAGCTTTCACCCGTGCATATTCTTCCTCTATATCGTCTGTGCTTACAGCAAAATGATGTACCGTTCCTTCGGCCGGAAGCGAGTCGCTGTATCCTTGGATAAGCTCTACTTCGGTCTCATCGGCACCGTGAAACCCGAGGAATGCCAGTTCGATGACTCCATTCGTATGAGTTAATCGTCCCTTAAGCTCAAGCCCGACAACTTCGGTGTAAAAGGCAAGTGTCTTCTCTAAGTCTCGCACTACAATACCTACATGATCCAGTCTTCTTCTTGTCATCTAATGGCACCCCTTAAATATGAAAGTTTAGGAAATAAACAGAATCATATCATTTAAACCCGAGTTGTCAAGTGGGGATACCAGTGTATTTAAGCTAATACACCTAATGGTCCTTTGTGGATTTATTTTCTTTTTTTCGTTTTAGATTCAGATTTTGCAGTACGGGTACACTAAGAATACAGCCAATATAAACCTGAATAAATAGAAGGGAGCAGGAGAAATGGATAAATTACAACTCGAACAAAAGATTGTGAAAGCGCTGGACCAGAACAAATTTTGTACCTTTGCAACGATAGAAGGAAGCAAACCGAAAGCACGATACATGGCCTTATTCCATGAAGGTTTAAGCATTCATCTCGCAACGGATCGCAGAACGCACAAGGTTGAGGAGCTTGAGAGTAACCCCCATGTGTTCCTGCTGGCTGGGTTTGAACTTGGAGGCACACAAGAGATCCTCGAAATTCAAGGAACGGCATCTGTCACGAAAAATGATAGCCTTCGACAAAAAGTATGGAATGATGAATTAAAGAAATGGTTTGAGGGATCTGATGATCCGAACTATATTGTACTCGATATTGAGCCATACCGGATTGAATACACAGCTCCCGATCAGGAGCGTGAGGTATGGGAGAAATAGAATATACCATTATCGTGAAGACCCGGAAACTAAGGTTTCCGGGTCTTTTTATAATCTATTTGCGATTGAAGGGAGAAGTTCTTCCACTGGGAGGTTGAATTCTTCCACTTTTGTGTTCTATTCTTTACTTCCTGATGGGTAAAAAGTATCATTGTTTGGAAAGGGGTCATAATCCATTAGACCTACAAATTACATCATGTCAATTACAAGCCAACCTTTCCAGGGGGAACGCTTATGAAATGGAATGTATATAGTAAGATGCCGCTGCTGCTGGCTGTCATGTATTTGTTTGTTCAATGGATGATCGTACATTTGTTGCCTGAGGCCATAACAATCCAAGCGATGTTTAAGGCGATTGCTGCTCTTAGTGTTGCCTGTTATCTTGCTGTGTTTGCTGTGCGTCATGAAGGGCCGACCCGTATTTTCTGGATTATGGTCATGTTGGCATTGATTTGTGAAGGAATAGCCCAGTTCGCAGAGCCATATTCTGCAGGGTCCAGAGAAGAATATATATACGACATCAGTATCACAGAACTGCTTCGGAGTATGGAAATGATTCTGTTTACCGCTGGACTTGTTTATTTGTTTGGACGTGAACAGGGTTTGCTTCGAGGTCTGCGATTTTTGTTTGATATCGTTATTATATTTATCGTTATAGTAACGATCAGTTGGGAATATTTCTTGTTGCCCAAGATGCCTGAAGAGATCCAATCAGGTCAGGCAGCATGGTTATGGCTGCACTTGTCATTTTCGGTGGGCGGCATAATACTGATATTTTTCACGATTGTAATGTACATGAAAGTCAGGCAGATTCACCAAAGTTCTGTTGTATATCTTTGTCTGAGTGGTCTGGTTTTTGTGATTGGTAGTCTATATTACTTAGTGACTGTAGATGTAATGGAGTTAGGGCCAAGCCCTTATCTGAACTTGATCTCGACAGTCGCGATGTTCCTCATTGGGGTGGCAGGCGCCTACTCGACAACAGGATTGCAGGCTGATAAGGGAACAGGGGAGCGAAAATCTGCTGTGATGGCATTTTTGATTAAGTATTTTCTTCCTTATGTTGTGCTTGCAGGACTGTTTTTTCTAATTGTTGAACGGTTTGGCGGATGGGGTGGTCTGTTGTCAGGATTGTCTCTTAGCGTATTGTTCATTCTGATGCGTCAAGTGCTTATCCAGTTGGAGAATGATCGGCTCTTGGAGCGTCTACATGAAAGTCTGAAACAGAGTGAATACCTGGCACATCATGATGATCTCACGGGTTTGTATAACCGCCGTTATTTCAATGCACGACTAATGGAAAATATAGCTGAGGCTGATCGCCAAGGAAATCGATTGGGTCTGCTATATATGGACTTAAACCAGTTTAAATATATCAATGACAATTACGGACATAGTGCTGGTGATCTAATCATCCGAATGGTAGCGGACAGATTGGACTCACTAAAGAATGATCGGCTTATCTTTTCCCGTCTTGGAGGAGACGAGTTTACAGTGCTTATTTACCCGGTGATCCATAACACGGATATTGTGGAACTAGCTGATCGAATAAGTGATATTTTGAGTAAACCTTACCAGCTGGATAATGACGAAATTCATACTTCATCAAGCATTGGAGTTGCGGTTTATCCTGATCATGCAGCTAACGATCAAGAGCTTATCGGACGAGCTGACTCTGCGATGTATGCGGCCAAGGAGACTGGAGTAAGGTGGCGTATATATGCTGCATTTTCAGAGTTAAATCGGACATGAAAATGTTAAAAAATACAAAAGTTTTCTTGTCCAAATGCCGATAAAACTACTGTAGGAGTGAGCTTGCTGAGGAGGAAAACCATGTTGTGCTATAACTGCAGCACCATTGAACCGATTGAAGACCAAGGAACCATTCATATACGTCCAGCATGTACAGAATTAACCTTGATGTTCCTCGAGAAAGGCTATCTTGTAGAGGAAATGAATGATATCTGTACGGTCAAGTACAGAAGTCGTGAAGAAATGCTTTCCTTGTTGCAGCTTCTCCAGAAACTTACGCCAACCCTTCGGCAGGAATTGAATTTTTACGTAACTGGAGGAGCTGTACCGGGGGCACAGCATAATTGGACTTCGATGCAAGAATTTGAAGCACGCATGAAGCATTATGATGTCGTTAATATTATTGTGGAAAAGAAGTTCACGAGCTTTATGCAGCCTATTGTGGACCATTCCGAGAATATTGTCGCCTATGAGTTCTTGCTGCGTTCCAATGAAACGGGCGTTCCATTCCAGCCCTATAATCTTTTTGAAACTGCTCGTACTACAGGGCTTCATTCTTTTCTGGATCGAGCGGCTAGAATATCTGCAATCGAAACGAGTGCTATGTGGCTGCCGAAGGGAGTAAAGCGATTTGTGAACTTCCTGCCATCTTCCATATATAACCCGGATTTTTGTCTCAGTCATACATTCAATGCGATTGAACGCTTGTCACTTGAACCGACGGATTTTGTGTTCGAGGTAGTAGAGACGGAACGCGTAGAAGATGTGGGACACTTACAGTCTATCTTTCAGGTATACCGTCAAAATGGAATGTCTGTAGCCATCGATGATGTTGGAGCAGGTTATTCTACACTTGAACAGATGATCCGTCTGAAACCGGATTATGTCAAGATCGACCGCAGCCTCATTGACCGCTGTGATGAGAATATGGCACAGCAACAACAATTGTCGACAATTACAGATATTGCTCATAGTTTTGGAGCAAAGGTCTTAGCAGAGGGAATTGAACGACGGGAAGAATTCGAATTCTGTCGCGAGATGGGGATCGAACTGGCCCAGGGTTATTTGTTCGGAAAGCCAGCAGACCGACCGCCCCTGAATCACGAGCGCGGTGGGGAAGCACCTGCTTTTACCGCAACATCTTTGTTACATACATAAATAACTTCCGGTGAAACGGTTGCTTCAACTCGCTTGAGTACGAATTAATAGGACGGTCTTCGCGGAGAAAAAACGGAGATAAAGTTGATCCATGGTACCAATAAAACCGCTCCTTTTTTAGTTTGGTTGCTAGTCACTACCATTCTACTAAAGAGCGGTTTTTTTGTGTTGAGGTTTGTTTGAGAGGGATACGGAGGGGACGAAGCGTTTCCGGATAAGCGAAGCGGTCGCACAAGAAAAAGGAGCCACCTCGCAAGATATTAGATCTTTTAGGGCAGCTCCATTGTTTGGATTCAGAAAACTACTTGCGTCTCCAAGTAACCGAGACTGGATAGTGATCGGATGGATAGACTCCGTCAAGCTTCTCTCGGTGGATGTTGATTTCGGTCATTTGGACATCGGTTGTGGTGAAAATATAGTCGATTGGTTCACCTTCCGTGCCTCCCTTGAAATCATGGAACGTACGTCCAACGGGCTTGTCGAGAAGGCTATAGGCATCTTGCAGCTTTTCTCTCAGTACGGCGATTTCCGGTTCGCTAGGATACGCGTTCAAATCACCCATCAGAATGACGGGCAGTGTTTCTTTCTCACGCAGGTGCTGAATATGCTCAAGGATGAGCTTGGCACTTTCCTGACGGGCGATGGTGCCCATATGGTCAAAATGAGTGTTCAATACATAAAAGCGCTCTCCGTTACTGCCTGTACTTTGGAACAAAGCCCATGTGCAGATACGGGGGTAGCTGCCGTCCCAGCCGAGGCTTCCTGGCTTCTCCGGCGTTTCGGACAGCCAGAACTGCCCCTCCGAAATGACCGAGAAATCGGCTTGCTTGTAATAAATTGCGCAGTGCTCGCCGTCCAGGTCACCTTGTCCCATCCGACCCGTTCCGATTCTGCTGTATTGAGGCAAAGCTTCGTCGAGATCTCTCAGCATGGGGCCGGAGCCTTCCTGTGTACCAAAAAAGTCGGGCGAAGCATCTGCAATAACAGCTGCCGCAAGATGTTTACGGAAAGGCCAAGCGTTGCTGCCGTCGCTGTCCACGTTCACGCGTAAATTGAATGTCATAGCGGTTATACTCATGTCGTATTCATCCTATCTCTATTGTATTGGAATCTTTGAACTCGCTTTCAATGATATATTATTTCGTATAAGCTTGCATTACTGCAACAAGAATTATAGACAATGTGAAATCGCGGCGCTGCAGCTGGCTGTATCCACGGCTTGGAGCAGCTTCGCGGCTCCGCTCGCACGCTTCACAGTCTATCTGGATACGAAAAAGGGATGCTACGCTCTTGGATTAGAGCATAGCATCCCCTTTTTTGACTGAAATTTAATAGACTTAATATATGGTTCACTAAATTATTAATGGTGTTTCAATATTCATGCTGTAAGACATTCGTTAGTCAGTTAATCGCAGCTTCTAGGATGGAATAGCTTTGAGCAGTGTAAAGCCGTAAGCTGGAAGCTTCACGGTAAGCTGTCCTTTGTGTGCATGGACGGATTCCCCGTTCCAAAGATTGCTCCAGTCCTGCTCAAAGACAGGTACCATAATGGATTGGGCTACCTTATCGTTATTTATGAGCACAACGATCGTTTCGTTGTCATCTTCACGCATGTAAGCAAGCTTACCGCCCTGATGTTCTGCGATAAGGAACTTGAATGTTCCGGTACGCAGAGCGGAGTGTTCTTTACGCAGTTTGATGATCGTTTGATAGAAGGAGAAGAGATCCTTATCCTGTTTGCTCTCATCCCACTCCATGCACTTCCGGCAACCTGGATCATTACCACCGTCCATACCGATCTCGTCACCGTAATAGATACACGGAGTTCCGAAGTACGTAAATTGGAACAAGGCTGCGAGCTTCATCAGGCGTTTGTCGCCATTCGCTTGTGTAAGCAGACGCGCCGTATCATGGCTGTCCAGCAGATTAAAGGCGACTTCACTTGCCTGACGGGGATAGCCAGCCAACTGCTTACCCTGCATGAAGGAGAATTTCTCGGCATCAACGGATCGGTTAATGAAGAAATCGAGTACGGCATAGGTGAACGGATAGTTCATGACTGCGTCGAATTGATCGCCCTCCAGCCAGATTGAAGATTCATGCCACACTTCACCCAAAATATAAGCATCAGGATTTGCTGCCTTAACCACCTGTCGGAATTCGCGCCAGAACTGATGGCCCACTTCGTTCGCCACATCCAAACGCCAGCCGTCGATACCGATTTCTTTAATCCAGTACTCGGCCGATTGTAGCAGGTATTGCTTCACTTCCGGATTGTGCGTATTTAGTTTTGGCATGTGCGGCTCAAATGAAAATGTGTCGTATGTGGGAATGCCGTCAACCACTTCCAGCGGAAAGGAACGGACATAGAACCAATCCTTGAATTTAGAGTGTTCTCCATTTTTCTCTACATCTACAAAAGGAGCGAAGGTACGACCGGAATGATTGTATACAGCATCCATCAGTACACGTATTCCGCGTTCATGGCATAGATCAACTAGTTTTTTTAATGTATCTTTATCACCGAACTGCGGATCGATCTGCAAGTAATCCTCGGTATCGTATTTATGATTTGTCGTTGCGGTGAAAAGCGGTGTGAAGTAGATGGCGTTAACACCAAGTTCTGTCAGGTGGTCCAGATGGTCTATGACACCTTGCAAATCTCCGCCGAAGAAGTTTGTTGGTGTTGGTTCAGTGCTTCCCCAAGGAAGGACGTCCTTAGGATCGTTACTTGGATCACCGTTGGCAAAACGCTCAGGGAAGATCTGATAAAAGACTGCGTCTTTTACCCAATCGGGTGTTGTAAATACGTCCGCTGGATTGATGAACGGATACTCAAAGAGACGGTCGGGATTCGCGGGAGGCTCTGTAAGAAAACCGTATTCTGTCATCCAGCATTTCTCACGACCCTGCTGCAGGAGGAAGCCGTATTTAAGCCTTCGGTAAGATGGCTGTACCTCGCACTCCCAGTAATCAAATAGCTCATCCGAGGATAGCTTCGCCATCGGTATGTACTCCATCGTTTGATCCCACAAGTATTTATCGCCAGTTAAAGCGTATATCTCGGTCATATCGTCCTTTTTGGTACGGATTCGAAGGTGAATGGTGCGACCATCATAAGCATAAGACCAGTTTTTGCGCGGACGATGATATATCGCTTCTAGAAACATGTAGAAGTCCTCCTTTCATATTTAAAAAAGGTACACTCAGGACTAAGTATAGCCGAGGATGTACCTTTTATAAGAAGTTTCCTTAAAATCGTAAGTTATTTCTGCTGCTTACTGAACAGAAGAATAGGTCTTCCAGCCACCATCGAGATTTTTCACACGGAATCCGTGCTCAGACAGTATGCGGGATGCTAGATAACCTCGAAGTCCAACTTGGCAACTTACATACAATATTTTACCCTTCGGAAGCTCATTTAAACGGCTGCGCAGCTCGTTCAGAGGAATGTTGATGGAGCCCTTTATGTAACCTCCTTTTCTTTCAGCAGGTTCACGGACATCAATAAGCATCCCGCCGTTTTTCACCAAATCGTCGATCTCATGCCATTGTACGGTCTCGACTTGACCATCCATAATATTCGAGGCCACGTAACCAGCATAGTTCACCGGATCTTTGGCTGAAGAGTAAGGGGGAGCATAAGAAAGTTCGAGCTCCGTCAAATCGTACACATCGAGGTTACCTTTGATCGCCGTTGCGATGACGTCAATTCGCTTGTCCACACCATCTTTCCCTACCGCTTGCGCTCCGTAAATTCGTCCATTCTCCGGATTAAACAATAGCTTCAATGAAATCGGATATGCCCCTGGGTAATAACCAGCATGAGAAGAAGGATGAATATGAACGGCTTGGTATGGAAGCCCGAGCTGTTTGAGTCGTTTTTCATTGCTTCCTGTCGCAGCGACGGTCAGATCGAACACTTTGGCGATAGACGTTCCAAGCGTTCCTTTATAGGAGACGTTCTTTCCATAAATATGATCTGCCACTAAACGGCCTTGTCGGTTGGCTGGTCCAGCCAGTGGGATCATAGCTGGTTTCTGATGAATATAATCGGTGACCATTACTGCATCGCCAATCGCATAGATGCTCTCATCATTCGTTTGCATATATTCGTTAACCTTAATTCCACCACGTTCACCAATATCAAGCCCTGCATTAACGGCAAGTTTATTCTCCGGTTTAACACCGATGGATAGTATGGTCATGTCTGTAGATACTTTTGTGCCACTGGATAACTCAATTATTTTTCCTTGATCAGCGAAGGATTCAACCCCGTCTTCAAGAATGAGGGTAATACCTTTCTCTTTCAGATGGGTTTGGACGATAGATGCCATTTCATAATCGAGAGGTGCCATAACCTGGTTAGCCATTTCAATCAAGGTTACCTTGATTCCGCGATCAGCAAGGTTCTCTGCCATCTCAAGCCCAATAAATCCGCCACCAACGATAACCGCCTGAGCAGGCTTATGCGTGTCTACATAATGTTTGATTTGGTCTGTATCCGGAATGTTGCGAATCGTAAAGACATGCTCAGCCTCATTAAGACCTGCAATGTTCGGTATAATTGGCTTAGCCCCGGGAGATAAAATAAGGTAGTCGTAACTTTCTGTGTAAATCTCACCTGTGGACAGGTTCTTAATGGCTACCGATTTATTATCACGCTGGATGGACACGACTTCGCTCAGATTGCGGATGTCCAGATTGAATCTCTTGCTCATGCCCTCCACCGTCTGGACCATCAGCTTGCCGCGTTCTTTAATTGTTTCTCCTATATAGTAGGGGAGACCACAGTTAGCAAAAGAAATATGTTCACCGCGTTCAACCATGATAATCGTTGAGCTTTCGTCCAATCTTCGCAATCGTGCTGCTGCGGATGCTCCACCTGCTACACCGCCAACAATAATGATCTTCTTGCTCATAGTTCATACCTCCAGAAAGGTTTATTTTATACCCATGGGGGTATGATAACATATATGACTCGAAAAAAAAGTGACAAATATCTAAACGAGTATGTTGGAAGATGGAACTTGACAATATACCCTATGGGGTACATATTATAGACATGTGATATATAATTGAGTAAAGGATATGACAATATATAATAGAGTGGAATGGAGGAAGAACCATGATGGATTATAATGATCAAATGAAAAATCGTGTAAAGCGGATTGAAGGACAGCTTCGCGGTATTCTGAAAATGATGGAAGAGAACAAGGACTGTAAGGAAGTGATCACTCAACTTTCAGCAGCACGGACAGCGATTGACCGGACAATCGGAGTTGTTGTCAGCTCGAATCTCGTTGAATGTGTCCGTACTGCAGAAGAGAACGGCCATAATACGGAAGAGCTTGTTATTGAAGCGGTCAACCTATTGGTTAAAAGCCGTTAATACCGAAAGGGTTGACACCCCTTTCTACATCCTATAATATACCCGTATGGGTATATGAGGATTACAAAATCTAAAGCCTATGTTTTTTTGAAGTTGATTTATATCTACAATCACAATCAGTTTAGGAGGATTCTATTATGAATGCAGACAAAGTATTAGATGCTAAAGGTTTGGCTTGTCCTATGCCAATTGTTAAGACGAAGAAGGCCATGAACGATATGGAGCAGGGGCAGGTACTGGAGATTCAAAGCACAGATAAGGGTGCGAAGAACGATTTGACCGCATGGGCTAAAGCCAATGGTAATGAAGTAGTGGATCATAAAGAAGAGAATGGTGTACTGTCGTTCTGGATTAAGAAAGGGTAATATTTTTTTTGGATTTTCATATACCCCATGGGGTAAAAGAGTGGGTAAAGAGGAGGAATTAGTACAGTGTCTGATCAGAAGAAAACAACCATCGTGCTATTCAGCGGTGAGTACGATAAAGCAATGGCCGCATATATTATTGCCAACGGCGCGGCTGCTTACGATCATGAGGTTACTATTTTTCATACCTTTTGGGGATTGAATGCACTTCGTAAAGACGAAGATGTGATGGTTCCTGTAAAGAAGGGTTTTATGGAAAAATTGTTCGGCAAGATGATGCCAAGAGGCGCCGACAAAATGGGGCTATCAAAAATGAATTACGCCGGCATGGGTCCTAAGATGATTAAAGATGTGATCAAGAAGCATAACGCGGTGCCACTTCCACAATTGATTGAAATGGCTCAAGAGCAGGATATCAAGCTGGTCGCTTGCACCATGACGATGGATTTGCTCGGCCTTCAGAAGGAAGAGCTTCTCGATCATGTAGAATACGCAGGTGTTGCTGCTTATTTGGCGGATGCGCAAGATGGTAACGTCAACTTGTTTATCTAATTTTCACCCGGGAATCTTCCCGTTAAAGAGAGAGGGTTATATAGTTGGACTATCTCAATATTATTATCATCGCACTTATCGTATTGTTTTTGCTCTGGCGAATGCTTCCGGCAAAGGGAATTCGGCAGATTACGGCGACTGAGTTAAAGAATGAATTACTAGACAAGAACAAACAGTTCATTGATGTCCGTACACCTAGTGAGTATAAAGCAAATCATATTAAAGGCTTCAACAACATTCCCCTGCAGCAGCTTGCTCAGAAGAGCGCTGAACTTTCTCGTGACCGTGAAGTTGTGGTTATCTGTCAAAGCGGGATGCGCAGTAACACAGCTAGTAAAATGCTAAGGAAATTAAGTTTTAATAAGGTAACGAACGTAAAAGGCGGTATGAGTGCCTGGTCTTCATCTAAATAAATTATAGGAGGTCTTATGATCATGAAGGAAATCACACCTGTTGAAGTTGAGAGATTGCTTAATGAAGGCAGCAGCCTGAATATCATTGATGTTAGAGAAACGGATGAGGTTGAAGCAGGGAAAATCCCTGGTGCTGTTAACATTCCTCTTGGATTGGTAGAGTTCCGCAAGCAAGACCTGGATAAATCCAAGGAATATATTATGGTATGCCGTTCTGGCGGCCGAAGCAGCCGTGCAACAGAATATCTTGAACACCAAGGATACAACGTCATTAACATGACGGGTGGTATGCTGGCATGGGAAGGCAAAACAGAATAATGATATGCGCGAACTATAGATCCATTTGATGCTAGATCGTTTTACCGGTGCGTTAAAGCACCATTTTTTTCGGAATGCAATATACCCCGGTGGGTATTAAATGAAAACAGGAGGTTTTTATAGTATGGAATCGATATACTCGAACGTAATGTTGGATGCCAAAGGCTTGGCTTGCCCGATGCCGATCGTACGAACTCGGAAAGTGATGAAGGAGATGGAGGCTGGACAGGTTCTGGAAGTGCAAGCCACAGATAAAGGTTCGAAGGCAGACTTACAGGCTTGGGCGGAAAGCACAGGTCAGCAATATCTGGGCACGGTGGAGGACGGAGATGTACTGAAACATTTTTTGCGCAAGGCTTCTGATGAAGAGAAAGGAACGCCTTCCTATCCTCACATCGCAGATAACGCACAGCTGGAGCAAAAGCTCCAGTCGGATGAATCCATTGTTGTTCTAGACGTCCGAGAACCTGCCGAATATGCCTTTAGGCATATCCCGAATGCGGTATCCATTCCATTGGGAGATATAGAAAATTGCCTTGGGGAGCTGAATAAGCAGGCAGAAATTTATGTGATATGTCGTACTGGGACCCGTAGTGACATGGCCGCCCAGAAGCTAGCAGCGAACGGATTTGAGCGAGTGCTCAATGTTGTTCCCGGAATGAGCAGTTGGAGCGGACCCACAGCTAATATGAATGAATAACGGCGAATTATAGCCTTAACATAGCATCTAAGAATAAGGGAGGAAGTATATTATGTCAGTCATTGAGATGCAGGTCCAGGAAGTTGCTGAGAAGGCGATCCATAAACAGAGAATGTTTATTCTGGACGTTCGAAACAAGACGGATTTTGAAGATTGGAAGATCGAAGGACAAAATTTCGAATATTTGAACATTCCTTATTTCGATCTGCTAGACGGTGTGGAAGATATATTGGATCAGATTCCTACGGAACAAGAAGTGCTTGTTGTATGTGCTAAGGAAGGATCATCCATCATGGTGGCTGAGATGTTGTCAGACCAAGGACGTGCCGTAAGATATCTGAAGGGCGGCATGAAGGCTTGGAGCGAGCATCTTGTACCCGTGAAACTTGGAAACTTGAAGGATGGGGGAGAGCTGTACCAGTTCGTACGGGTTGGTAAAGGGTGCCTTTCTTATATGGCTGTCTCGAATGGAGAAGCGGCGCTATTTGATGCGACAAGAATGACAGAGACTTATATTGATTTTGCCAAAAGTGTAAATGCCGAAATCAAGCATGTGTTTGACACGCACTTACATGCGGATCACATATCAGGAGGACGATCCATTGCGGAGAAGGTGAATGCAACGTACTGGCTCCCTCCTAAAGATGCTGGAGAGGTTGTGTTCAATTATCAGCCGCTTGAAGATGGTGACGAAGTAATGATCGGTAACACCTTGATCAGCATTGAGGCACTGTACTCTCCTGGACATACAATTGGTTCGACTTCTTTTGTTATTGATGATCGCTACCTGTTGACAGGTGATATTTTGTTTATCGATTCGATTGGCAGACCGGATTTGGCTGGACTTGCAGAAGACTGGGTTGGCGATTTACGCGAAACGCTCTATACCCGTTATAAAAAGCTCTCGGATGAGCTGATTGTGCTTCCAGCCCACTTTATGATCATGGAAGAATTGAACGAAGATGGTACCGTAGCGAGGAAGCTAGGTGAGCTGTATGCATCCAATCATGGTCTAAACATTACAGATGATCAGGTATTCCGGAACATGGTTACGACAAACCTTCCACCGCAGCCAAACGCTTATCAGGATATCCGTCAAACGAATATGGGGAAGATCAATCCAGACGATGAAAGACAACGAGAGATGGAAATTGGACCGAACCGTTGTGCGGTTCGATAAATTAGGGGAACCGCTTTGGTTCCCTTTTCTTAACTGAAAAATAGAAGCTCTTATGAAGAAGGAGGATGAAACGATGGATATGAGCTTTGCATATATACTAACCATTTTCTTAATTGGTTTTATTGGCTCTTATATTTCAGGTATGGTAGGCATCGGCGGGTCCATCATCAAATACCCGATGCTATTATATATACCGCCACTGTTCGGGCTGGCGGCATTTACCGCACATGAGGTATCTGGCATTAGCGCCGTTCAGGTGTTATTCGCCACATTAGGCGGGGTATGGGCTTATCGCAAAGGAGGGTATTTAAACAAAACACTCATTATCTACATGGGGGCTGCTATTTTGATCGGTAGCTTTATCGGGGGCTTCGGTTCTCAGTCGATGAGTGAGGATGGGATTAATATCATTTATGGCATACTGGCATTGATCGCTGCGATTATGATGTTTATTCCGAAAAAAGGGGTGGATGACATCCCGTTAGATCAAGTGAATTTTAACAAGTGGCTTGCTGCTGTCCTGGCCTTAGTCGTTGGTATTGGTGCTGGTATCGTTGGTGCAGCCGGAGCGTTTTTGCTCGTGCCCATCATGCTCGTCGTGCTGAAAATACCGACAAGAATGACTATTGCATCCTCGCTTGCAATTACTTTTATATCCTCGATCGGTTCGACAGTTGGGAAGGTTACGACCGGGCAGGTCGAATATTTCCCCGCCTTTATTATGGTTGTTGCAAGCTTGATTGCTTCTCCGCTCGGTGCTTTGGCTGGTAAGAAGATGAACACTAAAGTATTGCAGGTGATATTGGCTGTTCTAATCCTGGCTACGGCCATCAAGATATGGCTCGATATTTTTTAAAGTGGTCAGTTTGGTTAAACATATAAAAGGACTGGAGTTATATTCTATTCTGATTAGGAGGTTAGCCATCATATGTCCATCAACGAAAAGATTTTGTTAGCCAGCCGTCCGCAAGGAATGCCTGAGAAAAGTAACTTTTCGATCGAAGAAGAGCCTTTGCCAGTGCCTCAAGCTGGAGAATGTCTGGTCCGGACACTCTATTTATCAGTCGATCCCTATATAAGAGGACGATTAAGCGAGACGAAAAGCTATGCTGAACCCTACAAGATAGGCGAAGTCATTAAGAGCGGAGCCATAGGACAGGTCATGGAATCGACAGATCCTGAGTTTAAGCAAGGAGATATTGTGGCAGGGGTTTGGGGTTGGCAGCGTTATGCTGCAGTAAATACATCCACGCTTCGGACAATTGATCCGGATTTAGCGCCCATTTCGACATCTCTTGGTGTCCTTGGTATGACCGGGCTTACTGCTTATTTCGGACTGCTTGATATTGGTCAGCCGAAGGAAGGCGAGACGGTTGTTGTGTCTGGTGCGGCGGGGGCTGTTGGTATGGTTGTCGGCCAAATTGCGAAACTTAAAGGGGCTAGAGTTGTTGGGATAGCAGGTTCGGATGAGAAGAACAAATACCTGAAGCAGCAGCTTGGTTTTGATGAGGCTCTTAATTACCGTACCGAACCTGACCTGAAGGCTGCACTTGAGAAGGCCTGCCCGAACGGAGTGGACGTATACTTTGACAATGTGGGCGGTGAAGTATCGGATGCGGTCATATCGCTCATCAACAAAAACGCGCGGATTCCGATTTGTGGTCAAATTGCACTTTATAATCTGAAGAAGCCAGATCAAGGTCCGCGGATTCAGAGTGCGATTTTGACAAATACGGCCTTAATGAAAGGATTCCTAGTTGGGGATTATTCAAAAGATTATCCGAAAGCCATGACTGAGCTGGCAAAATGGGTAGCCGATGGCCGTGTTCAATACGCCGAGAATATCGTTGAGGGTTTTGAGAATACAATCGAAGCGTTTCTTGGTCTGTTCTCTGGCGATAATCTTGGGAAACAGTTAGTAAAGGTAAGCGAAATATCAAAATAATACTAAAGATCATCGTTTAAAGAAAAGAGGCTCCCGGAGGAAATTCCGGAAGCCTCTTTCAGATGCAGATTTAGAGTGTCTGTCAGACCATTAACTCCGACTTCGTGATCTGCTGATACTGACGGTACATCGAGAAACGCCAGTGAGTGATCATACCGTAAGCGAGCAGGAAGAACAGGGCTGCTGTTTGCGGAATAGAAATATGCCGCTCAATGTATCCATGCAGCAGCAGACGTACAGTAAGCAGTCCGAGCAGGATGTACACAAAGCTACGGGAGCGTTGAATGAAGATTTGACCGTCAATCTTCTCAAATTTTGTTCCAC
Organism: Paenibacillus sp. GCM10028914; assembly: GCF_042666275.1. Classification (NCBI taxonomy): domain Bacteria; kingdom Bacillati; phylum Bacillota; class Bacilli; order Caryophanales; family Paenibacillaceae; genus Paenibacillus; species Paenibacillus sp. GCM10028914. Next base: position 167,536 of record NZ_JBHTFO010000016.1, read on the forward strand.
GGATCAGAGGGTATGAGAAGACAACCCATCCGACTAGGAATGCGATAATTCCCCATAAGATAGGGATTCGAACATCTGGCTCAACAAACATGATGAATCCTGTTGTCATACCTAGCGGCGGAATAATGATTTTTTTAATCGTTACCGGACGATTTCCAAGTTTCACACGAATAAAGATAGCAGCGAGTGCCATGACCAGCATGCCAATGGTTATACCTATTTGAAGAATTGGGGAATTCAGATCAACCACAATTCAGGACCTCTTTCCATCAGAAATATCACACTTATATGTATTCATAATTATAGCACAGAACGATGTGTGAAAAAATTCATGATTTTTTTAGACTTGTCTCTTTTCGTGAAAGTGTAAGTGAGAATGGATAGTGAAATAAAAATTTATAGATTTACCATATTTTGAGTGCAAACTTTCACCTTTTAAGTTACCATAATGTTATGGAAATGATAAAAAATGTAGATTTATAACAACAACATAGGGGAAGTGAGGTTGTCCTATATGGATCTATACAAGCGCACTGTAATATTTTTGATGATGTATACGATTTCGGCTTACCTACTATTTATAGCGAGTGAACATGCGCCTTACTTGCTTCCCGTTATATGGTTTACAGCTGTTATTTTGCTTGTGTGTGGTCTTTGTTATATTTTCTATCATTCTGTATTCCGTCCAAGAAGAAAAAGAAGCCGGTAAATTGCTTTAAACATATGAAAAGTAATCTAAAATCCAACTGTCCCTAGAGGACAGTTTTTTGCGTGGATTGTCAATGGATGTCCTATCACAAGAAATAGACCCTTTTACCTAGGATAATTTTACTATATGATTATATAGGAAAATATTTCATATAGACGGGGATCGAATGATTGCCGCATTTAATGGGGGAGAGCAAGTTGTACTGTCATGCATGTGGATCTAAAAATTCATCAATTCAGCGAACATGTTCATCATGTGGTGAGGAATTGGTTCATACGGTCAAATCTAAGGTTGCTGTGAATAGCCAAAAATCAGCTTCGCAAGCTAAGCCAGAGCGTAAGCCAGAACGTAAGGGAAGTCCGTTCACATGGCTTATACCATTGATGCTGCTTCTGACGACGGCTATGAGTCTCGCTGTTTATTACGTTTATGAGGATAAGATCAATAAAGAGGTAATCGCGCTACAGACACAAGCGCAGAAGACTGCGCTTGAAGGAAAATATAAGGAAGCTACCGAGCTGCTGGACGCTGCACTTGTGAAGAGACCAGAGCATCAGGGTGTCTTGCTCGACCGAGAGATTGCCGCTGAAGCGCAAGCACTGGATGAACAACTGAATAAGGCGCGGAGTAGTCTTAAAGCGCAGAAGATAACCGAAGCAGAAAAGACATTAGCCGCTTTAAGCAAGAGGCTGAAATCTCGATCGGAGCCGCTGTTCAAGCCGCTGAAGAATGACCTGTCTGGGTCACAAGTTACCTTGTCAGTTATGAAAGTTAAAGCTGAACTTGATAAGCTGGCCACAGTTCCCGAACTTGCGGATAAGCTGGAAGAGATCAACAAACTAAAGGGAAAAGAAGCTGCTGAACTTCAGAAGCAGATCATTTCCAAGATCGTTGAGGTTAGCCTCAGTCAAGCTGCTGAACGGCTGAAAACAAATGATTTTAACGGAGCATCTCTGGCTGTTGAAGGCGGTCTCGCTTATGCCACGGGTGATAAACGGCTCCTAGAACAGCAGGAGAGGATTGTTCAAGAACAAGCTGCCTTTGAACGAGCGGAGGCGAAACGCATAGAACTTGCCCGGCAGAAAGCTGCAGAAGAGGATTTGGTTAATCGGACGGCGGCTGTGGAAGTGGTAAATGTGTATACGGTGCTGGATGATTACGGGGATCTACGAGTAACGGGACAGGTTAAGAACGTGGCGACCAAACCTATCTCTTCAGTGCAGATTGAACTATCCATTTATAGTCTGGATGGATATTTACTTGGAAACGGTACGATTGATGTATCTCCTTATGTGCTGGAACGCGGGGAGAGCGGGGAGTTTAGCTCGGTACTGTACGGAGCTTATACCGAAGGTAAAGCGGTAGTCGATAACATCACGTGGTACGTGGAATAGGGGGAAGACAATCATGAACAAAAAGATATTCGCTAGCTTCCTCTCCTGTCTCATCATACTTGGAGCGGGTGCCGTTGGAGCAGTCTGGGTTTATGCCACTCTCGTTAAAGAAGGTCAACAAGGACCGCTTTTAGCAGCGTCTGCAGATAGCGTAAAGACAATGGGAGAGAACAGCAGCAAGGAAAAGAAGGCAAGCGATACTGAGAAAGTGGCCTCAAGTACTTCGGCTCAGCCCGATAAGGATAATGGCAATGATATGCAGAGTGAGCCTGAAGGCAATAAGGCTCTTAGTGTAAAAGACATCATTAAGCAAAGTCAGAAGAAAGTATTCACGATCAAAACGATGAGCGGCATTGGTTCGGGATTTCTGTTTAACCGTTACGGAGATCTGCTTACCAATGCACACGTTGTTGATGGATACAGTGATGTGACTGTCACTGGACTAGATAAGCGTGAATATGCCGGGACAGTGATCGGAATCGGAGCAAGTCTGGATGTGGCTGTTATTCGGGTGCCTGGATTGGCTGGTCAGGATCCGTTACCACTCGAAACTCAGAATAAGGCAGAGGTCGGTGACCCGGTGCTTGCACTCGGCAGCCCGCTCGGTCTGGAGAACACGGTAACAACCGGAATTATCAGTGGACTGGATCGCGAGTTTGAACTGGATTCTTACGTTTATCGTAATCTGTACCAGACCTCTGCACCCATTGCTCCAGGGAACAGCGGAGGGCCGCTCATTAATTCGGACACAGGGAAGGTTGTCGGGATCAATTCAGCGATTATGACGCAAGGGACGATCGGATTTAGCATACCGATGAATCAAGTGGTAACCATGGCGGAAGAATGGACAGGGCACTCCATTGCAGGAGCGCAGGATTCTTCCAACACGGTAGCCACCGGAGCTTCTGCTTCGTCAGCTCCTGGTTCCATTGGTGAGGAAGAGGCAGAAGGTCTTATCTACTCATATTATTTAAGCCTGAGTACGGAGGATTATGTAACGGCGTACTCCTTACTCGGTAGCCAGTGGCAAAATGGAACGAGCTATGAAAAGTTCCGTGAGGGATATATAAACACACGGCAAGTGACGGTAGATTACATATCGGCGCTGCCCGTAGCTGATGGAAAGAGCGAGGTTAGTGGACTTATTACAGCAGAAGAACGCCGAAATGGTGTTACTGTTTACCGCAAATATGAAGTCACATATCAGGTTGGATACGAGAATGGAGTTATAAAAATGCTGAAGGGCACAGGTAAACCGCTGGAGTAATTTCCGGCGGTTTTTCTTTGATTCCATATTAAAATGAATATTTGATAATAAGCAATGTGGCGCTTTTTATAAAAAAATAAAACGTTATGCCTGAAAGGTCAGTCTAATATAACAGATTAACAAAAATGGGAAGTAGAAACGGGAGGGGGAGGTGCTTCGTCATGAAAGATATAGAACTGGCGCAAGCTGCCTGCAGAGGAGATGAAGCAGCATTTCATGCCTTGGTTACGGAGCAGAAGAGGCGACTGTACGGTATTGCTTACAGCTATTTACACAATGAGAACGATGCACTCGAAGCGGTTCAAGAGACGATCTGCCGGGCATGGAGTAAATGCGGGCGTCTCAGAAATCCAGAGCTGTTTGTCACTTGGCTGATTCGAATACTGATTAACTGCTGTGTGGATGAGCAGAAAAGGAAAAAGCGGGTTGTTCCATTCGAAGAAATACGTCAGACCGATTCCGGAGAGATGGTAAGTGACACAAAGCTGGATTTAGAACGTGCATTGAATCGAATGAAGCCGAAATACAGGCATGTCCTCATCCTGAAATATTATCAGGATATGACCGTAGCTGAAATTGCCAAGGTGCTGGACTGTCCAGAAGGCACTGTGAAAACAAGACTTCACCAGGGATTAAAGCTGCTGCGGCAAAAAATCGAGCCAGGAGGTGCGGCAATCCATGTATGAAAAAGAAGAACGAATGCTGAAAAGTTATTTCCAGGATGCTGAAGAAAGTGCCGCAAGTATTCCAGAAGAAAAGTTGGAAGCTGCTGTTCAGGAAGGGATTCGTAGAGGGAAACGTGCCAAACGATCCTATCTTCGGTACAGAGGGGCAGCACTCTTTGCTGGAGCCGTAGCGGTAGTCTTGTTACTGGTTTGGGGAGGATCCCTGCAACAGACTGGGGAAGTCGAGCATATGGCTGCGGGACCTTATCCACCATTAAAAGGGCATAACTTCGAAGGAGACATTACACTGAATACGGCTAATAACCACGGGATGATCCAGCCGGTAGACAAGTCGGTTACGAAGGGAGATTACACCGTTACGGTGGATGGTGTATTGGTTGGTTCGCATCAGTTGAAGGTGCTGTACACACTAGAGAATCGGTCGGACCGGAAGGCGATTGTGATGGGTACTAATCTGGAGAATAAGGATGGGAAATCTCCGATTTCTTATGGCTCAAGCTCTCATGGAACGAATGAATTTGATTCTGGAACACATCGTCTTCAAGTGGAATATACCTTTGACGATGCGGACCAGATGAGCAAGGATATGAATATTGTATTTCGAGTCGCCCCGGATTCTGCTAACGCCCGCGCTGGTCGTAACGATGATGTTAAGGGTGAGGAGAAGCTGGAAGTGGGCATTACTCTTGACCTCGAAGCCTACCAGAAGTATATCCGAACCGTGATGCTTGATGAGGTCGTGGAAATTCAGGGACAGAAGATGAGACTGCAGGAAATCACATATTCTCCAGCAGGTATTGTCCTGAAAGGTAATGTCGATATCGGAAATAATATGAGGGTGTCTGGACTGTGGAATGTCTATTTAGATTCAACTAAAAATGGAGAATCCACGCAGCTTATGAGCCCTATGAATTTTGGGCCAGATGAGAAAGGGGACATGACCTATTTCTTCAACAGCAATCTGTTGGATGAGATCGACTCTCTCATCTTAAAAGCGGATGGACTATATGCCGTCGACCCTGACAAGATGAAAGTGGTCGTGGATACGGAGCAAAAGATCGTGCTTAGCGCCCCTGATGACAACATAAAGTTTGGATCTTACACCGATTCTAAAGAAGGTCATACCTTGACGCTTGTGTACGAAGAGAGTGATGAGCAACATCGCGGCAGTGTGAGTATTTCCAATGAATTTATAGACGGGAAAGGCAACAAGCATAAGATGGATGATTCCTCGCAGGGAGTCCGATCGACGAGTACGTCGAACGAGACAGGAGGGAGAAAGACAACAGATTATTTGTACCTCAAACCAGAGGAATATCCTCAACCGTTAACGTTTAGCTTCGACAGTTATCCGGGCGTCATTGAGAAGTCGATCGAGGTACCTCTTGTAATGGATAGCAAAGAAGCAGATGCAGAAGCTTTGAAGTCGTCTATCCTTAGCAGCATCCCGAAGCCTGAGGGTGCAGTCCAAGCAGGAATCAGAACGAACTCAGGCAATCCGAATATTAAAATAGAAGTTCGCTATGAACTAGAGAATATAGGGGGAGAACAGGGGCTTTATTCTCCTACAGAGTATTTTCAACAATTGCAAGCTGCCGGATGGGCAGAAATAGAAGAAGAGCGAATGGGGCATGTTCATTTTTTTGAGAAAGAGGATGCAGTTATAGCGATTGAAGTCCGAGAAGACTGGATTGATATTTATGAAATGGAAGAGGGCCAGTTTTCCAATTAGGATAGGGTAAACGGTAAAAGCAGCGAGGGAACGTGATCGGGGAAAACAACCTAAAACGAAACAAAAAAGGAACGGTCCATGTTGAGGATCGTTCCTTTTTTGTTAATTATCCTGTATATAAGTAGCTTTAATCCCGATCCCTTGCTTGTGACTGTCCTTGCGGGCCGCGTGCATCCAGCAGCTCGATGATTGTCTTCGGAACACCGTTTAATAGAAGCCATTGCCGCAGTGTTTCAATGGCTCGAATATGACCGTTTCCTTCGTCTCTCCAGGTGAGGAGTTCTACAACCTTAACAATGAGAGCCATGAGCTCCACATTGTCCTGCTCCGTTTTTTCGGCGCGAACCTTTTGGTAGATCGCTTCCTTCTCCCAATCGAGCAGAATTTCATCTCCGATGGTTGGTTTCATTAGCGTATATCCATAATCACAGCTTGGGCAGTGAACATTGGTTAGCTGTTCATGTTCAAACGTGACCTTGATGTTTTCCTGACAGTGCCGGCATAGGAAATTGACATGGATAACCGAAATGGTGTCTAACACGGGCGGTGCCTCCTTGAAAATGCAAGTTATGTAGGTACTTATTTCTTACCCATAACTTCACCTAGAGACCCATTAATTCATTTATTCCGTTATTACATAAACACAACGGCAGCCTCCGCTAGCCAGGCATTCGGTTCGTTCCACCTTCGCCTGAAGCAGAGAAGAGAATAGCTCTAGCTCACAGCTGCAAGCATGGTTATACCGATTCGCAATCTGCGAGATCGGGCAGTTATGCTCTTTAATCACATATTTACCGTCTTCGGTTTGTTCACATTCAGCCATATACCCGTTGTCGTTTTGAATATCTGTCAGGGTTCGCACCCGGTCAGCCAGCTGTTTGCCGGCAATTCCGGATTCATAACGCTGCTGAAGCTTATCACGACGGCGTTCAAAAAGACGTGCAACCATACCCTCACCAGCCTCTTCTGCCAGTTCATCAAGCAGGTCCAGCGTTAGCGTGGAATACTTGTTCGGAAACAGTGATTCTGCATGCGGTGAGAGTCGGTACAAGGCTAGTGGTCGACCCATCGCTTGGCGAATTAGATCAGTCTCTATGACGCCTTCCTTCTCAAGACTACTGAGATGCCTGCGAACCGCCATCTCGGTGACAAGAAGGGCGGATGCAATTGACTTGGCGCTAAGTGGTCCCTGCGTCTTTAACATATGGAGAATGGTATCCCGGGTGGACAGATCCTGTGTTTGTTCCATCTTGAACACCACCTGATTAATAATGATAAGTTCTTTATGAAAATTATTATCCCTTATCCGTGAGAACCTGTCTACCCGAGTCTTCGTTAATTGAAAAACACCCCGTCTCGCCGGCAAGCCGGTGATAGACGAGGTGCAGTAAGGCGGGTGAACTACTCGGTAATGTCGAGTAAATCATAAATGAGCCATTGATCGTTATGTTTCTTTAACCAGTATAGGGAAGAGGAATAATAGACATCACCCTCGATATCATCCTTTTCTTCCACATAAATGACGGCTTCATTATTTTGATAATGAACAATTTGGTTGGAATCTGCTGTTACGTGGAAGCTCAGCTCTTCGAACATTCCTGCATCAATCCCTGCTTTAATGAGATCGTAAAAGGGCGAATCCGGATAAATAGCAGAATAGAGAAGCTGAGAGTTTTTCTCATTCAACCCTTTGTACTGTGTAGCCAAAGTGTTTAATAGCGCTGTCCGATCGCCCTCAGGTACTTCTGGCTTACTGTCTAGCAAGCCATCGGGGAGATTATATTCGAAGTCGAACAGTTCACTGTCGTATTCCTTCCATGCGCCAGAAGCATCTTTTTTCAGGATCACATCGAAATAAACGGTGTAATCCCAGGAAAACGCCCCTCCTGTGCGCTGCAGCTGCTTCTCCACTGTAGCCATTACAGATGAGCCTGCAACAGTGACGTCAGAGACGGCAATGGATACATTAAACATGGAAGCCGCTTGTTCCTTATAGTTGTTCTCATATTGCTTATAGTAAGGTGATTTCGGATGGATCGCAGCCATCGCTTGCTTGTAGTCACCTTTGGTTTCGGCTATTGCTTGGTTTTTATACAGTTTCTTTACTTCAAGGCTGATCTGGTTAGTAATCGTTTTACGGTCGATTTTTATCGTGCGAGCTTTGGAATCCCATTTCACAGGATATCCAGTCGATTCAGCCACAAAACGAAGGGGGACAAGGGTGTTCCCGTCTTGTGTATAGGGTGCAAGGGCAAGTTTTGTCTTTTGTCCGTTTACATAAGCGATCGTTGATCCAAGCTTCATTTGCAGCTTTTGGTCGGCAAAAGTGCCTGTAACCTGTTTTGTCTTGTTATTCCAGCTCACCGTATATCCAAGAGCCTGGAACAGAGGACGGAACTGAACGAAAGTAACACCGTTCTTAATCACAGGTGCTGCTTGAAATTTAATGACTTTCCCGTCAAGGTACACTCGGATTTGGGCCGATGTTTTAGCGGGAGCAGCCTGAATACTACTTGTAAATACGAATAGCATTGCAAATATTAGAAAACCAATTTTCCTCTTCATCTAGCTGTCAACTCCTTCATTATGAGTAAAATTGAGGTATAAAACACAGTGGTAATCGTACCTGACAAACCTAAATGGAGCAATACCTATCGGAACATGTAAATATTGGATTATAATATAGCTGTAGTAAAAAGATCTATTTTGTGAATCAATGATGCAGAAGGGGTCAATGAAAGGCACTATGGGTTAATACATAACATGTGGTCGCGATAACTAGTCTATTTATTTAGAACTTTAAAGGAGTGGAGACGAAGTGACGATGCAGCAGGATGTTTATTTCTACATAGGGACGTATAGTTCCGCTGAGGACAAAGGGATTTATTTGGGCAGCTTGAATCTGGAGAACGGTGAGATGCAGTTGCTGGACGGAACAGCGGGAGTTGAAAATGCGACATATTTGGAATTTGATGAATTACATCGTGTTTTGTATGCAGTCAGTGAAAAAGGTGAGAGTGAAATAATCGCTTACAATGCGGATCCAGAGACACGTAAATTAACAGAACTCAGCCGCAAGTCGTCTGATTCTTCTGGAACATGTCATGTATCCCGTTCGTATGACGGTAAATATTTGTTCACGACGGGTTATAGTGATGGACGTATTACTGTGTTTTCGCTAGAGGAAGAGGGCGCATTGGGCGAGATCACCTCTATCATTCGTCACAGTGGAAGAGGACTGATTGATGAACGTCAATCCGAGGCACATCCACATTCCATCATCCAAGACCCACATCATAAATATGTAATTGTCAGCGACCTTGGTATGGATGATGTTAATCTGTACCGACTCGAGGACGGAAAACTTGTTACACATCGTGAGATCAGTCTGCCACCGGGTTCAGGTCCACGCATGGTTGCTTTCCACCCATCCGGACAATGGGTATATGGCGTGAATGAACTGAATAGTACGGTTACGGTTTATGCTTACGATGCGACATTTGGAGATTTGAAAATGCTCCAGCATATTTCGACCCTTCCAGAAGACGTCGTGATGGATAACACGGGCGCTCATATTCTCGCTACACCTTGTGGCCGGTTCTTATATGTGTCCAACCGAGGCCATGACAGCATTGTTCAATATGAGATTGATACAGATACCGGTATGCTGAAGGCTGTAAACTGGGTATCTTCCGGTGGGAAGACTCCACGTCACTTTAACCTGCTGCCTGGTGGTTACATCGTATCTGCTAATCAAGACAACGGAATTATTGCAAGTTATAAGATGGATAAAGATACGGGGCGTCTTGAAGCGACAGGACATACGATCGAAGTTCAACATCCAGTTTGTATTTGTCCGGTAGAGAAGGCTTAACTGCATAAAACGATAATAGTTAAGAAAGATGAGGCTGCCCCAAAAGATCACTAGATCTTAGGAGCAGCTTCTTTTTGCGTGGCAAGACGCTCCGCGTACGAAACGTTCCTCCCCTCGCTGTTGCCCCCAAATTTCCGGGAATCATTCTAGCAGGGAAGAAATTCGGGGGCAAAGGCGACCGCTACCGCTGGTCCGGAACCGTTTCGTTCTCTCCGCTGCTTCGTGCATAGGGCATCCATTAAAATCAGATAACACAGAGAAACCACCCTTTGTTAGAATGGAAGTGTCTAAGCCACCATCTAAAAAAGGAGCGGTTTCATTTGTACTTCAATATACCATGGATCAACTTTATCTGCCAATGGATCCCAAAATGCTCACCACCAAAATTGAAGCGCCAACCGCTACGCGTTTGTATGGGGTAAAGCCATTGTAAAGCCCAAAGTCAGATTAAAATCGGCACAGAAAACCAGTTCATCTTAGACTACAGTCTGCATCAACGTCCCACGGACACACGCTGCCTAAAACCTCATTTAGAGAAGGTCAAAGCTGCTCTTGGTAAGCTGCCCCAAACGGTCATTGTAAGTATGGAAATACCAGCGATACAAACAGCAAGTTCGTGAGAAACTTAGAAGTGAGAAAGGTTGCGCGCTGTCGGTTGGAAGGATGATTGAACCGGAAAGTGTATTTGGGAAAATCAAAAACAACCGAGGGTAGATGTATTCTGCTTCGAGGTTTGTCAAAAGCGAGCCTAGAGGTCGTTGGCTTTCGCTCGCCCATAACTTACTGAAAAAGGCGGCAATCGACCAAAATAAAGAAATGGCGGTGCAGGGTTGATTCCCTGGAATCGCCATTATTTGTTTTTTGTGTATTTTTTATTTAATGAGCTGTCTCGTTAAATAAATCCAATCTACTTTTGGGACAGCCCCATCTTTTTTATGTGAGAGGATAATTGTCTTCCGATTTCTAGAGATGAGAATCATAGGGGAATGCGGTTTGATATTTTTGTGGATATGAACGAAGCAGCGGAGGGGACGAAGCGTTTCCGGAAAAGCGGCAGCGGTCGCCTTTGTTCCCAAATTTCTACCGTTAAGATATAGTTCAGGAAATTTGGGGGCAACAGCGATTGGAGGAATGATTCGTACCCGTAGCGTCCAACAACAGTAAAAAGGAACTGCCCTGCAAGATCTAATGATCTTTTGGGACAGCTCCTATATGAGAGATATATTATTTCGGGGAAAAGTTTTATTTTGCGAATATATGATTGCCAATCTTTACAGTACGAGGTCGTGACAACATCCATTTACTGGTTGTTAACTTTGGATTAAAGTAGTAGAGAGCGTTCTTGGTTGGATCTACGCCACGTACAGCATCAAGAGCGGCTTTATAAGCTGTTTGACTCGGCTTAAGGTTGAATTGCCCATCAGTGACTACAGTGAATGCATTTTTCTGATAGATAACACCCTTCATCGTATTCGGAAATTGCGATGACTTGAATCGGTTCATAAGGACAGCGCCGATCGCTACCTGACCTGTATAACTTTCTCCACGGGCTTCGCCGTATATCACCTTAGACATCATATCGACTTCATATTTACTCATAGAGACTTTCTTAAGAGATTTCCATGTTGCCAAGCTGGTCTTACCATTGGGAACCATTCCATACTTCTTCTGATAGGCAATAACGGCAGCCTTTGTTCCAGGTCCGTAATGACCGTCGATTGAACCGCTATACAATTTGATCGTCCGTAAACGATATTGAAGGTCCCATACATCTCTATGCACATCTCCATATTTGAGAGCTATTTGAGCTTCGGCTTTATTAGATAAGACAGTAGTTGTGTTCACGAGTAAGAGAACGATAAGGATCGAAAGTACCTTCCATTTCTGTCTTGCCATAGTAATCATCTCCTTCGGATTGAATTATAAGGATGGAGAGAGTCTGGTACAACCGCCACAAACTGGTAATCCGCGGCAGCCCGCGTGGCTTTTAGCCTCGTGCCGATTCGTTTTTTATTTTTCGCTTGCTTGCTTATATATAGAAATAAACTGAAATTATACAGGAGAGGAAAATGTTGAGTGAACGGAACAGTATTGCTTGTAGAGGACGATCTTGCCATAGGGGAAATGGTTATGAATTACCTTCGTGGAGAGGGTTTTCAACTATTGCATGCGCATGATGGGGAAGAAGCGCTGGAGATATTTAGTAGACATGACTGTGATTTGATTTTGCTTGATCTCATGCTTCCAAAGCTGAATGGAATGGACTTTCTTAGAATGGTAAGGGAGAAGAGTCATATCCCGATTCTCATTTTGTCTGCAAAAGGTGGGGAGGCAGATAAGGCAATAGGACTCGGATTCGGAGCGGATGACTATATTGCAAAACCGTTCTCCATGATTGAATTACCTGCAAGGGTGAAAGCTGCCATCCGGCGTGCCACACATTACGTGGATAAATCTCCAAATCAGAGACAATCCCGTGTGATCACTGTGCACGAATTGTCTATGGATATGGATAACCTGATTGTGAGCAAGAACGGGGTGGAGCTCAAACTTACCGCAAAAGAACTGCAAATCTTGCAGCTTTTTTTGAACAATCCGAAAAAGGTATTTACGAAACAACAAATATTTAACTCTGTCTGGAATGATGATTATTTCGGGGATGAGAATGTCATCAATGTTCATATGAGTCGATTGCGTGAGAAAATTGAAGATGAGCCCTCCACACCGCAGTATATTAAAACACTGTGGGGAATTGGCTACAGGCTGGGGGAATTCTAGTATGGGGCTAACTATCTTTTTGCTGGGCATCAATATTCTGCTTATTGCAATAGTTATCATACAGTACCGAGCGAGAAGAACAGTAAAACATAATTTGAAGTACATAACAGATAAGCTGGAGACTGTCATGACATCCTCCAGGGAGGGGCAAGTGTTGCTTGTAACTGAGGACCCCAGTGTGCGCACTTTGCTGAATATGATTAATCAACTGTTAGAGTTGAAAAGTAAATATGAGGTGGATTTTACCCGCACCGAACTTGCTATGCGCAAGATGCTTGCGAATATATCTCATGACTTAAAGACTCCTCTTACCGTAGTGCTTGGTTATATTGAGATGATTACCAGTCAACCTGATCTGGAGCCTGAGGAACAGAAACGTTTGCTTATGAAGGTACATACCAAGGCGCTGGAAATTGTAGAGCTGATCAACCGTTTCTTTGATTTGGCGAAGCTGGAGTCGGGCGACCAATCGATTCAGCTAACAAGGGTGGAGATGAATGATCTGTGCCGGAGTAGTATCCTGATGTTCTACGATTTATTACAGTCCAGCAAGCTTACCCCCGTGATCGATATTCCCGATACAAAGATATATGCCAGAGGTAATGAAGAAGCATTGAACCGCGTACTTGATAATCTCCTCTCGAATGCACTTCGATATGGCAGGGATGGGGACAAGATCGGCTTGACCCTGCGCAGTGATGAGAGTGCAGTATATGTGGATGTATGGGATTGTGGAAAAGGAATCAGCCAGCGGGATCAACAGCGGATATTTGAGAGAATGTATACACTGGACGATTCCAGAAACCAGTCGTTTCAGGGGAGTGGACTTGGGCTCACCATAACCAAACGACTGGTTGAACAAATGGACGGAGATATTTCGATCCGCAGCAAACCGTTTCAGTCCACCGTATTTACTGTGAAACTTCGCCGGGCTTCACCAACTTAAGAGATTCGTAAGAATTGCGAAATAAATATGACAATGCTTCTGGATAGAATGTTGTTAGGTAAGCATTTGTACCAAATGCTGAATAAGAGAAGGTTATGAGAGGAGCTTATTCCTATGGGGTATATCGTCAGTGCGCGAAATGTAACAAAGGTGTTTAAGGGGAAAGAAGTGGTGTTGGATGTGAGTATGAACATTTCCGAAGGACAAATTTATGGTTTTCTTGGACCGAACGGTGCAGGTAAGACGACGTTTATGAGAATGTTATTGAATCTGGTTAAGCCAACAAGCGGTGAAATTGAGTTATTTGGCGAGAGGCTGACACCAACTTCAATTGATGTATTTAAGCGCATAGGCAACATTATTGAATACCCTGTTTTTTACGATAAGCTGACAGCTGTGGAAAATCTGGAGATGCACTGTGAGTACATGGGTTTCTATAATAAAAAAGCGATCAGTGATGTGATGGAACAAGTGAAGCTTACGTCAGTGAACGGTAAGCCGGTGGGAGAGTTCTCCCTCGGTATGAAACAACGGCTTGGCATGGCGAGAGCTCTCGTAACAAAGCCTGAACTGCTCATTCTGGATGAGCCCATTAATGGACTCGATCCGGCAGGTATTAAGGATTTCAGAGACTTATTTCAGGTGCTCAGCAAGGAACATCATATGACTCTCTTTATCTCCAGCCATCTGCTTAGTGAAATTGAAATGATTGCCGATACGATCGGTATTATACAGAATGGTGTATTTAAAGAGGAGATCGCAATGAACGAACTAAAGCATCGTAATTCTGACTTTATTGAAATTGTTACACCTCAATGCCGGAAAGCTGTGTTTATTCTAGAGAATACCTTGAAGATCAACAATTTTAAGGTGATCGGCGATCATACGATTCGGATTTACCAGGCTGGTGTTTCGCAGCCAGAAGTATCCAAGACACTCATCTTGAATGATGTGGCGATTGAGTCCATTCATCATAAGCGTACTTCGCTCGAAGAGTATTTTATCGATCAAACCGGTGGAGGGGAAAAATATGCTTAAACTGATGAAGTTAGAATTGAAGAAGCAAAGATTGGGCTGGTATTGGAAGGGTGCGTTAATCGCAATTTTTAGCGTCCTCATGCTGATGGGAATTTTGCCATCTCTGGATCCGGAACTTGAGGATGCGTTTGGATCATTTGAAGAAGTGTTTACAGCTATGAGCACGTTTGTAAGGGTGATATTTGTTATTTTCGCAGCCGTATTGATCGGAAAGCTCATTATTCAGGAATACAATAACAAAACGATGTCAGTCATGTTTACGTATCCCATACCACGCAAAAAGTTGATCATGGCTAAACTTCTACTGATCATGGGTATAACTTTTATAACGATTCTGATATCAAATATAGTCATCTTCATTCTTTTTCTCGTCCTAAACTCATTTATGCACCTCATACCTGGTTTTCCTACAAAGGAGCTGCTGATTCATCAAGGATTCGATATATTGATTCAAGGTCTGTCGGCCGTCGGCATCAGCATGGTGCCTCTGTATTTTGGAATGCGTAAGAAATCAGTATCAGCTACAATTGTTTCAGCGATCATTATTATCTCATTGATCAGTTCTAATAATGGAGGATTCTCGCTAAGCTCGTTTATTGTAATCCCGATCCTGGTGGGTGTTATAGGCCTGCTTATCGCTTACTTGTCGTTTCGTAACGTGGAAAAGGTGGATGTTATTTAGTCTTTGTAAAATTATATAAAAAAAGGTTTGACAGGTGGCGTAGGAGTCATTACAATTACCTATAACATACTAAACAGGTAGGAATTATAAAGATTGTTCTCACCGTATGAACGGAGGAACACCCAAAGGATGAAGCAGGTACGGCTTACCGCCGATTTGACCTCATCTCACGGGTTTCCTCCGTTCTTTTGTTGTACTCCTGTTTAGATTAATAGTAGGGGAGAGATTCCATATGAAGAATGCAATGAGACGAGGGGCTCTGATCGGTTTAGCAGTGATGATGACCGCGGTTTTGGCAGCTTGCGGAGCAGATAAAGCAGATACTTCTATATCAGCTAAAGGGAACGAAAAGACAGACAGTACAGAGAAGAAAAGTGTGGAACTTTTAAATGTATCTTATGATCCTACACGAGAGTTGTATGAGAATTATAATAAGGCCTTTGCAGCTTACTGGGAGAAGGAGAAGGGCCAGAAGGTGACATTTCAGCAGTCACATGGTGGTTCAGGTAAACAGAGCCGATCGGTTATCGACGGTTTGGAAGCAGATGTGGTTACACTCGCGCTTGGATACGATATCGATGCAATCCGTCAAGCTGGATTAATCGAAGAGGGCTGGGAAGGCAAGTTTGAGCATAATAGTGCGCCATATACATCGACCATTGTGTTCTTGGTACGTAAGGGCAACCCCAAAGGCATTAAGGACTGGCCGGATCTCATTCAAGAAGGAGTAGAAGTAATTACTCCCAACCCGAAAACATCTGGTGGAGCACGGTGGAATTACTTAGCGGCATGGGGTTATGCACTAAAAGCGAACAATAATGATGAAGCGAAAGCGGAGGCATATGTGAAGGAGTTATTCACGCATGTGCCTGTACTTGACAGCGGAGCTCGCGGGGCGACTACAACGTTCGTGGAACGGCAAATTGGGGATGTGTTGTTAGCGTGGGAGAACGAGGCGTATCTATCCATTAATGAGCTGGGTCCCGATAAGTTTGAAATTGTGAATCCATCAGTAAGCATTTTGGCGGAGCCACCGGTTGCAGTCGTGGATAAGATCGCTGATAAGCACGGGACACGTGAAGTGGCAGAAGCTTATCTCAAATATTTGTACAGTGAGGAAGGACAGCAAATCGCTGCAGAAAACTACTACCGTCCGACCTTGGAAAAGGTAAAGGATGAATTTAAAGATAAGTTCCCCGCGATTGAACTGTTTACACTGAAGGATGTATTCGGAACTTGGGAAGAGACGCAAGTGAAGCACTTTAATGATGGGGGCATATTTGACAGGATTTATGTACCTGGTAGCTGATCAGCCAAACATGGCTGAAGGCAGGAAAGGATGAGGAAGATGGCTTTACTTCGGACCAAGAGCAATAGGCGTCGTCAGGTGCTCCCTGGGTTTGGGATCGGAATGGGATTTACCGTATTTTATATGAGCCTGGTCGTTCTGGTGCCGCTCTCGGCGTTGCTGCTGAACCACACGGGACTTACATGGAGCAAGTTCTGGGAGATTGCGGTTGATCCGCGAGTACTAGCATCCTATAGAGTCAGTCTAGGAACAGCCGCACTGGCAGCGTTGATTGATGTGGTTCTCGGCCTGCTGCTTGCTTGGGTGCTGGTTAGGTATGAGTTTCCTGGTAAACATCTCTGGGATGCGTTGATTGACCTTCCGTTTGCACTCCCTACGGCGGTAGCAGGTGTGGCGCTGACGGCGATTTATTCCGCGAACGGCTGGATTGGCTCATTACTTGCACCGCTCGGGATCAAAGTGGCCTTTACACCGCTCGGGATTACACTTGCGCTCATGTTCATTGGTATTCCATTCGTAGTCAGGACGGTTCAGCCTGTGCTTCAGGACGCGGAGCGGGATGCTGAGGAAGCAGCGGCTACGCTGGGTGCAGGGCGCTGGCGAACCTTTCGTACAGTTATTTTTCCAACCTTGATTCCGCCGCTCTTGACCGGATTTGCACTTGCTTTCGCGCGTGGTATCGGCGAGTACGGATCGGTCGTATTCATCTCCGGCAATATGCCGATGAAGACAGAAATCGCTCCGCTGCTTATCATGTCGAAGCTGGAGCAGTTTGATTATGCAGGTGCTACAGCGGTGGCGCTACTGCTCTTGCTCATCTCTTTTCTCATGCTTCTATGTATTAATCTATTACAACACTGGACACGGAAGACCGCACGCTAAACGCCACACTTAAGGAGGGATTCATGATGGCAGGAACCGTACCTTTATCACAGGGTGTGCGAGGTAGCACTCCATCTTCTCCGGCGGCGGCGGAGAAACCGTGGGTAAAATGGACCTTGATCAGTACGGCTGGCATGGTGTTGTTATGGCTGATCGTACTTCCACTATTGACGGTACTTACCGAGGCATTGAAGAAAGGTTTGGATGTTTATATTGCAGCATTATCTGATCCTGATGCACTATCAGCTCTGAGACTGACACTTCTTGTGGCTGCTATTACGGTCCCACTGAATACCATATTTGGTGTCATTGCAGCTTGGACGATTACAAAATTCAGCTTTAAGGGAAAAGGTTTGTTTGTTACGCTGATTGACCTGCCTTTTGCCGTATCGCCTGTGATTGGCGGACTGATCTTCGTCTTGGTCTTTGGTCGTCAAGGGTGGCTCGGACCGTGGCTAGATGTTCATGATATTAAGATCATATTTGCCTTGCCGGGTATCGTCTTGGCGACGCTGTTTATCACCTTTCCGTTCGTTGCGAAAGAACTGATTCCATTAATGGAAGAACAGGGGACGAAAGAGGAGGAGGCAGCGCTCACCCTTGGAGCAGGAGGTTGGCAAATATTTTGGCGGGTTACACTTCCGAATATGAAATGGGGACTGCTGTATGGCATCATCCTGTGTAACGCGAGAGCTATGGGAGAGTTTGGAGCGGTGTCCGTCGTATCAGGACATATTCGGGGGCAGACGAACACATTGCCGCTTCATGTGGAGATTCTGTACAATGAATATCAATTCTCAGCTTCCTTCGCGGTAGCGTCCCTCCTGCTTCTACTGGCCTTGATTACACTGTTGCTCAAAAATTGGTTTACACGACAAAGTGCCCATTGACACAAGTTTCCAGATCATGCTAAGTTTAATTCATACTATTTGGGTTGGAAAAGAATGATTTATTAACAAACTGGTGGCTTCCAGATGTATAAATTGTCTGATTATAAGTGAGAACAACAAGGTCATTAACCCCGGTAAAGGAGGCGGTATCCATGGCGAAACCTTTGAAAGTAGATGAAACGTGGCTGGAACGCATTGCAAGTCTTTTGGACGACATGGAGTTCGGTTCACTGCATATCGTTGTGCATGAGGGACAGATCGTCCAGATGGAACGCACGGAGCGCAAGCGTTTTGGAAATACGTCTTCCGGCGCCGCCCCACTGAAAATGTCCAGTCAGAGCTCAGCAAAACCGGCTTCGTCTTCACCCCGTACAGGAGTGAAATAGGGTAAGGAATCAGTGAAAAGCACTTCCAGTGATTAAAATCATTCGGAAGTGCTTTTCTGATGTTATGGACTAGGCGGAGTGGGAACCGCTGGTTCACTGTCTCGGCCGAGCCTGCGGCTTGCCGTTTCGTTTCGGCCGGTTGCTGGAACGTGTCGACCTGCCCTGGCCAATCCGTATAACGGCATATTGTTGTATAGGGACTCGTGCTGTCCTTGCTGTACCATATACGTTTCGTGATAGATGCCGACAGAGCCGTCTGTTCCAATGCGCTGGTTGAAGTTTCTCCAAGCTTCGAGATGCTTAGCGCCGTGCCGCGCATAATTCTCCAGTTCCTCGAAGGATCTCCAATATTGAATGTGGCTGACTCCACGCCAAGATAACTGTATACTCCCGTCCAGAAACCCGATGTCACGGTTCATGTAGAGCTCGCGAATCATAGGACCCATAGACCGAAACACAGGTAACCATTTATGGACTGCCCAGAGGCGGTTTACCCGCATCCCAATGATAAACACAACAAACGAATCGTCCATTTGAGCCGTATAGCGGCCGGGAATGACTTTGCCCATACTAAATCCCCCATAAAACTTATTTTTTAATGAATTGAATCTGGGTTTCATAGAAACTTAAAATATCTTCCGAAGCATACAGTTGTGAGGTTAGAAATGCCCCATAAAACACTGTAAAGAGGAACTGTATAGCTGCTTCAATGGAGATCCCTTCTTTCAGCGTTCCATCTTGAAGGGCTTCCGACATGGCTTGCTCAAACAGAGCGAACATATTGGGCGTTAGGGAGCCAAGTTCCACATGTCCGGGAAATAGAAGCTGAACTTCAGCCTGGCTAAACTCCGGCATAGCGGGGTGCATTTTCATTTCTGCCAAAAAAGCGATCAGACTAGGCATAATCCCAACTTTTTCTTGGGCCTGCTCTGCAATCTTGCTGTGTATATGCTGCACCACATCAAATCCTCGGAGATTCTGCTCCACGATGTCAATTTGCCTCTCTGTCAGCCAAATTCGCATGAAGTACAGAAGCAAATCTTCCTTTTTGCGGAACAAATTAAAGAAGGTTACCCGTGACACCTCAGCCATCTGGCAAATATCTTCAAGCTTCACCTCACGGTACATACGGTCTCCGATTAAGGACATAGCAGCCTCGTAAAGAGCGATTTTTGATTTGGCTTTTTTAAGTTCACGCAGCGGGATATGAGGTTGATTCATGAGTGTCTCCTTATCGAAATAAATGGTGAGTAGGTGATTTCATCGGAAATCTTTACTTGTGTAAATAAATTAACACAAGTAAAGATATATATCGATAGAGGAGCCGAAATAAAGTTCTGTAAGAGTTATAAATAGCAATAACTTTATTCAACAGAAAAAGGCCCTGCTGTCTGAATGTTGACCGCAGGGCCTTACGATATGGGATGAAACAATTAAGAACGAGTCTTTCCACCTGAACTGCCGTCACGGGGAGGCAGAGAGTTAGGGGGGGATAATGCAGGGGCATCTGCCCGGTTGTGATCATCGGTAACCGAAGCTGGCTGCTCCATATACATATTTAGAAGCTCTGGATTCCCCGCGTATGGTCTTTCCTTTCTGGATCGGGTAGAGGTGAACCAGAAACCTGTTAAGTATAGTAATGCTTGTCCCGCAAGTACATATACTGAAGCCTCGACCCATACCAAGTTGAATAACGCAATGGAGGCAATCAACAGATGGAGTCCGTAAAAAACAATACCGAGTGAACGGCGTTTGGAATCCATTAGAAGCCGGTAAAAGGAAATGGTAGCAATCATACAGGTAAGCCAAAGTGTCCATACCTCAAGATGACCCCAGCCTCCTGGGCTGCGAAGTTCAGATATAAGTCTAAAGGTCCAGAATACGGCAGCAGCAAAAGATACGCCAGGCACAGCAGGTTTCAGAAGCATCCATAAACCGCTGCCCCAACCGGGATTTTCAATTCGGCGTAGAAGCTCACTGCGTTCCTTCACGAGACGATTCATCTCACGCTCAAGTATTTTGCTGAGATGAGGTAGACGGGAATCATCCCGATCACGAAGATAGGTATCGATCTGCTGTAGCAGATCAATCGTAAGCCGATCTGCGGCTTTACATTCTTGCAGAAGACTTAAAAGGTGTTCATCAGGCAGGTCAGCATCATCAGAACGATCGATATAAGCTGTGAGCGGTCCGGCTAGCTGTGTGTAGAGTGTCAGAGACTGTCGTATCCGCTCCAGCGTCTCCGTTCGTGCTGCCTGAAGCCTTGTAGCACAATATATGTATAAGCCCAGGAATACGGCCGCTGCTAGCATCACCGCCAGCAGTCCTTCCATCGAGCCGAAAAAAGTGTCAATCCATTCAGCAAGGGACAAGCCGATCCCTCCTTCTATTTTCTTCTTTCACTATTGCACAAGAAGAGGCGGATTTCAAGATAAGTGGCTCTGTTTATCGTTGATAAGGATCCAATTCACATACCTAAGCAATGGGTAAATAAGAAGCAAAGATAGGAAGGGAGGAGAGGAACGGTTATGGATTTTGGTATGACTGCTATCAAACTGGTCATCGGTTTTTTAGGATTGTGGTTGCTGACACGACTCTTAGGGAAAAAGGAAATATCAAATCTAACGCCTTTTGATTTCGTTTCCTCGCTACTTCTCAGTGACATTGTTGGTGAAACATTGTATGCAGAGGAGATCCGGTACAGTGAGTTGGTTCTTGCGCTGGGGGTCTGGTTCACCTTGTCTTATATTTTTGAAAAGATAACTCAGCACGCAAAAAAACTTCGTGGACCGCTTGAAGGAACCCCATCGATAATTATAAGAAACGGTGAGGTTGATCTAAAGGAAATGAAACGAAATAAGGTTGATTTTGAGCAGTTACGAATGATGTTGAGACAGAAGGAAATCTTCTCATTGAGAGAAGTAGCATATGCCATATTCGAGACAAATGGCTCGCTTAGCGTGCTGAAGAACTCGTTGTTTGACAATGTGGAGCGCGGTGATCTTAAGTTGCCTGAAGAGCCTAAACATTTGTCTTGTTGCCTCGTAGAAAACGGCGTTATTGATGAGGATAATCTCAGCCGGATCGGTAAGGACAAGTCTTGGCTATCCATGAAGCTGCGTGAACAAGGCTGTAGTGACCCAAGTGAGCTGGCTTATGCTGAATGGATGGAAGGTAAAGATTTATTTATTATTCGTGGCTGCCATTCTTAAAGGGGACTAGGTTGGCATGGTTTATTTTGCATAAAGGAAACAAATTTAGTTGTGGTCAAAAAACAAGCGTCAGAATACAATGGATATATAGATTACAAGTCGTGGAATGAAGTGGGTAAAACACTACTCGGTGTGAAGGAGGGGATTTATATGCATAAGGAAATACAGGTTGAAAAAGGTCCCTTAAAACGTGCAAAACTGACTATCAGCTATATACTCATGTTTCTGTTGGTGGCATGAGGTAGTCGGGATTTTATTTAATTGTGATCAAGGAAAAAGGCTACCAGATAAACTGGCAGCCTCTTTTGTACTGTGTTATTAAATTCCCCGATCCACAAGAGCCTTCCAATATCTATACTCATGGATTGCAAAACCGTTAAATGATGTGTTTTCTGAAGCCATGCTATCGACTTGTGTGAGCTGTTTATTCATAAAGGCAGAGCCCTCTTCATAAAACGTAATAAATTCTCCTTCATTGCTGGCTTTTGTTTCAACGGCGATAATCGCTTGTTTTCCTAGTGCTGTTGCTTCATTCATTTCTGGTAAAGCCAGGTTGTAGATGCTTGCGGCTTGATCACGGTAGGCCATGATTGCTACAGCATCAACGGTTGAAATAATCCAATTGCTCATCGACATGGAGTTATCAGGCAGGTTGTACGTATGAAGCCAAAATGGGATATCTGCTGTGATCGGAAGGTTAAGGTCTCTTGCACCATCTGCTAGAAAACGGACGCTATTTTGCCATTGATGAATTAAGGAAGAACGGTCTGTTTGCCATTCCTTAAGTACATGTGGTTCCACATCAATATGAATACCTGTAAATCGTTCCTCAGGAGCAGCTGATTCTTGATAATCTCGGGTCCAGTTGAGGAAGGTTTCCAAACGGTGACGTTCGGTTTCTAGGGACCAACTTGGCGAACCACCGAGTACATGAACCTGAATGTTTTGAGCTGTTGCTTGACGGATGAAACTTTTATAGTATTCAGGACGCACATCCCGATTCATTTGTAGGTAAAACGTAGTGATACCATTCTCAGAAGCAAAGGACAAAATCTCCTCGGCTGAGTCTTTGATCAGGGGTGTATCCCAAAACCAGGTTGCTTTTTGCTTCGGCTGTGCTTCTGCGCTTCCGATCGGGGCGGAAAAGCTGCTGAGGAACAACAGACAACAAGCAAACACAAGGTACATGCGGTAATTCGTTCTTTTTTTCATGGGGTATTGCTCTCCTTAGACATCATTTTTGTAAAGCGGGGCAGGAGGGACTTGGTTACACATTATTTCTTATAATTCGACATGAATAAGAGGAAATACTCATATGCTGTAGGTCGTTATCATGGGGTTGTGTTTCGCAATTATGCATGTATATATATACTATCGGAGAGTGTATTATAGTTTTGTATAGTCCAAGCGATGTTTTTGAATAGGAAATACGAACTTTTCAGGTTTGAAGGTTGCCCATTCAGGATAAGTAGATAGGAAGAGGAAGTTTAGGACTCTCAGAAAACCGGGATAATCCGGAAAACGATGATACAGTCATCACAGTTGAAAGGGGCAAGATAAACATGAATATTGCGGTAGTTGGAGCAGCAGGAACGATTGGAAAACGAATAGCGGAGGAAGCTTTAAGAAGGGGGCACCAAGTAACAGCAGTGGTTCGGAGCCCCGATAAACTAGATGATGTAAAAGACAAGATGAACATCGTCCGTGCGAATGCCGTTGACCCATCCTCGGTCGCAGAAGCAGTAAAAGGGCATGATGCCGTGATTAGCGCTTATGGACCAAGGTTTGGGGAGGAGGAAGAACTACTCGAAGCAGCGCGGGCATTAATTGAAGGAGTTCGGCGTGGAGGTGTGAAGCGTCTTCTGATTGTCGGAGGAGCAGGTAGCTTAATTACAGACAGTGGAGAGGCACTTATGGATTCAGCAGAGTTTCCGAGAGAGCTATGGCCTCTTGCGAAGGCTCATGCAGATGCGTACGGTATTTATAAGGAATGTGATCTGGAGTGGTCTTACTTGAGCCCAGCTTCAATTATTGAACCTGGTCGAAGAACCGGTCAGTTCCGCATTGGAACAGATCGACTGATTATGGACGAAAGCGGAGCCAGCCGCATCTCTGTAGAGGATTATGCTGTTGCCATGCTGGACGAGCTGGAAGATCCGCAGTTTATTGGGACTCGTTTTACGGTGGCTTATTAATTCGTAAGGTGAGCTGTGTTTCTATTACAGCTTGAGAATTGCTACATTTATAAATTGGGAAAACGCCGTATCTCGAAGACCGATGCAACGATCGGGCAGAGTTACGGCGTTTCATTTATCATTACTGCAAGGAATAGCTTATTCCCAGGAGGCCACCGCGCAACGTTGAGAGCTTTTGTAGGGTTAAGGAGTCGTTTCCATGGAGCGGTTTTAAATAAAAGCCCAGCAGATCAAGGGGACAACGAGTGCGAACAATGGAGTCACAAGCGTCTGGTTCGTGAAGGTTTGTTTGCCCCATAAGTACATAAGTAGCAAAAGCACCCCTGCGACTCCGCGTATCCAAATGGTATCGCTTCCTCCCTCAGTAACTAATGCAAAGAATAGAAAACCTGCTGCTGCGTAAAGGCCAGCTTGTTTCAATCGGTCTAAAGATGGCAGGAGCGAGAGAATAGCATCAGCAGAAAGTGAAGCGAGCAGGGCATAACCATATACCCAGTGCTCCAGAGGAAGCGAGACTCCGAGAATTGAGGAAGGCTTGCTTGCCCCGGACGGCCAAAGCCAGGAAATTACGGTCAGCAGCAGTAAAATAGCACCGGCAGAAGCTAATTTATTCAGCGCATAATAGCTCATTTCTCCGCGCCCATTGATTCTCTTGTTACCGGATTTCATAAATTATAACCTCCATAAAGGACTCAATTTTTGGAGATACATAGGGTCCATACATATCACTGTGATCGAATAAGTGAATTGTTTCAGATTTGTGAAAATGTCCTTGCTGAGAGGACTTTTTGATGCAAAATTATTGGGATTACATTCTCAAATGGAGAGTTATCTGTTAAAATGAAAGCGTAACCAATAAGTGCTCAGCATTAAAAAAACACCTGCGGCTCAGATCTTGCCGGCTCCTGTTTTGAAAAGGGCTAACTCCTCGGCAGGACATAGGCTGCCGGTCAATTCAGGAGGTCGAGTAACGATGTTCGAAGGTTTTTCGGAAATGCAAAATGTGGTCAGCAAAATTCATACACGTATGGATATTGGTGAGGAAGGTGAGTATTATCGCTTGGAATTCGGGTGTGAACGGTTTAAACATTTCTCGGATGATATAGGTGATCTGATGATCACGAAAGAAGAACCACATCAGCGCTGGAGATGGTGGAAGCATTGATTAATCAGCACAGATATTCCTCAAGTTTATAAAAGAAACTATTGCTCAGCCCGGAGAAATCCGGGCTTTTTTTATATGCTCTTTCAGTGTTTTTGTTGTCTCTATAGAATGGACATAATTCTGTTCATACCGATACAGGGCAGCTTACCCATGGCAACGCCTCCTTAGCATTTTATAAGACGGCATACAGGGATGCTTTATCTCTATGCAGGTACCTAGAAGGAAGTGCAGTAAAGCTGTTAATTTGGATGAACAGGAATATGTTTACAAATCAATGTCTTTATTCGGTAGTAAACATGATAAAATTATCTATACCTAATTCTTCATAAGAAGGGGGTGAAATTATGAAACCGATTAAGCGATCGAGACTCCGATTGTGGGCAGGCAAGCATTACTTTACCTATCGCCGCTATTGGGAATGGGTTACAGACAAGACGGAACTTGCCGGGACGATACAGCGAGAGCCCTTGAAATATCAGATATTCAGACATCAGACCCCTCTTGTACGTAATCTAAAAGATGTGGATGTTTGGTATCACCGGAATAAGGTGATTAACTTAAAAATTGCTGTTCAGAAGCTGGACGGGCTGTTGATTCGCCCAGGGGAAACAATGTCTTATTGGAGAACCATTGGACGCCCGACACGCCGAAAAGGTTATGTGGACGGAATGGTGTTGTTTTATGGTGGATTTAAGGCCGGACTCGGCGGAGGATTGTGTCAGTTGTCTAATCTTATCTATTGGATGACACTGCACAGTCCGCTGGAAGTAACAGAGAGACATCGACATAGCTATGATGTGTTCCCTGATTCGAACAGGACACAGCCGTTCGGGAGCGGAGCAACTTGTGCCTACAATTATTTGGACCTCCAAATTCATAATCCGACGGATGAGGTATACCAGTTAAAAGTATGGGTGACGGATCATGAATTGATCGGGGAGTGGCGATCAAGCGGTAACAGGTTGTATCGGTATGAAGTGTACGAGAAAGATCACCGGATTGCCCAGGAAGTCTGGGGAGGTTATTCGCGGCATAACATCATTGGCCGAAAAGTATACACGGTGGATGGAGATGTGATTGCTGATGAAGTAGTTACAGAAAATCATGCACTAATGATGTATTCACCACTTCTGGCAGAGGCAAGTACAGCCCGTGAATAGATCATGTGATGAGGGCTTCCTAACGTTGACAAAACCAGATGCAGATTGATAACATATTACTTAAATCAGATCAATTTCCTAGGATTTGTCTATAAATAGGTTACTACCGAACCAGCGGAGGACTTTACAGTAACTTGTGAAGTCTTTTTTTCTGGATTCTCGCCGCAAGGTCGGTCCTGATGAGGATCAATTATATTACAGAACGCCTATAAAGGCGACGTGTTAATGAATAACTGAACAGGGGTGATAGGTAATGGCTAAAGTCGTTATTATTAATGGCAGTCCTACAGTAGGTTCGCGTCTGACTGCAATTATGGATTTTGCTGAACAGAGCCTGGCAGCGGCTGACTTTGAGGTGTCCCGAATAAATGTGGGTCAATTGCCGCCCGAGGACTTGATTCATACGAAATTTGAAAGCGAACATATTGTCAAGGCGAATGGTCTAGTGGCCGAAGCGGATGCTGTCATTATTGCAAGTCCGGTATATAAAGCTTCATACACAGGTGTGCTCAAGACGTTTCTGGATCTTATTCCGGAGAAGGGCCTTGCAGGAAAGATTATATTGCCACTCTTTATCGGTGGAAGCTTAGCCCACTTGCTGTCTATCGACTATGCACTGAAACCAGTATTGTCATCCATTGGTGCGCGTCATATTTTAGGTGGCGTATACGCAGTTGATGCACAGGTAGCTCGTACCGAAGACGGTGGATTCGATATCGATGACGTACTTCAGGATCGGCTTAATACCGCAGTTGAAGAATTGGCCATGGAAACACGCTTAAGAATTAGCGGTGTAAAGACTGTAAGCAAATAGTAAGGATACGAAGTACTTATTATGGAGGTATGACATGCAAAAACTAGTGTTTTTTGTTGGTGTGGCAGGAACAGGTAAAACAACAGTAGCGAAGAAACTTGCGGTACGCATTCCTGCAGCATTTCTGGATCGCGATACCGTTGGCGGGCGTTTTGTTGAGAAATTTTTAGAGGCTAATGGTCTGGATCCCAATGATCGGGATTCCTCATTTTATAAAGAGAATCTGCGTGATCTGGAATATGATACAACAAAGGATATTTGTATTGAGAACCTGAATGCAGGACAGAACGTATTTATGATCTCTCCGTTTACGGCTGAGTTGAAAAACCGGGAATGGATCGAGGAAGTCATCTCGGCTGCTGGCCTGAGCAAGAACGAGGTTGACGTGAAGGTAATCGTGGTTACGCTTCAGGATATGGATTTGCAGAAGGAACGCATTATTGACAGACAGACCGAGCGTGACCAGTGGAAGCTGGATCATTGGGATGATTTCAAGAAGCGTGTTGATTTTGTTCCAGAAGTGAATTGGGATATACCGCAAAGCTCGATCAAAGTGTTCGACAACAGTGGAACGCTAACGGATGAGAAGGTAGAGGATTTGTATAAATTTCTGATGAAAGAATAGTAGATGTCATACAACAGCGGCGGGTTCCAGAGGGTATATGGAATCGGCCGTTTTTGGTTTATATGAATGTCCTGGAAGGAGAGGGGAAAGATCAATATCAATGATTCGACTCTGAATGCGTATTTAAGGGCTGTTACTTTACTCCGAGATCGAGTCCCTTCGTTTGAAGAGTATCCCTTTAATTTGCCTGCCGTATCGAGACTTGATCAGCTGGATTTTCACCCTAAGGTAACTTATATCGTAGGAGAGAATGGTATGGGTAAATCTACCCTGCTAGAAGGAATTGCAGCTGCTCTAGGTTTTAATCCGGAGGGAGGAACGATGAATTTCTCATTTGCTACGGAAGAGACGCACTCTGACTTGCATAAGTATATTCGAGCGGTAAAGGGTGTTCGTAAGCCGAGAGACGGTTTCTTTTTCCGTGCGGAAAGTTATTATAATGTAGCTTCGGAGGTTGATGCGTTAGAACGCGAGTGCCCGGGGCTATATCAATCCTATGGTGGAAAATCGTTGCACCAGCAATCACATGGTGAGTCTTTCTTTGCTACGTTCTTGCATCGTTTCAGTGGGAACGGACTGTATATTATGGATGAGCCTGAAGCGGCGCTATCTCCGTTACGGCAAATGGCGTTGCTCACTCGTATTCATGATCTCGTGCAGGATCATTCACAGTTTATTATTTCTACGCATTCTCCTATTCTTATGGCGTATCCAGATGCACGGATTCTGAAACTTAGCGAAGAGGGGATAGAAGAGTGTAGTCTTGAAGAGACCGATCATTTTATGATTATGAAGGAATTCGTTAATAACCGTGAAATCATGCTGCAGGAACTCTTGGCTGAGGAGTAGCATGACCATTATTGATATGAACGAGTACCTAGTTTACCAAATTGGAGCTTTCTCTGATGCCAAATCAATCCTCATTTTGTAGATATTGAAAAAATACTATACGAGTTTGTACATCACTACGAATGCGGATCATTCTTCCGATCGCTGTTGCCCCCGAATTTCTTCTGAATTATATATTTTATGTTGAAATCCGGGGACAAAGGCGAACGCTTCGCTTCTCCAGAATGATTCCGCCTTCTCCGTTGTAGAGTTAGATCGCTTTAACCTGTAAGCTTGTTTCAGTATTTAGCAGGAGTCAGCTTCGAACGAATTCCTCAATTCTTCTTTGCCTCATATTTCAAGTCGGTATGGATCTCCACGTCTATCCTCGAATTCTAGTTCCACCTTTTCCTGGTATTTTCACACCCAGACTTTAACCCGATCCTTATCCTGTATTTCTAAGTGATCTGCGATCTTTCGATAGCTCTACTCTTCATCAATAAGTAACCGTATAGCCTCTAACTTAAAGAGTCTCTGGATAATGCTTAAACTTTTGACTTTTTCGGTGGTTTAAAAATGCCCATTTACAATTACATCGGATTTACCCAAACGTATTTCCAAAGTCTATTCTAAGGGGGAATCTTCAGTCGAATGAGTGAAGGTTTTTTATGTGTGATATGTTGTTGTTTTCATAATATATTACAGTTATTCTAATTAGTTTTGTCTATTTGTATGAAAAATTAATGAAAATAAATGAAAATACTGTTTACAAGTTTGAATATCTGAACTAAAATTAAAAGAGGGTTTGGAGGTGACGGGTTATGAATCATAGTAACGAAACTAATGTAGATATGCTGATGGATGTATACCGTGAGCTGTCAGATAAAATGACCAAGCATCGTGTGGTCGCTTTTTTAAAACATCTTAGGAAAAACGATCTGACTCTTAATCAGTATTCAATATTAGGTTTTATTGATCAGGAAGGGCCTTGTTTACCGATTCGATTGGCGGAGTATTTGGAACTTAAAGCGGCAACCATTACATATTTGGTAGATTCTCTGGAACAGAGAGGACTGGTCCGCAAAACACCTAACCCTCGAGATGGCCGAAGTCATTATGTTCAATATACCGATGAGGGGCGGGAGCTTGTCCGTAGCGCGCGGAGCGAAGGCGATGCAGAAATTATAGAATCCTTTAAACAGCTTGACCAGGATGAAGCAGATATGATCTATGTTTTGATGAAGATGCTTCGTCGTAAGTTATTTAACTGAACATCTAATTTTCGAGCAATCCCACCTCAAGTCCCTATTTCACAGACTAAGGTGGGTTTTATATTTTTTATACCAGCATGTTAAAAAATGCTCACTTAATCACGTTTGGAGGCAGCTTATGAACACGCAAAATCAATCATCATTTTGGCTCATCATGAGCGCGATCTTCTTCGGCAATTTTCTAGCAGTACTCAGTATCACCACAATTAATGTTACCTTCCCAGTAGTCATGGACACATTTGGCGCGGAACTGAGCACGGTGCAGTGGCTGATGGCTGGTTCAATACTTTGGTTGGAAATCAATTTTTATATTGAATATCCCAATCGGCATTTTGTCCATATTTATTGTGGCTAAATTCATTCCGTATTACAAGATGAGTGAAAAAAAGTCTTTCGATACGCTCGGATTTTTGTCCGTAGTGATCAGCAGTTCCTTCCTTCTGATATCCGTTAGTCATGGAAGCGAATGGGGGTGGGGTTCATGGAAAACGATGTCGCTATTAGGAATTGGAGTCGTACTGCTCGCTTTCTTTATTATATGGGAATTAAAAAATGCTTCTCCGCTCCTTCAGCTAAAAGTATTCCGTTTCCCAAGATTCCGCTATAGTTTGATCTTGAACTGTATCGTAACGATATCCATGTATACGGGGACACTATTGGTTCCACTGTATTTGCAGACCGTGCTGATGTTATCGCCGATGGATACAGGACTGATTTTGTTGCCGGGAGCTTTGGTGATGGCTGTAGCGGCACCTATTATCGGTAAGTTTTATAACCGGATAGGACCTTTTAAATTGGTGTTTTCGGGTATTATCATTATCGTGGCTGGTTCAGCGGCATTCAGTAACATTACGGCAACATCGTCTATTTACATGATCGCAGGACTACAACTGGTACGTTGTTTGGGTATAGCGCTTTGTAACATGCCACTGACGAATGCGGCGATGAGTGCCGTATCCAGTGAATATTCAGGACATGCTTCTTCGATCACGAATTGGGCGCGTCAAGGGCTTGCTTCTTTATCGATCGGGATTTTCAGCGCATTGATCGTATCAAGAACCTCTTACTATGTAGGTGAAGGAGTCACGAATAAGCCTATTGCCACGACGATGGGTATTGACGACGTATTCATGGTGGGTACGATCATTGCTGTTGTCGCGGTTCCCCTAACCTTCCTGTTACGGAAAAAAGGGAAAGTAGATTTGGCTGAAGCTTAAAATTTAATGAATGGATGAGTCATGTAGAGGGGGCTAGACCTTTATCTGATTCATCCTTTTCATTTATATGAGCAATAATATATAAAGGTTGTTTTTCCTACATAAACGCTCATTAATCTGGGGTACTTGAAGAACAATAGAGGCTGTTGTACAGTTACAATTGGTAAAC
The DNA here is from genome assembly GCF_042666275.1 of Paenibacillus sp. GCM10028914. Taxonomy (NCBI): domain Bacteria; kingdom Bacillati; phylum Bacillota; class Bacilli; order Caryophanales; family Paenibacillaceae; genus Paenibacillus; species Paenibacillus sp. GCM10028914. The sequence goes on from NZ_JBHTFO010000016.1 coordinate 198,765, forward strand.
TATAGCCTAGGTTTACGTAGTCGAACATCATTTAGGGTGAAGAGCCCATTATATACAAATTGGAGGTATTTCAATGGCGCAGCGCTATCGAATCACGAGAGCATTTCAGGAAGATGAGAATACGGCACAAACGATAACGTTGGAAGAGTGTGAGCAATATTTCGAGTCCAGATCTGATTTTACCTATACTACTGCGTTTACGGTGACGGGATCTGTCACTATGACCGTTGAGGGACATTTTTTCATGTGGAAGTATGATGGCAGCGAGATCCCGTTTCGATATTATGAGGGAGACATATATGTATCTGGCATAAATGAAGCTGTGGTACCGATCATGATTGAGGTTGCGAGTGGACTAAGGGCAGATATAGTGGAAGGGTAGTATATCCACAGAAAGAGTTACGGGAATGTAGTGTTAATCACGTTACATATTGTGATACGCTCGAACATAATAAACAGGTTATGAGGAGGACGTATGACATTTATCCGTAATTTGTGGGCGTTTGGTATTCAGCAGGCACTTTCGTGTATTTTTCCTGTTATCATTTTCGCTGCACTTGCACTGACCAAAATCATAGAGGTACCAGGAATCCCACGCTACGATCTGATTCTCATTATCTGTCTTGTGGCACAAATCGGTATGGTGGTTGCTAAGCTGGAGACGATGGATGAACTGAAAGTCATCTGCGTATTTCATGTGATTGGATTGATGTTAGAGCTTTATAAGGTCCATATGGGATCTTGGTCATATCCGGAAGAAGGTTGGAGTAAAATTGCTGGGGTTCCACTCTATAGCGGCTTTATGTATGCGAGTGTAGCGAGTTATATTTGTCAGTCATGGCGCCGGATGAATCTACGGTTAACCGGATGGCCTGTGCCAATGCTGACCGTATTGTTAAGTGCAGGGATTTATGCTAACTTCTTTACTCACCATTTTATATGGGATTTTCGCTGGGTGCTGACAGCGCTGCTCTTTCTTGTGTTTATGAAAACATGGGTGCATTTCGATGTTATGGGTACAACATATCGGATGCCGATGACCCTGTCATTTTTGCTAATCGGTTTCTTTATCTGGATCGCAGAGAATATTTCAACGTTCTTTGGTGCCTGGACGTATCCGGGGCAGGAAAAGGTTTGGACTCTGGTGCACATCGGTAAGATCAGTTCATGGTTTTTGCTGGTTGTAATTAGTGTTATTATTGTGGCTCAGTTGAAGCATTTGAAGCAGGGCAGGAAAGCGGTAGAGGATATAAAAGGGACCGTAATGTAAGAGAGTCCAAAAACAACAAACACCCCGTGTTCCATTTGAAAAGGAAACGGGGTGTTTTGTTGTATTGATTAGGTATGTTGAACAGTCGTTATTTTACAGATCGTCAAATCCGTTGTCGTCGCCGACTTTACCGTAGTTACGAGATTTTGCTTCAAAGAAGTCTGTTTTCGTAGCATTCAATGCTTCATCGGAGAAAGGCTTGATCCAAGGCATGCAGTTTACATCCACACCTTCATATGCTTTTTCCAGACCCATCATTTTCAGACGACGGTTAGCAATATATTTGATGTAATCGGATAGCTCGTTCAAATCGATGCCGCGAACGTTGCTAAGCGTGTAATGTGCCCAGTTCGTTTCGAGCTCTACTGCACGGTCAATTGTGCGGTACAAGTAATCCATGTTCTCTTTTGTGTTCAGTTCAGGGAAATCGATGAGCAGCTGTTTAAATACTTCTGCAAAGAAGTAACAGTGCTGATTCTCATCACGCTGAATGTAAGAGATCATCTGGCTGGTTGCCATCATCTTTTGGTCACGTGCAAGGTTGTAGAAGAAGGCAAATGTGCTGTAGAAGAAAATACCTTCAAGGATCAGGTCAGCGACCATGGATTCAAAGAACGTCTGAGGTGATGGATTTTCACGGAAGGATTGATAAATATCCGCGATGAAACGGTTCCGGTCTAGAAGTACCGGATCATGCTTCCAGTATTCAAAAATCTCTTTCTGCTCCTGCTCAGAGACGATTGAAGAGAGAACGTAAGAGTAGGATTGATTGTGGACAACTTCTTGTTGACCGATAATTGCTGAGATTGCTTCAAGAGAAGAATCTGTAAAGTAGCGTTTTACATCCCCAACGAACATGGTTTGCATGGAATCCAGTACCGCCAGAAGGGAGATGTTGATCTTGAACGTACGTTGTTCTTCTGGATCAAGGCGCGGAAATTGTGATGCATCCTTGGACATTGGAATTTCGTCAGCGATCCAGTGGTTCAAGAGGAGTACCTTGTACAATTTGTACATGTGCGGCATCCGGATGTCATTCCAGTTCAAAATACCCGAGCATTCACCTTCGATGATGCGTGTGGATTGGTTAGGTGCTTCGGTATTAAATATTTTTTGCATTTGCATGCCTATTCTCTCCTTATTAGATCGGATATCATGGGACGGACATCAGGGACGGAAATCCCCTCTCCAGCCGCTGTTGTTGTCCCTTTGCCTTTGGATTGTATTTAATCGGTTGCAAAGGGCCAACAAAGGCGGACGTAAACTCTTCCGATGGGATATCCTTACCCATAGTAGTCTTTAATTGATTTAATTAGTATATTCAACTGCTGCTTCGCGGACCGCCCGCTTACAGCAATGGATGGACGACGTAACAGTAACTCACAGGTTATGCACTAACCCACAGCGAATCCCGAAGGGGGAGCGCTCGAAGCAGTTAGTAACTCAAAAGAACGCCAAAGTAACTCACAAGTTATGCACTAACCCACAGCGAATCCCGAAGGGGGAGCGCTCGAAGCAGTTAGTAACTCAAAAGAACGCTAAAGTAACTCACAAGCTATGCACAAACCCACAGCGAATCCCGAAGGGGGAGCGCTCGAAGCAGTTAGTAACTCAAAAGAACGCTAAAGTAACTCACAAGCTATGCACAAACCCACAGCGAATCCCGAAGGGGGAGCGCTCCAAGCAGTTAGTAACTTAAAAGAACACCAAAGTAACTCACAAGTTATGCACTAACCCACAGCGAATCCCGAAGGGAGTAAGTGCTCCTAGCACTCGTAAATACGTACTCCACCAAACTCACTCTTTAATCGGCGCTCTTGTTCCAGGTGTCCAGAGGGCAGAGCCCTTGGGGCCCTCCTGAAAGTTTCCCTTAGGGAAACTCTCATCGGAAGCATAAGCTGGAAGGGAGGGGTTGGGTGGGTTTTAGCTCGCGCAGCTCTCACACTCTTCAATCGTAAGTGCACGGCTCCGTACATAGTAAGTTGATTTCAAACCAGCTTTCCAAGCGTGAAGATGCAGTGCCAGGAACTCTGAAGCTTTAATGTCAGGACGAACGTACAGGTTAAAACTTTGAGCTTGGTCTACGTGACGCTGACGGGCAGCAGCCATTTTGATGGACCAGTTTTGATCGATCAGGAAGGCTGTTTTGTAATACCAGATTGTCTTCTCAGACAGGTCTGGTGCCGGGTTAGCGATTTTATATGTCGTTTTTTCTTCATAAGACAGAAGCTCGTATAAAGGATCGATACTTGCAGTAGAACCAGCAATGATGGAAGTTGATCCATTCGGTGCGATGGCGAAAAGCCAAGCGTTACGGACACCATTTTGCTGAACTTCTTGCTGAAGCTCACGCCACTGTTCAGTCGTTACATACTTGCCTTCGTGCTCGCCATCCGTGTAACCACGGTAGGTGAAGTACTCACCGCTTTCCCAGTCAGAACCCTTGAATTTCGGATAATGACCTTTTTCTTTAGCGAGCTCCATGCTGGATTTAACGAGCAGGTAGTTGATTTTTTCATACAGGCTATCGTTATAGGCAACGGCCTCATCCGATTCCCAGCGAATACCCTCAAGAGCGAGCAAGTGATGCAGACCGAATGTGCCGAGGCCGACTGCACGGTACTGGCTGTTCGTGTATTGCGCTTGTAGAACTTCGATGTTGTTAATGTCGATAACGTTATCCAGCATACGTACTTGGATTGGTACAAGGCGCTCTAGAACGCCGGCTGGAACTGCACGAGCCAAGTGAATGGAGTTCAGGTTGCAGACAACAAAATCACCAGGAACTTTCGAGATGACAATGCGCGTCTGGCCGTCTTTGGTCACAAGCTCTTCTTGTTCAACAACTGTAGCCGATTGGTTTTGCATAATTTCAGTACATAGGTTGGAAGAGTAGACCATACCGTGTGCAGAGTTCGGGTTAGCACGGTTAACCGTATCGCGGTAGAACATGTAAGGTGTACCAGTTTCCAACTGGGATTTCATAATCCGTTTCATGATATCGATCGCTTGCACCGTAATGCGGGAGAGCTGTGGATTTGCTACAGCTTCTGCATATTTTTCACGGAATTTGCCTTCACCAAGCTTCTCATCATAGAAATCCTCTAAACCGAGTGCTCTACCGTTCTCGTCTTTCCAGCCCATCACTTTCTTCACTTCATGTGGACAGAAGAGGCTCCACTCGTCGCGGGCTTCAACAGCTTCCATGAACATATCAGGCAGACATACGCCGTGGAACACATCATGTGCTCTCATACGCTCATCACCATTGTTCAGCTTCAGATCCAAAAAGGCCAGAATATCTTTGTGGAAAACATCCAGGTAAACGGCGATTGCGCCTTTACGTGTACCCAGCTGGTCTACGCTAACTGCTGTGTTATTCAATTGACGAATCCAAGGGATAACGCCGGAGCTGGTGTTCTTGTGTCCACGAATATCTGAACCACGTGCGCGGACTTTACCAAGATAGACGCCGATACCGCCACCCATTTTGCTAAGACGCGCAACATCTGTGTTGGAATCGAAGATTCCTTCAAGCGAGTCATCCACCGTATCAATGAAACAGCTGGACAGCTGGCCTGCTACCTTTTTACCAGCATTGGACATCGTTGGCGTAGCAGCGGTCATGTAGATGTTACTCATAGCCCAGTATGCTTCTTTAACAAGATCCATACGTTTGTCAGCAGGCTCTTTGTGCATGAGGTACATTGCAATGATCATATAACGCTCTTGAGGAAGTTCCATTACACGTCCGTCAAAATCAGTAGCCAGATAACGCTCAGCGAGCGTAAGTAGTCCAATATAGTCGAACAAGAGGTCGCGAGTATAGTCGATCGTTTCTCCAAGTTCTTCAATTTGTGCTTTGGTGTAGCATTCCAGAAGCTCTTCACGGTAAATACCTTTTTGAACCAGCTCGGTGATAAGAGGGTAAAGGTTGCCATATGGCTCATCCGGATAGGCTTTGTAACGGCGGTGGTTAGCCGCTTTTTTATATAGTGAAGTCAAGAGCGAACGAGCCGCTGCGTATTTCCAGTTTGGTTCTTCTTTGGTGACAAGCTCTAGAGCCGACATGGTGAATGCATTGCTGATTTCTTCGCCGGTTACTTGTTCTCCGCGAAGTTTAGAGTTCACACCACGGAGCAGTTGCTCCTTGTTCAGCGTATCCAGATCATTCATAATCCGGTCAGCATATACGGAGAGGCGATTTGGATCAAAAGCTAGTTGACGGTTGTTCGGTTTAACTACAAATTGGGGCATGGGTAAATCCTCGCTTTCTAGGGGGAAATGGGAAAAAGAACATTAAAAAAACATTTTCCAAACCTTGGGGAGGCTGAAAATGTTCAGGTGCGCTGTGAAAAAAATGTGCATAGTAGCTTAAGCCGCCGTATTTGGGCTTGCTGTTATGTACAGACGCAATAAGAGAACACTTTCCTATTTTCCCGTAGGATATGTGCTTAGCTGCATACAGGCAGGTCTCCTGACTTGGGGAATAGAATTCGGCGCCTTCCCAAAGGACTAATGTCATAGCCCCTCAGTGGCATAAAATCCGAATTCATTTCAAAACCGCAAAAAACGCGCTCTTGAAACCCTATACAGTGGCGGGACCGTGATGGATTTGCACCATGCTTCCCTATTAAGTGTGACTCTCTATGAAGTGTCAAACACCTGCATACACTATATTTGGTTGACGTTAATTAAATTTAACCCAATATATTGTGTTTGTAAACTATTTTCTTGAAATTGACGCAAGGTGAATTATAGCAAATGAGAATGGAAATCGCCAATTCGCAAACCTTCAAAAGAGTGTGAGATTTCACACATTTTGACGAAATACGTCCTTTTCTAAGGGGATTCTCGCTTTATGAGTCATTGCGTTTGGGGCTAATTTTTGAATGAGACAAATAAGTGAATAAGATTTAAAATGAATGCCGCAGACTGGTACAATAATAGATATCTGAAAGTTTAGGTTGAAGGAGGAGTGAGGGTCGATGGCTATTGCAGAAGTGACTGTAATTCCGATTGGAACAGCTACAACGAGTTTAAGCAGTTATGTTGCAGCCATGCAGCGAGTGCTTTTGAAACAGGAAGGAATCTCATACGAATTGACTTCGATGAGCACCATTATTGAAGGTGAGCTAAGTTATGTGTGGAAGGCCATTGAGGCTCTTCATGAGGCGCCTTTCTTGTCTGGTGCACAGCGTGTATCCACATCTGTCAAAATCGATGATCGCCGGGATCAAGCGTCTTCCAGTAAGCAAAAGCTTCAATCCGTACAGGAAAAACTGGCTGGGGACAAATAAGTTCATGCGATTAATCATTAAGCTGTTGATGTAGCTTGGTGGTTCAGCTTCTCGCCAGCATGTTTATGTACACAAGAATACGCGGCTTTCCAGACCTTCTGGAGCCGTGTTTTTTTATTTAACGAATAATGAGGGGCTTTGTTACGAGCGGTACTATTCCAAGACTCCAGATAATATGCTAATGAACAAGCTGTTTTTGCAGGAATTTCATAATATGAAGGAAGTAGACGTCGTGATTAATATCAGAGAGGTCGTGTGAATAGTGGAATGGAACATGATTTTTGAACTGATTGATCCGAGGTTGTTTATGGTCGTCATGGCTTGTTGGGTAATTGGTTATATTTTGAAGAGGACTCCGAAGGTGCCGGATTGGAGCATTGTTTATATTGTCGTTGTGTGCGCTGTTGTATTTTCCGTCGGTATGATCGGGTCGGGGATGGAGTCTGTTATACAAGGTATTCTTACCGGGGCTTTTGCTGTATTCGGGCATCAGGCCGTGAAGCAGGCTATGAAAAGTGGTGATGATAAAGGGAAGAAAGAGAAATAATCGGAACCCGTGTCGAAATTTTTTGGGCTTCATAAATACCTGAGCGCCCTGACCGTTTCATTGAATCGACATAAGATATGGTGTGGCTAAAAACAAAGGAGGTATGAATCATGGGTGAAGTTGTTGGAGGATACGGCGGAGGATACGGTAGTGGTATCGGCGCAATCTTGGTATTGTTCATTCTGCTGGTTATCATCACAAGTGCATTCGTTTAATAAGATAGCATTTTGAAAAACCTATGAAACGTATGATCTAGACCTCATTCTAGTAAACATTGAATGACAAAAAGCTAAGATGCAAGCTGCTTCCGGTAGAATACCGGAGGCAGCTTATTTTAATTTTGTCGCTCAAAGGATTCTCATTTGACTACCAAAGTGCCGGGCGTCAATTCATATACCAAATATAGAAGTGTCCCAAGCAGTTATTCACTGTTTGGGACACCTCACAGAAAGTGTTTATTGAGAAGGACCGATGGCGATCCAGGATAAAAACCCATAGCTTTGGTTTGATGTTGGCTGGCGTGTGACTTCAAAAACGGCGGAGTCCATTTTTTGAAGCTTGAGTGACACCTGGAAACCAGGATGGTTGCTCATGGCTACAATAACGTAGTTAATGGCTGAGAAGGGCTCATCAAATGAAATGCTGACCTCGATCGTTTGATATTCCGATTGCGTTTCTGATTCCAATTCCAATTCCGCTTCCGGAAGAGCGAATGCAGCAAGACCGCACTGCTGGACTGCAGGCTGAGCGCTGGCGCTACGGATCGGTACGAAGGACATATGCTGTGTAGAAATGCAGCCGGGTGCAAGATGTTCTCCAGTGATGGTTTCTGAGGCTATATGCTGACTTGTAATCGTTCCATCAACAAGTTTCTCCCCTGTAAGACTACCATCTTGTACTGTGAGAGAGGCTACAGCTTCTGGAGTGAGATGACGGGAGTCGATAGTTCCGTCCGCAAGATGCTCGCCAGTAAGAGAACCAGAGATGATTTTAGTGCCTGGTATGCTGTTATTCGCGAATTTGTCTCCTGTCAGGCATCCCTTTTGTACAAGATCGGATGTGATGGCACCCTTTTCAATGTGTTTGGAACCAATACTCCGCTCCTGTAAATGATGAGGAAGGACCGAACCTTCCGATATATGACGGGACTGCACAGCCCCAGGCTGTAAGTGGCTTGAACCTGTACTTTCTACCTGTAGGTGAGAGGAGGATACAGATTGGTTTTGCAGGTGTGCTTCCTTGATGGATGAAGCAGCAATATGACGTTCGCTGATGACTGCATCATCGATATGCTGTGAGACGATGCTGCATTCGGCAAGGTGTGAACGGTTGATAGCTTCCAGTTGAATGTGAGAAGGTCCGACGGCACCTTCTTCAATATGTCTAGCCGTAATGACGTCATCCTGCAAATGTGACGAAGATATCGTGTCATTTTGGATTTTGTCGCCGCTTATGGCACCGTCTTGAATAGCGGATTGAGACACAGCGTCTGTGCTGAGGTGCTGTGAAGAGATGCAACCGGGCACAAGATGTTCTCCCGTAATCACTTCATCAGCAATATGCTGACTTGCAATCGTGCCATCTGCAAGCTTCTCTCCTGTAATACTTCCATCTTTTACGGCAAGTGAAGCGATTGCTTCGGGCGTGAGATGACGGGATTCGATGGAGTCATCCGCAAGATGCTCGCCAGTAAGAGAACCAGAGACGATTTTAGTGCCTGGTATGCTGTTATTCGCGAATTTGTCTCCTGTCAGGCATCCTTTTAGTACATGATCGGATGTGACGGCACCTTTCTCGATATGTTTAGAACCAATACTTCGTTCCTTCAAGTGATGAGGAAGAACCGCACCTTCTTTTATATGGCGAGACTGTACAGCCCCTAGCTGTAGATGATTAGCTCCTGTACTCTCTGCCTGTAGGTGAAGGGAGGATACGGATTGCTCTTGCAGATGTTCTTCCGTGATGGAAGAAGCAGCAATATGGCGTTCATTTATGGCTGAATTATTGATATGTTGTGAGCTTATGCTGTTTTCAGAAAGATGAGAGCGTTTGATAGCTTCTGACTGAATATGGGAGGGTCCGACGGATCCTTCTTTAAGATGCTTGGCGTTGATAATATTGTCCTGCAAGTGAAGAGCAGATATCGATTCATTCTGAATTTTGTCGCCGCTTATGGCATGGTCCTGGATGGCGGATCGAGATATTGAGGCCGGGCTGAGATGGGTTTCTGAAATAAGTCCACGCTGAAGCTTGTGACCGGGGATACTTTCATCTTCAAATAAGTCTGCTGAACGTACTTCATCGGAAAGGTGATTCAAAGTGATGGCATTCTTTTTAAGATGATACCCGTAGATGGATTCCTGTGACAGATGTTTTCCTGATACAGATTCAGGTGCGAGATGTTGTGCCGAAATGGAATGGGAAGCAATTTTGTCGGCTGTAATCGAACTCTTTTGCAAAGCATCAGCGGATACAGATTCGTCACTTAGATGGATGCTCTTAATAGACTTTTCTTTAATCTTGGAGGAACACACGCTTCCTTCCGCCAGCTTGGCTGATGTGACAGCCAGGTCAGTCAATTTGTCGGTTGTTACACTTTCCGGAGAAAGCTTTAGTGAAGTGACTGCATGGTCTGTTAGATGCTGTGGAAGTATCGCACCGGAAGCGATGGCAGAGTCGGTTATAGTCCCGAGCGCGAGTTTCTCAGCTGTAATCGCTCCGTTTGCAATGGCATTCGATTCAACGGAGTAGGATGCAAGATGTTTATTTGTAACGGATCGTGAAGCTAAATGCTCCTGACCAACTGCACCATTCTGTAGTGTCAAGGGCCCCACACTGCCTGCTGCGAGATGGGTTTGACGTACGGCGCCTCTTGCCAGATTTATGGCTGTAATACTTTCCTTAGCGATGATGACTCCGTCCACAGAACCAGCGGCCAGTTTGCTGCTTGTCACGCTGCCTGGTGCAAGTTTATCCTCGGTAATGGCTTCTTCCTGAAGGTGAACTGAAGCAACAGAAGCAACTGATAAGTGGCGCTCTGTTATGGTTTGAGACGCAATCGCGGCAGAATTAACGGTATTATGCTCAAAATGATGCGTTTGTATGCTGCCCTCGGTTATATGCTCTCCAGTGATAGCGCCCGTACTGATGTGACGGGATTGCAGCGCCTTGTGAGCAATCTGTTCAGAATCGACGGATCCTTTTCCTAAATGACGGGTGTGAACAGCTTCATCTGAGATCTTGCTGGACAAAATGCTTTGGTCGGCTATTTTCGAGGCAGTGACAGACTGCTCCACCAGCTTGGCTGTGCCTACGGATTGATCTGCTATCTTCGTGTTTGTCACACTGAAATCACTCAAATGACGGGATTGAATTTCTTTGTTCCCGATCTGATCCTTGCCAACTGCACCTGCCCGGATTTGTTCTGATTCGATTAGGCCTTGTGCTAAATGATTAGTTGTGATGGAACCTTTCTGAATGTGCTGCCCGCCGACCGCATTGTCAGCCAGCTGCTCAGATCCAACTACTTCTGGAGATAAGTGATTCCGATTGATAATTCCATCAGTTAGGTGAATTCCGGCAATGGAATGATTCTGAATATGAGATCCATCAACTGCGCCTGCTTCAATTTTGCTAGAGGTGACAGCACCTTCCCGGAGCTTGAAGGTAGTGACAGATTGATCAGCCAATTTTGAGGTGTGTACCGATTCATTAGCCAGATGGCGTGTTTCTACACCGCTTGAAGCAATTTTACTGCTGGTAACGGCAGAATCATCAAGCATGCTGGTAGATAGACTTAGACCACTGAGATGGCGAGATAACACCGATCCATCTGCAAGTTTATCCGAGGTAATGCTGTGATCGGCTAACTGCTGGGAAGTGAGACTCGCATCCTTTATCTTCAATCCACTAATCGCACGGTCTGCGATATTTCGGTCAGTTACGGCTCCATCCGCCAGATGATCATTCATGACTGAGCCATTCTCAAGCTTGCGAGAAGAGATACTTCTGTCTGCAATTTGTAGACTGGTCACTGCGTAATCCTGAAGAGCTTCACTCCCAACCGATCCAGCAGCCAGTTTTGAGGAGGTGATGGACCGGGAAGCAATGCGGCTCTCAGTAATAGCACCTTCACTGATATCCTCGGTATAAATAAACGGCTCCTTCATGCCGGGCATTTGTTTTTCAGCCACTAGGCTCTCCCGGTCATATCCGTTCTTAATGGGGGTGGATTCTGCGTTATCTTCAGCCTGGGACTGGTCTATTGTCATGAAATCTGTAAAGTCATCTTCATTCTGTTCGTTAATCGTCTGATCCTGTTGAAGATCCGATGCCTCAGTAAAAGAGGTGATGGTTTCTTCTTCCGGAACTGATAAAGACATAGACGAAAGAACCCGGGCCTCTCTATCCACGGCACGGTTTCGTCCTTCAGTACGTCCTGTTAAATCAAGTTCTCTGGTATTAGGGTCCACTACATATCGCTGGGTCTGATTTTTTCCCGTTGTATGCTTCCCTCGTTTTTTCAAAACTGCACGCTCCTTTCGAAAAAAATGGTTCGCCTTGGGCATCATATGCAGCAGGGTAGGCGGATGTCACCGTAATATGACCGCTAATCTATATAGGAACGCACAAAAAAAGGACAGCTCGTTTGGTCATGAATGGACCTCTCGAACCGTCCCTTGGAATAGGGATAACTACAATACTCGTAATTTTTGGTGAAGTTTAGATTTGAATATCGATGACTTTCACTTCCGCAATCTGGCCTGGTGTTACGATGGTTACTTGACTATTCTTGGAAGCCATAAGCAGTTGGAAGCCAAGTGGTGAAACGATTGATATGAAACATTTGCTTGGGTCGGAATCCTCAGGCATGCATAAAGTATAGGAAACAAGCTGTTTACTGTCGACATATTGTAAAGTGACTGTGCTTCCTAGAAACACAAAATCAGGACAAGGAATATCCTCACCGCTCGTATGGTTATTTATATGTTGTTCCAATTTGAACATGTAGCGTTCAATGAAAGCTCTCGTATTTTTACGTTCCCGCGTAGTCCGTACATCATGAGCGGGAGGGAGATATTGATCGAGAAAGAGCTTAAGCTGTTCATCAAAAAAAGCTAGCTGGGAAACAAGCGTTTCTCTAATGTTGATTTTGTGTAAATTCAAATTCATCGTCAATTCTCCTTTACTCGATACTATGCTTATCATAGATTGAGCTCAGTTAAGATTTAAATGTAATGACTGTTTCAGTCTTATTTTAATGTAGCGAACATGCTCTCTAGTATAATCTCAACAATGATAAAGATAAGAACTGCGGTTGATATGCAAGAAACAGCAAATATGAAGATGCCTGTTCGGTCATTAGGTTTCTTCTTGTGTCCGGTTTTTGGAATACTCATATAAACATCCTCCGTTATCGTATTCTGGACTGAAGGAACGTCTACAGACATATACCGATAGCCTCAACCTCCTATAGAGCAGCCGAATATGAAATGTTACATTTAATGTAAAATTTATGAGTATAAACACGAAGGCACCTCGTTTGTATATAAACGAAATGCCTTCATTATTGGCTGCGTGATCTATGGCTCCATTATGCCACAAAGGAAGGGAATCGACAACATAAATGGCATGATATGTATTTTAAAGGGCGATGTAACATTTACTTACTTTTTTTGTTCTGTAGAAATAGACGTACCCTGCAGAAATATTCTGCAGGGTACTTATAATATGGGCGCTTAACGCCTGTATATTTAACCCCTGAATGCCATATAAGGCTTATCAGTCGGTTCCTTGTGTTTGAAGTTTAATATCGGGTACATTACTTCCAATACAACAAAAGCCCTGCCTCTCTTTTGTCCTTGCGGCTCCGATGACCGCTCCAGTGTGAATCAGAAAACCAACATTCTTAAACTCTTACTTTTGGGTTAGAAAATAGGAATTTCTCAACTTCATCTGAGATAGAAATTAAATTATGCGAGGAACTTACGGGGTTAAATATTAACTTATATCTAAATATTATACCACAGAATCAGATGAATATACAAACAAAATATATTACGCATTCCAGATGCAACAAAATCGCTTGATTTTTTTGTCGATTCGAACGATATTTTATACATAGGAAATATATACCTGTTAGATCGACAATATTCATTGGCAGCTGTGCTATAGCGGCATAATACTATTAATTGCGACGAAAGTAGGCATTTTATGCAACTGTATAGGACCTTCTTAAATCAGCTTATTCGTAATTATGTGATTGGTTCTCTCATTGCCGTGCTTGTATTGGGCGGAGTACTTCTTATAACAACCTTTGAAATTTCTTATATTGAAGGATTAAGATTGTTAGGCATTATGGGCGTTTCGTTTCTCATCATGATTGCGATAGAAATCTATGTATTTATGAGGGAATTACGTTTAATCCGGAACACCCTGCTTGATCCAAATCCTGATCTTCAGTCGCTGGAAAAGGCGTATCTTCATGCGCATCGTATACCAAGACGAGCAGTTTACCGAATCTACGGTCCTCATTTGTTCGGGTTATCAGTACCTGCCATTTTGATGACGATCTGGATGCTCAACCGGGGACTGCTAAGCATGCCTTTTTATTATATATGGCTAGCATCGCTCGGTGCCGTACTGATCGCAAGTTGTCATGCCATGATCGAGTTTTTCTTAACTGTAGCAGCAATTCGTCCTGTTGTAAAAGAGCTTAGGCGGCAGGCATTAATGCGTTATGGAGTCGATTTCTCGCTTGAAGGACATGTGTTTACTGCGATCCGAACCAAGTTCTTACTTAGTACGATGCTTATCGGAACATTCCCGTTATTTTTGTTTAGTCTGGCTGCTCAAATCAGGCTCAAGGAATTTGATGAGATCATTTCGCAAGAGTATTGGGGATGGGCTGGAGTTATTCTATTGATTGGTGTTGCTTTTGCCTACATCGGTGCACTGCTACTGACACAGGATGTACATCGTCCAATCCGTCAGTTGTACCGGGCCATGAATGAGGTTAAAGAAGGGAATCTGATTCAGACTTCAAATCTGTATTCCGACGAATTCTCAACGCTGGTTGCTGGATTTAATATGATGGTTCGTGGACTTCAAGTGAGAGAAGAGCGTAACCGGAAGCTGCTTGACAGCTATTTTGCTGCTCTAGCTGCTGCTCTAGATGCACGAGATCCCTATACAGCAGGGCACTCCTTACGTGTTGCCGAATATTCTGTAGTTCTTGGGAGATTAGCTGGCCTTAATGAGGACGAAATCGACCTGTTGCATAAGACAGCACTGCTTCATGATATCGGAAAAATCGGGGTGCGGGACAATATCTTGTTGAAAGAAGGAAGATTAACAGAAGAAGAATTTTCCCAAGTGAAATCCCATCCAGAGCAAGGGGAGAATATCTTACGTCAGATCGAACCAGCTGATGCCATGGCGCCTTATCTGGAAGGGGTGCGATCACATCATGAGCGCTATGATGGACGAGGTTATCCAGATGGTTTAAAGGGAAGCGAAATCCCACTTTACGGACGGATTATTGCGGTTGCGGATGCGTATGATGCAATGACTTCCGACCGCCCTTATCGTAACGGTATGAGATCTACAGAGGCGCTGGATATCTTGGAAGAGGGAAGAGGAACACAGTGGGACCCGGAATTTGCCGCTATTTTTGTGAAATACATGAGATCGGATAAGGAAACGGCTTAGATAGCTTACAGTTCAATATATGAAAAAGCAGGACACTACTTCGACAGAAGAGGTGGCCTGCTTTTTAATTACTTCATTAGTGTATAGCTGTCATTGGTCATTTCCAGCACCTCGTCCATGCCTGAGGTGATGTATACTTTTTTGTCCTTCGTAATAAACAATGCTTCTATATGATCTAACTGTTCTGCAAATTCAAGCCCTTTCTCAAGTCCCATTGAGAAAAGCGAGGTGGATAATGCATCTGCATCGATAGATTTTTCAGTAAGGATAGTAACACTACTCAGATTGTTATCAACAGGATAACCGGTCTCCGAATCTAAAATGTGGTGGTAATACTTCCCGTCTTGTTCGAAAAATCTTTCATATATACCTGAGGTTACGATGGTCTTATTCTCAACCTTTAAATTACCGATCGGGTTCCCACGAGAAAGATCGGGGTCCTGAATACCGATCGTCCAACTCCGTCCACCTGGCTTTTGTCCAAGTGCAAGCACATTACCACCCAGATCAATGATGGCACTATTAAAGCCATTATCGGTCAAATATTTGGCGATGACATCTGCAGAATAACCTTTCGCGATGCCGCCGAGGTCGATAATCATCCCTTTTTGTTTCAAATATACTTCGCGTGTGTCTGGGTTTAATTCAATTTGGTCGTATTGACTGAGCGGAATGAGCTTAGTGATCTCGGATTGATCCGGCACATGTGCATCTTCATTTCCGATATTCCACAAGGAGACAAGAGGACCGATAGCAAGATTGAAGCGTCCTTCGGTCAGCTTTGAGTAATCGTAAGCTTTTTGAATGACATTAAATGTCTGTTCAGACACTTGAACAGGTTTGATTCCGGCATTGTCATTGACTTTATGCAGTTCACTTTTACTATTCGTACGGCTCATTTCAGCGTCAATTGTCTGAAGTAGTTCTTCAATTTCGTTAAAGTGTTGGTCTGTAATCCGGCTGTCATATACCTTTACCTGAACGATGGTATCAAATATATAGTAAGACTTTTTTATTGGGTTTGTAATCTCTGTCTGCTGACCCGATTCCGATGAGTTAGGGTTAGAGTTCGTTGTATCTTTACTACATCCTCCGATAATAAGCAGGGCGGACAGAAGCACAAGCAACGGTGAGAACTTATTTTTTTTCACATCAATTCCTCTTTTCCACCTGGTTTCGACTGGATTATAGCAAAGGTATGGAAGAGGAGATGTGAGACTTCTCATAATTTATTTAAATTTTTAATAAAATTTTGGATTTAGTGATGATTTTGTGAAAACTTTCTCAAACATGTGAAAATGGGTGTATCCTACATTGAAGGTTTGCTGATGAGTGGTTATAATGAGGACGTCTAAGATTTATATAATCAAAAAATAAGGAAGATGCCTATGAAACGCGGTGACTTGGTACTGATTTCAGTTCTGCTGGTAGCAGCGCTTATATTTCTTGTTCCGAGATGGCTAGGTGGCAATGATAGTGAAAAAAATCACAACAATCCTTTAACAGCAACAATAACCGTGGATGGTAAACTGTTCAAAACGGTGGAATTAACCGAAGAAGAACAGATCATCGAGGTGAAGACAGATCATGGTACAAATATTCTTAAGGTATATAACTACGGTATCGAGATGATCGAGGCAGACTGCCCGGATAAAGTGTGCTTGTCCTTTGGATTCGTGGATAATGCAAAGCAAAGTATTGTTTGTTTGCCTCATAAAGTACTAGTTGAGGTTGAAGATACCTCGGGAGGAGTGGATCAGGATGAAGCAGACGTCATTGTCAACTAGTGATTCAGCACTGTTGTTGAAAAAGACGGTCATTATTGCTATTTTCGCAGCTGTAGCTGTCGTACTCAGCATTGTCGAATCCTTGATACCTGTGAACATGTCGGTACCAGGCGCTAAGCTGGGGCTTGCTAATATTATGGTTCTGACTTGTTTGTATTTCTTGCGTGGTAGAGACGCACTCACGTTAATCGTTCTAAAGACGGTGCTGACAGCGATGATCTTCGGGACCTTCTCCAGTTTTTTATTCAGTCTTTTTGGGGCAGTGTTCAGTTTCATCGTGATGTATGGACTGCTTAAGATTAGTGGGAAAAGATTGAGTCTGATTGGAGTAAGTATTGCCGGTGGTGTGGCACATAATATTGGTCAATTGACGGCAGCTTCGATTATTTTTAAGACTTCTTCCATATTCTATTACTTACCGGCACTTCTGTTAACCGGTATTATTACAGGTATTTTGATCGGTATCTCAGTGAGATATTTAGTACCGTCCCTTTCCAAGTTGTCTTTGTTTGCAGGATTTACAGATTAAACAGGATGAATATGGGGGGCATTGCGAGGACGAGGGGAGTTTGTTATGGAGAAACCGGAACTCAGTAACCGAGACCATATTGAAGTTGAAGTGTGTGGGAGTCCAGGGGAGCCTCAGGCTTCACCCGTGCTTGCTCTCCAAGATGTTAGTTTCTCGTATGATGGGGTGGCAGAGAACATTCGCTCTGTCAGTTTTACGGTAACAAAGGGGCAGTGGGTGAGCATTGCAGGGAGTAACGGAAGCGGTAAATCAACGCTTGCTCGGCTGTTTAATGGACTTTTATTTCCGAATTCAGGGTTGATTCAGACAGCTGGATTAACACTGGTACCAGATAATCTGAGCGCCATCCGCCAAAAGGTAGGGATGGTGTTTCAGAATCCGGACAATCAATTTGTTGGCAGTACGGTTGAAGAGGATATTGCCTTTGGGCTTGAAGGAATGTGTATGTCACAAGCGGATATGAGAGAAAGAATTGACCGCTATGCCGATCAATTTGGGGTTAGTCATCTGCTTCTGAAGCATCCTTCTGAGTTGTCCGGGGGCCAGAAGCAGCGCGTCGCACTGACTTCAGTTCTTGCGATGGAGCCTGAGATTTTAGTGCTGGATGAAGCATCCTCCATGCTTGATGAACAAGCCCGGGAAGATTTGACTCGTCTTCTCAAGGAAATGCACAAGCAGGGGAAATATACGATTTTGTCCATTACACATGATGCAGATGAAATTATGGCTTCAGAGAGAGTGCTAGCTATGCGTGATGGAGCGTTAGTTGCTGATGTGTCACCTGATGCGCTGTTTGCGAACAAAGAGTTGATGTCACTATGCAGTCTAGAGGCACCTTTCTCGCAGAAATTAGCCCAGGAATTGAACTCGCGAGGGTTTAGTATAGGACGATTCGGAAATGAACAGGAGCTGGTGGATTTCTTATGGTCATTCAATTAGATCAGGTCTGCTTTGACTATGATGCACGCAGCCCCTGGGCTAGTACGGCTCTTCGTCATATCAATCTTGAAGTGAGCTCAGGAGAATTTATCGGGGTCGCAGGAACGACCGGATCGGGTAAATCGACGATGCTCCAACTGTTCAACGGTATTATTAAGCCGACTGCAGGCACTGTATCTGTGGTTGATGTAATGATCCGTGCAGGCGAGAAATCACCTAAGCTGCGGGAGCTACGACGGCGGGTCGGTTTAGTGTTCCAATTTCCGGAGCAACAGATGTTTGAAGATACGGTGGAAAAGGATATCTGTTTTGGTCCGATGAATTTCGGAGCGAGTGAAGAGGAAGCTAAGCAACTTGCACTGAAAGCTTTTGACAAAATGGGTCTAGATCCGGCGCTACTTAAGCGCAGTCCGTTTCAGCTTAGCGGAGGACAGATGCGTAAGGTAGCAATTGCCTCAGTGCTTGCGATGGATCCGGATATTCTCGTTCTGGATGAACCTACAGCAACACTAGACCCTGTTAGTAGAATAGAGTTAATTCAGCTGTTGCATACGTTATGCCGTGAGGAAGGCAAGACGATTATTATGGTTACGCACCGAATGAATGAACTCCTAGAATCGGCAGATCGCTGGGTGATTCTTCATAGTGGAGAATGTATCTTCGATGGCACTGCTCGTAAGCTTGCCAGCAAGCTTGAAGTCTTGGAACAGCATGGTATGGCTGTACCGCTTCCACTGCGGTGCTGGAGTATCCTGTCCAAGCGATTTGAGCTTGAACAAGATAATCCATGCTTTACGGCAGCATCTATAGCACAGCGTATCGCAGATTTGCGAAATGCTGGACTTGCGATGACTCGGAGAGAAGAGAGGGAGGATTATGCGCGACAAGCTGTTAATCGGGAGAAGCATTGATACAGGATCGTGGATTCATGCTCTGGATCCGCGGTTTAAACTTGCTGCTATGCTGCTTTACGTAGTGGTGATTGTCCTGGTATCCTCATGGCCGGATATGTTGATCACCGCTCTCTTTTCCATTCTCATGATGTGGAGTACACGAATTTCGTTTCGATATTATTTGAAAGCGATGAAGCCGCTGCGTTTTTTGATGTTATTTATTTTTATTGTTCAGCTTTTGACCGTTAAGACCGGAGAGATCTGGTTCAGTGTGGGGTCGTTTCATTTATATACAGAGGGGTTAGAAATAGGTCTACTTAGCGTGTTACGCATGGCTCTACTGGTTTCGTTTACTGCCATTCTTACTTTTACAACAACACCAGGCAAGTTGAATCTAGGGCTTGAAGGTGTGCTAAAACCTTTAAAAAAGATCGGGATGCACCCGGAGCGGCTTAGCTTGATGATCAGTATCGCACTCCGTTTTATCCCAACGATTTTAGATGAAACTCATAAAATACTTAAAGCTCAGGCTTCACGCGGAGCTGATCTGAAGGAATTACCTTGGAAGGATAAGGCCAAGATGTTGGTTTCTCTGCTTGTTCCTGTGACAGTTAGCGCTTTTCGCAGGGCGCAAGATCTTATTCATTCTATGGAGTCCAGAGGATTTGTCATTAACGAGCCTAGAACAAGCTTGTACAGATTGACTTGGGCAGCTAAAGATATCGCGTTTATCTTTCTGTTTATCGCGCTGGGAGCGGCTGTGCTGGTCGTATAAGACAGAAGAGGGCTGTACCCCAAGTAGATTTTTCTACTAAGGAACAGCTCTTTCATCACTCTACATATTTAAAAGGTCGAAGGCAGACTCCATAAGAGTTCTTGCCCTCGACCTTTTTCATTATTTGTCGCCGAGTTCAACTTAGAGGAATGATTCGTACCCGTAGCGTCTAACTATAGAAAAAGGAGCTATCCCGCAAGATTTTTGATCTTTTGGGATAACTCCTTTTTTATTATGCTGCAGAGAAATACTTTAGAAGAACTTTCAGATCTTCATGGGCAGGGTAGCTGGATAATTGCTGGATGATGGCCTGAGCCCGATCCAGAAACGTACGGCTGAATTCTTCTGTCTTCTTCAGTGCTCCGCACTGGCGTATGGCTTCAAGTACCTGCTCGATATCTGTTTCAGAGGAGTCTGGGCCAATGGAGCGGATCATTGGAGACAAGGAAGGCTCCTGAAGGGCGTACATGACAGGAAGCGTAACCTGTCCGTGACGGAGATCGCTCCCAGCTGGCTTTCCGAGTGTAGCTGCATCTTGTGTGAAATCCTTCAGGTCATCCTGAATTTGAAAGTGCAGTCCAAGACACTCGCCGAACTCATACAGCAGATCAGCAGTATGCGTGTCACAGCCTGACGAGAGGGCGCCTGTCCGAAGACATGTCGCCATCAGCTGTGCTGTTTTATTACGAGATTTCTCCAGATACTCTTCCAATGTCTGATCGTAGTTAAAGGCATGGGTCATCTGCTGGTACTCTCCAATGCACAGCTGGGTGCTGGCTAATGAAGATAGATCATGAACATATCGTTCTTGTTCGGAAGAATACTGGGAGAGCAGCTCTACAATACGCAGTGACATATAGTTGCCGATATGAACGGCCGAGCTCACGCCAGTCTTTAAGTGCATGGCAGGCTGTCCCCTGCGCAGATCAGACCGGTCTATCACATCATCATGGATGAGTGAAGCAGCGTGTATAAATTCTGCAGCAGCGGCAAGCTGCCATTGTTTGCGGCCAAGAGATTTTGATCCGAAGCGGGCACCTACAAGTACCATCACGGGACGAAGACGTTTACCGCCGGAGCGGACTAACTCCAGCACACTTTTGGCTACAATCGATGAGCGGGGGAGGTCGGGATCAAATTTGACAATGTTCTCGATTTCCCGGTTCACCCGGTTGATATCCATGTTTAACGCTTCGTGCAGTTTCATCTCGGATTCCTCCCCGTTACATTGCTCTGCCTGCCTGTTTTTGATTAAATTCATCGCATAAGAACGTCTCGAAATGTTTCGTTAGATCTTCATCTACCCATCGTCCTTCGGCTAAAGCGATTTGCTGCCGTTTGAGCACCGGTGCCAAATAGCATACCAGATCGGTCTCACGGTATTTAACAGCTAATTGAAGATAGAAGCTATATAGGTAATCACCATCTAATATATGCTTGGTCAGCTCAGGATTGCTGAAAGAACAATCCTGATGTCGCTCCTGCGCCATATACAGTAAGCTGTAGAGTGCCATCAGGACAATCTGACGTTTAGGTTCCAACTGATGAGGATCCAGCACGTCAGCCATCCGGTTCATATCACGACAAGGGACATCGAGAACGATTCCGGCAATCGGAGACCATTCTTCTTGCAGTAGACGGAAGGTATCGTTCATCAGTCGAGAATTCATTAAGCCCACTCCTTCGAGACGTTGTTATGGATCAAAATCTTTAATCATCTGTAGTTACAGAGGAAGTCATATGCAACTAGATATGCATATGACTTCCGCTTATCAATCAATATCTTTTCCTAATCAGTATACAAGTACCATCTTTTAACGAGCGGAACCTTTTTCCAATGCTTCTTGAGCCAAGGCAGAACATAGTAGTCAAGACCAAGTGTGCTTCCGGAACCGCCAATCATTGCGATCGCTGCAGTTACGAACCAGAGCATTTCATAAGGAGCCATACCCGAAGTCCAGATCATAACACCCATTGCGATAGTACCGATGGAAGCAACGGCTGTGAACAGACCAGCAATGAGCATCAGACCGAACACGATCTCTGCGGCAACCATGCCGACTTGGAACACAGAAGCGAGAGCAGTGTAACCGCCGTCTGCGGTGTAGAAGAACATATCCATGAATCCGCTGACCATATCGCTGATGAATCCTGGTACAGGAAGAGCCTCAACAGCATCTTTTGCTGTCGACACTGCAGAAGCAGCGGTTTGTGCGTCAACGGTTTGAGTAACAGCTTCGACCGCTTGAGTTGCTGCGGTTGTTCCATCTGGTGTTGGAGCAGGAGGGATCAGGAAGATCCGGTTCGGATCGTCAATGATTTTAAGCATCTTCTCCCAGCCTTCACTCAGCCACATAAAGCCCAGATATACGCGTAGCGGAACGAGCCAGAAATTCGGGGAACGTTTCGAGAAATGTCCTCCGAGGAAGCTTCTACGGTTATTTACATGGAAGAATTCATGCATCATATAAGTCCATACTTTGTTGAAACCGGCCACTGTAAACAGGTAGAACATGTTGATGAAGTGTTTGGACAGCATCGCCATAAATCCGGTCAGCATGAACATTTTATTCGGTAAACCTACATTGGCTACACCATAGCGGCTGCCGATGCAGACCATTGTACCGTGGAATGACGGTTTATAAGATTTTTTCGTACCACCCATAATATCTGCATGTAAGTTATGTGCGATAAGTGGTGCAGCGTGCTCTGCGTTTTCGACCATTTGAGGTACAGGACGAGTCTCGCCTTCTGGAATGAAGAAGATGTTATCCCCGACGATGTACACATTCTCATGGTCAACACTTTGCAGTTTATCGTTCGTTACAATACGTTTACGTCCTTGTTGCTGAACATCTAGATTGCCGACCAGGTCGGAACCTTCAACACCAGCCGTCCATACGATGGTGCTGGCAATGATTTCATTGCCTTCTCCGAGAATAACGCGGTCTTCACCAACACCGGTAATCTTAGCTCCGGTGATGATTTCAACACCCATTTTGCGAAGGTGCTTCTCAGATTTAGCGATTAGCTTATCAGGTAGGATCGGCAAGATTTTTGGAGCCATATCGGCTACAACGAGACGAACCTCGGATTTATCAATATAAAATTCTTTGCACAGTTCATCACGGAACTCAGCCATCTCTCCGATGAGCTCGACACCGGTAAAGCCGGCACCTACAACAACGAAGGAGAGTTTGGACTTGCGAACGGCAGGATCCAGCTCTTTAGCAGCTTCGCGGAAGCTGTGACGAATTTGTTCTTTCAAACGGACAGCATCTTCAAATGACCAGAGTGTGAATGCATTTTCCTCTGCTCCTGGGATACCGAAGAAGGTTGGCTTACAGCCAGTACCGATAACCAGATAATCATATTCATAAACAGCATTTTCAGAAGTCAGTTTCTTACCTTCGAAGTCGATGTTGTTAATTTCATCAAGAACAACATTCACATTTTGACCAGCAAATATCTTTTTTAGGTCGATTTTGACCGAATCCTCCGGTGTACGGTTACAAGCTACCTCATGCAGCTCTGTCAATAAGGTGTGGTAGGGATTGCGATCTATGAGTGTAATTTGTACATCTTTATTCTTTTTAAACTTTTTAGCTAGCTTTTTAGCCGTCAGTACGCCGCCGTAACCTCCGCCTAATAAAACTATCTTCTTCATAAACTCACCTCGTTAGATACAGTGTATTGTAAAAGCAGAATCGGGAGATAACTCCCGATCTTCTGCTTGTGTATTGCGTTGTACGTGTTACTTCTTAGCTCCTTCAAGAGCCTTTTCTGCAAGTGTGAAGTATTCTTGAACGCCGATGGAAACACCGCTGATTGCATCTGTTTTACCTTCGTCGTTGAAGCTTGCGCTACCTACGCCTTGGTTCTCAAGGAAGAACTGTTGAGCTTTTTGAACTTGCTCGTGCCATTCAGCTTGAGCGCCACCTTTTTCTTTCATGCCATATTTTCCATCTTTGGAGAAGTCTTGTTTGTCTTCGCCAGCTTCGTTAACACCGCTGAAGTAAGCTGCAACAACATTGCCGTTAACGACAGTCAAATCAACTGTTGATTTCCAGCCGCTGTTCGCATCCATTTCGCCTTCTGCATGATAAGCGCCATCTTTATATGGACCAGCTTCTGTCGGACCTGCTTGCAGAGCTTTTTGAGCAAGTTCTACGAACTCATTCACAGAAATGGAAACACCGCTGATTGCGTCTGTTTTACCTTCATCGTTTACTGTGATTGCTGCAGGATCTTGTTTCTCAATCAGGAATTGTTCAGCTTTTTCAGCTTGTTCGTGCCATTCAGCTTGAGCACCGCCAGCTTTCATACCGTATTCACCGGATTCAGAGACAGTTTTCTTATCAGGACCTGCTTTGATGTTCGTTGCGTTCCAGTCTGCATCAGTGATTTTTCCGCCTTCTACTTTCAGCGTTACATTGTACTGCCAACCGGATTTTTCGTTCATTTCACCTTGTGCAAAATAAGTTCCGTCTTTCAGTTCTCCAGTTGCTGTTTGACCAGCAGGTGCTTCAGTTTGGGTTTTGTTTGCATCGGTTTCTGGAGCTTTATCTCCTCCGCAACCTGCGAGCAGACCGCCAAGGATCAGAGTGCCGGACAAAATGATGGACAATTTCTTTTTCATACAGATGACCTCCACTTTTTTGTTTAAAATTTGGTGAAAAATATGGTATTAAAATGTTGAAACATTTTAATAACGTATGACATTACCGGAATACGGCTTTAGCCAGTGCCTGATTCCGTCAAACAGCGAAAATATGCGGCTTTTTACCCGGTAAAAGCTTGGAAAGGTGAGTCGGTATGACTACCATTCGATGGAATCTTAGCATATAAAACAGGAGTTTTATGTGAAAATAATCACTAATTATTTAGAACTTGAGTTTTTAATTAAAATTTAATTCTTCATGCTGATTTTTTGGATCAAAACAGGGGTTCCAGCACAAAGGAAAGGATTCAGAAAAGGGTGACCCGGGTAATCGAAAATATAGACAAATGGCTATGATCATAAGAAATACTATTTTATTAATAGAGGAGTGATTGAGCATGGACAACAACGTATTTAAAGGGAAATGGAATCAACTCAAAGGTGAAGCTAAGAAGCAATGGGGCAAATTGACTGACGACGATCTTGATGTGGTTGCCGGTGAAAGAGATAAGCTCGTAGGCAAGCTTCAAGAACGTTATGGACATTCAAAGGATGCGGCAGAGCGTGAGTACTCGGATTGGAGTGCACGTTTCAAGGACTAATGATTTGTTTATGACTTCATTCCATTAAGGAGAGGGCGGGGCTATCATGTACAACACCAAGGTTGTAACTGGCAAAATAATCGAAATTCGAGATGATCACGTAGTTACCCTGCAAGGGGACACCGTTAGTACGTATCATTTGAGGTATTATAAGATGCTAGATGAAGAGCCCCTCCCTTTAATGGAACCTGAATATGAAGCGGAGGCGAATTCCGTAGGGCTATTTCAAAGAGATTGGAAGCCCTTTGTCTCTTGGATGTTCACTTGGAAAAAGAGCGCGAATCGTGCTTAATATAGGTGGTAGACGGCTATCGTTCATGGAACGACAGCCGTCTTTTTTGAATAAGTATCTTAAAGGTTGAGCGGCTTGAAAATATATTTTTACTGCCTTATTGACAGTGGATGTTCTGGGTGTAGAATGGGGTCAAAGAGAGTGTGTTCAGCCCATATAAGACACCAAAGGAGTGTATCCCCATCAAGGCTGTAAGAGTTATGCACAGACCACAGCGCCTGGTTTCCAATCAGCGTAAACATCTGCTAACAGCGACTTGGGAAGGTGTTCCCGCCGTTATTTATCAGACGCTGCTTGGAGGTCCGTTTTTGACAGGTTATCTGCTTTATTTGGGCGCTGAGTCCAGAGAAGTGGGATTTGTGCTCGCTGTCACCACGTTTTTTAACATTCTTCAGATTTTAACTGCTTACTTGATTCAACGGTTACAGTATCGGAAGAAAGCGATGATTGTGTTTACGATCCTGAACCGTTTGATGTGGGGAGCTACAGGTGTTATACCATTTGTGTTTGATAAGCAGTGGTGGCTTCCTGCATTCTTGGTCATGTATATGGGAGCTTTTATTGCCGGTACGGTATCTGGAATGCTCTGGACATCAATTATTAGCGACATCGTTCCTTCGAAGGTCAGGGGACGTTATTTCGGTATCCGAAATACGATACTGAATGCTTTAGGTGCTGTGGTTCTCTTTGTTGGTGGAATGATATTGGATCGGTATCCGGGAGGAACAGGTTTTCTGATCTTGTTCATACTGGCTTGGATTGCAATTGCGGTGAATTTATCGTTATTCTTCTTATATCCAGATCCTCCGTTTGAACATTCGAAGGAACGGGAATTCTGGCCAATGGTGAAAAAACCACTCGCAGATCAGCCCTTTATCAAATCAACACTATTTCTTGGCGGGTGGCTGTTTTTACAAACATTAGTTGTGCCTCTCTATTCATATGCTATGCTGGATGTGCTGCATGTTTCTTACGCCGTTGTCTCGATTATGACGGTGGCTCAGACGGCCATCATGATGATGGGGTTCTATGTATGGGGTAATTTGAATGCACGCTTTAGCAACCGCAGGTTGTTGTTTTGGACACTGCCGATTATTGCATTGTCTTGCCTGTCTTGGGGGCTTTTGTCCCTGCTGCCGGTTATTCCGGTTCTACTCTTGTCTCATATGCTTCTAGGAGCAGGTGTCGGGGGATTCAACCAATTGGCATTCAATTTTATGATCGGGGATACACCTAAGGGAGATCGGCCAATGTTTATAGCGATGTATTCAGCTATTACGGGGTTAGCCTCATTTTTGGGACCTATGATTGGTGGACAGGTGTTTAAATTCATGGAGGGTACACCTGATTGGATACAACAGTATGGCTTTCAAGCATTCGTTGGCATGGTCATGCTGCTGACGGCTTTTACACTTGGACGAAAAATACTACGTGATATAATTTGAGTCAGGAAAAAGGGGGGAGCTTCCATTGGGAATGACGTCTCTCGTTATGGGAGCCACAGGGCTGGTAGGACGTCAGGTTACAGAGCAGTTGCTGAATTGTGAATTTATTGATGAAGTGCGGCTCCTTGTTCGGCGTCCGATCGATATAACCCATCCAAAACTGTCTGTGATCCAGATAGATTGGGACCAGCTAAATCATTATGGAGATGCGTTTATAGGTGTTGATAGTGTATTTAGCTGTCTTGGGACAACGATTCGAAAAGCCGGATCACAGCAGCAGTTTCGGAAAGTTGATCTGGATTATGTAGTAGCAGGTGCCAAGTTAGCCAAACAGGCGCAAGTCCGTCAATTTTTGGCTATAAGCAGTGTTGGTGCTGATCCGAAAGCTAAAGCTTTTTACAGTAGAGTTAAAGGTGAGATGGAGGAGGAGTTATGCCGGCTTCAGCTTCCGGGGCTTCATCTGTTTAGACCGTCGTTGTTACTTGGTGAACGAGATGAAAGGCGATTCTTAGAGGGGGTTGGTTCTGTCTTGATGACAAAGCTCGACTTTGCCTTTAGAGGACGACTTGCTCAGTATCGTGCAGTGCCAGCTTGGAAGGTGGCCAAGGCCATGGTTAATATTTCTGCAACTCATACTAGAGGAAATCATATATATCCTAATGAAGTTATACATGTTCTAGGTGAATGATATAAACTCATAAACAGATCCATTAGAATTGAATGCTAAGGGATGGAAATAGGAAGGGAGAATACATATGACAAAGAACATATTATCAACGACAAAGGCACCTGGTGCTATCGGACCCTACAGCCAAGGTGTTGAAGTAGGAGGATTTGTTTACACTTCCGGTCAACTTGGGCTAAATCCGGAGACAGGAGAGTTTGGAGAGGGCGTTGCTGAACAGACAAGATATTCTTTAAGTAACGTCAAAGCGATTTTGGAAGAGGCTGGAACGAGCCTTGATCAAGTTGTTAAAACAACTGTATTCTTGAAGGATATGAATGACTTCGCCGCAATGAACGAAGTATATGGAAGTTTCTTCACAGAGCCGTACCCGGCGCGGAGCGCGGTCGAGGTAGCTCGTCTTCCAAAGGACGGTCTTGTTGAGATTGAGGTTATTGCTGTAAAAAAATAATGCGTTAGCTTTAAAAAGAGCTGTCCCGTTTCAGGATCCAGATGGATCCAAATCGGAACAGCTCTTTTATTAATTACGCTCCCGACTACGTACGAAGAATAACCAAATCGCATAGATGAATAGAATGGCAGCTAGAATAAAGGAAGTGATCAGGATTTTATCTACATCCTTATGTTCTACTGCAATGGAGATGTATGCCCAGACGAATACGAGTGGAAGAATACTGTCACGGGATGGATAACTAATCAGTAGAGCAAGTATAGCTCCAATGCACAGTAGGGCAATACTCCAGCCTAATTCGGTTAGACCTAGCGGGGACCAGCCATTTTTATGAATGACGATACCGACGTTTACAAGGAAAGCTGCGCATACCCATCCGAGATATATACTGAACGGGAGTCTTATTAGTAGCATTTCTCCTGTTGTAGGATAAGAGATTCTTCGTGTCTTGCGGTATATAACACTGACAGTGATTACAAGCATCAGCATGGCAGCAACGGACCATTCAATATAAAGGTAGTGCCATAAGAAGAGCCAAGCCATGTTAAAGAGGCAGCTGAGTATAAACCATATCGAAATGGAAAGGACGGAATCACGGGTACCGGTTTCCCTGCGAAGTTGATAGATAACGAATCCGCCGAGCAAAATATAGATTACTGACCATATGATAAAGGCATAACCGGCGGGCGTTATGTTTATGTAAAACTGGTCTGATATTTCTTTGGTGCTTCTCCCACCGAGAGGCAAGGTGTTAGACAAGATGTTCACCGTGATGACGGCTAGAAAAGCTATGACGTTCCACCACCGATAAGTGTTGGTTCTGTACATCGTATCTCCTCCTCAACAAGGTATGGATGATTGTATGACGGATAAACTCAGTGTATTCGTGCTTCTTTCACTATATTAAATATACCCAAATCATATGGAATCAAGCCTATATCGCTTTTTCTTTACGATACTCATTGGGTGTTTGTCCTTCGAGTTTTTTGAATACTTTGCTGAAATACTTTTCATCATGGTAACCAACCATTTCAGCAATCTGAACCATTCTTAAGTGAGGGTTAAGAAGCAGTAACTTGGCTTTATCAATCCGGATTCGTCCGAGAAAATCAGACAGTGTAACGCCAAATTCCTGTCTAAATTTCCTTGAAATATACTCCCGGCTTAAATAGAAACGGGATGCAATATCTTGCAGTGAAATCTCCTCGTGATAAGAATTCTCCAAATAACGGGCAATATCATGAATGATATGATTTTCTCTCGAATGCATTTGGGTCATCACTTGGGAGGTGGCATATATTCGTCCAATAATTTGCTGCCTCCAGCGATCCCAAGAGAGTGTTCCATCTTCATTCAGTGGAAGGAGAAAAGGGAGATCCTGAGAAATTTCAACATCTTCTTCAGGCGTTTGCCCTTCAATTACTTCGGGCTCGGTCCATGAATGCTGCAGCCACTCCCATTCAGAGTTCCAGCGAACCAGATGCTCAGGGGAAACGGCTCCTCGACGCCGTACTTCCATCAGCCATTGGTCTGCAGCAGCTTCAATTTGTTCTCTATTGCCGCTTAGTGCCGCTAGTCTGAATTTCTCCTCATAGGATGCAAGCCTTAAGGTTCTAGCTCCACTGCTCTTCACACAGCGATCCTGGTGGATACGGATATGCTGATGGTTATCTAGCAGATTACGGCACCAAAGAGCCTGTTCCGCATCTTGGTAGGCTTGTGGGAGGCCCTCTGGGAAGTTCATCGTATTCCCTGTGCCGAAGTGGATACGGCGGCGAAGTGTAATGTATATTCCGTTATTCATCTCATTCAGTATTTTTGAAAAGGAGATGTTAGAGTCCCAGCAAAGGATGATGATCACGCCTGGTTTATCCATATGACGGAATGCTGCCCCTGTGTCCTTTAGCAGTTCATTACAAATATTGATCAATGTATAGGCAAGCAAATCTCGTCTGTTCCGGAACTTGGTCAGCAGATCTCTGTCAAATTGCAAATCATTAATGATTGCTACAGAACAGGTAGTTACATATTCCGGCAGCGGAATTCGGTCTCGAAGCTGTCCAATCAGCGAGTCCTTATGTCCTCTTCCCATGATAAGATCTGTCCAAAGACGCTCTAAATAGAGTGGTTTCATCTGATTCACTTCGATGCTCTGATTCGTGCTAAGGCGGCGCTTCTCCTCATCCAAGTACCATGCCTTTGTCGCTTTTTCTAGTGCTTCATTCAGGGCAACAGGATTGACAGGTTTAAGTATATAATCCATCCCTCCGTTACGAATCGTATGACGAACGTATTCAAAGTCGTCATATCCACTGATAACGATCACTTTGATCTCAGGCATATAGGTATGAAGCCAGGACAGAAGCTCTGCTCCGTCTTTCCGAGGCATGCGCATATCCGTCATAACAATCTGAGGAGAATGCTCTTGGATTAATTCGATAGCTTCCTCACCATCAGCGGCCTGCAATATGTCCTTGATCCCGAGGCTTTCCCAATTCGCCAGCAGTTGGATAGCATCCCTAACATGTCTTTCATCATCAACAATTAGTGTTTTCATCTGGAATTACACTCCCCATGCGTTTATTTCCAAGGTAACTGCAACACCGTGCGGCCGTACATTCTCGATAGAGAGCAGGGCGGTATTATCAGAATACAAGTTCAGGCGCATCAGTACGTTATTCAGTCCGATTGAATAGCCGTTATCTATTTCTTCATATTTGGAAGCTTGATTGAGCATGTTCTGGAGCCTAACCAGCTCTTCTGAGTCAATGGAAGACCCTGTATTTTCAATCCTTATGCTCAAGCGGCCAGTGCTGGTAACCCGTGAGGAAACCAATAAGCGTCCACTCTCTGAGCGGCTATCCATTCCATGCTTGAAATAATTTTCAGCGATGGGCTGTAGGATCATTTTTGGAATGGGTGCATTTAGACTTTCAGGTTCAATCTCCCACACCACTTCGAGCTGATCGCCAAAGCGCTCCTTTTGCAGCTCAAGATATAATTCAAGATGGTTCAGTTCATCCTGAAGCGTAACCATGGCCTCGCTGTTTCGCATGTTATATCGCATGATGTCAGCAAGAGAGGATAATAGTGAATAAATGCGAGGTACATTATGTTGAAGAGCTAAAGTACCGATTGACTGCAGAGAATTATACAGAAAATGCGGATCAATCTGCGCCTGAAGTGCCTTTAACTGATTCGTTTTGTTGGCCAGCTCAAGTTTGTATTCTCTGAGGATCAAGTTGTTGATTGTATCCATCATTTGACGGAAACGACGAGATAGAGCACCGATCTCATCGGGGCTATTGACATTGATTTCAACGTCAAGCCGGCCGATCTGTACCTGATTCATATAACTGGCAAGTTGTTTAATGGGTTTTGTAATACGAATTGAAATCCATAACGTCCCGAAAATGACGGTTAGAAGTGCCAAGACTGCAATAACTACATTGATGCTGGTCAGCTCCGTCGAATTTTTGTATAAAGAGTGGTGCGAAATCTGTTTTACCAATGTCCAGGGGGCAAACGACACATCCAATTTTTCATAGACACTCATTGTTTTACTGCCGTCATAGTAGCCTCTCTCCTTAGAAGAAATCTCATCCATTAGATCCTGGTCTTTCAGTTTCGTTCCAATCTCATCCGGATTCCCGCTGTACACCACAAGGCCATCGTCATCGATTAAGTAAACCTGTTCTTCGCCTTTAGCGTAAAGCTGTTCACAAATTGCCATGATGCTGTCTAATTTCACATCAATCGCCATTAAAGCCTGCTGCTTCGTAGAAGGTATGTTGGAAATCGAACGATAAAAGGTAAATACATTCTGATTGGGCTGGTCAGCCGGTCTCGGCGTGAAGCCGTAGCTGTGACTCATATGTACAGGCTCAATGGCGGTATCGCCACCATGTTCAAACGGTTCCCACATGCTGTACGGTTTTGAACGGAACTCTCGGCGGGGAACCCCACTTGTGACTTGGGTGGATTGGCCGGACAGATGGTTATGCAGATATACCTGATGAATATCTGAATTTGTAATTAATATGGTTTGGAGTGTCGTGTAGATCTCTGCTACCACTCGGTGATTATCTGGACTAAGTGCAAGATTTCGCAGGAAGTGAGGATCAGAGTATACAGAAAGAGAAGCACGGTTGATGTTGTTCAGATAATTGGTTAAGTTCGTTTTTCCTTGATAGATGAGCCGTATGTTTTCATTTACGGTCTGCTCTTTGACGGACTCCCGGGTATGAAACAGGGTGATAACGAGCGACAGCAAGAGTGGTATGGTCGTAACGGCAAGCATGAACTGAATAAGCCTTGTACGAATACTTCGGATTTTCATATGGGTCACCTCAGAATTTCTTGTCGGCAAGTTAGAGGTCAATATATTACTCCTATCGGTTCATGATCCTCTGTGTTTATTGTCCTTTAGTTGCTGGATAATGGATTTACATATTACAAAAGTATAAGAAAAGGAGGAGCACAGGATGCAACGGAATAAAACTTCACGATGGATTCAGCAGCTCGTTTTCGTGGGACCCTCCACATTTTTTTTCATCCTGATCATGATCATACCATTCCTGCTCGGTTTATATTATTCCTTAACCAATTGGAACGGGGTATCGGATCAGGTTAAGTGGGTCGGTTTCGACAACTTTATTACTATTTTTACGAATGATCCTAAATTTAAAGATGCCTTCAAGTTTACGACACTTTTTACGGTGCTTGGGGTAATCTTCACGAATGTGTTAGGTTTTTTTCTGGCATACCTGCTTACAAAGCCTTTAAAAACCCGGAATGTGCTCAGAACGATCTTTTTTATGCCAAACGTTATTGGTGGTTTGTTACTCGGGTTCATTTGGCAGTTCATTTTCGTGAAAGGGTTTTCAGCTATCGGCAATGCAACAGATCTTTCTTTCTTTACCCTCCCTTGGCTGGGTACAAAAGCTACCGCTTTCTGGGCGATCGTCATTGTGTTCGTGTGGCAAACCGCCGGTTATTTAATGGTTATTTACATTTCCTCACTCAATAATGTTCCTAAGGACATTCTGGAAGCTGCGGAGATCGACGGCGCTAGTCGTGGACAGGTGCTTCGGTCCATCATTCTACCGCTTGTTATGCCTGCTGTCACTGTCTGCTTGTTCCTGGCTATTTCGTGGTCGTTCAAAATGTTTGATCTGAACCTCTCCCTGACAAAAGGTGGACCGTTTGGCTCGACTGAGTCGGTTGCTATGAATATTTACAACGAGGCCTTTACGAACAATCGTCTGGGACTTGGTACCGCTAAAGCCGTTATCTTCTTTATCGTAGTAGCTATTATAACAAGTCTGCAGGTTCGATTCACGAAAAGCAAGGAGGTCGAAGCCTGATGGAAACGATCAAAAAATACCGCACGGGTACGTTTGTCACTGAAATCATTATGATCCTGCTCGGTTTGCTCTTTCTAGTTCCTTTTTACTTTTTGTTCGTGAACTCGGTCAAGACATTCGGTGATCTCCTTACAGATTCCGCAGGCTTGCCGAAAGCAGTGGAATGGACGAACTACTCTCGTGCATGGACCATCACGAAATTTCCGTCTGCGTTTTTGAACTCGTTCATTGTTACGGTTGTAAGCAATTTGCTGCTGGCTTTATTCAGCGCCATGACAGCGTATCAGATGGTCCGCCGGGATTCTCGGTTTAACAGGCTGCTCTTTGCGATGTTTGTAGCTGCGATGGTTATTCCTTTTCAATCGATCATGATTCCGCTCGTGAAAGTAACATCAATGGTTGGACTAGGTAACAGTTTAGTTGGTCTCATTATTTGTTATTTGGGATTTGGAGTACCGCTGAGTGTGTTCCTGTTCCATGGTTTTACGAAATCAATTCCGCTGGAGATTGAAGAAGCAGCTACCGTAGATGGATCAAGTCCTTATGGTGTGTTCTTCCGGGTCGTATTCCCACTCATGAAGCCGATGTTCGTGACGGTAATTATTTTAAATACACTTTGGATCTGGAATGATTATCTGCTTCCGTCTCTCATTCTGACATCGGCAGAGCTGCGTACGATCCCTATTGCAACCTTTGCCTTCTTCGGACAGTATACGAAGCAGTGGGATTTAGCTTTACCGGCTCTGGTGCTTGGTATTACGCCGATTATCATTTTCTTCTTGGCCATGCAAAAATATATCATCGAGGGAATTACGGCAGGTGCTGTAAAAGGTTAAGTTTGATAGGGTGGTCAATTCCATCCCCCTGTTATATCAATATCGTACCTGATGTTACGAAGAAGAGTTATCTATACTAAAGAAGCAAACGGTTTCACGATGTATTCAAGAGTTATAAACAAAAGGGAGGATTTCAAATGAAAAAATACAGTAAGCTCGCATTGGTCATGGTGTTGGCGTTCTCTGCTCTTCTGGCGGGCTGTGGCTCGAAGAGTGATGAAGGTGGATCAGAAGAGGGGTCGAGTGGTACCAAGACATTGAAAATATTTCAATTTAAAGTCGAAATCGCTGAAGCGATGAGCAGAATGAAGGAAGCGTACGAGAAGGAACACCCAGGCATTAAGCTGGATATTCAGACGGTCGGCGGAGGTTCGGATTACGCTGCTGCGCTAAAAGCAAAGTTTGCTTCCGGCGAGGAGCCTGACATTTTTAATGTGGGCGGTTACAGAGATCTGGATACTTGGTTTGAAAAAGTCGAGGATCTATCTGACCAGCCATGGGTCGGTGATGTTGTGGATGTTGCGAAGGAGCCTATGACGAAGGACGGCAAGCTCTATGGTCAGCCAATGGCGATCGAAGGCTACGGATTCATTTATAACAAGGACCTGTTTGCTAAAGCGGGAATTACTGAGCTTCCCAAAACATTGACAGAGCTGGAAGCAGCAGCTCAAAAGCTGCAAGCAGCCGGAATTACGCCATTCGTAAACGGTTATCAGGAAGCATGGATTCTGGCCAACCATCTGCTTAACATCGGTTTTGCTCATCAGAAGGATCCAAACGCGTTTGTTGCAGGCATGAATGAAGGGACAGAGAAGATGGTTGGGAACGCTGTGTTTGATGAGTGGATCAAGCTGTTTGATCTGACGATTAAATATGGGCAGAAGAACCCATTAACAACGGACTATAATACCGAAATCACGACTTTTGCTAGTGGTGAAGCAGCGATGACTCAAAACGGAAACTGGACACAGGGTCAGATCGATGGTATTAATCCTGAACTGAATATCGGGTTTCTGCCTATGCCGATTAACGACAATGCAGAGCAGAATGATAAGCTTCCTATAGGTGTGCCGAATAGCTGGGTCGTTAACAAGAATTCTAAGATGAAGGATGAAGCGAAAGAATTCTTAAACTGGCTTGCGACCTCTGAAACGGGTAAGAAATACATGACAGAAGATTTCAAATTCATTCCGGCTTTCAAATCTATTGAGGCTAACACGGAGACGCTAGGCGACTTGGGAACAGATATTATGAAATATAGCCAAGAAGGTAAAGCGATCAGCTGGGAATTTAACAAGTTCCCTGATGGCGGTATGAACGAATTTGGCAGCCAAATGCAGGGTTATGTTGCAGGAAACGTGGATAAAACTCAATTATTCGAGGCGCTAGAGCAGTCTTGGGAGAGTTTGAAGGCGAAATAATAAGATATACATGAATTGCAAGGGGCGCTATAGCCCACAAAGCATATAAAAAGAGGTGTTCAGCTTGCCGATGATCGGCAGCGAACACCTCTTTTTATATGTGATGACAGTTTGAAGAAGGTTTATTCCGTTAATAATCACGAATCAGGAGATAAACGATGACACCGATAACGGGAAAGAACAAAAGACCTATCATGACAAGCAGGGCGTATTCGGAACTTTTGCCTCTGCGTCTAGCATCACGGTAGCCCCAAACACAAATAGAGATATACAAGAATAAGAAGAACAAGGAAATAAGCACTCCAAAGATCCCAAGACCGAAAGTTACACTCATGATCTACACCAAACCTCTCTGAAACGTTATAATAGATAGTTACGATGGGTAGACCTAAAAAGTGACATAATTTATGAAAAACAGTTGAAGATGGCATTTGTTTATTTTACTGGGTAATCGTTTTGAAAAAAGTTCGCTTTCGTATAAGATAATAATAATATCTGTAAAGCAGGAAAAAGACAGGAGACAACAATGAATCAACCGCTGTATGGCGTATGGCTAGGAGATGCATTCTTTTGTTTTTCCGGTGAAGTATCGGAACCCAGAGTGGACGCATGGAGCAGAATAATAAAGAAGTTGCAGCTAGGGGACGGAAGCCGTCCATTTGCGAATGCTACGCTTCGGTTGGCGGAGATGAGATTTCCTGTCCAATCAGTGGCGGTAAAGAATGTAAGGCGTAATGAACGCAAGACACTGGGAGGCCGAACGATGGAAGGTTTGGCGCTCACACCAGGGGATGCGTTTAATATGCTGCTGTCTATAGATACTGGCCTCTATCAGAGCCAAGGTCTCGTATTGGGAGAAGAAATGGAATACTGGTTAACAGCCGCCAAGTTTGCGCTTGAATTACAGCTTCGGGGCCGGATTGCTCCAGGGACGGCTGAGGTACCTTCGGCTGGAAGAAGGCGGAGTGCATCCATGCATGTGGTGAAAGCGGTATGGAAGCCCCAGCTCATAGGGGAAGATGAGGAGCGTTTTCTCCAGTTAGCGGCTAATATACCGCCAATATGCATAGGTGTACCCGCTGCACTGGCTGGAAGTGAACCTGCCTCTCGGGAAGAGGCGGGAGCCGTGGTGCTCTATTCGTTCCTCTGTTCAATCATTGATGCAGAGGTGAGAGAAGCTTTGCGGGAAATTGAAGGCAAGCTCTCTTCTTATTTAAGAGATTATCGCCGCGGGCGTTCACCCCTTACGGAGTTATGGTGGAATAGTTTGCTTACCGTAAGCCGGGAGATTGCTGTACAAGGAGCTGCGGAAGAAGTCCACGAGTTGGGCCAAGAAGTCGAAATTGCCGGACAAACAGCTTTTCCCTACACAGAGGGCGAAAATCTGCCGCCGGAGAATGGAAATATTCGGCTTGGCCTTCGGTTGGAACCTCCACTCGAAGATGGAGACATAGATTGGCGGCTGTCTTTCTGGGCAGGAAGCCGTGAAGATGAAGGAATGTGGCTGCCTGCACAGAGCATCTGGAATAGCCGAGAAAAGGATATGTTGGTTCGAGGGCGTATATATGCATCCGCTCAAGAGCAGCTGTTGATCGCGATTGGTGAAGCTGCTGAGCTGTCCACTGAGCTGGCGGAAGGGCTAAGTGGACCCGCACCGGCTGGTATGATTCTTCCCTTGGAGAAACTCTCATCTTTTATGAAGGAGTCCGTACCGAAACTCACCAAGGGTAATGTTACAGTTCAAATGCCATCCAAGTGGAGCCGAGAAGGGCGCCGCCGGGTTGGATTGTCCCTTAAAATGATGCAGGAAGGGACTGCAAGGGCTGGTGTCGACCATCACTTGCCTGTTCTGGGGATGGAGCATCTTGTATCTTTTGAGGTATCTGCTGCGGTTGGTGGACAGCAACTAACTCGGGAAGAGTTAACAGCTTTAGCTGAAGCGAACATGCCTTATATAGAGTTCCGTGGCGAGTGGATTGAGGTTGATTTGAAAGAGATCAATCAGGTTCTTCGCTTTATGAAAAAGCATGAGAAAGGCGAAATGGAACTGTCGGAGTGGATGCATCTGACGGCCGAAATGGATGGAGAGCGGATGTGGAAGGGGCTCTTTATTCAGGAAGTAGAGACGACAGGGCTCTTGTCGGCGTTGCTGGAAGGAGACGGGGTGCGCAGACTTCCGGCACGTCAGGTTCCTTCATCCCTGCACGGACAACTGAGGCCATATCAGGAGCGAGGTTTCCAGTGGCTCAGCATCATGCGTGATTTAGGCTTTGGTGTGTGTCTGGCGGATGATATGGGTCTTGGAAAGACCATTCAGGTTATCACCTGTTTGCTGGATGGAAGAAGGAAAGAGTTGCAGATGGAGAGAGAGCAAGAGGAGTTTAGGCTGCAAGAACCTCTTTCAGAAAGAGATACCGACCTTTTGCGTAAAGGCGGCCCTGTTCTGATCGTCTGTCCAACCTCGTTGCTCGGTAACTGGCAACGTGAAATTCAGCGATTCGCGCCAGATCTTTCTCTATACATCCATCATGGTGTTCGGCGTTTACGGGGTGAGTCGTTTCAGCATGAGGCGCAGCAATATAACATTATTCTGACGACATATCATCTGGCAGGGCGTGACGGTGCTGATTTATCTGCTGTAAGCTGGTCCAGTGTCGTACTGGATGAGGCTCAATATATTAAGAACTATCGCACCAAGCAGGCGCAAAGCGTGATGAAGCTTTCAGCCCCGCACCGGGTTGCCATGACGGGAACTCCGGTGGAAAACCGGTTAGCAGAGCTGTGGTCGATCTTTCATTTTCTAAACCCAGGGTACTTAGGATCGTTTAATGCATTCCGGCAGCGCTACGCTTTAGGAGAAGGGCAGGAGGAGAGACTGCAAGAGCTGCATCGATTGGTATCACCGTTTATGCTGCGCAGACTTAAGAGCGATCCTGACATCCGTAAGGATCTTCCTGAAAAGCTGGAGATCAAGTCTTACTGTCCGCTGACAGAGGTTCAAGGCGCCATGTATCAAGCTGTCGTGGATGAAATGATGGGACAGATTGAGAATCGGTCGGGCATGGCACGTAAAGGCCTGGTGTTGTCCTCGCTAACCAAGCTGAAGCAGATTTGTGACCATCCGCAGTTATTGCGCGGAGAAGACAATCGTAATATGAGAATGGAATCTTCAGGGAAGATGGAGCGATTGCTTGAAATCCTTGATAGCATTGCGGATGTGGGAGAATCAGCGCTTATCTTTACGCAGTATGTAAGTATGGGGGAGATGCTCGTAAAGTTTTTAGCGAAGCGTTACGGCAAGGAACCAGCATTCTTGCACGGCGGAGTGCCTAAGAAAGAACGGGATGAGATGGTTCGTGCTTTTCAGGAAGGGGAAGGGACAAGTTTTTTCGTGCTTTCGCTGAAAGCGGGCGGTGTTGGTCTGAATTTGACACGTGCGAATCATGTACTTCACTATGACCGTTGGTGGAATCCGGCGGTAGAGAATCAAGCGACTGACCGGGTATTTCGGATTGGACAGAACAAAAATGTTCAAGTTCACAAGTTGATTAGCCAGGGAACGCTTGAAGAACGAATTGACGAACTGATCGAGCAGAAGAAGGCACTATCCGAGCAAGTTGTTGGATCAGGAGAGACTTGGCTGACCGAAATGTCAGATGGCGAACTACGCCAGCTGATCGAGTTACAGGGACAGGACTGGATGTGACGAACGGAACTGTTGTTTATATGAATTTTCACGAGAAGTTCTACACAAAAATGATGACTGCTGGAAGGATGGTGGATGCGGGATGATAGCGCCGGATGAACAGGGTAAGGTAAAGCTGGAGTTTAAGGCCGGATTGCTATGCGGATCAATAACTGGTGAGCCGTCTTCTGAGGTCAGCATCCCATATGAGATGCTGACACCCGCCGCCAAGCAAGACTTGCTTCGCCGCCTTACGGGCGACCCGCAGGCGCTATACCGCCTGCTGCAAGGCCGTCCAGCCCCATGGCTGGACGAATGGGTCCCTTCATCCGTACCGGATGAAGGATCGGCCGCGCGCTGCACCTGCGGGCGCGCAGCCTGCGAGCATGCCGCAGCCGTGCTGGAAGCCGCACGGACGCGGCTTGCGGCGGAGCCGCTCCAGCGGCTGGCGCTGCTGGGCCTGCCGCGGGAAGAGCTGCTGGCCGGCGTCTTTGACGCCTGGGCCGAAGCAGCCCCGCCTGCGGCGCGCGGCTCCGCCGGGGAGGCGGCCGCCCGGCCGAAGGAGAAGGTCCCAGCGGGTCCTTCTCTAGGCGAGTGGCTGGCCGAGGCAGCGGCCGAGGGCCGGCTTCACCGCCCCGGGCCGCTGCTGCATGAGGTGGAGCTGCGGCTTGAGCCGCCCCCTCCACCGGAGCAGCTCGTGCCGGCCGGAGACTGGGCCGGCCTGCTGCCGCAGGTGCGCGGCGCCTCGAAGGCGCTCGGGCTTGTTGTTAGCCAGACGGCTAACAAAGCGGAGCGTCGTCGCCGCGCACTGAAGAAGCCTTGAAGGCAGCTTAGCTAAGCCTACTAGATAACGAGCGAAATGCCGAAAAAACGACTTGTTTGCCGCAAAAATGAATTTATAGGCATAAAACTGTCATTTTCTGTCGTTATTAGGTTTGTCTCTCCAAAACGGAATAAGGTACAATAGACATCTAGAGATTCAGGACGAAAGGAAGAGGCTGATAATGAGCGGATTTAGAGGGAAAAGAACACGGCAGACAAGTATAATGCTGTCTTCTCTTATCCTTGCGGGAGCACTGCTGGCCGGCTGTCAATCAGAAGAATCCGGTGAAGTGCAAGGTCAGGAATTGCAGGCACAGGGTGGGGCACAACAGGGCGGTACATTGGAGGATGCAGGTGGACAAGCTGATCCTGTAATGGCAACTCGCATGGAGAATTCCCTTCAAGCTACAGCTCGTGAAGAGAACGGCAAGCAGGTAGTGACGAACGAAGAGTCGGTTACCGTAATTGTCAACAAGGAACGCAGCTTACCAGATGGTTATGAGCCCCCTGACCTGACGGAACCGAATGTACCATTCTCATTTAATGAGGCGCATGAAAAGCGGAAAATGCGAAAAGAAGCTGCAGAAGCGCTGGAGAAGCTGTTCGCAGCTGCGGATTCAGAAGGTATTGAACTCCGTGCCGTATCCGGTTATCGTTCCTATGAACGGCAGAAGTCGGTATATGAGAATCACGTAGCTACTAAGGGTGAAGCAGAAGCTTCGCGAATCAGCGCGGTTCCGGGCACAAGCGAGCATCAGACGGGCCTTACAATCGATGTGTCTAGTCCAAGTGCTGGGAATGCGCTTGAACAGTCCTTCGGTCAGACGAAGGAAGGTATCTGGCTTGCTGATAATGCACCGAAATATGGTTTTATTATTCGTTATCCAGAGGGTAAGGAAGGGATTACCGGATATGTGTATGAGCCTTGGCATATTCGCTATGTCGGTGAAGACCTCGCTCCTGATATTGCCGAAAGCGGATTGACTCTTGAGGAATACTTCGATGAGGATAATATCAAACTGTAAGCATCAGCATATAAACACAAAACCCGAAGCCAGAAAGGCTCCGGGTTTTGTTCTGCGCTTTTGCTGTTTATGGAGATTAACATCAATTATTTATTCAGTGGTGATCTCTCATAACCAGGATCATCATAACCAGTATCTTCCATTTTGGAGATAATGTTCATGGCTTGTATCATTTTCTTGGTCTTCCCATCTCCAAATTTGTAGAGGTAAGAATATAACTCGATTGTACTCTCGTCGAATTCTTCAGCGGCATCATCGTGATCTGCTGATTTATAAGGGACGAATGTACGTTTGAATGCATATTTATCACTTTGGCTGACTTGATCCATTAGTTCACGCAGTTTATTAAGTTCTTCATCATTCATATGCACTACAAATTCATTGGAATCATTGGGTACGTCCTGAATCAGATTATGGGCTACGGAAACATAGTAGATCTTCTGGTCATTCATCATTTAGAATCCCTCCGTGTTCATGATTGCCCGGGGGCCCCGGCATTTATTAAAATGATAAGAAAGTTAAGCTTGATAAGTCAGACTTCATATGCATTTAACCTATGTTTACACGGCTTGTGGTGGGTTGAATCAAAGAGTCTTTCATGGAATCCACTTCCTTTTTCCATCAAGCTAGTAAATTTGGTATGATAGAGTCACTTCCGGGTTCATACAGGTCGGAAGATTATGCATGGAAGTAGCCGCATCAACATAGGATGTGTGAAAATGATGATAAGCTTAAAGTAATGTAGAATCGTTTAAACAATGGAAGAGCGA
Organism: Paenibacillus sp. GCM10028914; assembly: GCF_042666275.1. Classification (NCBI taxonomy): domain Bacteria; kingdom Bacillati; phylum Bacillota; class Bacilli; order Caryophanales; family Paenibacillaceae; genus Paenibacillus; species Paenibacillus sp. GCM10028914. The sequence goes on from NZ_JBHTFO010000016.1 coordinate 240,575, forward strand.
TAATTGCGACATACACCGGGTAAACGGGGCACTCGCATAGGGAAACGAGGAGGATTCACGGATGAATATTTTTCAGAAGCTTAAAGACGGGGCAAACAAAGCTACAGAGAAAGCACAACATGTTGTGGAGATCAACAAACTGAACAGCCAGATTTCTGATATTGAACAGAGAAAAACCTCTTATTATATGGAAATGGGGAGAGTGTTCTATGAAGGTTACCGTTCTCAGGACATGTCCATTGCAGAGAGGGAAATGGTAGACTTGGCTAAATCGTGCGATGAACTGCAGGAGCATATTGAAGATTTGCGTACTCGAATTGCTATTTTGAAGAATGAGCGGATTTGCAAGTGCGGTCGTACGGTTGCCCTCGATGCAAATTTCTGCCCATACTGCGGTAATAAGCTGGTAGAATTGACTGTGAAGCAGGAGCAGCGCAACGAACCGAAGGAGCCAAAAGCGGATCGCGAATTATTTTTCACCGAAGAGAGTGTAACTTCAGAAATAGACGAGAGTCCTTTTATTTACCGTCCGGAACCGGTGAATACGGAGGCAGAAGTTGATGTGAATGTTGAAGATGCTCCAACCTATATAGTAGAAGACGAGGAAATCCGAAACTATGAAGAGGAAGAGCGTGAACGTGAACGTGAACGTCGCCATCTGGAGGAGCTGGAACGTGAGCGTGAACGCCAGCTGGAGCTCGACAGGCGCATCCGTTTCTGGCAGGAGAACAATCAAAGCCAGGATAATTTGCCTAGAGATGGTGAGATTCGGGATACGGTGAAATGCCAGATCTGTAGCGCGGATCTGCCGAAAGGATCCAAGTGGTGCCCTCGCTGTGGTGCTGAGCAGATTTAAATAAATAATACAGCTAAGTGCGTGGATAGCGGGACAAGTGGACGATGATTCGTTCAGGCAGCTTTGGGAGGACAGGAGAATGGAACAGTTACTGAATCATTTGCGCAACTTGGGATTTACAGAAATCGAATCAAAAATTATGGTCGATCTTGCCGAGCATGGCCCAGCAGGTGGATATGAGGTAGCGAAACGTTTGGGCGCTTCGCGTTCCAATGTGTATGCTGCTATGCAGCGGTTGGAGCGTCAGGGTGCTCTGGAGCGGGGAGCTGGAGAACCGGTTCGCTACAATACACTGAAACCAGAAGAATTAACCAGGTTGATTTCGAGCAGAGTAGAAGCATCTCTTGCTTATGTAGAGAAAAGTTTACCTCGTCCAGAGGGGCATGCAGCACCTTTCCAAAGTGTGGATGGTGACAAGGAAGTACTAGAGCGGGTTGCTCGTAAGCTAGCTCAGGCTGAAAGCGAAATTGTTGTTGATGTATGGCGTGAAGAAGCAACATTACTGCGTGAAGAACTTGAGGCAGCGGAGAAACGTGGAGTACGGGTGCTTTGGGCTTGCGATGGTCCCGATGATGGTCTTGCTCGTACACTTGCATGGAGCGGGTGGAAAGGGATCGAAGAGCGGAAGCAGGGCGGTCGCAAATTCTCTTTTGTTATTGACCGAGAGTGGTGCATGCTTGGTATGCGTGGTGGAGAAATGGACACCCAGGCTGTCGTTACTGAACACCCGGTTATGGCAGAGCTCCTGCTGCATCATTTTTCTCAGGAAATGGTTCTTTATGAATTGGAGCAGGACATAGGGCGCCAGCTAGAGGATACATACGGTCCGTATTTTGGACGTATCCAAAGCAAATACATTGCTTCGGACGCAGACACAGATGCTGAAGCCTTGGTTGACAATAAAGAGAATGAAGCCGGATGAAATGGTGAAGTTTATCATTTCTACAAGCAACGAAATCCAATACAGTGGATATACTAACTAGGGGACGGCCTAGGAAAGATGCCGGGAGACGATCCCGGCTTTTGCTGTTTTAGCGCTCTAAACCGAAATACATACGGGCTATGGCAGCTGCTGCGAGTTGCAGGACAGATCGACTATTGAAGCTTGAGGGAAAGGGGATATTAGGAATGGAATGTATAGTTCGTTTTACGGTGATGTATAAAGAAGGGCCTAAGAAGTTAAGAGGATTAATCTTTGTGGATGAAGGTAAACTGCCAGATTCGAATCAAGTATTAGAGATGTTTCATGATATGGAATACAATGTGGTTCCGGATGAGAACGAAGAACTGTTGTATAGACCAGCTGATTCGGGCGCTGCTTTTAAATATATTCGCGTGAATGAACTGGATATCGGTCAGGATAAATATACAGAGGATCGAAATCTCAAATCTATCGTAGGTAATCTCCTTCCGAAACGGACTGGATTATAGCATTCACTGGGATATGTGTTTTCCTCTCATATCCCTCTTGCTATAATGTACGCAGGGAAGGGGATTGATCATGTTTATTGTCGTTGGAATCGGAATGCTCCTAATTTACGGATTACTTGTTTTCTACATTGGCCGAAGCATATGGAAGTGGATGAGTCCAAGGTCTTCGCGGCTGCTTAAAGCGTTGTATATTATCGTCCTTGTCGTTGTATCCACTTCCTTTATATCAGGAAGATTTCTTGGTAACCTTACGGTATTGAATATGATCGGATCCTTTTGGATGGCTTTATTTTATGTTCTGATCATTCTTCTCCCACTCATGCACCTTAGTTTATGGTTGCTACGATTAATCGGGCTGCGCAGGTTCTCTTTGGAGAAAGCTGCAGGATACACGGTGTTAACGCTCACACTTATATTGATTGGATACGGTATATTTAATGCCTACAGCCCTGTGGTCCGGTCTTATGATATCAAGATTGCCAAGAAGGCAGGGGCACTGGATAAGCTTAATATTGTAATGGCGTCCGATATGCACTTTGGCCTGCTCTCAGGTAAAGCTCATGCCGAACGAATGGTGAAAGAAATCAATGCACTCAACCCTGATATGGTCCTGTTTCCGGGTGATATCATTGATGATGATTTGGATGCCTATTTACGTCAGGGCATTGATCAGATTTTAGCCGGTGTTAAAGCACCTTATGGCGTGTACGGGTCCCTTGGTAATCATGACCGTTATGAAGGGGAGATTGCAGATTTGATCAACGTCCTTGAAACTAGCGGAATGAATATACTGTATGATGAGACGCTAACCGTAGATGGTCTTACTTTGGTTGGGAGACGGGACAAGCAAGATAAGAACAGGGCAGAGTTGTCTTCGATTATGCAGGGGACAGATTTGACGAGACCGGTCATCCTAATGGATCATCAACCGAATGCACTAGGGGAAGCGGAGGAACAGGGGGTTGATCTTGTTGTTTCCGGGCACACGCACCGTGGACAAGTATTTCCTGCACATCTAATCACTCAGGCATTGTTTGAGAACGATTGGGGCTACTTACAAAAAGGGCAGCTACATTCTATCGTATCCTCCGGTTACGGATTTTGGGGACCTCCGATTCGATTAGGATCGCGCTCTGAGATTGTGCAAATCCAAGTGAATTTTGAACCATAGAAATTGTGCTTTTTAATTCACTTATAATCTTCCTGAAATTTTCACTTTATTTTTTCATGAAAAATAAGGTATACTTCATTCATTCATGAATTCACAGATGTTAATTTAATAGTGTACGTTTCTCGTATATGTACAGGAATTGGCCTGTATGTTTCTACCCAATCACCGGAATGATTGGACTACGGGTTGGCAAGCCGATTTTTGTCCGTGCCGTGGTTTGAGGCGGGGACAAATCCATAGTTTGTTGTTAAAGCCCACTTGTTCTATGTACCGGTTGATTCGGTAAAAGGACAAGCGGGCTTTTTTGAAATATGCGGTGATAAGCGAACATACAAACACAGAGGAGGAGCATCATGCAATTGCTGCAGAACAAAGTCCGTGAGGAAGGAATAGTACTAAGTGGACAAGTCCTGAAGGTAGACTCATTCCTGAATCACCAGATGGATCCGGTGCTGATGAAAGAAGTAGGTCGGGAGTTTGCACGCCTGTTTCAAGAGGAGAAAATTACTAGGGTGCTAACGATTGAATCGTCCGGTATTGCTCCTGGTATTATGACAGCACTTGAACTGGAGGTTCCGATGATCTTTGCTCGTAAGCAGAAATCACTAACCCTCCGTGAGGATATTTATGTAGAGAAGGTATACTCTTTCACGAAGCAGGAGAGTAACGATATCACGGTATCGAAGAAATTCATTCATCCGGGTGACCGGGTACTCATTATCGATGACTTCCTTGCTAATGGTGAGGCTGCATTCGGTTTGGCTCGGATTGTTGAGCAGGCTGGTGCTGAAGTTGCAGGTATCGGCATTGTTATCGAAAAAGCATTTCAGCCAGGTGGACGGTTGCTGGCGGAAGCGGGCTACCGCGTAGAATCGCTGGTACGCATCGCGGCATTGGACAACGGCGAAGTTACGTTCGCATAATTCATAAATCCATTTTTATCAGGAGGCATTCGACTTTCCATGGCAGAACAGAAGTTGTCCGCACAGGAACCGATTTTTGATAAGCGTCGTCACCCTGCAAAAACATTCTCACTTGGTATTCAGCATGTTCTAGCAATGTACGCTGGCGCCATTATCGTACCGCTGATTGTTGGTAATGCACTTAGTCTGACCACAGAGCAGCTGACTTATCTGATCGCCATCGACCTTCTGGCATGCGGTCTTGCGACTTTATTGCAAGTGTTCGGCAATAAGTATTTCGGCATTGGACTCCCGGTTATGCTGGGCTGTGCATTCCAGGCGGTCGGACCGATGATTATTATCGGTTTAGATCATGGGATGTCGGTCATTTACGGTTCCATCATCGCCTCTGGTTTATTCGTCGTCCTATTCTCAGGATTGTTCGGTAAGCTGATTGCCGTATTTCCGCCGGTTGTGACGGGGTCAGTTGTAACGATTATTGGGCTCACGCTCATACCAGTCGCACTGACAGACCTTGGGGGCGGACAGGATAGTGCTGATTTCGGGAGTCCCCTTAATCTGGCACTGGGCTTCGGTGTATTGCTGTTTATCATTATAATGAATCGATTTGCAAAAGGATTTCTACGTTCTATTTCTGTACTCATCGGTTTGATTATCGGTACATTGGTTGCAGCGTTGTTTGGAGATTTGAATCTGGCTCCGCTGCATGAAGCTGGCTGGTTCCGCGCTCCACAGCCGTTTTATTTCGGAACACCGAAGTTTGAGCTGGTTCCGATTCTGACAATGATTCTTGTGGCTATTGTCAGCGTCGCGGAATCTACGGGTGTATTTATGGCTCTGGGTAAAATCGTTGATAAAGATATTACCTCAAAGGATCTGTCCCGTGGTTACCGTGCGGAAGGACTTGCTATCGTAATCGGTGGTGTTTTCAACTCGTTCCCATACACGACTTATTCGCAAAACGTAGGACTTATTCAAATGAGCCGTGTGAAGACGCGTGATGTCATTGTCGTTGCTGGTAGCTTTCTCATTCTCATCGGATTTGTACCGAAGATTGCTGCACTGACACAGCTTGTGCCGACTTCTGTATTAGGCGGTGCCATGGTTGCCCTGTTCGGGATGGTTGTTTCTTCTGGTATTCGCATGCTGGGTGATCAGGTTGATCTGAACCGTCATGAGAATCTGTTTATCATTGCCTGCTCCGTAGGCATGGGCCTCGGTGTTACAACTGTACCGAATTTGTTCGCGCAGCTGCCGGACTGGATTCGAATTCTTGCTGACAACGGTATTGTGGCCGGTAGCTTGACTGCTATCGTACTCAATCTGCTGTTTAATGGTTTAAAAACAAATAAAGCTGGATCCCTCCAATCAGAGGAAACAGCAAAAGGGCATGTCGCATAAGCGACTGCCCTTTTTTTGTGTCGATGCCTTTAGTGTTGCATTTCAGGTTTACATTTTTGTTATTTGCTTCTCTGCAAAGTGACCAATCCAGGGGAGTTTGAACCATCTCCCTTGAATGGCATGGAACATGAGTACAAGCCACAGAACCACACTGAGCAAGGCGAGTAGAGCGGATGCCAGCAAGCCAATGATAGGTACTGCGCCTGATAACACATGAGCCAGGGCCAGAATTCCGAATGTCAGCAAAGACTGGAGTGCATGGAACATCACATACTTGCTTCTTTTTTCAAGAGCGAGAAAGAGGATCCCACCGACCATCGGGAATAAGTAACACAGGGTAGCAGCAAGGTTCTCCGGGATTCCTGTGGACGATTTAAATGGAGACATACAACCAACTCCTTGTCTTTAAGGCAAGCTTCTATACCATATGAATGCCTTGGACAAAGTATGATGGTTATCGTCTTATTTCTTTGTTTCTTTTTCAAATATTGGGATTGTCTGAATGATATAGCGTGATTTACTCGGGATCACTGGTGTACTTAGGTGTGAGTTTTTCTTGTTTACCATGGCCCGTTTCTTTAACGATTAACCGCTCATCGGTGCGCCCATCATGATGGTTCTCAAATTCTAACTCGGTTAAACGCCATTCCGTTGATCCCAGGATGGGATCGGTTGGGAATGCTTCACCCCGTTTAAGTCGTTCTTCACGTCCCCATTCATTGGTGTAGACGCCATCGACTTCAACTTCTTCTCTAGACACAGGATGCATTTCATTATATTTGTCAGACATATACGGTGCTCCTCTCATGCTGTGTATTAAGATTCCTATGCTTTAACGTATCCAGAACAAAGCGGGAATATCCTGCATTCCTGTCAAAGCTCTACCGCCTTCAAAATAAACTTCTCTAACAGCATACGTGGGTTTTTCCAACGACTTACATGGCTGTCTTGGGTGAATATAATGACGGCATCAAGCTCTGGAAAGAGATAGATTTGCTGACCGCCGTGGCCGTGGGCCAGAGAAAAGGATTGTCCGTCGATTTTTCCTGTCCACCACTGGAACCCGTAATCGCCGAAAGCAGGATACCCGGCTGTCTGGGAAGTTAGTGCTGTCTGCAACCATTCCTGTGGCATGATTTGCTGCCCATTCCATTTTCCTTCATTAAGACAACATTGACCGAACTTCGCCATATCCCTGGATGTAAGATATAGTCCAACATGACCCATGCTGTGTCCTTCGGGGCTTGGGGTCCAGGCGGAATGGTGAATTTCCAGAGGTGAGAACAAGTGATGACGGGCATATGTGTAAGCGTCCATCCCAGTAGCTTCGCTTAGCGCAACAGATAACAGATGTGAATCTGTACTGCGGTACTGAAATGATCCCATTGCTTCCTCTGAAACAGGAAGAGATAATGCGAAGGAAGCCCATTTTTGATTGCGGTGAAAGCGGTGGATCAGTGGTTCCCCCAGCTTTTTTCCTGTTTGCCATGTAAATCCAGATGTCATAGTCAGGAGATGGCGAAAGGTCACACGGGAAAGCAAGGGATGGATTCGACGAGTGGCATGCTTTTTTAGAAAAGGTAAGACAGGTGTATCAATGGGTGGCAGCTCGCCTTTATGAACAGCCATCCCAAAGAGGATGGAGGTAAAACTTTTAGTCGCGGAACGAAGGTCATTTAGTGCGTTAGGATGATAACCTCCATAGTATTTCTCGGCAATAAGCTGTCCTTTGCGCACCATAAGGAAACTGTGCATTTTGGGATAGCGCTGCTGGATCGTTTGATGTGCTGCTTCTAGAAGCTCTGCACTGCATCCGACCTCTTCCGGTTCACCATGAGGAAAGAAGGGAGCAGATACGGATGGTGATGTCAGGATAGATACCGGTTGTTCCATTTTTTCTGATTCTCCTTCCTGATGGATGTGCATCTACAGGTATCTTAACCAAAATTACAAACCTCATCGGATAGTACAAATTTATTTTCCAAAAAAACATTTTTCTGGGAAAGGTGAAACCGATGGAAGAATATGATACAATAAGTTAATGATTCAATTACATGCTTTTGTGGTATGTAAGTGTCAGATGCATTGGTAAGTTGCTGAATATCAACCTATCACCGCTAGAACTGCAGTCAGCATAATTTAACAAGGGTAGATCTTTTTCGGCATTCTCTTAAACGGAGTTATTATTTTCCACGTTTTGGGAGGGATCATCATGGCAACGAAAGGTCACAATGAGGTTAAAGAAAGTCTGCGGGAAATGACACGTATTTTCCGGCCTAAAGATCCGAAAAAATTTGTAAAGGAGTATGTCCGGAAGTATCATATTATGGGAGGATATGAAGAAGAGCTTACTCTCGTCGTAGAGAATGAGCTGGGAAGACTGAATTCTTCCGTATCGTAAGGCTTTAGCCCGCCTAAGAGAAACCATATGCATGCTTTTCATAATTTAAAATTCCACACGAGATTAACTACTTTAAACCGTTTTTGGGGCAACTGCCACGAAAAACGGTTTTTTTGCGTGTCCTCACACATATAGTGTTAACGATACCCTTTGCATGGGGAACAAGAATATGCAGCAAAAGGAGTGTGGACATGAAGATCCCGATCAAGAGCAGGAATGAAATCGAATATATGCGGAAGGCTGGGCGTATTTTGGCCGACTGTCATCGTGAAATAGCCAAATGGATCAAGCCAGGTATTACTACGCTCGAGATTGATGTTAGGGTAGAGGAGTATTTAAAGCAAGCGGGCGCTTCTGCGGAACAGAAAGGCTACAAAGGCTTTCCGTATGCAACCTGCGCCTCGGTTAATGATGTCGTATGTCACGGCTTTCCGAGTAGCAATCCTTTAAAGGCAGGGGATGTCGTCACGATCGATATCGTTGTTAATAAGGATGGGTGGCTTGCTGATTCGGGTTGGACCTATGCTGTATCGGAACCAGAGCCAAACGTCGCAAGGTTAATGGTGGACGCTCGATCTGCTCTATATAAAGGAATAGCTGAGGCTAAAGTAGGTAACACGCTGGGGGATATAGGTTATGTTATCGAACAACATGCCTTAGCGGGAGGTTACGGCCTCGTTAAGCCGCTGGTCGGGCATGGTATTGGCCAATCTATTCATGAGCCGCCAGATGTTCCATGTTATGGTGTTCGGGGAAAAGGTCGAAAGCTTAGAGAGGGCATGGTGATCACTATTGAGCCAGTGCTGACTCTAGGACCGTCCGGGGCCGTGTTTTTTGGTGATGATGGCTGGACCATTACATCAGCTGATGGAAGCGTAGGGGTTCAGTTTGAGCATACCATTGCAATTACCCGTGAAGGTCCTTATATTCTAACAGAATAAGAGAGAGGAGCATGCTTCTCTCTTATCTTTTACTAGGACAAGATGGTTTGAAAATAGGTAATTAGTCCATATATATACATAATGTGATACGTGCTGGAAATTGTCGATGTCAAGATCAGAGAAGGGGGGGAGTCTATGAATGAAAACGATGAAAACGGTTCCAAAATCAGTTACGACGCGACTTTGACAACTTTTCGAACAATTTGTGAACTCCTTGTGAATGATTGACAAAAGATGACCTTAAACTTATATTTAATAGGTGATTGCATTAATTGACAGGATTATTTCATCCGTGATACTGCAGGTAGATTACCGCTGTTCGCGCCGGATGGTAGTCTACGAAAATCGGAAAAGTGGGGTAGATCAATGATGAAACGGTGGCAGGCTGTAAAGCGTCTCCTTCCTTTGTTGGCCGTGTTTTCTTTGCTCTTGTCCGGCTGCGGCCGTGAGGACTTGTCGGTATTGAGACCACAAGGTCCGGTAGCTGAAGGACAATTGGATTTAATTAAGCTGTCGATCTCGATTATGGTTGTTGTTGTGGTTGTTGTATTCGCCATAGCGACCTATGTGCTGATTAAATTCCGTAGAAAGCCAGGACAGACAGAGGTTCCGGAGCAAGTAGAAGGTAGCTTCAAGTTGGAAATTATTTGGACTGCAATCCCGCTCGTTCTCGTACTTATACTTGCAGTTCCTACAATGCAGAAGATTTTTGCTTATGGTGAGAATGATTGGGATGACAAAGACGCACTTCAGATTAAAGTTACATCTCATCAATTCTGGTGGGAGTTTGAGTACCCGCAATATGAAAATTTAAAGACAGCACAAGAGATGCTCATACCAGTTGATAAGAAAATTGCTTTGCAGTTGAAGACAGCTGACGTACTGCACTCCTTCTGGGTTCCTTCCCTTGCAGGTAAAATGGATACCAATACAGAGGGTAGCGTCAATAACATGACGATCAGTACACCAAATGCAGGTACATACATCGGTAAATGTGCCGAGTTATGCGGAACCTCTCACGGTTTCATGGAATTCCGCGTGAAAGCGGTTGACCAAGCTACGTTTGATCAGTGGATTGAAGCTAACAAGGCACCAGCAATACTTCCAGAGGACACACAGCTTGCTGAGAAGTTCAAGACTAACTGTCTCTCTTGCCACGCTGTGGGTGACCAGGGCGGATTTACCGGTCCTAATCTGACAGGAATAGGATCGCGTGAGACTGTGGCAGGTATCTTGCTGAATGATACAAACGGTGCAAAAGGATCAAAGCCGGTAAAAGACAATCTTGTGGAATGGCTTGCCGACCCAGAGGCTGTTAAACCTGGCAACCTGATGCCTGCTCCGAAAGATCTCGGATTTAGTGATGAAGAGATTGAGCAGATTGCCGATTACTTGGCCAATTATAAATTGGAGTATTAATACAGCAAGAACTTTTAAAGGGGGTACCAATCTTGTCTCATGCTCATGCTCATAGCCATAGCGTCAAGCGCTACTCAGGGTTGATGGACTGGCTAACGACCGTTGACCACAAGAAAATCGGAGTATTGTACTTGCTTGCAGGTGGTCTGTTCTTCGGTATCGGTGGTATTGAAGCGATTCTTATTCGCTTGCAGTTGATCAAACCGATGAACGATCTCGTATCAGCGCAAGTGTTTAATGAATTGATTACGATGCACGGAACGACAATGATCTTCCTTGGCGTTATGCCGATTATCTTCGCACTGATGAATGCGGTCATTCCGCTGCAAATCGGTGCGCGAGATGTTGCGTTTCCGTTTCTAAACTCGCTTGGATTTTGGACATTTCTGTTTGGTGGAGTTCTGCTGAACCTGAGTTGGGTTATGGGGGGAGCCCCGGATGCGGGGTGGACGGCCTATACACCATTATCCACAACAGATTACAGTACTACCCACGGTGTTGACTTTTATACTATAGGCTTGCAGATTGCAGGTCTTGGTACATTGATCGGCGGTATCAATTTCTTGGTAACCATCATTACGATGCGTGCACCAGGGATGTCTTTCATGAGAATGCCGATGTTTACTTGGGCTTCATTCATTACTTCCGCGATGATTTTGTTCGCTTTCCCTGCGATTACAGTGGGACTTGTTCTACTCAGTTTCGACCGGATCATTGGAGCTAACTTCTTTGATGTGGCAGCGGGCGGAAGCCCTATACTATGGCAGCATATTTTCTGGATCTTCGGTCATCCTGAAGTATATATCCTCATTCTGCCTGCCTTCGGTATCATCTCCGAAGTTATCCCAACATTTTCGCGCAAGCGGTTGTTTGGATACAGCTCGATGGTGTTTGCAACGATCTTGATTGCCTTCTTGGGCTTCATGGTTTGGGCTCACCACATGTTTACAACAGGACTTGGTTCGATTGCGAACGCTTTGTTCTCGATTGCAACGATGTTGATTGCAGTACCTACCGGTATCAAGATCTTCAACTGGCTCTTCACAATGTGGGGCGGTCAAATTCGTTTCACTAGTTCAAACCTGTTCGCTATTGGTTTTATCCCAACCTTCGTAATGGGCGGTGTAACTGGGATTATGCTCGCTTCTGCTCCAGCAGACTTCCAGTTCCATGATACGTATTTCGTTGTAGCTCACTTCCACTATGTTATTGTGGGCGGTCTTGTCTTTGGATTGTTTGCAGGATTGCATTACTGGTGGCCTAAGATGTTCGGTAAAATGCTGAATGAAACAATAGGTAAATGGACGTTCTGGACCTTTGCTATTGGTTTCCATATGACATTCTTTGTTCAACATTTCCTTGGCTTGCTCGGTATGCAACGCCGAATAGTAACTTATCTTCCTAACCAGAATCTGGATCTGATGAACTTTATTAGTACCATCGGAGCGATTCTGATGGGTGTTGGGGTTATTCTGTTCTTGGCTAACATCTTCATCACAGCAGGTAAGAAGCAGAACGTTCCGAATGACCCTTGGGAAGATGGTCGTACATTGGAATGGAGTATTCCTTCTCCTCCTCCAGAATACAACTTTAAGCAAACTCCACTTGTACGTGGCCTTGATGCTTTCTGGAAAGAGAAAATGGCAGGTAATAAAGGGATGACCCCGGCAGAACCAATCGGTCCGATTCATATGCCGTCTCCTACGATCATACCGTTTGTAATGTCAGTTGGTCTGTTTATTGCTGGTCTTGGTTTTATGTTTAGTTATGCAAAGTTCACAAACTCCTTTATGAGTTTGATCTTCAATAATTATATTGTTCTCATTTTAGGTCTTGTGATTACGTTCGGCGCTATGATAGTGCGTTCTTTGTTCGATGATCCTGGCTATCACATTGATCCTGAAGAACTGGAAGAGGAGGGTAAAGAATGACATCCGCACACGCAGATCATGTAAACGGAGAACTTCCTCATGAGCCGGAAAAAGCGACCTTGGAAGGGCGTAATAAGGTCCTCGGCTTCTGGCTCTTCCTTGGTGGTGAAGCTGTTCTCTTCGGTACATTGTTCGCAACATTTCTGGCTCTCCGGAATCAGACGAATGATGGCCCAACAGCGAATGAATTGTTCTCACTGCCGATTACGGCAGCGGCGACACTTCTTCTCCTCTTTAGTAGTTTGACAAGTGTATTCGCTATTCAGGCGATGCACAGACATAATTTAAAGTCGCTTAGAATATGGCTTGTTATTACTGTTGTTCTTGGCCTAGCGTTTTTGGGACTTGAGATTTACGAGTTTTATGAGTATGTTGCCCATAAAAATTTCGGTATGACGACAAGTGCATTTTCTTCAGCATTCTTTACGCTTGTTGGCTTCCACGGTGCTCACGTTGCATTCGGGGTAGTCTGGATCAGTATTCTGATCGGACAGCTTTTTACTAAAGGTCTTACAGTAGTAACCGCTCCGAAAGTTTATGTGTCTGCTATGTACTGGCACTTTATCGACGTTGTATGGGTGTTCATTTTCTCGGTCGTATACCTCCTTGGAAAGGTGGGCTAAGAGATGACTGCAGATCAACAGCAATCTGAGAATCACGGAGTTAAGCACCGCCATCGGCATGAAGGTCCTCAGAAACATATTGTTGTCTTTATTTTCACCATCGTACTGACAGCTATCGCTTTCGCGGCGGTTGCTGCCGGTGATGTGAATCCAGTCTTCACGGTGATCCTGCTTCTAGTTATGGCTGTACTACAGGTTTTTGTACAAATGGGTTACTGGATGCACTTGAAAGATAAAGGACATATGATGCCGATCTTGTTTATGGTTGGTGGATTTTTCGTAGCTAGTACATGTATCGTCATGGCGTTATTTTGGGTTTGGTGGTAAAATGAACAAGAGGTGGGCTATGCGCCACCTCTTTTTTTCAAAAATTATAAGAATAGCATAATCCTCAGGACTCCTGTGTTTATGCTTCCCTCAGAAACGGTTACCGTCTTGTTCGTTAGACGGAAGAACCGTTTCTCTCTGTTAGAAGGCCTTTGTCACAATTTAGACAGATTTCACACGGGTAAGGGGGGTTTTTGCATGCTGGGTTTAGAATATTTCACCTTTGAAGCGAAATGGAGTCCGATATTTCTTGCATTCATGCTACTGGTGACCGCAGGTTATTTCTTGATCACAGGACCGCTTAGCTACAGGTTAAAAGATAGCGAGCCGGTATCTGCCGGCAGAAAGACACTTTTTGTCTTAGGTATGTTAACGATGTATATGGCTCAAGGTGGACCTATAGATCTTTTAGGGCATACGATGTTTTCGTTTCATATGGTGAGTATGGCGATGTCCTATCTTATGGCTACACCATTGCTGATTCTTGGTATTCCGGTATGGCTGTGGCGTTATATAGATCGAAAGAATCCTTTAAAGAAGCTAGGTTTTCTAGCGCGTCCGGTTGTTGCTGCAGTAGTATTCAATGGACTTTTTTCGTTCTATCATATCCCGGTTATTCATGATTTTGTGATGTTGAACTTCTGGGTGCACCGGCTGTACTATATTTTACTGTTCATCACCTCTATAATGATGTGGTGGGCGATTATACAACCGATTCCTGAAAAGGACAAGACTTCGGGCTTGATGAAGATGGGTTATATTTTTCTGAATATGGTTCTTCTAACTCCAGCATGCGGATTGATTATCTTCTCCAGTGAACCGATGTATGCTACATACAGTGACCCTAATACGTGGGCCAAAGCAATGGGATACTGTGTACCTGGGGATCCTTCTAAGTTGCTCGCTCAGTTTGGTGGACCGTCTTTCTTCGGCTATCTGGAGCCAGGGATCGATCAACGGGTAGGCGGAATTATTATGAAGTTCTTTCAGGAAATCATCTTTGCTTCGATGCTGGCATACGTATTCTTTCATTGGTATAAACGGGAGAATAAAGAGGATGATCCACTACCGACAGATCTGCCGGCAAGTAATCTGAATCAAGTGTAATTATTAAGGGGGATGTTTATGGACTTGTTCTTTCTGTTTCCTACCATCAGCACCGCGTTTATCGTTATTAGCGCTGTCCTGGTAGCGATTGGATGGGGTCTTATTATCAAAGGGAAGAGAGATGCTCACAAAAAGGTAATGATTTGGGCTGCCATCGCAGCGATTATCTTCTTTGTTATTTACTCTTCTCGGACTGTATTTATTGGCAATACCGCTTGGGGGGGACCAGATAGTCTGCAGCCGTATTATCAGGTATTCCTGATTTTCCATATTACGCTGGCTACGGTAGCTGCAGTATTCGGGATAACAACACTCGTTCTTGGATTTAAAGAGAAGTATTCCAAACACCGCAAATGGGGCCGGGTAACAGCGACAATGTGGTTTTTCACTGCGATTACTGGCGTTGCCGTTTATACGCTGCTTTATCTCATGTATCCAGGCGGTCATACACAACCAGTGTGGAAAGTTATATTTGGAATGTAGCTAGGATAAATCTAGCCTAAGGAGGCTGTTTCCTTAGTAGAGAAATCTACTTGGGAGACAGCCTCCTTTTTTATACACAAAATTGGAATATTTAGGGTTGACAGTGTTATAACTGGACTATATACTGTGTATAAAGATATATACAGTAAGCACAGATAAGCACACCACATACACACTAGGAAGAAAGGGTGAACCGCACGTGCAGACCGTCAGGCAAGCGATGAGGATAATTTCTAAAGATTTACGGAACGACAAGCTGCAAATCATATGGTCGATTATATTTATGCTTTATATGGCAACAGTATTAAGTTTCTTTATGAACAGTATGTTTCAGGAACCAGATTATCTTAATCCACTTGCAGACTTTCTTATGTTTATATTCATGCCGATGCTAGGATTTATCTTCTCGCGTAGAGCATTTAAATATCTGAGTGAAGATTCATATACACAAATGCTGTACTACTATCGAAGTATTCCAGTCCCTACAGAAGCAGTCATTATGAGCAGAGCAATTATGGGTTTAGGAGCTTTTATCATGAATGGAGCGATTTTCTTTGGGGGGACTTACTTATTTGCAGCCGACCTTCGCGCGAACATGGATGTAGCAAGTTATATGGCCTTTGGACTCACATGGATCGGACTTGGAATTTTGATCAACGGGTGTTATATATACTTCGAATTCATGAGGCATGGAAAATCGTATATGTGGACTAATTTTCTAATCACGCTAGTAATTGCAGTTGTCATCATCGGATTGTTTTTCCTGGGAGTCCGCTTCAGTCTTTTTAACCATCTAATAGGTGAATCGGATAAGTGGAAGTTGTTATCTCCTTATATGTGGGGTTCTCTAATTACAGGAATTATCGGATTTTCATTGATGTGTCGTCTGACTTACAAGCGGATGCGTCTGAGAGATCTGTCATGAAGAACGATAAGGGAATGCTTCGTAAGGCCGCGGAATATGTAGACAAGGTGAGGTGAAAGAGGTGCGAATCCCGATTCAAATTAATGAGCACAGTGCTGAGCCCCTGTATCACCAGATTGAGACACAATTAAGGTCTCTTATTATAAGTGGACAGATCGAGGAGGGAACACTCTTACCGTCTATAAGGGAGTTTGCCAGTGGATTGAACTGCAGCGTTATTACAGTTCGACGGGTGTATCAGGATTTAGAGGGTGAAGGATTACTGAGGACCAGACAAGGCACAGGTACTTTTGTTGCTGGAGTCGGTGATCAGACACGAGAGAGATTTAAGAGGGATACGGTCGTAGAAGCTTTAGAGGCTGCAGTCGAAACGGGACTATCCGTACATTGCAGTGAGGAAGAATTGAAAGCGATATTCATGGAAATTGTGCAGCGTAAATATCATCAGCAAAAAGGCGGTGAGTCCAGTGGAACCCCAGTTGATTGAAATGCGTAATGTTACGAAACGGCGGCGTACAAAAAACATAGGTCCGATTGATCTTTCGATTCCAGAAGGCTTTATTATCGCTCTTGTTGGACCGAATGGTTCAGGAAAGAGCACTTTACTTAACATGTTGATTCAGACGGTGCTTCCGGATGAAGGAGAAATTACTTGGTTCGGTGGAGCATGCCCTAAAGGGTTGCCAAAGGATATTCGTGAGCAGATAGGCTTCGTTCCAGAGCAGCTAAGTACCGAAGAAAAGTACATGACAGCCGAAGAAGCGGCGGGATTTCGATCCATCTGGTATAGCAGTTGGGATGGTTACTATTTTGATGAGCTGCTGTCCAAGTTTGGAGTTCCGCGTGGAGTGAAGTTGCACAAGATGTCCAAGGGCGAACGGAGAAAATTCGAAATTGCGGCTGCCTTGGCACCACGGCCAAAACTGCTACTACTGGATGAGCCGTCTTCGGGTCTCGACCCTTTTGCCTGGAAGCTGATGATAGATCAGCTCCGGGACTGCATGGAAGATGGAAATACCACGATCGTGTTATCTACTCACATTGTGGATGAGGTTCGAAGGTTAGCCGACTATATTGTCCTTATGCATCATGGAAAAATGCTTGGTATGGTCGAGAAAGATGGACTACTGGACAACTGGAAGGAATGCTGGGTCACGGGAGATGCCTTGTTGGTTAGTGAATTACCAGGCATTGTGAGCTGGAAGCAAGAATCAGCAACTGCGGTATCTTTTGTAACAACCGAATGCTTGGAAGTTGAGCAGATATTACAATCAGCAGGGATACCATTTATAAAAACACGCAGTTTGGAGTTAGACGAAGTCCTAAGCTTGTGGATCCATGGGAATAAACCTGCAGGGATGCAGGATTAAGGGAGAGGAGAGTATACGATGCAACGATTGCAATTGGATAATGTAGTTAAGGTTTATGCTGATAAAACGGCGGTCAATCGGATTTCACTTGAGGTAGAAGAGGGGGAAATATACGGCCTTCTCGGAGCGAACGGTGCCGGAAAAACGACTACAATGCGGATGGTGTTAGGGCTGATCTACCCTGATGAAGGGACTATTCTTTACAACGGCAAGCCATATAGTAAAGAGCTTCGCCGTATTATGGGATATCTTCCGGAAGAGCGTGGGTTGTATCCAAAAGTGAAAGTAAGTGAACAGATTTCCTACCTGGCTCAATTACGTGGGATGTCTGCTAAGGATGCGGATAAGAGTCTTCGTTACTGGCTCGAACGGTTTGAAGTACCGGAATACTACAATAAGAAGATCGAAGAGTTGTCCAAAGGTAACCAGCAAAAGATGGGCTTTATAGCAGCAGTTGTTCACAATCCAGAAATTCTGATCTTGGATGAGGCGTTTAGTGGTCTGGATCCAGTCAACGTAGAATTGTTGAAATCAACAGTGAAAGAGCTTCGTGACAAGGGAACCAGTATTTTGTTCTCGACACACCGGATGGAGCATGTTGAAGAGCTGTGTCAGAATATTACGATCTTGCATCGTTCAAACACGGTCGTAAAAGGTAATCTGAAAGAAATTAAATCCCGTTACCCTCGTGAAGAAGTGGTGCTTGGCACTTCTGGTGAGGTAAAGGGACTGGAACAATTGCCGGGTGTAGCTGGCGTCACTCGTACAGAAGATGGTTACTCCGTTCGTATTACGGATGTGAATGCGGCACAATCTATTTTGAATACGGCAATGTCTCAGAGTGTAATTCACCGATTTGAAGTGAAGGAACCAACGTTAAATCAAATTTTCATTAAGGCGGTAGGTGAATCCAATGAATAGTATGTGGACTGTTATTCGATTTACTTTTATGAATAAGTTAAGAACCAGGTCATTTATTGTCTCGACATTAATCTTTGCCGTATTAATTACAATCTGTATTAATATCCCATTCCTTATTCAATTGTTTAGCGGGGATAAAACTGCAGAAGGACCTACTAAAATCGGTTTGGTGTATGAGCAGCAAGAAAGTCTTGCTGAGGATTTAACCAAGACGATGAAGAGTCTTACTACAAACTATGAATTGATGAAATACGACACATTTAATGAAGCTACCCTGAAAAAAGATGTAGCAGATGGTGTTATCGAAGGTTACATTAGGTTCGAAGCGAAGGATGGGGCTAATTTCCCGGCAGTCATTTATAGCTCTGAGGATGAGACGATCAATCCGGAGCTTCAATCCACGCTGCAGGCAGCGCTTCAAGGTCCGAAAACACGCAGTGTAGTCGAAGGATTGACACTCACGGATGAACAAATTCAAGAAATCAACACTCCGGTTCAGATTAATACACAAAGTGTAAGCAAAGTGGAAAACGGTGAATCAGAAGTTACATCTGTTGAAGCAGGAGAGAAAGAAGCAGCTAATTATGTTGTTGTGTATGCGCTAGTTATTTTATTCTTCGTGACGCTGATGGGAACAGGTAACATGATTGCTTCTGAAGTAACAACAGAGAAGAGCTCGCGGATTATGGAAATTTTGATTACCAGCGTATCTCCACTGAGTCAAATGTTCGGTAAAGTTATTGGTATGTTCTTGCTGGGACTCGCACAGATCGCATCTTTTGGAGTGGTAGTCGCTGTCAACTTGATGCTTCCGCATAATATTGATGCTTTAGCCTCGTTGAACTTGGATATGAGTGCTATTGATCCGATGCTTCTTGTGTTCGGGATTATCTTCTACATCTTTGGATACTTCCTGTATGCAGTTGTTTACGCAGCTGTGGGTTCCATCGTAAGCCGTACGGAAGATCTGGGTCAGGCTATTATGCCGATTACGATGCTGACGCTTGCTGCATTCTACATCGCGATCTTTAGCCTTGGGGCACCAAATTCAACATTGATGAAGGTATCTGCTTATATTCCATTCATCTCTCCAACCTCGATGATTGTTCGTATCGGACTGGGTGAGCCACCAATGTGGGAAATTTTCTTATCACTTGCGATTCTTTTCTTATCGACCTTAATCTTAGGCTGGCTCTCAGCGAAGATTTACCGCACGGGCGTGCTGATGTATGGTAAGCGTCCGAGCTTGAAAGAGCTTGGAAAAGCAATGAAAGCTTATAAGATGTAAGGAGTAATAAACACATATATCGACAACAGAAGAATGGGAATAAATAAATCAATTTGATGGAGGTTATTCTAATGAGTAAAAAAGGATTTCAGTATGCTGTTGCGGTAGGAATGATGCTAGTTGTTAGCCCGATCATTTTGGAAAGGTTGGATGTGGTCATGAATGATTTCACTAGCGGGCTAATGACGGGTGGGGGATTGGGGTGCATACTTTTAGCACTTATCAAAATGCCGCGTAAGAGCACCAAAGGATAAGGATTGAAGATATAAGTGAGAGACCTTGATGACAAGAAACCTTGTCTATCAAGGTCTTTTATTTGCCTCCATTGGAACTATGTAATCTACGCAGAGGAGGGGCCTCTTAATCGTAATCCTTTCGTTTTTCATGATGCTACTATACAATAGAGGAGAAGGTGCGAATAGGATGGTGATTAAAAGTGGAGCACAAAGATCCTTTGGTTGAAGATTGTGACTTAGCATGTCCTGGATCAGAAGCTGATATCATGCAAGTGAAAGCAGCGATGATTGATGAATATGCAGCAATCCAAGTAGCGGACTGGTTCAAGGCATTTAGTGACCCTACACGAGTGAAGTTAATAAATGCTTTATTGCAGAGAGAACTATGTGTTCACGACCTTACTGTATTACTGGACATGGGGCAATCCGCGATCTCCCATCAGCTACGGTATCTTCGTAACATGAGAATCGTAAAACGCCGTAAAGTAGGAAAGACTGTTTTTTATTCTTTGGATGATTCCCATATTGAACAAATATTCACACAGACTCTTCAACATACATTACACGATAAATAAGTATTCTTTTGTATGAAAAATTAAATAAAGTAGAGCAAAGACCGTTTCATGGTATTTATACCTGAGACGGTCTTTTTAATTAACAAGGGAAAATACACCATTTATGATTGACACGAATGTTTCAGCGTGCATATAATATAAACAAACATATGAATGATTGCTCATATGTTTGTTTATGAGACAAATGAATCATTTTCATATTTTAAAGGGGGAAGAGTGAAATGTCTGGACACGACCACGGTCACACTCATGATCATGGGCATAACCACGTGCATACGAACAACAAGAAAGTATTGCTGATCTCATTCGCAATTATTAGCGTGTATATGCTTGTTGAAGCAGCTGGGGGATTTATTACAAATAGCTTGGCTTTGCTCTCTGATGCGGGCCACATGTTATCAGATTCCATTGCTTTAGGTATCGCTTTGCTCGCGTTCACAATTGGAGAAAAAGCGGTGAATACCGGAAAAACTTATGGATACCGGAGATTTGAAATATTAGCTGCAACATTAAACGGAATCACATTAATTGGAGTTGCGCTTTATATTTTTTATGAGGCAATAGATCGTTTCATCAACCCTCCAGAAGTTGCCACAATGGGAATGCTAATTATTAGTATTATTGGCCTGCTTATTAATGTTCTAGTCGCTTGGATTATGATGCGTGGAAGCGATACGGAGAATAACTTGAATATGCGCGGTGCTTATTTACATGTACTGAGTGATATGCTCGGTTCAGTTGGTGCGATTGCCGCGGCTTTATTGATGATGTTTTTTGGCTGGGGTTGGGCAGATCCGCTTGCTAGTGTTATTGTTGCAGCACTTGTACTGCGCAGTGGATACTTTGTCACAAAATCCTCCTTACATGTATTGATGGAAGGCGCGCCACAGAATGTTGATTTGAACGATATTGTTCAGACGATTCAAAAAGTAGACGGAGTGAAGAGAGTTCATGATGTCCATATCTGGTCCATCACAAGTAGCTTGAATGCTCTAACAGCTCATATTGTTGTCGATGGAAGTAAGACGATTTATGAAACAGAAGCCATTCTTCATACGATTGAACATCTTTTAGAACATAAAGATATTCAGCACACGACACTGCAAGTTGAATCAGAGAATCATATACATGACAACTCACTTCTGTGCACAGTCAAGGCAAGTGCCCCAGATGCACATGCGCATCATCATCATTAAAGTAATATGAACCATAGTTTCATGAGATTAGCCCCAAGGATGTTTATTAAACCTGTGAGAGGGTATTATATATTAGAGGCAGCTCTATACTATACCGGGGTATAGTAATTACATCATTTGAATTGAGGGATAAATCATGAAGAATAAAAAGTTTCTAACGGGAATTATATCATTGGCCACTGTTTTCACTCTAACTGCTTGTTCTGGAGGGGAAGCCGAAACCGCGAATGAACCTAATAATAATTCGACAAATATGGAAATGAACGATGATTCTGGCTCACATGCTGATATGAATCATTCAGGTTCAGGGGAAGTTCCCAAAGATTTAGCTGAGGCAAAAAATCCAGTATATCCGGTAAACAGTCAAGCGGTCATTAACACGGATCATATGAAAGGTATGAAAGGGGCAGTTGCCACTATTGCAGGTGCCTATGATACGACTGTATATACTGTTTCATATACCCCTACAACTGGCGGCGAAAAAGTAGAAGATCATAAATGGGTCATTCATGAAGAACTTGATAACCATGGGGCGGAACCATTTAAAGCTGGAGATGAGGTTGTGTTAAAAGCGGATCATATGAAAGGGATGGATGGTGCTACAGCTGTCATTGATTCGGCTAAACAGACAACCGTATATATGGTGACGTATCCGGACACAGAAACAGGAGAAGAAGTGGCGAATCATAAATGGGTAACCGAGGATGAATTAACGCCGGTTGAGTAAAGGAGGGGATAAATATGTTAGCTTTTGATGCAATTATTATTGGTTTCGGCAAGGCAGGAAAAACCTTAGCAGGTGCTCTAGCGAAAAAAGATTGGAAAGTGGCCATGATTGAAAAAGATCCGGAGATGTATGGCGGGACTTGTATCAACATCGCGTGTATTCCAACTAAAACGCTTGTACATGATGGATTGAAGAAAGTTCCCTACAGGGATGCAGTTGAACGAAAAGATCAGGTTGTGCAAAAGTTAAGAGCCACCAATTTCAAAAAGTTGGATGATCTTGAGCAGGTGACGATTATTAATTCGGAAGCTAAATTCCGATCCGATAAAGAAATAGAAGTAGAATGGAATGGGAAAATTGAAGTGCTTAAGGGAGAGCACATCTTTATTAATACAGGGGCAACCAGCGTTGTGCCACCAATAAAAGGGGATCTATCGTCGAATAAAGTTTATACAAGTACGACTTTAATTGAGACGAAAGAGCTTCCGGATAAACTAGTTATCATTGGCGGAGGGTACATCGGCTTGGAATATGCGTCCATGTATCAAAATTTCGGCTCGCAAGTCACAGTTGTGACGCCTGAATCGGAGCTTCTACCTCGTGAAGACCTAGAAATTGCTTCCGAGGTCAAAAAAGAATTGGAGAGCAAAGGGATCCGATTTATTTTTGAGGCGAAGGCTGAGGAAATTACTGAAGAAGAGAATGGTATGATCACATTAACTTTATCTAATCAAGAGAAGGTTAACGCAAATGCTGTACTAATCGCGACAGGCCGAAAGCCGAATGTTGAAAATCTAGGTTTAGATAATACAGGGATTGAAATGACTGAAGAGGGTGCTATTAGAGTAAATGATCATCTAGAAACGACGGTGCCTCATGTTTGGGCGATGGGTGATGTGAAGGGCGGCATGCAATTCACTTATATCTCCCTCGACGATTCTCGGATTGTCATGGATCATTTATTCGGTGACAAGAAGCGTTCCCTGGCAAGCCGCAATCATATTCCGTATTCTATTTTTATCGATCCTCCCTTATCAAGGGTTGGCATGACTGCGGCAGAGGCTGAAGAGCAGGGTTACGAAGTAGCAGAGGGTAGACTAAGGATTGCTACTCATCCTCGGGCACATGTCATCGACGATTTACGAGGATTATTTAAAGCAGTAGTAGATAAAAAAACAGGTAAAATTCTAGGTGCTACCCTCTTTGGTCCGGAATCGCATGAACTGATCAATTTAGTGAAACTGGCCATGGATTTGGATGTACCCTACAGTTATTTAAGAGATCAGGTATACAATCACCCTGTCATGAGTGAAGCCTTCAACGATCTATTTGCAATTAACTAATGTCTATGTGTGCACACGTTTCTTATAACTCCATAGTCTTCCACACATTCAAGGCGGCCCCTGTAACAACGGCGGCCTCTTTGAGTTCTCCTTTGGAGAATTGCGGTGTGTATTTCGGGTAGTAGTAGGCATTCTTCGTGGCAATTTCGGTAGCTGTTTCAAAATACATTTGGCTGGAATTGATCAGCGCACCGCCTAGAATAACCTTCTCCGGGTGAAAAATGTTGATCAGATTGGCAAGCCCGATTCCGAAATAAGTTGCGGATTGATTAAATAACTCCTGCGCGAAGGAATCACCGAGCCTTTGTGCTTGCAGCAGCAGATCAAAGTTGATCTGTTCAGGGGGGACTTCTTTATGATGAAGAAAAGGAAACCTGCCCATTTTCGCCTGTGCGCGTGCCTGTTTCTCAAGTGCTTCAATAGAAGCGTAGGCTTCGAGTGCCCCATAGTTGCCGGTATTATTTAGTCTTGGGCCATCAGTTTGGATGATCATTTGCCCAATTGATCCTTCCATATCCATGGTTCCATGAACAATTCGGCCGTGAGACATCATCGCAGAACGCAGGCTGACCCCGGCATGGACATACAGTGCATGCTGGATCTGGTCATGGCGTAGCGCCCATTGTTCACCGATTAATGCGGCATTGGCTCCGTTCTCAAGGATAACCCGCCAACCCGTTTCCTTCGCAAACAGGTCACAGATTGGAATGTTGCACCACCCCTTGGCAGGGAAATAGAGAGGATCCAGAATGGTCCCGGAAGTACGGTCCAAGGGACCGACAGCACCGATACCTAAGCCAAGCACTTTTTCATGTGGAATTCGGTGGTCCCTAAGAAAGTTCCGAATTTGCCGCATTGTGTACTCGAGGAAGCGCTCAGGCGTCATCGCCTCATCCATACGCCAATGTATGAGTGACTTGGGATTGAGCTGCATATCAAATAAACCAAGTGAGGAATGAATCCTTGATACTTCTAAACCAAAGATATATCCGTAATTCGCGTTGATCTGGTACAAAATTGGCCGTCTACCGCCCCGAGATGGTCCCAGGTCAGCAGCCTCGATCAGATCTTCCTCGATCATCTCCTCAAGCATCCGGGTTAAGGTGCTGCTTGTTAAGCTGGTATATGCTAAGAGATCGGCCTTGGCGACCGTCCCTTTTTCGGCAATTAGATTATATATGAGCTGCTTGGGCGTTGGGATGTGTTCATTCTGCATTGAATACTCCTTAAATACGCATTGTTAACCTGATTATAGCGGATGAAATGTTCTTTTTCCACGACTTACTTTATACCATAATAGTATAAAGTGCATTCCCGATAAGATGATAGAAATAATAAAGAACATGATTAAACCGGATTATTAGCATATTTTCGTTAACTTTAAATATTTTCTCATCGAAATCCGCTAAACATTATTCCAAAATGGAATAAAGATGATACAATGGAGTTAACGAGTAAAGGGAGATGGGGAAAGGATGAACAGGACAAAAGGGACGAGAGAAGATCGGAGCATGATTCTGCAGTTATTTGTTACCTTTTTTCGGATTGGTCCTTCAACGTTTGGCGGCGGTTACGCCATGATACCGGTGATTGAACGGGAGATATTGGAGAAGAAACAGTGGATTGATGAGAAGGAAATGGCGGACATGGTATCTCTCTCTGGATCGGCTCCTGGAGGTGTGGGCGTGAATGCAGCAGCCTTTGTCGGCTATCGAAAAGCGGGGCTAGCTGGAGCGGTTGCCGCAGTTGCAGGAATTACGCTTCCTACATTTTTGATTGTGATCGCGTTAAGTGTCTTTTACCTTCTCTTTCACGATAATCCTAAAGTTGGAGCTGCTTTGAAGGGGATTCAGGGGGCTGTAATCGCATTGATCCTGATGGCTGCATATCGTATGGCTAAACAAGCCGTATTTGATATGGCGACAGCTTTTATGTCCGTTAGTGCCGTGCTTATCTTGCTATTGGTTCCAATTAGTCCGATATATATGATTGCTTTTGGCTTGCTTGGGGGCATTGTTTTTGTGAAAGGGAAGGAATGGATTGGGCTTAAGGTAAGAACAGAGAAAGAACCTAATTCTATATCCAGCCAGGAGTCCTTCTATCCGGAATACTACATCTAATGTATCTATTGAAAGAAGGAGAGTTATGCTCTGGGAATTGTTTGTCACATTTTTAAAAATAGGCTTTGTCTCTTTCGGCGGGGGATATGCAGTTATTCCACTCATTGAATATGAAGTTTCGGAGAACGGGTGGCTGTCATCTGTACAATTTCAGGAAGCGGTCTCGCTTGCTGGTATGGCGCCAGGTCCCATTGCTACGAATAGCGCTACACTGATTGGCTACAAGGCAGCGGGACCTTTAGGTGCGATTATGTCCACTTTGGGGATGATATTGCCATCACTCGTGATCATCATCATACTTGCAGCTCTATTTTTTCGAGTTCAAAATAATAAATGGGTTAAATCGTCTTTTTATGGACTAAGACCAATCGTTACGGGCCTTATCGTCTATGCAGCAATACACTTCGGATTCTTAGGTAAGCAAGAATCAGGAATTACCTGGGCGACAGTCGGAACATTATTAATATGTGGGGTAAGTTTGTTCCTGCTTCTTAAATATAAGCTTCATCCATTTATACTTATTCTTGCGGCGGGGGTTGCAGGCATCGTATTATTCTAATAAACACGTTAAAAAATATTTGGAGGCATGGAAGTGAATAAACCAACATCCTGCTGTGCAGGTACGAGAGAACAAGTCACATTGCCAAATGCGGCAAACATGCAGCATGATGTTAGAACGACGGTAAAAGTAGAAAAGCCTCACTTCGATACGATGATAACAATTCCCGGCGGAGTTTTTGCGATGGGGACGGATACGAAAGAAGGTTTTCCTGCGGATGGGGAAGGGCCTGTTCGCCAGGTTGAGATCGATTCCTTTCAAATATCTCCGTATGCGGTTACAAATGCCGATTTTAAGCTTTTTGTGGACGCTACCGGCTATGTCACGGAAGCGGAACGTTTCGGTTGGTCTTATGTATTTCATCTTTTAGCCTCTGATCAGATTAAGGAATCTGTAGCAAACGTGCCGCAGGAAGTGCCTTGGTGGCTCGTTGTGGAAGGTGCATGCTGGAGTGCTCCGGAAGGACCGGATTCCCATATCGAAGATCGACTGAATCACCCTGTGACGCACATATCATGGAATGATGCGGAAGCTTACTGCAAATGGGCTGAGGTTCGATTGCCAACGGAAGCGGAGTGGGAATACGCAGCACGCGGAGGACTGGAGCGTAGAACATATCCTTGGGGAGATTTGCTGAAAGTGAACGGCGAACATCGCTGTAACATCTGGCAAGGGAAGTTTCCAACTCACAATAGCGCACTTGATGGATATGTAGGAACGGCACCTGTTGATGCTTATGAGCCAAATGGATATGGACTTTATAATATGTCAGGGAACGTTTGGGAATGGTGTACAGATTGGTTTAGCCCTTCATACCACCTCCAGACAGCCGCACGTAATCCGGAATTTAAACAGGCGACTGGTAGACGTTCTATGCGTGGCGGCTCGTATTTATGTCATCGGTCTTATTGTAATCGATATAGAGTAGCAGCAAGAAGCTCCAATACACCGGACAGCTCAACAGGGAACTGCGGGTTCCGAGTCGTTCGCTAGTACATCATTAGGAGAAAGAGATGTTGAAGGAATGAAGAGGGGGCAGAATGAAGTTGCACTCCTCTTTTTGTCAATGTGAAAACACACTTGCGGCTAAATCTATAATATGATAGTCTATATGTGTAACCGGTTACACATGGGATAAGGAGATTTGAATATGGCGACAATTAAAGAGGTAGCACTTACTGCGGGAGTATCCGTTGCGACAGTTTCACGTGTCCTGAATCAGAACGGATACGTTCATGAAGATACCCGCAGAAAAGTTGATGAAGCAATTCGTCAGCTGAACTACACACCGAATGAAGTAGCGCGTTCTTTATATAAGAGAAAGTCGAAACTCATCGGCTTGCTGCTTCCGGATATTACAAATCCATATTTCCCACAGTTGGCCCGTGGGGTTGAAGACGAAATGCAGGAGAATAACTATCGGTTAATCTTCGGAAACAGTGATGAAAGCCGGCAGAAGGAAATGGATTATATCCAGACCTTTGTTCAGAATAATGTAGTTGGTGTTATCTCATCTACGAATGACCCGGATGCAGACATTTATGCGGGGCTGAACATACCCGTCGTATTCTTGGACAGAACCTCCAGTGATCGACCTTCTGTTTATGCGGATGGCCGAGAAGGCGGCGGTATAGCTGCTCGGGAAATGGTTAAGCGCGGTAGCAAACGGATTACTGTACTGCAAGGTCCTGCGCATGTACGGCCAGCTTTGGACCGTTTTGAAGGAGCGATTGAGGTTCTTAAAGAATTGGGCGTCAGCCATGATGTACTTGAGACGACATCCTTTTCTTTAACCGAAGCAGAAGATTGGTCAAAAGAATTATTTCGGAAATACCCGGACACCGATGGCATTATAGCTAGTAATGATATGGTTGCATCCGCTGTGCTTCAGGAAACGCATCGGTTAGGGAAAAGGGTGCCGGAAGATGTACAGATTATTGGCTTTGATGATATTCCGTTAAGCAGATTGCTTGCTCCGTCGCTTTCAACGATTCATCAACCTGCGTATGAAATGGGACGGGAGGCCGCCCGTTTGCTTATTCAATATATTGAAGAGCAGCATATAGAAAATCATAGTAAGAAATTCCCTGTAAAATTTATCGAACGAGAGACAACTAGAAAGGTGGATCATAAATGACGAAAATTACAGTGGTAGGCAGCGCTTCAATGGACTTGGTGGTAACCTCGTCTATACGCCCGGGAGCAGGAGAAACCGTTCTTGGTGAAAGCTTCAAGACTGTTCCTGGAGGTAAGGGCGCCAATCAGGCGGTGGCGGCCGCTAGACTCGGAGCTGAGGTAACGATGATTGGGTGTGTTGGCGATGATCATCTCGGTAAATCTATTCTGGATAATTTTAAAGCGAACGGAATTAATACAGACTACATGGGAGTCATTGAAGGTATGGAGAGCGGTACAGCACACATCATCTTAGCAGAAGGCGATAACAGCATTGTGGTCGTTAAGGCAGCGAATGATCATGTAACACCTGATCATATTGATAAGGCAGTGGATGTCATTAAAGCATCGGATATTGTTCTGATTCAGCAAGAAATCCCTGAAGAAACCGTAGTTTACGTAAGTGAATTGTGTGGGAAATATAACGTTCCTCTTATGATCAATCCTGCTCCTGCCCGTTCGGTACCACAGGATGTCGTTGAACAGGCATCATATATTACACCGAATGAACATGAAGCAGATATTCTATTTGGAAAAGAGTCGCTGAGTGATGTGCTTCGTCGTTATCCGAACAAGCTGATTGTCACAGAAGGCAAGAAAGGCGTCCGCTATTTTGACGGTAAGGAAGAAGTCGTAGTGTCAGGATATAGCGTTGAGGCTGTTGATACAACAGGAGCTGGGGATACATTTAACGGAGCATTTGCGGTAGCGATTGCAGAAGGTATGAACATTAAGGATAGCTTGAAATTTGCGAATCGTGCAGCATCCCTGTCCGTTACGAAATTTGGAGCGCAAGGTGGTATGCCAACGCGCAGCGAAGTAGAAGAAAGTCTCTAGTATCACAATATAACGACATCAAATGAAAGCCTGCTGCTCCCGGATGTTATCTAGGGAGCGCAGGCTTTTTTTAGATTTAATAATGCCAAACTTACGTATGATTTATGATTTGCGTAATTTGGATGGTGTTCGTCCTCTCAAGGATTTATACACCCGATTGAATGTGCGAATACTCGAGAATCCACACTCTAGTGCAATGTCTGTGATACTGGCTTCAGTTGACTCTAATTTTATTTCTGCGAGTGATATTCTAACCGTATTTAAATAGGTCTTAAAGTTGATTCCGAGTGTGGACTTAAAGGTCCGGCTGAAATGATGAGGATCCATATTGAAATGCCGAGCGATGGATTCCAGTGTAATCTCTGTGCAGCAATTTTCTTCTATATATGAAAGAATCTTTTGCATTCGGGCTCTTTGTTCGAGAGGTTCCTTGTCCTGTGGAAGTGAAGGAATGTATCTTTGCAGCATCCCGCATAACTGAAGTAGTAGCCCTTTAGTAATCATGGCGAAGCCATTTAATGATTTCTTGTTGTTTTCCTGAAGGATCGAATACATTAGCTTGCTTACATGCTCTGTTTCTATGTTGCTGGTCACATATGGTGAGGTGAATTGGAATTCGTCGGGCCATATGCGCAAACCTCCAAGAAGCTCTGGTTTGAAAATGAGAACGATAACCTTCGAATCTGACCCGTCATTCTCAAAGTAATGGATATCATTGCTCCCACACACGACTAAATTCCCTTGGGAAACCCGCCGTTTTTCCTCATTCACGCCGATTATTAGAGAACCAGACTCCACATAAATAAGCTCAACTTCCGGATGGCAGTGGGCATGGAAGCTTATATCGTTTTGAGAAAAGATCTTCATCGGCAGCTCGCTGTCAAAATGCCAATCCTGATAAAAGAACTTCATGCTTCACGTTCACCACCATACGTCGTTAGGTCTAAAGGATAAGGATAAGGATAAGGATAAGGATCCTTCCAGCAATTTCATCATAGATAAGATGATTCTATTTGTCCAGAAGGAGAGTCTTCAATCGACCTTTTATATAATCATAGCTCGGTCTGGCATCCTGTTTAGCATAAAAACGGAGACCATCTACCGCTTTAAACAGCATGTAGCAGCGAAGACGTTCTTCGAAATGAGGAATGTCTATATCGTGTAATCTACATATGTCTTGTACTTTTCGAGGAAAATCGAGCGCAGGATGCCAGAAGTGAAGACCGGCAACGTCCATCATGAAATCACCATACATAGCCATCTCCCAGTCCACAATACCTGTAACCTTGTTCCCATCGGACAGCATATTGCCTAGATGAAAATCACCGTGTACAAGCAGCGGGCTCTTAGGGGCATATCGAAGTAACTTCATCATAGATGAGAAGCCCTCCTCAAATAGCGGTCGTTCCAAAAAACTTTCTTCGTATAACCGTGTCCAATCTTGATAAAAGTCATCTGGATCAATCGCAAAGAACTTCTCGATGGTCTCGGTCCATGATGTGGATGTGGTTTTACCCTTTGGAGAAATCCATCCGTAACCTAGGGTTTGGTTAATGTCCAGTTGACCTAACTTAACTAATTGTCTGGCTACATCCCTCAATATAAATTCTTGCTGGACGGGAGAGAAGGTGCTTATGGGCTTTCCGGCAGCTTTTTCTGTTATCGAAATGAATATACCGTCTAGTTCCTCAACCTCGATAACCTTTGGAATGGGTAGCCGGGAACCGTAGGTTTGATATATATAGTTTGCTTTTACCAATGAATCCTTTGTTTCTTTAAAATGAGCCACGTACGCATGACCGTTGCATTCGAAACTGAACACTTTGCTAAGTTCCCCCATCTCTATAGGGGAGAGACTAGTTATAGGACTGCCAAGAATAGTTGTTAATTTTTCCTTAGCACTATAAACATCCATACTTAATTTAAATGATTTCAAAAGATCATCTCCATTCAAATGTTTGATGAACTCGGTCAAAAGAACACAAAAAAGCCGTGACGAACCCTCCGGGATCAGTCACGGCTTAGAACCGTCTTAAGCAGTATAAAACACCCTTGCCAAGAGCGGTACATTCCAATCGTAGTTATGATGATCGAGTTCTTTTGAGACCTTATGCTTGAGAATGCTAATGAGAAATAAACGTCTATCGACGTATCGAAATTTCTCTAATTAGTGTCATCCATTTCAAGCACAGGCGCTATTCAATTATACTTATTGAATAGCGGTTAAGAACACGGTCATCATCATGATTGGAACACCTCCGTTGTTTGATTAGTTACATTGTAATTTATAATTTTTGGAAAATCAATGTTTTGAATCTTATATCGTTACTTCGTAAAACGGCTGTCCTACTAGTGGTTCTGCAGGTTCGCATGTACTCTTCATGTAGTAATAGCTGCCTGAATCAGATGAGAGCTGGAAGGCCCACATTGATTCCAGTACATGATAGGCTAGCTCACCGCTTGCACGATGTTGTCGGTTATTCATTATGGCATCTGCCATGTCTGCAGGTCCAATTCCTCGACTGTTACTGTCATGTCCCAGGATTAAAGGCTGTTCCGTCCAGCTCTTCTCGCCGAGCTTCCGGTACATTAAGGTTCCTCCAAATCCATTGGGGTCTGGAACGAGCAAACTGCCTTCGGTACCGTGAATTTCAATATGAGGAAGCGTACTGCCACCGAAGATATCGAAACTGGTAATCATCGTTGCTATGGCACCGTTATTAAACTCCATGGTTCCAGCAACATGGGTTGGAACGACAACGGGAATGCGCTGACCATACTTTTTCTCACTCGTGATGATCCGCTCAGGCAGAGCTTTGCTTGTCATACCAGCTACTCTTCGTACAGGACCGAGTAGTTGAATGAGAGCCGTTAAATAATAGGGACCCATATCAAACATCGGACCGCCGCCATCTGCGTAATAAAATTCCGGATCAGGATGCCAGAATTCATGACCGCGGCTCATCATGAAGGCGGTGGCCGAGACAGGACGGCCAATGGCACCTTCGTTAATCATTTTCAGAGCCGTTTGAATCCCTGCTCCGAGAAAAGTATCTGGCGCGCTGCCTACAAGCAGGCCTTTTTCAGCAGCGGTCTTCAGCACTTGCTGTCCTTCTTCAAGTGTTAGCGCAAGCGGCTTCTCTACATAGACATGCTTGCCGGCTTCTAGCGCTTGCAGGCTCACCTTAGCATGAACAGCTGGAATTGTAAGATTGATCACGAGATTAATTTCCGGATGGGCAAGAAGCTCTTCAACAGAACACGCCAATGGGATATTGTGCTTGTCAGCTTGATTTCTCGCTTTTTCAAGGTCGAGATCGGCGCAAGCGATGAGTTCCAGAGTATTGAATTTTTTGCAGTTCTCCAAGTAGATACCGCTAATGTTACCGCATCCGATGATGCCGACTTTGATGGTAGTTTGCATGATTGTGATCTCCTTTAATCCGTCTCAGCTATTGCTTTGCCTTCTGCCGCCCATAACAATCCTCTAGTCATCAGTTCTTTAACATCTGGAAGTTCGACAATGTTTGCCTGATGACCTAGTGAGTTGTAATACACTCTTCCGTGT
Source organism: Paenibacillus sp. GCM10028914 (assembly GCF_042666275.1). Taxonomy (NCBI): domain Bacteria; kingdom Bacillati; phylum Bacillota; class Bacilli; order Caryophanales; family Paenibacillaceae; genus Paenibacillus; species Paenibacillus sp. GCM10028914. Next base: position 273,429 of record NZ_JBHTFO010000016.1, read on the forward strand.
CCCCAGCGCTTTGTCCAGACAACTGGCATATCGACAGCCTTATTGAACCGGTGAGGACCGTCAGCAACAGGGAAGCGGGTTGTGGCAAGCACCTCGACTGCTGGGTCTACGTGTAAGTAATATTGCTCTGACTCTACTGTGAAATTTTCAATTCCTTGGATGAGTGGGCTGGAGCTCTGCTTAATCTCTACGGAATACTTCACGCCATCATTACCGGGATGAGCTACCCACTGTCCGCCGGTCATAAACTGCCAGTCCACATTGTTACGGAATGAATCACACATTCCACCGTGACATCCTGCGAGTCCGGTACCGTTCTGTACCGCTTCCGATACATTCTGTACATACTCCTGTGGAATTTCTCCCATTGTCCACACGGGCACGATTAGATCTAATTGTTTCAGACTAGCTCCATCTGCAAAGGCATCAAGTGTATTTGAAACCTCGACTTGAAACTGGTGCTCTTTCAAAATTTCTGCGAAAATCGTTGCCACTTGCTGTGGTTGATGTCCGTCCCAGCCACCCCACACGATCAGTGCTTTTTTCATCGTAACTGCATCTCCATCCGTTGTTATAATTCAGAAATTTTCATCCAGCGACGTTCCTGTATGGATCGTTCAACAGCCTCAAGAACGATCTGACACTTAACACCATCATGGAAATTCGGTTCGGGTTGTCTATCTTCCGCAATGGCGCTAGTAAACTCCAGCATTTCGTGTATAAAGGTATGCTCAAATCCAATGGTGTGACCGGGAGGCCACCAAGCTTCCGAGTAGGCATGAGCAGGGTCAGTTGCTAGTACGCGGCGGAATCCCTGCACATCTTCGTCATCTGAAGTGAAGTAAACTTCAAGTTCGTTCATGCGCTCAAAATCAAATCTAACGCTGCCAAGACTACCATTAATCTCAAAAGAATTTGTGGATCGGTGTCCTGCAGCAAAGCGGGTAGCTTCAAAGCTACCAAGCGCACCATTCTTAAAGCGGGTCATAAACAAAGTGGCATCATCCACCGTGACTTTGTCTTTGGGAGCAGACTTGCTGCCTTTAGCACTGAGGCCAGTCATTTCTTCAGCAATCGGCCTTTCTTTAACGAAGGTTTCACTCATCCCGATCACTTCGTCTAGTTCACCGACGAGATAATGAGCCAGATCAATCAGGTGTGCACCCAGATCGCCGTGTGAACCTGAACCTGCGATATCCTTTTGCAACCGCCAGACGAGCGGGAAGTCCGGGTCTAAGATCCAATCCTGTAAGAACCAAGCGCGGAAATGATAAATTCCCCCTAGCCTTCCACTATCGATAAGCTTCTTAACGAGCTGAACAGCAGGGGAGAACCGGTAGTTAAAACCGGTCATATGTTTAATGCCAGCTTCTTCTGCAGCCTGCAGCATCTCCCGTGCGTCACTCAAAGTCAGCGCGAGAGGTTTTTCGCAGAAAATATGTTTACCTGCTTTGGCAGCAGCAAGTGCAATTTCTTTATGTGCATTACTAGGTGCATTAATATCAATAATATCGATATCATCTCTGGAGATTAATGTCTTCCAATCGGTTTCTGTTTCTGCCCACCCAAACTGGGAAGCAGCAAGCTCCAGCGCTTCTTGGTTACGGCCGCAGATGACGGCCATTTCAGGTTTGGTGGCATGAGGGAAGAACATTGGCAATGCACGGTAGGCATTACTGTGTGCTTTCCCCATAAACTTGTATCCGATCATTCCAATGCGAAGCTTTTTCATCGTAACCTCCTTAGTGAAAATATTAAGTTTTTCATGAGTAGGGGTGTAACGCTTTCATTATAAGAAATAAATGTATAACTCTCTCGCCAGTTTATGATGAACGATGGACAAAAATTGTCATACAGGCGTTATTTTTTCGTAGGGAGGGTACATAAAGATTAAAAGAATATCGTTACGCCGAAAGGGGAGATGATGTGGATTCCATCTTGTACATAATTATTGCTATGTTATATGTATTATTGTTCGTTTGGGGGATTGTGCTTTGGAAGCAGGATAACTCACCTGGTCTTCAGTATCTGTTACTTATCGTCACGGCGGCACTAGTATGGGATAACGGCATTATGGGTATAGGAAAATGGGCTGGAGAAGGGGAGTTATTAGAGAAATTGAATCTGGTCCGATTTTGGTTGCACGCCTTCTGTACCCCATTATTAACTATCGTCTCTTTAGGGCTGATTCAACGCTCAGGTAGTCGCTGGGCTCACAAACGGGTGGCTCGATGGGGAACGTGGATTTTCACAGCAGCGCTCATCGTACTGGAAGTTGCTACGGAAACTGTATCTTTGACGCTAAAGCCTATTCTGGAGTATGGAGCCTTGCGTTATGTACCAGCAGAGGAATCATCGGGTCCCCCTCTTATGGTTATGCTCATCTTAATCCCGTTGTTTACGGCTGGAATAATACTGTGGAAGAGGAAGGTTACTTCTGTGTTGTTCTGGGGCACGCTCATTATGACGATTGGCAGCGCGGTTCCTATTCCTATCCAGAGTTCAGCAGCAACAAATATATTCGAGATTGTACTGATTACATCATTATGGCTTTCCATTCGAAAATTAGCGCATATCCGTCTAACTCATAAAATACAGCATGATCCTATTAAGTCTCCTTGACTTAATAGGATTTTTTATTTGAAGTTACTTAGACATTTTCAGTGAACGTTCAGCCAAGCCTAAGCGTCTCATAATCTGCCTCTAAGTTCTTTCTCAGGTTATCGCCCTATACTCGGTTATGTAAGACACAACAAACCAAATAAAAGGAGCGACGAAGTATGAATCATGTTGGAAGAAAAGTATTAATAGGCAGCATTGCTGCCAGCGTGGTTTTAGGAGGGGCCGGGTATATGCAGAATAAAACATTTGCAGCCAGCTCGGATTCGTCCTCCACTGCAGTAAATCAATGAACTTGAGAAAGGAAAGGAAGAGGAGAGATGAAACAGAAACGGGGAATGTCGTGGTTATGGATCGGGATTTCCGCAATTGTATTCATATGGCTTGGTCTTAAGACCATTGGTTATATAGCTCATCTAGGACATGTAGATATGCCCCGCGGATTTGGACGGGGACATCAATTTGGTCAAGGAGGATGGGGCTACCACTTTAAATCTCATCATGGATTAGGGCTGATGGGGATGTCAGCTATCGCTATGGTATTGATAAAAGTCGTTCTGCTTGGTGTATTTGCTGTTGTTTGGGCAAAGGCAACAGGGCTGTTGAAATGGGGAGGAGCTGTGCTGACTGGATTGTCGTTAATGAGTCTGTTAACTCCATTCTGGGGATTGGTTGTAATGCTTTTGCTGTTCCTCGCTCAAGGAAGAATGAAACGTATAAACGACAATTATGGAAACCAGCCTTTCATAGGAGAATATCCAGTGAGCAGGATGAATGTACCTGTAACATCATCCTATGAACGTGGCAGATTGCTTGATGAATGGGAGAAGCGCAATTATAAGGAGGAGAAACAATAATGGGTATTTTTACAAGAGTGAAAGAGATGGCAACAGCTGATATGAATCATATGTTGGACCGTATGGAGGATCCGATTCGTATGGCCAAGCAGTATATCCGTCAGGTAGAGGAACAGTTAGATCAGACTCGTCAGGCATTGTTACAACAGCTCACTGCTGAGCAGCAGTATGACAAAATGATTGCAAGGTCTGAAGAAATGGCTGTGAAAAGGCTTCGCCAAGCGGAGCTGGCCATAGAACGTGAAGAGGAATCCATAGCTGAAATGGCCGTTCAGGACAAGCTTTATCATCAGCAGATGATAGAAGAATATGAATTGCAACGGGAAGTCATACGTCAGAACGTAAAGGCATTGAGAGAGCAAATTGTTCAATTGACGGATATGCATCAGGATTTGCTGAATCGTTTGTTCTTTCTCGAATCTCGCATTCATGCCGCTCAATCGATGAAGACGGCCTCATCCGTTGTAGGGAGTCTTGACATGGATAGGCTAACAAGAGGCTTTACCCGTGTGGAAGAAAGAGTGCGTAACTTGGAGGCGGGACAGAGTATTCCGTATTATGGTTCACCTGGATTTCAGGCGCAAGGAAAGTTGGATGAGTTTGAAGCACATGAAAGAGTCAAAGCTGAACTTAACAAGCTGAAGGAGAACAAAGGACAGTAATGAAGTAGTTGAAAGACAAAAATCGGTACCTATACAGGTATCGATTTTTTTAAGGTTAGAGAATAATAGTTGTTGACCTTTACGTTACGTTAAGGTGTAGAGTGAAGTTGTCAGGAGGTGAACCCATGGAATACACCGTTCAGAAGCTGGGACAGCTTGCAGGGATAAGTACTAGAACGCTTCGATACTATGATGAGATTGGTATTTTGAAGCCAAAGAGATTGAGCTCGTCAGGCTATCGTATATACGGGCAGGCAGAAGTGGACAGATTGCAGCAAATTTTATTTTACAGAGAACTCGGGCTACATCTGGACAAAATTAAAGAAATCATGACATCACCTTCTTTTGATCCTGTGGTTGCCCTTCGACAGCATCGAGAGCAGCTTCTGGATAAAAGAAGACAGTTGGATTTATTAATAGGGAATGTGGATAAGACAATTGCATCCGCAGAAGGAGGAAGTTTGATGAGTGATCAAGAGAAGTTTGAAGGATTTAAGCAGACAATGATTGATGATAATGAGAAGAAGTATGGTAAAGAAATTCGTAAAAAATATGGGGATGACGCGATTGATCGATCCAATGTTAAGCTGCAGGGAATGACACCTGAGCGATATCAAGAGGTTACTCGCCTTGAAAATGAAGTGAAAGTTACACTTGCTGAGGCTCTCAAGCAAGGGGATCCGGCTGGGGAATTGGCTCAACAAGCAGCAGATCTTCACAAACAATGGCTTATGTTTTATTGGAGTGATTACAGCAAAGAAGCGCATGCGGGTCTTGCCCAAATGTATGTAGAGGATGAGCGATTTAAGGCATATTATGATGCAGAGCAGCCTGGTTCGGCGGAATTTTTACGAGATGCCATCTTGATTTATACAGGAATCTCACAACAATAGAAATATGATGTAGAACTTTAGGCCATCCTAATTGATATCGATCAATGGGATGGTCTTATTTGATTGGCTATACAGAGCCTGCTTTCCATTCCATAATTAACCTCTTGTTTTTGAGGGAAGTTAGCAGGTTATAATATGATTTTCAGATTGTTATTTTAAGACTATATTTTGAACGAAAGGAACATCATATGGAGCAGACATTACAATACTATATTGATATTTTGAATGATTTCATTTGGTCGAAACTGTTAATTATTATGCTGATCGGTGGAGGTCTGTATTTCACTTTCAGAACGAAATTTATGCAATTTCGTCTGTTTAATGAAATGATTCGTGTTATAAGAGAATCCAAGGATCGTGGGTCAGACAGTATTTCTTCTTTCCAGGCTTTTGCGATTAGTATGGCAGCCCGTGTGGGGACAGGAAATATTACAGGTGTTGCACTGGCTATATCGCTTGGTGGCCCCGGAGCTGTATTTTGGATGTGGGTCATTGCGATTATTGGATCGGCATCTAGCTTTATCGAGAGTACTTTAGCTCAGATATACAAGGTTAGAGATCACAAGACAGGCGGTTTCCGCGGAGGACCAGCTTATTACATGGAGCTTGGTTTAAAGAAACGCTGGATGGGGGCGCTGTTTGCTGTGCTCATCACGTTGTCCTTCGGTCTTGTATTTAATGCCGTTCAGTCCAATACGATTAGTGTTGCTTTTGAGAATTCGTTCGGTATTGACCGATTTACGCTTGGAATCATTATGGCTCTGGTATTTGCAGTCATTATTTTTGGCGGCGTGAAACGAATCGCGAAATGGTCCGAATGGATCGTCATTGTTTTGGCTGTTATTTATGTTGGTACGGCGTTGTTCATTGTAGTAGCTAATATTACTAAATTGCCAGAGGTACTATCTCTTATCGTGAAAAGTGCGTTTGGTTTAGAGCAAGCTTTCGGGGGAGCCGTAGGTGCGGCCCTCATGAACGGGATCAAGCGTGGTCTATTCTCAAATGAAGCGGGTATGGGTAGCGCACCAAACGCTGCAGCAACAGCAACGACAAGCCATCCTGCTAAGCAGGGACTCATCCAGTCTCTTGGCGTATTGATGGATACTTTAGTTATCTGTACAAGTACTGCTTTTATTATCTTGTTTACAGGTGCGTACAAGCAGACCGGGCTGGATGGCATTGAGTTGACTCAGGCTGCGCTCGGCATGCAGCTCGGCTCATGGGCTTCCGATTTCTTGGCGATTATGATCTTCTTGTTTGCCTTCAGTACTCTGCTGGGTAACTATTACTACGGAGAAACTAACATTGAATTCCTTAACTCCAAGCGAATTTGGGTATGGTTATACAGAGGCTGTGTGCTTGGTATGGTGCTCTTCGGATCTGTAACCAGTGTGCAGTTAGTGTGGAATATGGCTGATCTGTTTATGGGTATGATGGCGATTGTGAACTTGATCGCGATCACACTGCTCTCCAAGTTCGCGATTGCGGCGCTTAAAGACTATACGAAACAGAAGAAAGCGGGACTTGATCCTGTTTTCACAAAAAACAGTATTGAAGGTCTCCATAATGTGGAGTGCTGGGACGATTCAACGGATAAGAATTAATAATATGAATGATTAAGTATATACGCTGTATTTGCGGCTGTTTGCCGCGGATACGGCGTTTTTTCTTGTTGTACATTATAACTTTTAGAGGGAAGGGGGGTTATACAGATAAAAGAATGGGGGAAAGCGTGTCTATGGGTGATGTGAAGATGACTGAAACAAAAGCATTCTCGTCGGAATCATTGGAGCAGAAGAAGCGCCGGATGATATGGAGTAACAGGATCAAGCTGGGTATAAGGATAATTGGGATTGCAATTTTGGTATTTTTCCTATTTTCGATATACAGGGGATTAACTTACTTCTATTTTGACAGATCAGGAAAAAGCTTTCAGTTCGAGCGTGCTGTTATCACCCTTGTAGAGTTGCATGGGGATGGATTGAAAGTAGATAAAGATATCAGATTAATTAAGGTGAGCCCGCTGCTTAAACAATCGATCACTGCAAAAGTATATCGACAAGTCGGAGAACAAAAACGAATCATAGGTGAATTGCACGCAGAACAAAGTCTGTTCGGTGAGATCAGGTATACATTAGACGATAATCCTCAATATTTAAACGGCAATACGTTGAATCTTTGGGTACCGATGTCTGTTATTTATGGAGGTGGGGAGAAGGCTCTAAAGAGGGAAGAAGAAGCGATTAAACAATTGGGTCATATTGAGGACGGTTTTGTGTCGGAGATGAGTTTTACGCTAACTAAGGCAATGCCGCCCCAGCAGCTCGCTGAGCTTTTGTCTGACTATGATCTGTGGATCACAGCAATGCCCATGTACTCGGGAGAAATGAAGGAAGTGAAACTATCTAACTATTCAACGAGCGGTGATTCCATGTATGTACCTCATTTAACCCTTCGGCCCTTTTTCAGTTACTCAGAAGACGGGTTAGGGAGAACAGAAGCCACGAGCATAAGCACAGATGATATTGATATGGCTAGCCAACAAATGATGAAGGATTTGGAGTGGTTAACTACGCATGTGAATTATAATGGAGTACAGGAGGATAAACAGCGGCTCACGTTTCTGAAGAATAACGGTATCCAAGTGTACGGTGCGGTCGTTACCGGACCTGTTAGAGAACTGGAAAAATTGAAAGAAGTACCCGCATTTCACAACTTCGGATTAGGCCAGATTGAGGTGTGGAATTGGAAGTAGCGGATCTGAAGGCATAATCGCTGTCGTCTAAGTAGCTCTTGCCCATATGAGATGAACCATACCACCATAATAGCGCTCCGTCTTTATAATCTCTATATCTGAAGATTGCACGATACCAAGAATATCCCGATTAAAGTGGCAGCCGGATATACGGCGCGCAGCGGGATTGAGGAGATGCTGTGTTATGCCAAGCAGCTTGATATGACTGATCCCATGTTCGAGCAAATAAATGCGTCCTCCCGGCTTGCACCAGCGGTTTAGCTTGTTTACCACTTGCAGAGGGTCATCGTATCCGCACAGAGATAAGGTGGATACGACACAGTCGAAGGATCTTTCAGGAAGCTGAAGTGTCTCGATGTCATGCTGCTGGAATGATACCTTGAGATCCAGATCCGCGGCCATTCGTTGTGCGCTTTTTAGCATTTCTGGACTGAAATCAACAGCGGTCAGGTCAACCGTTTCCCGATTGTAATAAGGGAAATTAGCCCCGGCGCCGACAGCAACTTCCAGCACTTTTCCATCAAGATCTTGAAGCAGACGACTTCGCCATTCGCCAAGTGTACGCTGTCTACTGTTTCTCTCATACATGGACGCCTGCTTGTTGAATTTTCGAACGAGCGTGCTTTTTTTCATTTCATTTACTCCTTTAGGTGTAATCGAATTATTTCAAACTCGCTAATGTGCAGGACGCCTAGAGAATTATTATAAAAAGACCGGGTGAGTTATAGTCATCCGGTCTTTAGAGAGGCTGGGTTTATTCTCTTGGATATCTTCGGGCAACGCCGGAACGGATCGCTGCTTTCACAACGAGTTCACGAATAGCTTTAACGACATTCTGGTTGAAAACACTAGGAATGATATACGAAGGATTACGTTCCTCATCGGATACAGCAGAGGCGATTGCTTCTGCAGCTGCTAACTTCATTTCCTCGTTAATCGTTGTTGCTCTACAGTCCAAAGCTGCACGGAAAATTCCCGGGAAACATAACACATTGTTAATCTGGTTCGGATAATCCGAACGACCAGTAGCAATGACGCCTACGATATCCTCTACCTCTTCTGGACGGATCTCTGGCGTCGGGTTAGCCATTGCGAACACGATAGGTTTATCGGCCATCGAGAGCACATCCTCACGTGTAAGCAGTCCGCCTGCGGAAAGGCCTATAAATACATCGGCTCCTCTAATGACATCCCGCAATGAACCTTGAACACGATGTGGATTGGTGTTCTCGGCATACCATTGCCACATGCTGTTACTATAGCTGTTCCCGGATGCTAGGGCGCCTTCCCGGTCTACACCGATAATTTCTTTAACTCCTGCGGACAACAGTATTTTACTACAAGCAACCCCTGCTGCCCCGATACCGCAGACAATAACTTTGGCTTGATCAATGGTTTTGCCTACAACTTTAAGAGCGTTAATTAGTGCAGCATACAACACTACGGCTGTCCCATGCTGATCGTCATGGAAGACCGGAATATCAAGTTCATCGCGTAGTCTTTCTTCAATTTCGAAGCAGCGCGGAGAAGCAATATCCTCCAAATTGATACCACCAAAGGCTGGTGCAATCGCTTTGATACAGGAGATGATCTCCTCTGTATCCTGCGTGTCCAAACAAATGGGGAAGGAATCAACGCCAGCAAGTTGTTTGAATAGCATCGACTTACCTTCCATGACAGGCATGGCGGCATAGGGACCGATATTACCCAGTCCTAGTACGGCGCTTCCATCAGAAATGACGGCAACTGTATTTCTTTTAATTGTTAAAGTATATGCTTTCCTTGGATCTTCTTGAATAGCCGAACATACCCGGGCTACATCAGGCGTATATACACGGGACAGGTCGTCACGGTTTTGAATCGGTATTTTGGGTTGGGTTTCGATTTTTCCACCCAGGTGCAGCAGGAAGGTTCGGTCCGATATATTAACGAGCCGGACACCTTGTAAGTTCTTGATTGCGGTAGTGATCTTGCTGATATCAACGCTATCTGTGACCGTAATCGTAATATCGCGGACGGTGATATGCCCGCTGGCCTGAATAACATCGATCGCTACTATATCGCCGCCAGCTTCAAAAATGGTAGCAGCGACCTGTCCGAATTTGATTTCCTGGGTGTTCATTTCAAGTCTGAGAATGATGCTTTTTCCCCCGAGTCCAGTGTTCTCCATGGTTACCTCCATCATTGTATTCAGATAAGTTGCAACTTCATTAACAACAGTTCGAGAAGAGAGTTGTGTATTCCTGTTTATATATTCTGAAAAATATTTCCTACCAGATACATTTTGGACAAATAGGGTGTATATAAAACAGGGTCACGGAGCGTTTTATCTGATCCCTCCTTTCTGTGTTACAATGGCGATAATATAATAAATAGGAGCTGAGAACAATGAACAAAACACTAAACGAGCAGGAGCTTGTCGATTATATTGTGAGCCAAACGAAGGCCACCCCACAGAACATTCGCCTCGTGCTGAAGCATGAGCAAGTATATATCGATAATGCACATAAAGGCGCCAAAGGAGATATTGACATCGACAGTGATGATCTTGTGGATTACGTCATGAGTCGCAAAGATGTTAAGCTGGACGAGTTGACCGTGGAGAATATTTTGGATACAGAGATGGATTATCTTGTGAAAAAAGGACTCGCAGGTTATATGGATTAAGATATATGAAGTGATGAAAGGCCCATGTTTTCTCTAAAGAGAAGACATGGGCCTTTTTGTGTATTCGTGATGTAAATCAGAATTTAAATGAGTTGCACATTAATACCATAAAAAGGGTGTAGAGGGAGTTTGTTTAGTATTTATTTTGTTATTTCTTACTTTGTTATGTAGATATTCCATGAAAAAAGAAAAAAAATTAAATTTTATACTTAGGACTAAAGGAGGTACTGTGGTTGCGCGATTCCTGGGATTATAGACTTATTTTGTATGCGCTATCAAATCGTCGCACTTTATAGTTTTTTTGAAAAAGTGCAATTTTTTACTGAAATAGTCGATCAAAGCTGCCGATAAAAACAAAAGTGGAGTCTTACCGCCCAATTTATCCCACACATTTTGCTGAATATGCCAATTTTGGATGGAGATCCTTGTCCCGTTACAAAAAAAAGAGATTGCGCAAAAAAGTGGACAAATGACCGGATAGGGCCCCGGAACTATATTGGGGAGGGTTTATTACGATGCTTAAAGGTCTTAAGCAAAAATTTATTTTTATGATTGTTCTGCTTTTGTTGCTCAGTCTGGAATCTGTCTCCTTCGTAAGTTACAACAGTGCTTCCAGCCTGTTGAAAGAAAGCATTGATAAAGAGGCTTTGATGAGTGCGGAAAACTTGGCGATGAATATCAATGAATTCATTGATACTAAAATCGCGAAAGTGGAGTCTATCGGTAAACTGATCTCGGGAAATAAAGAAGAAGACTTGAAATTGATTCAGAAGGCGCAAGAGCTCAATGAGGAATATGAAACCTTCTTCTTCTCGTATGATCTGACAGGCAAGAACGTAATTAACTTTCTCGGAGAAACAACCGATGTATCTGACCGTGTCCATTATCAGGAGTCTGGTAAGGGAGAAGGGAAGATCGTAGTTTCTGAACCTGTGGTATCCAAACGGACCGGTAATAATATCGTTACGATGATTCTTCCGCTGATGAAAGACGGCAAACAGTATGGTTACATGGGATCTACACTCCCAATTAACGAAGTTCAAAAGAGTGTATCCACTCAAACTTTCGGTAAGACGGGCTATGCGTTTTTGCTAAGCAAAACAGGTACATTTATGTGGCATCCTGAGAAGGAATTGGTACTGCAAAAAACCGTTCAAGATCAAAACATTAAGCCAGTCATTGCCGCTTATGATCAAGCTGTTCATGGCAAATCGGGTGTGCTGAGTTATACCAAGAACAATAAAGAATATTCGGGTGCGTACGCGCCGTCAACTTATAACTGGGGTGTGTTTGTAACGGCTCCTACGAAAGAGCTGCATGCTCCAATCGATGAGCTGACCAAAACGCTTGTCATCATTTCGATCATTGCTTTGTTAGTGGCTATCGTAATAGCTTACCTGTTCACTGTTCGTCTAGTTCGTCCAATCCAGAAGCTGAATTCGGCTGTGAAGGAAGTAGCTCAGGGAGATTTGACAAAGACGATACAAGTTCATGGAAAAGACGAAGTGGCTGTATTATCGTCTGACTTTAACCAAACGGTAGCTCACTTGAAACACCTGATTGAGGGAGTAACCGATTCTTCAAACCAGGTTATTCACGTAACTAAAGTTGTCTCCAGCGGCATCGATTCCGCGAAGAAAAGTGTTAATGTAATTGGCTCCTCCATTCGCCAAATTGCTGATGGAGCGAATACTCATGCATCCAGCTCAGAAGAAATTGCGATGTCGATGAGTGATATGGCAAGCGGTGTTGTGAAAATTGCCGAAACCTCCTCAATGGTTTCAGAAGCTGCCCAGGAAGCAGCGGGTCAAGCTGAGACGGGTGCGGCTGTAGTTGAACAGGCTGTTATCCAGATCGGTAACATTGGAGAAGGTACGACCAAGGTAGGTACGGCTATAGAACGTCTGAATGAACGCTCCCATGAAATTGAGGAAATTTTGAGCTTTATTACAGAGATTACTTCAAGAATTCGTTTATTGTCTCTGAATGCATCGATTGAAGCAGCTAGAGCGGGTGAACATGGACGCGGATTTGCTGTCGTAGCCGAAGAGGTTAAGAAGCTAGCCGGGCAATCGGAGGAATCTACGGATCAAATCGCTCGTCTCATTTCGGAGATCCGTGAGGATACGCTAAATGCTGTTCAAGTGATGGATGTGAGCCGTAAAGATGTTCAGGAAGGCATCACGCTGATCGAAGATGTGCGCGAGAAGTTTGCTAACATTCTTCATGCTTCACGCAATGTTGCAGAGCACATTCTTGAAGTGTCTGCCGCTTCGGAAGAAATGTCAGCAGGCTCGGAACAGGTAAGTGCATCGGTAGAAGAAATGAAGTCTATTGCAAGTCTGACTTCGAATGATGCTAGTAAAGCGGCCGAGGCTGCCGAAGAGCAAATCGGGTCAATCAGTGAAATTTCATCTTCGGTAGAGCAGCTGGAATCCGTTGTCGGAGAACTTCGTAAAGAGCTTTCCAAGTTTAAGGTTTAATGAATATACTGCCTGCGACTCTCAAGCCTGTCTACAGACTTGAAAGGGGTGATGCCTGTAAGAAAAGGCTTGAGAAAGCAGCAGTAGATTAATAGAGCAACACCGTAGTCAAGCTTGGAGGGCAGGTTGTATCAACCATCTTTAAGCAGTAAAAAAACAAAACAACAAGAAGAAAACGGAGGAAACAACACATGTTTAAGAATTGGAAAAAAGTATTACTAGCCGGGGTAGTAACCTTATCCTTGGTAGGAACAGGATTTACAGCAAATGAACTGTTAACTACACCAGCAGTATCCGCTAAATCAGCTTCCGAGCTGGCACCAGGACAACAAAAGAAAGCTATTTCTCAGCTTGATGAAATTATCGATAGAGGCTACATTCGGGTAGGTATGACCGGAGACTACAAACCGTTTACATATTTGAACCCAGAAACAAACGAGTATGAAGGTTTTGACGTAGACGCAGCTAATGAACTTGGTAAAGATCTGGGCGTAGAAGTGCGTTTCGTAAACACAACATGGTCTACTATGATGAAGGATTTGCAAGCTGACAAGTTCGATATCGCTGTTGGCGGTGTAACTCGTAACACAGCAAGACAAAAAACAGCTTATGTATCCCAAGGTTATTTCTCCTTTGGTAAAGCTCCTTTGATCCGTGCAGAGGATAAAGATAAATACACTAGCGTTGAAGATATCAACAAACCATCTGTTCGCATCGGTGTTAACCCAGGTGGTACGAACGAAGTATTCGTGCGTCAACACCTGACAAATGCAAACGTAACGGTTGTTCCTAACAACCTGGACATTCCTCATCTCGTTGCTGATGGTACGTATGATGTTATGATTACAGATACAGTTGAAGCGATGACTTATGCTAAAGCTGACTCCAGACTGTACGCTGCTCTGACAGACAAGCCTTTCACAAACAGTGAAAAAGGTTACATGATTCCTCGTGGTGACTTCGAATATGCAAGCTACCTGGAAATGTGGATGGATGAGATGGAGCTGCAAGGTAAATTCGACTCTCTTTACAAAAAATGGGTTGAGTAGTTTTATCATCCGTTAAAACAGGACTTATAATATAATTTTAACAATAAAAGCAGGCCGGAGAACCCGGCCTGCTTTTATTTGCGTATATTTTCTATTCGTCGAGCATGCGTTTCTTGTAAACAATAACAACGAATACATGAACGATAAGGGCCCACAGAAGGATAATTCCCAAGTTAGACATCACACCCATAAAGGTTGCCCCAGCTTGCACCTTGTTTGCTAGCTCTATGAGCTGAAGATTCGGCATATATTCCGCAATCTTAAGGATAGGATACTGCTCAATAAATGGTGTGATAAATGAACCAAAACTGAAGACAACGACGATAGGCATAACGGCAACCGATGCTTCCATAGCTGATTTAGTGACGAGACCAAGCAGTGTACCCATACCAATGTAGAAAATACTAGAGAATAAGAGCGCTAGTCCAACAGCAACCATATTTCCGGGCTGATACTCGATGAGGAATGCAGAGGCGAACAGAATGATTAATGTGGCGATCAGGCTGAGCAGGCTTTTACCACTAATAATTTCGAGCGGGCTGGCAGGGGAGAGCATCAGTCCACGCAGTGTGTTTTTTTCCTTTTCTTCAGCAATCAAGGCACTCTGCACATAAGTTGCAACGAGTGTGAAAGAGATATTAAACACCATATATATAGCATCGATCGATTGTACACCCATTCGACCGTAGAGCGCGGCCATCACCAGTGGAAGAAACAGTGTGAAGCAAACATACATATTTTTAGAAACATCTTTATAATCCTTCTGTAGTATAGCGAGTGATCTTTTCATTGAAAATGTCATGCGAGTTCCCTCCCGGTAATTTCTACAAATATGTCTCCAAGCGTAGGATCATTCGAATAAATGGACGCTACACGATCTTCATTCATATACTGGAACAGTTTCTCCGCTCCTTCAGGTCCCCGTTTAACAGTAACCTTGCTTCCATCGGTCAACTCGACGGTAATCGTGGCGCTTCCGAATTTTGTCCGCAGGTTTTTCGGTGTATCCAGCTGCTGAATCGATCCGTTATGTAAAAAGGCAATTCGGTCGCATAACGTCTCCGCTTCATTCATATCGTGAGTAGTCAAAAAAATCGTCGTTCCTTTTGCTTTAAGCTTCGCGAGTCCTGCGTAGATATGTTTCGTGTTAACAGGATCTAGTGCAGAGGTTGGTTCATCCAGAAACAGCAGCTCTGGCTCATGGAGGAAGGCCCGTGCCAACGTGACACGCTGCAGCATTCCTTTGGATAACTTGGATACGATCTTTTTTTGTTCCGAAGCCAAGTTCACCATTTCGAGCACCTCGTTAATCCGCTTATGCGGAACGCCGAACAGATCACAGTAAAACTTCAGGTTATCGTAAATAGTTAATCGTCCGTAGAGTGCACTATTGTCCGTGATGACTCCGATTTTTTTGCGGTAGACTTCTTCTTTAAGCCGGTAAGCCGGCACACCGAATACGTAAGCGTCACCGATCGTTTGGTTTAATTGTGCTGTTAATATTTTAATGGTAGTTGTTTTACCGGAGCCGCTTGGTCCGAGAAAACCAAAAACTTCACCCTTCCGTACATGAAAGGAAACGTCTTTTAAAGCGTGATGATCGGAAAAGGTTTTTCCTAATGATGTAACCTCGATAATATTTTCCACTGCCGTACCTCCATTTGTTCATTCTTTGTTTTCGTTACCCTTATGTTACGTCCTTCCGAAAATGACCGCATTATAATCCAGCCGAAAGGAGTATCCCAAGGGGTGAATGGAGCGTGGCGAGGTACGAGTGGAGCATAAACAATGCTGCAGTGGTGCGGTTTTCTCCGCGAATGGAGCATATGAGGAGATGAATGGATCATGCTTTTAGGCCAAGCATCTCCTTTAACTCTGCCATCTTGGCCTTGGATAATGGAACCGACGACTTGGCCTGATCGTCTAGGACAAGGCTGAAGCTGTTACGCGTATATGTGATCACTTCTCTGACTTTTTGCAGATTGACGATGTAAGAACGGTGGCAACGGAAGAAGCCGAATGGCTGAAGTCGTTCCTCCAGTTCATTGATTTTGAACACACATGGGTAAGCGTCACCTTTAACATAAATATTCGATTGACCATTACTGCTCTCGATATAATCGATCTCTGGCGGATCGAATAAAATCATCTTATCGTTCATCTTTGTTGGGATTTTCTCAAGACGAACAGGCTGCACGAATATGTCTGCAGGTTCATCCTCCTGAACAGAAGAAGATGGCTCAGATATGGAGTCTGTGATTGCTCCTGATCCGGCTTCTTTATCTAGCTCCGAATTCATCGTCTGGTTCTCAGGGGAGGACAGAGGCTCAGGCATCTCTTTCTCCTCAGTCTCATCCACAATTTCATAGCGATGCAGACCTTTCTCGTCCAATCGATATACCTCGTTCGTTACACTTAGTGCCGTTTCCATGTTGCCAGTGAGAATAAGCACGCTCTTGCCTTGCTCGGATACAGTAGCAACAACCCGCGAAAATACGGTTTTGGTTTCGTTATCTACATTTTGGACGGGTTCTTCGAACACGTATAAAGCAGGGTTCATCATAAGCAGGCGCGCGAAATGAACTCTTCTCTTTTCAGATTGAGTCAGTTTATGAATGCGTACATTACTTTTCATCTCAAGCTGAACTGTTCTAAGCACTTCATTTATCGGCCAAGGGGATTGGCTCAGCTTGTGAGCGAAAATAAGGTAGTCTTTCACCGTCAGACGCTCATACAGCCCGTCATCAAGAAAGGATATCCCCAGTTTATTTAGATACTCCATACGATTTCCAGACAATGTAATGCCATCAATAGATAACTCGCCACGCGATACGGGGATTTTTCCAATAAACATATGTAAAAGAGTACTTCTCACATTCATGCTGGAATAGAGGGCTACTACTTCGTGCTGAGAGACTTCCAGGCTGAATGCTGGGAATACGGTCATGTTCTCTGAGTATTTCTCTAAATCTTTCATATGTAGAACTTTCAAATGATCACCTGATCCTTATAGATTACCTTATGACTGGTTGGCAAAAGGTTACCTATATACAATAGCTAAATTTGAAAGATTTGGGAATATGAAATGGAAGATTATAGGTGGGGTTGTAGAGTCTACAAAAGCCATGCGTTTACCAAGCAAGCGAATCGGGTATTTCCTACTTAACGGTATTCTTACTCGACCGACATTCTAAGTCATAAATAGGAGGACCGAAAATGAGAAAAATGAAAGTGGTTGTGGCATGCTTGCTGATGTTATCCATGCTCTCTGCCTGCGGGGGAAGAAGCGAGGATTCAGGAAGGGTACAAATTGAGTTTTTTCAGAATAAACCTGAGGCTAAAGCTTCGTTCGATGCTTTGATTGATAAGTTTAACGCCTCACAGTCACGCATTCACGTCATTCAGGTAAATCCGCCAGATGCAGAAACCGTATTAAAAACCCGGGTTGTTAAGAATGATATTCCTGACATCATCGGGATGGGGGCGACAGATACATATTCCTTGCTTGCCCAAAGTGGAATTTTCTTGGACATGACAGATAGTCCGCTACTGGAACATGTGGATTCGAATTATGTGCAGATGCTGAAAGAGGTAGCGGGAATGGATGAGGTCATAGGAGTACCGTTTGCTACGAATGCCAATGGCATAATGTATAACAAGGAAATGTTTAAAGAGCTTGGACTTTCGATCCCCAAGAGTTGGGATCAGCTGCTCTCTACTGCACAAAAAGTGAAGGATGCAGGGAAGATCCCTTTCTATTTTACATATAAAGATGACTGGCAGACCGTGCTTGCGTTTAACGCGCTTGCCTCCAATCTAGGTGGAATTGAATTCTATATGGATCGCCGGGAAGGTAAAGTGACGTTTGCGGACAAGTATCAGGAGATTGCAGAGAAGCAACTGGAGCTGCTGGAGTATGGTCATGGCGATAATTTCGGAAAAAGCTACGCAGATGGGAACCGTGCTTTCGCTCGCGGGGAATCCGCGATGTATATACAGGGAACCTGGGCCATTCCAGAGATCCGTAAAGCGAATCCTGATATGGAGATGGGTTTTTTTCCTATACCAACAGGCAACGATCCGGAACAGAATAAGCTAGTTTCAGGTGTAGATACCCTGCTAGCAATTTCAAAAGATACGAAGTACAAGGAAGAAGCGAAGGAGTTTATTACATTCCTGCTAGAGCCGGAGAACAGCAAACAATATATTGATGAACAGACATTGTTCTCAACTATCGAAGGGGTTAAGCAAGAGGACCCTGCAGTAGCGGAGTTGCAGCCCTATCTGGAGCAAGGGGAAGTGGTTGATTTTGCAGACCATTATATTCCCGCAGCGGTACAGCTGAACTCTGTTGTACAGTCATTTCTGCAGAAGCGCGACGTGGATCATTATTTGAAGACACTCGATGAAGAGTGGGATAAAGTAGCGGATCGACGATAGAAGAGTAACCATGCTTCAATAAACTTGGTAACGCTTTCGGAAAATAGGCTCCATAAAACTTAGCAAATGCTTCCGAAGTTAGTTTTATTGCGAAGTAAATCAATGAAGGTTATCCTTCATAAAACTTAGTAACGCTTTCGAAGTGAGTTTTCTGCGGAGTAGACACAACGAAGCATACGCTTCGAAAACTAAGTAACGCTTCCGAAGTGAGTTTTCTGCGAAGTAAACACAACGAAGTATATGCTTCGAAAACTTTTAGGAGGATCCCACATGAACAAACGCCTCACAGCTTTTTACCTCATGACCATACCGGCGGTTGTGCTGTTCTTTATATTTCTGACATTGCCCGCGATCCAAGGCGTGTATTATTCCTTCACGAACTGGAACGGGTTTGGCAACAGTTATGACTTTATAGGCTTCAAAAACTACGTCAATCTGTTCAAGGATAACAACGTAGGTAATGCCTACTGGTTTACGTTTAAATTTGCAATTGTCGTTACCATATTGATCAATATATTCAGTCTTTTGATAGCCATTGGACTTAATTCCAAGATCAAAGCGCGTAATTTCTTCCGGGGAGTATACTTTCTGCCCAATATTCTGAGTGTGCTGATTGTTGGTTACATATTCAACTATTTATTCTCGAATGTATTCACGATTTGGGGTGAAAACCTCGGTATTAGCTGGTTATCCACCAATATTCTTGGTAACGAGGAGCTTGCCTGGATCGGTATCGTCATCGTGGCGGTATGGCAGGGGATCGCCTACAACACGATTCTGTACCTTGCCGGACTGCAGACGATTCCAAATAATCTATATGAGGCTTCAAATCTGGATGGTGCTAATCGGTGGCAGGAATTTTGGAAAATCACGTTTCCGCTCATCGCACCGTTCTTTACGATCAACATGGTACTAGCGATGAAAAACTCGCTCATGGTGTTTGATCAGATCGTTGCATTAACGAATGGGGGGCCAGGGCGCGCCACACAGTCGATTTCTCACCTGATTTATACCGGTGGATTTGAAGGAGGAGAGTTTGCCTATCAATCCGCAAACTCGGTCATTTATTTCATCGTTATTGCAGTTATCTCCATGTTGCAGATTAAGTTCCTTCAGAAGAGAGAGGGGGATATGTAAATGCGGACGAGAACGAATTGGCCGGTTATGATTCTAATTACGCTGGGTACCATCCTGGTCTTGTTTCCTTTATATATGACGGTTACGATTGCCCTGAAGTCACCTGAGGATATGCTGACTTCCGTATTCGGTCTACCGACTGAGCTGAATTTTGACAACTTTACCCGGGCGATTGAAATGACGAACTTCTTCAATGCGCTTGGCAATAGCGTTATGGTGACTACGGCAACCGTTATCTTAACCCTGTTAACGAATTCGCTTGTCGCATATGCGATTGCGCGTAATATGAACCGAAAATACTTCAAGAGTTTGTACTTTTATTTCATTAGTGCTATGTTCATTCCGTTTCCGATCATCATGCTGCCGCTCGTTAAACTGACAGCTGGCCTGAATATGACGAATCTAGTAGGGCTAACGATCTTGCATACGGTGTACGCTTTGGCGTTTAATGTGTTCGTCTACGTAGGGTACATTAAATCCATTCCAGTTGCGCTGGAGGAAGCGGCTACCGTAGACGGGACATCCACATGGGGTACATTCTGGAGAATTATATTTCCGCTGATGGCACCGATCAATGCGACGGTAGGTATTCTGATCTGTCTTTCAACGTATAACGACTTCTTGTTGCCACTGATCATTATTAGTGATACGGATTCTTATACACTGCCGCTGGTGCAGTATATTTTCCAAGGACAGTTTAATACAGAATTTAACCTCGCTTTTGCCTCTTATCTGATGGCAATGCTCCCGATGATTATCATCTATCTGTTTGCCCAGAAGTGGATTATTAATGGGATTACGCAAGGTGCTGTGAAATAATCTCGCACAACTATAGTTTCACAAGAAAATCGAATAGGCCTCTCTTCGTAGTTCAGCTACGGAGAGAGGCTTTTTTAGTAGGAAGATTACTTGTGAGCAACCTTATTATTGATTTTAAATAAGACCTCTTAGGGAGGTTATTCATGGGTATGAATAGAATATTTAGGGTAGGATTGGTCGATATACTCGCGATTATACTTTACTTGAAGAATGTGAGGGTTACAGATGAAACGTTGGATTGGACTAGATATTGGTGGAACCGAAATCAAAGGAGCATTGGTTGATTCAAGCGGCAATATGACAGAACCGCTCGCTGTAAAAACGCCTGCTTTGGAAGGCAGAGATCGAATTATGGAGGCGGCAATGGGCCTGATCCGGTCACTTGAACAGTCGGCTGAGGGGTCAGAGATATGCGGGATCGGGATTGGCACTGCTGGCCGTGTAGACCGGGCAACAGGTAGCATTGTTTATGCTACAGATAATATGCCGGGATGGACCGGAACGGAAATCAAGAAGGAGATTGAGAAGCAGTTTCCTTATCGTGTGTCAGTAGAGAATGATGTAAATGCCGCAGCTTGGGGTGAGGCGTGGCTCGGCTCTGGAAAAGATGTTCATTCCTTTATGCTTGTCGCATTAGGTACTGGTATCGGCGGAGCATTCGTTTACGAAGGAAGTGTCTTGCCAGGTCTTCGTGGTGGATTTGCAGAAATCGGTCAT
The DNA here is from genome assembly GCF_042666275.1 of Paenibacillus sp. GCM10028914. Lineage (NCBI taxonomy): Bacteria > Bacillati > Bacillota > Bacilli > Caryophanales > Paenibacillaceae > Paenibacillus > Paenibacillus sp. GCM10028914. The sequence continues at coordinate 294,527 of NZ_JBHTFO010000016.1, forward strand.
CTTATTGTAGATAAAGATGGTGTGGCTTGTACTTGCGGACAAACTGGCTGCTGGGAAACGAAGTGTTCCGGTACGGCGTTAAGCCGGATTGCAAAGTCAGTAGATCCAGAGTGGAGTAGCCGGTACTTGGTACAGGCTTATGAAGAAGGGAATAAAGAAGCAACAGAGGCGATGAATGTTTATTTATCTGATTTAGCTAGAGGTTTGATTTCGGTTCAGCAAGGCTATGATCCAGAAGTTATTATACTAGGCGGTGGAGTCTCAGACGGTTACCCGTTATGGAGTAAAGAGCTGAATGAGAAGCTCGAAGAGATGTGTGTTCTGCCAATACGTCTTGCTAAGGCTGAGCTTGGCAACCGAGCTGGAATCATTGGTGCTGTTAAATGGGCGATGACGGATCAAACCACTAAATAACCAATAGAATGGAGGCGCTTCCATGAATATCGCTATTATCGGCTGCGGAGTTATGGGCATGACATATGCTTACAACCTCGGGAAAATGCCAGGAGTTCAAGTATCTGGAGTTGCTGATCTAATACAGGAGCGTGCCGATCAGGCAGCAACAGCAAGCGGTGCTAATTCATATACGGATTGGGAAGACATGCTAGAGAAGGAGCGGCCAGAGACAGTGGCTGTATGTGTGCCGACGTACTTACATAAAACGTTTGTGCTGAAGCTTGCTGAACGCGGATTGCATGTGATTTGTGAAAAGCCCGCAGCCTTGACCCTTGAGGATGCTCAGGAAATGGAAGCGGTATGCCTGAGCCATGGCGTTCGGTTGTTCATCGGCCACGTCGTTCGCTTTTTTCCAAGTTATCGGAATGCCTATGAGCAGGTGCGAGCAGGTAAACTCGGGGAGGCCAAAATGGCGCATTTCAAGCGCTACGGATCTTATCCTCAAGGTATCGATCATTGGTATCATGATCGAGCTAAGAGCGGAGGGGTCATTATGGACCTGATGATTCATGACATCGATTTCGCATGCTGGCTGTTCGGTGATGTGGAGTCTGTGTATGCTTCTATCACGGAGCCCTCCTTATCCGAGATGGAGTACGCTCAGGTAACGATGAAATTCAGCAGTGGGGCCATTGCCAACTTGACTGGATTCTGGGGATATCCGGGACCATTTACGACCCAGTTCGAAATATCCGGTAATGAAGGGATCATTCGTTTTGACAGTAATCAGGTTCAGTCGTTGGATGTGAAAAAGGTGTTCGATAATAGCCATCGAAATGAAGCTGTTCAGGTACCGTCCAGTCCAACACTACATGATCCTTATTATGATGAACTCCAACATTTTATCCAATGTATTCGTGATGGCAGCGAGCCGATTGTCAGCGCGACGGACGCATGTCATGCTATTGAAATTGCACTTGCCTGCGAGCATTCAGCCAAAACAGGACAACCCGTTCGCCTGGGAGGGATAACGTCATGAAGAAGATGAAAGTAGGATTTATCAGTTTTGCTCATATGCATGCCGCTAGTTATCTTCACGCAATGCTCGGGCGAAGTGATGTAGAAGTCGTTGGGATCGCTGATGAAAATGCCGAACGCGTAGCTCCATTCAGTACAGGTAAAGGGATTCCGTACTATGCAGATTATAATGAGCTGCTTGCACAGGATATGGATGCTGTTGTGATCTGCTCAGAAAATGCCAGACATGCAGAGATCACCATTAAAGCAGCTGAAGCTGGTAAGCATGTATTGTGCGAGAAGCCGCTTGGTTTATCAGAAGAGGAAATGCTTCATATGATTCAGGTATGCAGAGAACATGGTGTTCAGTTGATGACCGCTTTCCCATGTCGTTATCTGACAGCTGTTCGTCAGGCTAAGCAGGCTGTGGATGCAGGGGAGATTGGAGATATTGTAGCTATGAAAGGGACGAATCGAGGTACGATGCCTGGCGGATGGTTTTTGGAGAAGGAGCATTCTGGTGGAGGCGCGGTTCTCGATCATACCGTCCATGTTATGGACTTGATGCACTGGTTTACCGGAAGTGTGGCTGAAGAAGTATACGCCCATGCTGAAACATTGTTCCATGACGTAGACATCGATGACGCAGGTATGGTGCATGTGAAGTTTGCAAACGGTGTGTTTGCCGTGCTCGATCCGAGTTGGTCAAGGTCCCGCAGTTTCCCAACATGGGGGGATGTCACTTTGGAGATTATCGGAACTAAGGGTACGCTCTTCATCGATGCTTTCGCCCAGAAAAATGATCTGTATAGTGATGCAGATCTGAAAGCCAACTGGAGCTATTGGGGAGACGATATGGATACAGAGCTAGTTAACAGCTTTGTGAGCAGTATTGTACAAGGCACTCCTGTTGAAGTATCAGGTGAGGATGGCTATCGCTCTGCTCGAGTAGGGCTAGCAGCTTATGATTCTGCTCGTACAGGCAAACCGGTGAAACTAGGATAAATCTGAACATAATCCGTGAGGAGCATCTTTGAAGCAGACGCTTTAAGATGCTCCTTTTTATGGCAGTATAATGCATCATTTGATTTCAGTCGTTCTTCACTATATATGACAGGCAACTTTAAACGCTCTAAATACGTCTTATAGGAAAAGGGGGAGCATTTATGTTTCGAAAGATGTTCTTGCTTGCTCTAGTCACACTACTTGGAGCCACTGTTCTTACGGGGTGTAATTCCAGCTCGAAAGCTACGTATCCTGGCATCTTGATTGTTAACGATCATGAATATTTCTGGCAAGGCGATGCCACTCATAACGAATTCACTGCAGGTGAAAAAATAGGCGAGGTACAAAAAAAAGTAGATCCAGAAGTATTAGGAAAAGGAAATTTTTCATCCAACATCTTGGAAATCGGTGAAGAGATCTATTCTACGAATGAGGATGATAGGGTACTGATCGTGAAGCGTGAGGATGGGAGATATGACAAGTTTGAGCGGAGTAGGGATGATAAGTAGAGAGGGATTTATTATGCCTTTGAGGCCGGTTCGAGAAAAGGGGCTGTAAATCCGTTGAAGCTTTCTGAAAGAAAGCTTTTTAGGTGAACGATCCGCTTTTTCATGTTAACACGATGGATCAGCTCGTAGTAGCGGAGCAGACGAAAAAATTCTGGAGAAGCGACAGCGCTTGCCTTTGTCCTCGAATTTCTACATTGTAGAAATTAATATAAAGGAAATTCGAGGACAACAGCAATCGGAAGAATGTTTCGTATGCGTAGCGTCTCTCACCAATAACAACAAAAGGACGCTCTCTAGGCCAACAGTTGCCTTTGAGAACGTCCTTTTTAGCTTGATACCAAGCATTAAAACCAAACAAGATAAATAACAGCCGCCAGAACGATACGATAAATCGCAAACGGTACGAGCTTGATTTTGTTGATCAGCTTCAGGAAGAAGCGAATCGAGACTAGAGCGAATACGAATGCGCTGATAAATCCAGCGATAAAGAACGGCAGAGCACTCATCGTGAAGTACTCCATGTTTTTCACCAGTGACAAGAGGCTTGCTCCGAACATAATCGGTACAGCCATGATGAAAGTGAAGTCTGCAGCAGCACGGTGGCTCATGCCTAGCATAACACCGCCTGAGATCGTCGATCCGGAGCGGGAGAAGCCTGGCCATAGGGACAAGCACTGGATTAGACCAACGCTGAAGGCTTGCTTGTATGTCATCTGGTCAACTGTCACAATACGAGGTTCTTTTTTACTAAACTTGTCTGCAATGATCATGAAGATCGCACCGAGGACAAGACCGATCAATACCGTTTCAATGGAGAACAGGTGCTCATCGATGTAATCCTCGAACAATACGCCAAGCACACCTGCAGGAATTAATCCGACGATAACCTGGGTCAGTTTCAAACGTCCAGTTCCGGCAGGAGTGCCTTGCTCCGGTTTCTTGCGCTTTATATTCAGTAGATCAAGGAAGCGGTCCTTGAACACGACAAGAACGGCGAGGATAGATCCTAGCTGAATGACGACTTTAAAAGTATTAGCTACATATTTGGTTAAAAACTCTTCGGACTGCAGCCACATATCATCAACGATGATCATATGGCCTGTAGAGGATACAGGAGCGAATTCGGTCAAGCCCTCCACCATTCCGAGAATAATGGCTTTAATAAACAGAATAAAATCCATAAACGCGAATCTCTCCCTTATTTCAATTAATTAGTTCAGTCTTAGTTAAATTATGCTGATTTTTTCCGCTTACGGATAAAGAGAACGATGAGCACAACAGCTGCAACGGCAATAATAGCATAAGCTATATTAGAGTATACATCCATAAAGGCCACGATGTCTTCCCAAGACTCGCCAAGAATAGAGCCGAGCACGACGAGCAGTACATTCCAAATGAGCGTTCCGAGTGTTGTAAACAACAAGAACATGCCGAATTTCATATTGGACATCCCCGCAGGAATGGAAATTAGACTCCGGATTAAGGGAATCATACGGCAGAAGAACACAGTCCAGTAACCGTACTTGTCAAACCACGAATCAGCTCTATGGATATCCGCTTTTTTAACTCGGAGAATATGGCCCCAGCGATCAATAATCTTCTCTAGTCTTTCCACATCAAGCAGCAAACCGATACCGTAAAGTATAACAGCTCCGACGACGGAACCGATAGTAGCTGCCAGAATAACACCAGGAACGGTAAGTTCCGTATAGGTTGTCATGAATCCGCCAAAGGTCAAAATTACTTCAGAAGGGATAGGAGGAAATACATTCTCCAATGCGATCATTAGAAAAATACCTAAGTACCCGAATTGCTCCATAAAATCTGTAATCCAGTTTTGCAATACGTACACCTCTTTCAATTCATTAATAATTCATTACATTAACATGATTAGGAATAACCCTGTTTAATAGATTAACATTTTGCTAAATGCTTAGATCAGTGCCTTCTTAAGTTTTCGCAGGTACTGGCTTCGGATGAACAGGAAATAGAGAACCTGAGCGATGAGAAAGCCTATAAGCACCACGACCATCTCTGTGGCAATAGATAGGAAGAAGTAGCTCTGAAGAGCAATAAAAGCAAAGATGCTATGAAGAATCGCGGTACCGATCGGCACGAAAAACAGAAGGGCCAGCTGTCCAGTGACAATTCGGCTGAATTCCCGATCTGTCAGTCCGATTCTGGATACCGTAGCGTAGAAACGGAAGTCATAATCCAAATCTGCGTATAACCGGAAATATAGAAAGCTTCCAGCCGCAATAAAGAATACAGTTCCTACGAGTAAGGCTGCGAATAACATCATACTATATAAACTGCTTCTTAAGGAAAACAGAGTTCCACTAACCGTTAGGGCATAAGGCTCGTCCATATCATAACGGACAACTCCTCTGGTCGTGATATGGGATGCAATTTCCTCCGTCTGCCGGAAATCTTCAACATAGAAGCCTGTATAATGATCCGTTCTCAGCGGTGCGGAAATTTGCTTGAACCGAGAGTCGCTGACAACAAGACCACCGAATAACGAGTCTTCATCGAGTTCTGGGAGTAAATATTCCGGAATCGCCACATAACGAGTATAGCCAATTTCAGTAACCTCATCTTCAGAGTCGTGAAGTGTGTAAGTCGCTTGTGCACGCTCTCTTATATGAGTTCGGTTATTTTGTGAATTGACGAGTACCAGTGCATCATTTCCGGTTAATGGTTGTTCATCAAAAGGAAACCCTGCCATGACTGCGGCTCTCCGGTAATCGGAGAATGACAGCAGCGGCAACTGCTCCGGTGGATCTTTGATCGATGAGGATTCAACGCTAACATATTTAACCGGTAATGACAGTGATTCAAACGGAATCGACCTTTCTTTTAACTCTGTCCGGATTTCTTCCAAGTGTTGCTGCTCTAACAGATCTCCTTCTTTGGACATATAACCGATGGCAGCGGGATAATCCTCATTAAACTGTTTGGTCAGCACAGGTATGGAAGCGAACACGCCGACGGAACAGAAGGAAACAGCAAGTACGGTTGTCACCATAAATAACATTTGTGCATTATCTTTTAATCGGTAATCAAGACTCGAAAGTGAAATTAACCGCGTTCGGCTCCAAGTGAAAAATTTGCGACGTTTCATCAACCGAATCAGAAAAATACTGAGCTGTGTATATAGTAAGTAAGTGCCGATGATGGTCATCAGCGTTACTGGAAACATGCGATACATTAAGGATGCTGCTGTCGTTGTTGCGGCCAACGTATAACTGATCGCCAAAAGCGCTGCTGCCAGCAATGAAAGAAGTGGTGAGATTTTTGCAGCAGGTTTGGGTTTTAGGCCGGACTGGAACAATTCAATTAATGTATCAGGTCGAAGCATCAACGATGTAAAGAGAGAGATCAGGATGAACAGCAGCATGTAACCAAGGGCCGTTAATCCAATCGCTTGAAGCGACAGGTGAAAGGGCAGTGGTGGGATATCTAGAAACACCGATCCCGCCATGAGAAACAGCTTGCCGGTAATCATTCCTGACGTCATTCCAGTCACGATGGAGCCTATGCCTATAATCATATTTTCAAGAAAGACCATTTTATTGAACTGGCCCTGTGTCATCCCATGCATAAACAGTACACCAAATTCACGTTTACGTGTCTTGAGAAATGAGCTTACTGAGTAGAACACGAAAAAGAATGAGAATACGTACATGATCAGCTCAGCAGCCACCATGGCTTGCAACACCACAGGGTAGAACATCTCATCTCTGATCTCCGGATTAAAGATGAACAACGCGCACACAAAAAAAATCATGACCGAAAAGGAGCTGCTCAGGAAGTAGGCGGCATAGGTGCGCTTGTTTCTGACAACGTTCCTAAAAACGAATTGCCGAAAGGTCATGGGTTCCTCCTCCGAGCAGGGCGAGCATATCGATAATCTTCTGGAAAAAAGCCTGACGGTTTTCTCCACAATAAATTTCATTATATAGCTGGCCATCCTTAATGAACAAGACACGATCACAATAACTCGCAGCTACAGGATCATGCGTCACCATCAGAACGGTGGCCGAAGCGTCTTTGCTCATACCAGACAATGCCTGCATAACATCCTTGGAAGCCTTAGAATCCAGATTGCCTGTCGGCTCATCCGCGAGAATGAGGGACGGCTGCTGAATAAGTGCCCGTGCGATAGCAGTTCGCTGCATTTGTCCACCGGAAATTTCATAAGTGCGTTTATTTAAAATGGACCGGATTCCGAGTTTATCAGCGATCTCACTCAGCTTTCTGTCCATTTCACGCAAGGGCTCTCCATCGAGGGTAAGAGGGAGTACGATGTTCTCCTCTACCGTCAGTGTGTCGAGCAGATTGAAGTGCTGGAATACAAATCCCAGTTCACGGCGGCGAAACAGAGCGGCTTCCTTACGATCCAGAAGATGCGGATTGCGCCCATTAATGCTGACTTCACCGGCTGTCGGCTGATCAATGGTTGCGATCAGGTTAAGCAGTGTTGTTTTTCCGCTGCCAGACGGTCCCATGATACCAACAAATTCACCCCGCTCAGCTGAAAAATGAATATTATTCAATGCCTGATGCGCTACCCGGCCTTCGTAAATTTTGCTTAGATGATGGACCTCTAGAATTGCCAACCTTGCTCACACTCCTTGCCTGGTATCTTTATTGTAGGTCAGTTCATCATGCTGCTGCTATGGTGATAACTTACAGTTACCTTACAACTCTGTAAGGTTCATACACCGTGAAATCGGATGCTTACGGTCGTTCCCACACCAACAGTGGATTCAATCGACAGATCATGACCAAGCTTGCTGCAAATTTGTTTCACCAGATATAAACCCATCCCTGTTGATTCTTGATACCGTCTCCCGTTCTCTCCCGTAAAATAGGGATCAAATACACGCGGCAGGTCACTTCTCGGAATACCAATCCCCTCATCCCGAATCTCTAATATAATGTCTTGATCCTGACGGAATCCTTTAAAATATATCTTTCCACTTTCTGCTGTTGTGTAACGGACCGCATTTGTAATGAGCTGGGACAGGACAAAAGACAGCCATTTCTCGTCCGATGTTACAGTCAGTCCTGCTTCCACGTGAATGGAAGGAAAGATCTTGCGACGAATAAAGAGCCGTTTCTGCTCCGACGCGGCTGATCTTACGACGTGCTCCAGCTGCAGTGTTTCGACGTAGAAATCACGTTCGAACGTATCTAGGCGGGCAGTATGAAGTACGAGATCGAGCCCTTTTTTCAAACGGTCAAGCTCGTCGCCTATCGCGGTGGAGTCCGGGTCGTCCTTTTTTTGCAAGATTAAATGAATAACCGATATTGGGGTCTTCATCTGGTGAGCCCATTGATTGATAAACTGGATATGAGCCTCGATCTTATGTTTATAGTTGTGCAGGTCGGTGGTGTAATGCCGGAACTGGCTCCGCAGCACCTGCTGCAACGCCTCGGCTAGCGGGGTTTGGGAGGGATCACCCGAGAATTCTCCCTGAAATGGTTCAGCAGAGGCGTGCGGATGCTCCAATCTGGTATAAAATGAACGGTTGGCGATATAGCGGAAGATGAGATAACCGACTAGCAAACAGCTGCTGATCAAGCAGGCATAGATGCTAACCTCCATATTTCGGAATCCGTCCAGCCAGTAAATTAGCGTAATGATGAGAAGCTGGGCGATGTATACAAAGATCAATGGACGCTGTTCACGTAAAAAAAGTTTCATGTTTCTTCACTCCAATTTGGATGGAGGCGGTAGCCGCGTCCTCGTATCGTTTGAACACCTTCTTCAATGCCAAGCTGGGCGAGTTTTTTGCGTACACGAGTGACGTACACATTGAGTGTATTGTCATCGACAAAAGCTTGGTCATCCCATATTTTCTCGAGTAATCGGTCCCGGCTTACCACTTGTCCGGATCTCTGCATGAGTTCATCCAATATTTTAGCTTCGGTATGGCTGAGGTCGGTCTGAGAGCTTCCGATTGATAGAGTGAGTCGTTCAACATCCAATGTCAGCCCATCAATAGTCAGTGTACGTTCATTATTTGCAGCGGCGTAAGAACCGTATGCCCGCCGGAGCTGGCTTTTGATTTTGGCCATCGCGATTTCGTAATCAAAGGGCTTAGTAATATAATCATCGGCACCGTTTTCGAGGGCCATCACCTGATCCATTTTTCCGTCCCGTGCAGAGATAAACACAATGGGACAGGTGGAGATGCTTCGGAATTGGCGGCACCAGTAATAACCGTCATATTTGGGAAGATTGACGTCGAGTAGAACAAGCTGTGGATCATATTGTTCAAATTGACTGCGTACCGTTTCAAAGTCGTTCACGGACTGTGTCATATAGCCGAATTTATGAAGATGTTCTTTGAGCAGATTGACTAGATTTTCGTCATCCTCAACGATAAATATTTTAAACATATCGATAAGTCCCTTCTTCAGACATTAACGTGATTATTCGTTGTAATTGTACCAAATTGTTGTTAACAAAGGAAAAGACGGTGCTGTATTGAATTATGTTTATAGAGGAAAAATGTTCCGTCTGATTAAAAATTGGTAAGTTGCTTTATAGAATCATGAACAAGACTGAATTACTTCGAGGGGAGAGTTTACAAGATGAATGAGCAAAATCATGCCCTTTTTGAGACATTGAAGCTTAAAAATGGGGTTGAACTTAAGAACCGAATCGTGATGGCACCGATGACGAATTACGCTTCGAATGAGGACGGTACCGTATCCGACGAGGAGATCGCATACTATGTCCGCAGATCAAGTGGCGTAGGCATGGTTGTTACCGCATGCACGTATGTTACTGCGAACGGCAAGGGATTCCCAGGCGAATTCGCAGCGGACTCAGATGAGATGATTCCAAGCCTTCGTCGTCTGGCGGAAGCGATTCAAGGTCAGGGCGCTAAAGCGGTCCTGCAAATCTTCCATGGCGGCCGTTCCTGTCCCCCAGAGCTTGTACCAAATCGTGAAGTGGTTAGTGCGAGTGCTGTAGCTTCCGTTGAAAATCCAGACGTCGTGCCTCGCAGTCTGTCGGAATCTGAGACCCTGAACATTATCCGTGATTTTGGTGAAACGACCCGAAGAGCCATTGAAGCGGGATACGATGGCGTTGAAATACATGGCGCTAACGGATATCTATTTCAGCAGTTCTTCTCTCCGCAATCCAATACTCGGGAAGATCGCTTTGGAGGTAGTGTCGAGAAGCGAATGACCTTTCCACTCGCCGTGGTGAATGAGGTGAAGCGAGTTGTAGCAGAGCATGCTAGTGCTCCCTTTATTGTCGGTTATCGCTTTTCCCCAGAAGAGGCGACCACCCCTGGCATTACGATGGATGATTCTTTGAAGCTGGTGGATACACTAGCAGATCAAGATCTTGATTATCTACATGTCTCTCTCATGGATTATAAATCGAAGCCAAGAGTCGGAGCGGACGAGAGCAAGAGCCGTCTAGAGTGGATCGTTGATACCGTTCGGGATAGAGTGCCGGTCATTGGCGTTGGTGGTGTTCATACACCGGATGAGGCCGTGGAGGTGCTTCAGACGGGTGCAGTGCTTGTCGCGCTTGGCCGTGAGCTGATCATGGAACCTGACTGGGTATCCAAAGTAGCTGAAGGCCGGGAGTCTGAGATCAAGACCACGCTGAGTAAGCAGGATCAGGAGCGATTGGTTATCCCTGACCCATTATGGCAACTCATCATGATTCGGACGGGATGGTTTCCGGTCGAGCAGTAACAATAATTCTTACGAAATAATAGCCGTGGATAAGCATTGAAAGAAGCCGCACCTCTTATAAGAGGCGCGGCTTTCTTTGGGTAACGAGCTAGAAGTGCTTATTGATTCTCGTTCCTTTACTGACTTCAGGACAGTCCTTTATGGTTAAAGCGAAGGAACCGCCACGCGAAACGTAGAGCCTTCGTGAGGCTTGCTATCGACCTCAATTGTACCGCCGTGAGCTTCCACAATGGATTGTGTAATCGAAAGGCCGAGTCCAGAGCCTCCGTATTTACGGCTTCGAGAGGTATCACTGCGATAGAATCGTTCAAACAGATGGGGGAGATGATCCGCTGGTATACCAGGTCCATTATCTTTGACGGTAAGAATCGCCTGTCCCGCTCTGGTGCTTAGGCTGATGTCGATCCTCCCCTTCTCAGGGTCCGTGTGCTGGACGGCATTATGGAACAGGTTCAGAATCACTTGCTTGAATTTGTCCGGATCACATTTACAGGAGGTGCCTTCCTCAAGATTAAAGGCCAACTTGCGCTCACCCGCCAACATCTCCAGATGAGGCTGCATTTCTTTTAGTAACATCTCAAGTTGAATGTCCATCAATTTTAGCTCGGGAGCCCGGTCCAGCTTGGCTAGGAGAAGAAGATCCTCGATCAATTTCTTCATCCGCTTCGATTCACCGTGCATACTGCGCAAAGCTGCCTCCAGTTGCTCCGGATGATTGGCTGCTCCCCGTAGCAGCACTTCCAGAAAACCATGGATGGAAGTCAGGGGTGTACGTAACTCATGGGATGCATCTGCGATGAAGCGGCGCATTTGTTCCTTGGATTCACGTTCTGCCTGAAATGAAGAATCGAGACGTTCCAGCATGCTGTTAAACGATTCGGCCAAGCGATCAATCTCCTCCTGACCCTGCTGAGCGGGAAAGCGTTCTGCAAGATTACCCGCATCGGTACGTTCGAGGGCTTCAACCATGTTGTTTAGCGGATTTAACGTTTTTCGTAAGATCGGCAGATACAGCAAGACACCTCCTGCCATAGCCAGTAAAGCTAGGAAGATAAAGGTTGCGAGTTGAATCATAATAACATCTTGTAAAGCCTCTGTGTTTTTACCCATTTGCAGGAGTCCATTCGGATGGTTCGGACTTCCGTTAGGAAGGAAAACAACCAATTGTTCGGTGCCTTCCGAATCCTTGACCACCTGGTACTCCACAGGCTCGCGGTTTTTTATTCTACTTAGAAGAGAACGATACGTATCAGCTGTCAGCTGTGGCGGGCTTAATCCTGCCGTGGTTTGGAGATTGCTGAAATCGCCGTTGTCATCAATAAATGCAAGTGACGTATCGGGAAAGAAGAACAAAGGCCTTTTTCCGTTGATCGCTTCTTTTTCCTGATTAATATTCCCTTGACCTGAACGGGGGATCTCAGGAAAATTACCTGAGATATTCCAAGCGTCTCTTGGAAGTGAACGAAGCTGAGCAATCATCGAGTCTGCTTGACTACGGTACACGGCATTTTTCATGAGTACATATTGCAGAAAGCCTATGAGAACAAGAAGTAAGGCAAGAACGAATAGGGAACGAGATAATAATTGAACCCTTAATGAACTCGATTTACGAAATCGTAAGGTCATGGCCTTTCTCATGGCAGATCGACCCGATATCCTGCCCCCCGAAGGGTACGAATGATCACATGCTCCTGGTCTCCAAGCTTTTCACGCAGAGAACGAATGTATACCTCCACGATATTGTCTTCACCACCGAAATCATAATCCCAGACGATATTCAAAATTTTGCTTTTACTCAGAACAGTCCCATGTTTCGTAACGAGAAGCTTGAGCAGATCATACTCCGTTGGAGATAACGCCAGAGGCTGTCCGAAGTACGAAATTTCTTTTTTTCGGTCATCAATTCGAAAAGGTCCCAGTGTAATCTCTCCAAAAAGATGGGGGAATTGATTACGCAGCCGGGCCTGAATCCGGGCTAGCAGTTCCTCGAAGCTGAAAGGTTTGATCATATAATCATCGGCACCCGTTGTAAGACCTCTGACGCGGTCGTTCACCTCATCTTTAGCTGTAAGCATAATAATGGCGGCCTCGTTTCCGTTCTGCTTTAATTGTCGGCAGACCTCAATCCCATCGATCCCCGGCATCATGATGTCTAGAACGATAACATGAGGGGAAAATCGGTCGGCCATTTCAACAGCACTTATTCCATCAGAAGAACACTCGACGATAAACCCTTCATTGCGTAGCCCGAGTTCTAGAAACTGCAAAATATTCGGTTCATCATCCACAAGTAATATTTTTATACCTTCTATATGATTCATCCTATATACGCCCCTTAATAATTCCTGTTTCTAATTTACAACTGAGCATAACAAAATGCTCGCAACTAACACAATAATACACATCAAGTCTGAATGTCTCCTGAATGTATTCTGAAGGTAAATGAAGAACTGTCTCAATCATACTAGTATGACTCTACTGAATCATTTACAGAACATGAAGTGTTGATATTATATCTCAATCATAACAAGAGAACTGCCTTTCCTTTAACAGTGAACAGGTGGTTCTTTTTTCATGCGGTATATAAATGAATCCAATTCCTCAGGAAAATATTAAAAGTCCCTATTTCAATAATAATCCTATATACCCATCATTACGTCACATTTAAGACTAAAGTCCTATTTAATGGAATCATTTGGAGGTGGTTTTTGTGAAAATGGTAGCATGCAGTCTTGGTTTTGGCTTGCCTATAATGGGGGGCGGGAAGACGGAGAGGAAAATCCGGAAGTCCTGACTTTTACAACATCAGGGAGGTACACAACATATGCATATGAATTGGAAAAAAATAATGGCTGGGGCGTTACTGTCTGGCATGGTTATGAGTTCATTCACATTTGGATCTACTACATACGCAGCTGCGGCCACAAGTACACAAGTCAGTGTACAGCAGGGACAAGCTAAAGCGAATGTTAATCTAAGAAGCAAGGCATCTACTTCTGGTACGATCATTGCGAAGATTAAAAAGGGAGATAACGTTCAGGTTATTAGCAAAACCAACTCCTGGTATAAAGTGAAGACAAGCTCAGGGAAAACAGGCTATGCTTCATCTAAATATATTACGCTTACCAGCAGTTCCAATGGTGGAAACGGCGGAAGCTCATCGAATGGGAATACAGGTAGCTCTACGTCTAGCTCGGTGCTAGTAGAAAAGGCTATTAGTGCAGGGATGAAGTATCTGGGAACGCCTTACGAATACGGTTCAGACCGTAATACAACAACGACCTTTGATTGCTCTGACTTTGTTCGCCAAGCTTACTGGGAAGGGACAGGCATTAAGCTGCCTAGCAATTCCCGTACACAAGGCCAGTGGATCAAAGACAAAGGAACAGATGTAAGCAAAATTAGTCAATTGAAGCGTGGCGACTTGGTATTTTTCATGAGTTATAGAGGCTCTTCCGCTTCGAACTATGAAGGCTTGGACAAGTCCCAGCAGCGTATTACTCATGTAGCGATTTATCTTGGAGATAACAAACTTCTGCATACTTACTCTCAGAAATCGGGTGGCGTATTGGTAGGAGAATTCAGCAGCTCATGGAAGAATCGATTCCTCTTTGGTGGAAGTGTAGTATAAATAGAGGAACAACATAACCTGTAAGCGCGGATGATGAGGTAGAAATACCTTTCGTCCGCGTTTTTTTATATTTGCAATTGAAGTACTATTTCCGTATTGTTTACATCATTGGACCATAAATAAACGAATGAGCGATTGAATAGGGAGTGACATCAATGAATGGACAGAACCGTTCTGATATAAAACCAGGGATTGAGGTAGACATCGTCCTAAAGCAAGATCAGCGAACTGGAAAGCTGACACGAGGGATCGTGAAAGACATCCTAACGAATTCTCCTCGTCATCCGCATGGCATTAAGGTGCGGCTTCAGGACGGACAAGTTGGCCGTGTTAAAGCCATTTATACTCAGTAGTCTTTTTATATCAGGAAGCAGCCCTTCTAAAAAGGTCGAAGCCAGACTCAACAAGAGTTCTGTCTTCGACCTTTTTCATTTTGTCATTCACGAGATGGATTTGTATAAAACAGTGGAGTGGACAAAAAATGTATAGGATTGGTGTTTAATGAAGGGACAAATAGGTTGAACCTAATATATCAGAACTTACAATTGTTGCTTATTTGTAGAAGTTGTCACGAATTTAAAAGAGACGGAGGTGAAATATGGATGACTTATACGGCTAACGAAGTATCTCAAATATCTGGCATTAGCGTAGAGACGTTGCAGTATTACGATGAAATGGGGCTGCTAAGTCCGATTTCCATGGACACAATCAGCTCCCCACACTATGACGAAGACCAGCTTCTAGACTTACAGCAAGTTATGCTTTATCGCGAGTATGGTATGCCCTTGGGTGATATTAGAACTCTGATGGAGCAAGAACAGAATAGAATCGATTCACTTTTGTCTCACAAAAAACGTTTGTTAGAAAAACAGAATCATATCCAGTTTCTTATGAATACGATCGATAACACCATCGAATATTTGCAACAAGGAAATCTGACGGAGCATTCGCGATTATATGAAGGATTTGATTTAGCTCTGCAGGAACAATATGAAGAGACTGGTCAACTCCTCCGTCCAGCAGAATTTAAACCGTCAACCAAGCAGGCGAAGGTAACATCAGCGCAAAAGTGGTCTAAAGACGATTATTTGAACACCCAAAGAGAAGCGGATGAGATCTATGTGGATCTGTGTGAGGCTCTGAAAAATGGTAAGGATCCCGGCAGTCCTTCTGTTCAAGCCATTATCAGGCGCCATTATGAATGGATCAGTCACTTTTATACCCCGACAAAAGAGATTTATAGTGGTCTTGGAGATCTTTATGTAGAACACGAAGATTTCAAGCAGCTGTATGCTGGCTATCACCCGCAACTAGCAGAATATTTACGTGACGGCATGAAAATATATGCGGAACGGCAAATGTAATACAATGGATAGTAAAGTACAAAAGCCGCCTCTAAACAGGCGGCTTTTGTGCATGATGGAATTATAACTGCCCTTCCAATACTTGAACAAATTGCTCTAGGAACTCGCGTTCTTCTGAATCGAAGCGATCCTTAAGCGGGCTGTCAATATCTAAAACGCCATAGAGTTGCCCATCTTTCAGTATAGGTATGACAATTTCGCTATTTGATGCGGCATCACAGGCGATATGGCCGGGGAATTCATGCACATCTTTGACAACGACTGTTTGACGCTCAGCAGCAGCAGTTCCGCACACGCCTTTGTTCATAGGAATTCGGATGCAAGCGGGAAGGCCCTGAAAAGGTCCAAGTACAAGTTCTTTCCCGTCATACAAATAGAAGCCAACCCAATTGATGTCTTTCAGAAAATAGTTAAGCAATGAAGAGGCATTGGCTAGATTGGCTATAGCGTTTGGCTCGTCATGGATCAGTGCTTTTAATTGACCTAGTACTTGAGAAAATTGTTCACTGCGTGTGCCCTCATAAGATATATTTTGAAACATAGGATGCTTCACCTCTTTAAGTTGGATGTCTTTGTTAATTTAACTAAAGATAGTACATGAATTGCGACGCAGTCAAGGAGCACGCTTATACTTGGACAACAATCGACTGATTCCTTGGCTACTTGCCGGGGTAATAAATGTTGATACCAGGCCGCAGCCTGAAGAGTGGAGGGAGAGAACGGAATGCGTGCAGATATCCAGAACTTGTTTATTGGCATCCACATGCTCTATCACGCTCATGAGCGGGATCTCACGATTAGTGATATGCAGCCAGAGTTAGAACGTCACGGTTACAAAGTTGCTGATCGAGAGGTGAAGCAGGAGCTTGAACGGTTAACAGCGGAGAACTTCTTAACATCTCATGGCGAGGGATACAGCATTACGGGCGCAGGGATTGAAGAATTCAAGGAAATTCAAAAGAATTTGAAGGAGCTCTGCAAAGAAGTGCTCAAACCTGTTCAACGGAAAAAGGCGGACACCATAGCCTAGGTGATATGATGACAGCGGACAAAGTGTCTGCAGCAAAAATAGCCCCTGAATGAGAAGTAAGTACACTCTTCGGGGGCTATTTTTTTATATGCAGTTTTAAACCGTTTCAAGAGAATTGTCTTGGAATAATTCAATGAATGAAGGTTCCGGAGCAGCCTTCATCTCTGGTTTAACGATGTATTCATGCAAGAATGAGCGAACCTCTGCACGGTATTGATGAGGGTCAATATGGTAGGCGTTGGCATGGATGGCGCCCTTGATGAGTACAAGTTTCTTAGGTCCAGGCTTAGCATCATACATCTCTTGACTCATTCGAGTCGGTACATAAGTGTCGTTCGTGCCATGAATGAACATCACAGGTAGATGACTTTCTCGTACGGAACGGATAGGGCTGACCTGTTCGAAGCAAAAACCGGCTTTTTTACGAATACGGTTATTGACCCAACGGAAAAAAGGAACGGAGGGAAGTTTGTTTAGCTTCGTTATTTGGTGTTTCATCAAATCTGTCAGGTCAGAATAAGGGCAATCTGCTATGACCAGTTTAACTTGCGGCGCAGCGATCGATAAGTACTCTAGAACCGTTCCACCACCAAGCGATTGACCGTGAAGACCAATTTCAGTATCAGAGCCGTACTGTTCAACAAGCCAATTCACCCATGTCTGGACGTCGTACTTTTCATAATAACCATATGTGGTAAATCGCCCTTCACTTTGACCGTGGCGACGCTGGTCGATTAGAAGAACATTATATCCCTCATCTGTAAACATATCGATAAACTGTGTAGAGACAGCTCTGGAGCCAGTATAGCCGTGTACGATGATGATCCAGCGTTTAGAGTCAGGGTAAGGCTCAATTGCAGCCCCACTTAGTTTCAACCCATCAATGCTGGATAATACAACCTCCTGTTTGACTAATGCTTCATAACGATCACGACTGTACAAGCCGAGACTCTCCAATATCGTGAAAAGCCGGAGATCATTCTTGACTCTCATTTGAGTGATCTGGACGTATCCAAAGTGGGTAATACCTGCCGGGAGAATTACCAACAATAACAAAAGTATGATCGCAATATACATCAAAGATGTTCCTCCTCCTCTTCTTCCGTTTCACCTTAGCGGGGAGAGGGGTCTAATATTGACGGGAACGTACCGCGTGACTCAATATAGAAGCAACTGCCCCGGTGACTTAAGTAATGAATGAATCAGGTTCGTTTTTTCCTCATACATGAACGTAGTATCACCGAAAAGATGAAAAACAAGTCAGAAACTTTTAAACATACAAGGATGATGTCGAACCAGCAAGCAGGCTGGCAAAGGCGAGTTATTCATCTACTTGGAAGGGTAAACAGAGGAGTGGCGGCAGATGTATCAGTGTAATGGAGTTATCCCTGAGCTAAAGGGAACCATGGTGAGGCTGAGAAAATTAACGGTGGACGATGCGGAACAGTTGTATCGTTGTTGGTCTGATGAACTGACAGCGAAGCATTTGTTTCTTCCCCCGCTGAACGATAAACAGGATGCGGCAGATTTAATCTTATTGCTTAATGAGCTGGCAGAATCCAATGATTCCATACGTTGGGGGATAGAGCTAATTGACAGCGGAGTAATAATCGGAAGCTGCGGGTACAACTTTTGGCAGCTTCAAGGTGCGTATCGTGGAGAATTTGGCTGCGAGCTTGCAAGTCCATATTGGGGCCAGGGATATATGGGTGAAGCGGCCTCGCTTGCAATAACATTCGGATTTCAGGTGATGGGGCTAAACCGGTTAGAGGCTTTTTCGGATATTCAGAACAAAAGGGGGAAGCGATTTTTCCTAAGACTCGGTTTTCAACATGAGGGTGTCCTTCGAGACTATAGACATACGGGAACAAGTTATGTAGACGTTAATATCTTCTCACTGCTTCGAAAGGATTGGGAGTGTAGTTAATCTTTAGTTCGCTTGTCATGTTCTTTACGGTAAAGACTCGGCTTTACTTATGATTACGAACCTCTATAATAGTAATGTTGCGCATGTTAGGGGCTGTTTTAAAAGTAAAGGAGACTTACTGGTGAACACTTTAAATCAAACGAAACGAAATTTTATCCTTGCCGGCATACTGCTGTCGACTTTTTTGGCTGCGATCGAAGGGACTGTAGTCGGGCCTGCTGGACCAGCTATTATTGGAAATTTCGGCAGTGTAAGTCTGATGAGTTGGATATTCACTTCCTACCTACTGACGATGGCGGTAACGACTCCAATCTTCGGGAAGATCAGTGATTTATACGGACGTAAGCCTGTATTCTTGTACGGCTCGCTGCTCTTTCTAATTGGCTCACTTCTATGTGGATTTTCGCAAAACATGACCCAGTTAATCTTGTTCCGGGCGATTCAAGGGATTGGGGCAGGTGCCGTGATTCCTGTAACCTTTACGATTATCGGGGATATTTATACATTAGAGGAGCGGGGGAAGGTACAAGGCCTTCTAAGCTCGGTATGGGGGATATCCTCGCTCGTAGGTCCGCTTCTTGGCGGATACTTTGTCGATTACTTGTCCTGGCGTTGGATTTTTGGCTTTAATGTCCCGTTTGGTCTGATTTCGATCTGGCTGATCTATCGTTATCTCGATGAGAAAAGAGAGCCGCGCCGCGTGACAATTGATTTTGCTGGTGCTGGATTGTTTACAGTCGGTATGACTTTGCTGCTATTCGCTTTAGCAGCAGGAGGACAGACCTATCCGTGGACATCACCAATGATGCTGAGCATCCTTATTACTTCAGTTGTTCTGCTGATCGCCTTCCTATTCGTTGAAGCAAAGGCGAAGGAACCGATGGTGCCACTTAAATTGTTCCATATTCGAGACATTTCGGTATCTACGATAGCGAATTTACTCGTAAGCGCATTGTTAATTGGTTTAACCACGTACTTGCCGCTATGGATTCAAGGGGTAAAGGGAGGAAATGCAACGATATCCGGATTGACACTTGCTCCAATGTCTATTGGATGGCTGTTAGGATCTGTTGCTAGCGGAAGGCTGATCATGAAGACGGGTTCGCGCAAGACTGCGCTGATCGGTGTCGTTGGACTAGCAGCTGGAGCTATAGGACTTGCTTTCACACATGAAGGGACACCACTTGTTGTTCTGCTCTTATTTACTTTTGTTTATGGGCTGGGCTTTGGTTACATCTCTACACTGTTTTCGATCATCGCACAGTCTTCCGTCAACTATGAACTGCGCGGTGCTTCCACCGCACTAAATACCTTCATCCGTACTTTGGGACAGACCGTTGGCGTAGCGGTATTTGGAACCTGGCTTAACAGCGGCATTGCTAAAAGGATTGCGGCGGAGCCAGAAGGTTCAGCCATTAGTGGAGATGATATCAATAAGCTGTTAACTCCGCATGGTGATGTAAATCTGCCAGCAGAATCAAGTGGTTTGCTGAAACAGGTTCTGGAGAGCAGTCTCAACTCATTGTTTATTTTAATGGCGGTCATTGCACTGCTTTGCTTTATTGTTGTTGCTCGCTACAATAATCGCCCACCTATGCCAGAAGATGAGGCCCCGGAAATACGTACTTCGTAAGCAGATGAATAAGAAGAGGCCGATCCCATACACTCCTAATCTGGAGTTTTGGAATCGGCCTTTTTATATTACGCTGGTTAACTAACTCATTTTTTTAGCATTACTGAATTTGCAGAACAAATCCCGGCGAGGATTACCCCGCCGGTTGGATTGTGCAAACTTTCACTTACGCATCAATGGTGATAGTTTTTCAGCTTGTTTTCCAAGTCTTTTTAGAAGGTAGATCATTTGATCCTTCTCTTCTTCCGACAGCCCGCTAAGGGCAAAGTGAATCCGTTCCGCATATTGCGGGTATTGCTCGTTCATGAGTGCTTCTCCTTCAGGAGTTAGCTCGGCGTAAATCACTCTGCGGTCTTTTGGACAAGGTCTGCGTAGCAGGTATCCCCGGCTTTCCAGTTTGTCGATGACATAAGTGACATTTCCGCTCTGAAGCAGCAACTTGGCACCAATTTGTTGAATGGGTTGAGGCCCTTTGTGATAGAGTACTTCCATAACCGCAAAAGCTGTAGGATTAAATCCTTCAATTTTGCTACCGGCTACGGCGTGCTCACTTACACTCTTGAATGATTTGGCAAAAACCCGATATAGGTGCAGTGACAACTGTGTATCGCGTTCATGTGACAGAATCATGCTTCTTCCCGCCTTTTTGGTCATGCCATAGATTTTCAGATTGCTTGAGTATAGATTACTCTAATCTTTTTAATAGGAACATGTTATTTATCACAATTACACTCTATTTTAGTATTTAAAAATAAAAAGGCCTCATCCTAATTTCTTCTTCTATTAGAATACTCAGGGATTGACACTCTGAACAATCGGTTGTAACGGATTTTCATTCTCTGCGTAATGATTAGAAATACTCTAAGATAAAGATGTATAAGTGAATACGAGAATGGCAGGGGAGAGGCGTTATGATGGATTATGGCAAAGAATACAGTTCGCCGGTGCTTAAGGTGGATATTGAGGAAGCTGGTTATGAGCCGGGACGTCCACGCATACACGATATCCACTTTCAGGTTGCTGAGGGGGAATTGCTCGGCTTAATTGGACCTAATGGAGCCGGTAAGAGTACAACGATCAAGACGATTATGGGGCTTCTTAAAGACGCTAAGGCAGCGGTGAAAATTTCGGGTAATCCACCGAGATATGCATATGTGCCTGAGCAGCCCGTCTTTTATAATGATCTTACCCTTTGGGAACATCTCGATCTGGCAGCTGCGGCTTTTGGACTTGATGATGACCATTTCAAGAAACAGGCCACTCGTCTCCTTCGTAAGTTCGGTATGGAACATGTGCAAGATGATCTGCCTGGTGGGTTCTCTAAAGGAATGAAGCAAAAAATGATGCTGATGATCGGTTTTATGTCTGAGCCGGATATTTATATTGTAGACGAGCCATTTATCGGCTTAGACCCACGTGCAACGAAAGATTTCTTAGCACTGCTGAATCTGGAACGGCAGCGAGGGGCTGGAATACTGATGTCAACACATGTACTGGATACGGCAGAGAAAATCTGTGATTCCTTTGTGCTTATATCAGAAGGCAGGGTTATTACTCAAGGGGATTTAGACGATATCCGCAGTTCCGCCGGGCTGCCGGGAGCATCTCTCTTTGATTGTTTTGACGCGTTGATATGAGGGCACGAATACATACTCCGGGGCGGCATTTTATACGGCGGATGCTTAGCCACTGGAAATATCAGATTTCGTTGATAAAATCGGTAGCTGATTGGACCGTCATGCTGTATATATTAATACCTTTCCTGTTTATTGGTGGAGGGTTATACATGGAGCTCTGGAGCGCACCTCTTCCGGCATGGGTTGAATGGTTGCCTCAACAGATCGCAGCGGTTCTTCTATTATATATGTTCTCGGGCAGCGTTCTATTGTTTGTGGAAGAAGGGGATCTGCTCTTCCTGAGGCAGCATCTTCACTGGATGAAGGGCCTAATGGCAAGGGGGATAAGTTACAGCATAATGATCTCTGTCATAAAGGGAGTAATATTTTTGCTGATTATACTGCCTTTTCTGTACCGAGGATTCCAGCTGGATATGTGGACTATACTGACTTGGGTGATGCTTGCATCAGGCACTGCATGGTGTACGAATCTAGTCGTTCATCGAATTCGGGTTACATGTACAGGGTTTAAACAATGGTTTTTTTCCACGATCCTCCGAGTCGGATCATTTTTCGTGTATCTGATGATGCTTGAAGTGTTATCTGATAAACCGTTCGCCATTGTTGGACTTTGGGTATTCTTGATGGTTCTACTCCTATGGATTATCAGGTTGCGGCTTTCCATGAAAGGCAGTTTTGCTGCAGATGTAAGAGAAGATGCCCGCACACGTATGTGGCTTACGGATAAACTGCTCGTTCAAGCTGTAGGCAAGGTCCCACCTGTAAGGAGCAAATCGTGGATTTTTCGTAATTCAGGACGAATTTACCGATCAAGCAGCCCAGACAAACGATTTGCCGGCGTTGGGGTAAAAGCATTTTTTCGGAATTCGGAAAATTTACTGCTTTACGTTCAGTTTTCTGTTGTCGCTATACCAGCGATAATATTTCCGCCTCTTGTAATCAAATTGATTGTACTCATTGCGCTGATGTTCCTGCTGGCTTATTTGCTGCATCTGCGGTGGACTGCTTTTGCAAAGCATGAATTTTCATTAGTTCTCCCGTTCACGGACATGCAGGAGAAGTCGGCAGGCACGCTGGCAGTACGTACATTGATGATACCTCCGGCGCTTATATTCTCACTTGCCTTCACATTGTCAGTGTGGCCAAGTTGGATCGGAGGGGTAGCTGCATTACCGGTAGCACTAATATGTGCATTTTCGGTCCCATCGTTTTTTTCATGGCCAACCATTAGATAAAAATATAATTAGAGAACAAATAAAACACGCCCTGTTTCCGTTTGAGGAGGAAGTAGGGCGCGTTTTTTTAATTGTAGGAAGCTAGGACCGAAGCAACGCTGCTGCTTCAGCTGCATGTTTCCCCGCTGTATAGCCGGTAGAGAAAGCTGCCGTAATATTGTAGCCACCCGTATATCCGTGGATATCGAGCACTTCACCGCAAAAGAACAGCCCGTTCATCAGCTTCGATTCCATCGTCTTAGGCTGAATTTCTTTTAGGCTTACACCGCCTCCTGTTACAAACGCTTCTTTTAATGAGCGTGTCCCACAGGCACGGAAGAGGAATTTCTTTAATATGGAGGCAACCGAAGTAATAGACGCTTTAGACACACCGTTGCACACCGTATCGCCATCAAGTGAAGCTTTGGAAAGCAGAAGAGGGATCATTCTTTCAGGAATCCAACCCTTAATGGCATTTTTAACAGCTTTCTTAGGTTCCTGTTCCAGTCGCTCTTTAAACGCAGACTCTACCTGGGCAAGAGAGAGATCTGGAAATAGGTCAATGGCCATATCCACATTTACGGTATCGAATTTGCGCTGGACTTGCCTAATAAACTGGCTGCACCGCAGAGCGATAGGACCTGAAACGCCGAAGTGTGTAAACAGCATGTCTCCCCGGTGAGCAATAACCCTTTTACCTTTTGGGTTCCAGACAGATAGCTCCACATCTCTCAGGGACAAGCCTTGGAGCTCTTTGGATGCAATCCAAGGTTCAGTCGATACAATGGGTACCTCTGTTGGATATAGTTCGGTTATCGTATGTCCTGCGGACGCAGCCCACGGATAACCATCACCGGTTGAGCCGGTCTGGGGAACAGATTGCCCACCAGTCGCGATGATGACGCAAGGCGATTTATAAGTTTTCCCTGATTTTAATTCGATTCCAACTACATGTCCGTCCTTATATAAGATTTGTTCGACAGGACTGTTTGTCTTAATCTCAGTTCCAAGCTCCTTCACTTTGCCAACCAAAGCGTTGACAACGCTGGATGCTTTATCAGAGACGGGAAACATCCGTCCGTTATCTTCTTCCTTTAAAGGGATCCCAAGTCCTTCGAAAAAGGATATGATATCACGGTTGTTCCAGTGCTGAAATGCACTATATAAGAATCGGCCGTTTCCAGGTATATGCTCAATGAGTGCATCGGTTTCTTTGGCGTTGGTCACATTGCAGCGACCGCCGCCGGAGATACCTAACTTACGTCCAAGCTTATCTCCTTTATCAATTAGTAGGACAGATGCTCCCCGCTCAGCTGCGGCAACACTAGCCATAAGGCCAGAGGGACCACCACCTACAACAATAACATCATAGTGTGACATGTTTGATCAAAACTCCTTTAGGTGTAATTCACCATACCACCTTCTAGTATAAACAAAATTCTCGGTTATCCCAACCCGAGTATTAATGTAAGCGTAATCATTTATTCTTGTCTTCATCAATTTACAAGTATTGTAATCTAATAGCTCCTATGATTTAATCAACAATATCAGGGGCACTGATCAAATGGGGTGAATGAGGATTGTGTTAATTGTATTTAAGGACATTTTACTGCAAATTATGCTGTCGGGTGTGTTTACTTTTCAGATTCCACTGCTCTTTAGTAAGCAATATAACACTTTTTCAGAGAACGACGCGGATGAAAGACACAATTATCAGTTTCTCGTTGTAATAACGTGTGCAATTAGTATTCTGTTCTGCTATGGGTTATCGGCTCCTTATAACGGATTGATTCCGATCAACCTAGGTATACTACCTTTGTTTGTAGGGATTTTATATGGTAGCAAAATGTCCGGCTTGTTGTTGTCACTGCTTTATGTTGTCTGTCATGAACTTATTTTCGGCTTTTCGTTATCAGGAATATTGCTTCATACAGGACTCCCCATGTATCCTCTTTTGTTCTTTTTCTCTTCCCGGTTTAAACACAACACATTGATGGAGAAAATTGGATGTCTCTGGATTGGACTTATACCCGCATTAATTATTATTGTAGCGTCACCTATTTTGGAGGGAAGGCCGCTGAGCACTTCTCATAACGCTGAGATGATTTTGATGATGCTTTTATATGTTCTTCTCAGTATTTTTAATGGAGCACTTCTTATTTATTTTATAGAAACGATGTATAACCGACTTTATTCTGATCACTCTAGTTTGAACAATCCGGAGAAATCTAGGATAAAGCAATTTTTAGATATGATCCCTTTAGGGATGGCGGTGATTGATAGAAGGGGAAGCATTGTGTTACT
Organism: Paenibacillus sp. GCM10028914; assembly: GCF_042666275.1. Classification (NCBI taxonomy): domain Bacteria; kingdom Bacillati; phylum Bacillota; class Bacilli; order Caryophanales; family Paenibacillaceae; genus Paenibacillus; species Paenibacillus sp. GCM10028914. The sequence goes on from NZ_JBHTFO010000016.1 coordinate 319,925, forward strand.
GAACGAGCCTCTTGCACTCATTTACAAGCAGAGCAACCCCCATGTGCTCAGTGAAGGGCTGATCGGAAGTGATTTTCATGTGACATTTGAACATGTTGTCCAGCAAGATTTCACAAAACAACGAATTAACCAAGCGCTTCGAGGGGCTCGTTCCAGTTGGGAAGTCGTTCGTACAGGAAATTTGATTTACTCAGTTGGTGCTTTTCCATTAGTCGACCCACAAACCCGAGACATAGAAGGTGCGGTAGCGATCATACATGATATTACTGAAATTGAAAAACTTAAGAGTGAAATCTTAAATATTGAACGCTTAAGTATGGTGGGGCAGATGGCTGCCAGCATTACACATGAAATTCGAAATCCTATGGCGGTTGTGCGCGGTTTCCTTCAACTGATGAAAGAGAAAAGTCCGGATAATCTGGATCATTACTACCGAATAGTGATGGATGAGCTTGATCGTGCTAACGGGATTATTAGTGATTTCTTGTCTCTAGCACAGAATCGGATTGCGGAAAAAGAAGAGTGCCACATCCATGATATCATCCACGAGCTGAGTCCACTTCTGTGGGCAGATGCCAACATTCGGGGGCAGAGTATTGACCTTAAATTTGGGAACTATGTTCCACGCCTTCATCTTAATGTTAAAGAGATGAAACAGCTGATTCTAAACTTATGCCGCAATGCGATGGAGTCGATGGATGACAAGGGAATTCTGACTATTGAGACACGGTTGACGACAGATGTAGTGGAACTTTGTATAAGAGATACAGGATTAGGTATCCCCAAAGAAAAACTGAGTCGTCTGTTTGAACCCTTTTTTACGACGAAGAGTAAGGGCACAGGTCTGGGGCTCTCTCTATGTATGAGTATTGTACAGCGCCATCACGGAAGTATCTCTGTCCAATCAGAAGAGGGAGTTGGGACTACTTTTATAGTTTCGTTTCCGATCGTAAACAGGGATAAAGAACCTTTACGGTAGCCATAATAAGGTGAGAATTCCGGTAAAGGAGGCGATAGCATGAGTAAAAATAATTCCAAACAACAAGATCAACAGAAGCAGGGGAACAAGCAGCGCCAAAATGATACCATTAAAGATAAGAAGTTGGATGGTATCGATCGTCCATCAACCTAGAACCTTGTCGTTAGATATGTAGAATAGGGCGGAATTCCTTTTTAGGAATCCGCCTTCCTTGTCTTGCTTTCATTCTTAGGGATTGTATAATATAAAATAGCGAGTAAGCTGTTAGAATATTTAACAACTTGTTTATATAAGGAGTGAAAGCAGCATGGGTATGTCATTTGACCGATATATGCGTGATATGGTTCAACCGATGAGGGATGAACTGACAAGTCTGGGTATTCAGGAACTGAAAACACCGGAAGAGGTAGAGGAATTGCTGCCAACAGCGAAGGGTACAGCCCTTGTTGTTATTAATTCGGTCTGTGGATGTGCAGCAGGACAGGCACGTCCAGGGGTTGCCCACGCGCTTCAACACGAAGTTACACCAGATCATTTGTTCACTGTTTTTGCTGGTCAGGATAAGGAAGCTACTGCGAAAGCTCGTGAGTATTTCGCACCATATCCGCCGTCTTCACCTTCGATCGCTTTGATGAAGGATGGGGAATTGGTTCATTTTATCGAGCGCCATCAGGTAGAGAATCGTTCTGCAGAGGAAATTGCAGCAGATCTTACAGATGCGTTTGATCGTTACTGCCGTTAATTGCAGTAATTATTAGGCCCCGGAGCATTCGGCGTTTTCCGAAGCCACGGGGCTTTTATGTATCATTCAACCGTTGTTCATTATGAAAGGAGTCCTGGATATGAGCTTACAAGAACAAATCATTGCCGAATTAGGTGTGAAACCTTCCATTAATGTGGAGCAGGAAGTAAGGAAACGGGTCGACTTTTTGAAATCTTATGTTAAGGATTCTGGGACATCCGGATTGCTGATTGCTATAAGCGGCGGACTAGATAGTGCTGTTGCAACGGGTCTCTGCAAGCGGGCTACGGATGAGCTGACGGAAGAACTCGGTAGAGAATTTAAGACGCTTGGTGTTTTTCAGCCTTACGGGACACAATCAGATATAGAGCACAGTTATGAGACAGCTAAAGCTTTTGATCTTAAATACACCGTGGAAACGAACATCGAAGATACGGTAAATGAGATTGCGCTTGAAGTAGAGCACGGATTGAAAAATATCGGTGTTCACCAACATATAAGCATTCCTGGTAAAGGAAATGTAAAAGCTAGAACGAGAATGGTTATTCAATATGCATTGGCATTTGAACAACATTTGCTCGTTGTAGGTACGGACCATGCTTCAGAAGCGATTACCGGCTTCTATACCAAATGGGGAGATGGTGCGGTAGATATTACGCCGCTTAGCACGCTTAACAAGCGCCAGGTTCGTCAGCTGGCTTCATATTTGGGTGTACCGCAATCGATCCTCGATAAAGCACCTACAGCAGGGCTTTGGGAAGGACAAACGGACGAAAAAGAGTTGGGTATTAGCTACGAAGACAACAGTGATTATCTTGAGGGCAAGGAAATCAATCCTGATGTCCGCGAGAAACTGGAGAACTATTACCGTAAATCAGCGCATAAACGCAAGGCTATTCCAGGAATCTAAACCAAATTCCTAATATTACAGCCCTAGCCCCGGAAGAATTTCTCCGGGGCTGTTTGTGTGCGTATGTGAGAGGATAAGAAATAAGAGTACGGTTTCTCTTTCGCGGGAAACGGGTGACTGGTACAATAAGATCGTATGCGTAATGAAGACCGGATTTCCTAAAGGAGGAGCGGAAAACTTGATTTATGGTATCGGACATGATGTGCTTGAAATCAGGCGTGTTGAGCTACTTATGGAGGGACCTCACGGTAATAAATTTATGGAACGGATTCTAACCAAGGCAGAAAGAGCTTTGGCTGAACATAAAGGCGGAAGACGGACGGAGTTTGTTTCGGGGCGTTTTGCCGCTAAGGAAGCTGTAAGTAAAGCTTTTGGTTGTGGTATTGGAAGCACGATCGGCTTTTGGGATATCGAAGTACTCCCGGATGAGCATGGAAAGCCGGTGGTTACGTTATCAGAATCAGCTTGGTCTCGCTTGGGGATCAGTGAACCGGACCATTATGCATTACATCTGTCTATATCCCATCAACCTGAGCTGGCATCCGCTTTCTCAATCGTTGAGAAGATAGGATAAATGAGGAGTATGGCTACACAGAAGGAGAAAATAGTACATGAATAACATAGAGCAACAGCGATTTTTCAGCCGGGAGCTTCTGGAATGGTACGGACGTAACAAACGGGACTTACCGTGGAGGAGACACCGAAATCCATATTATATTTGGATATCGGAGATTATGCTGCAGCAGACCCGGGTGGATACGGTTATCCCGTACTTTAATAGGTTTATTGAGAAATTCCCGACCGTTGAATCACTGGCTGATGCGCCAGAGGATGAAGTTCTTAAATGCTGGGAGGGACTTGGGTATTATTCGCGTGCCCGAAATTTGCAGCATGCCGCTCGGCAAGTGAAGGAATTATACGGTGGAGTTATGCCAAGCGGTAAAGAAGAAGTGTTTGGTTTAAAAGGTGTAGGCCCGTATACGGCGGGAGCAATTCGAAGTATTGCATTTAACATTCCTGCGCCAGCGGTGGATGGAAACGTTATGAGAGTTCTGTCCCGATATTTTTTGATTGAAGAAGATATTATGAAGGGAAGCACCCGTTCACATATGGAGGAGCTTGTTGTTCGTCTGATTCCAGAAGGCAGAGCATCCGATTTCAATCAGGCATTGATGGAGCTCGGAGCGCTGGTGTGTACCCCGAAATCTCCGAAATGTCTTACCTGTCCAGTTATGGAGCATTGTGCTGCCCGTCTGGAAGGGAAGGAAGAGTCTCTTCCGATTAAGACAAAGGCCAAGCCACCACGCCCTGAATATCGTGTAACCGCTCTGGTTGAAGGAACGGGAGAGTATGCGGGGAAGGTGTTGATCCGTAAACGTCCGAGCACGGGGCTTCTGGCTAGCATGTGGGAACTGCCTCACATATCCGTATCTCAGGATGGAGGAGCAGCGATTGTATCTCTTCCGGATGAAGCAGCTATGGACAGGCTTGCTGGTGAATTGAAGGAGGAAGGGATTCCGATTAAGCCCATGGGTCACTTTATGAATGCAGAGCATACGTTCAGTCATATTCACTGGAATATGCGAGTGTTTCGCTGTCAGTGGCGTGAGATTAGTGAGAATAACTTATTTGCCGCGGAGAGTTGTGAGTCCTATGATACGGGTTCTAATGTGCAGTTCCGCTGGATTACTGCTGAGGATATGGAATTATACGCTTTTCCGAATGTGTTTCTTCGCATTCTTAATCAGTATTTTTCTTCTATACAACAATAACTACGATTACTTGATGACACGGTAGGTTTAATAAGGGATTCCTTGTTACCTGCTGTGTTTTTTTTATACATACATTAGGAGAGGGTGGCATGTATGCAAGGGTGGAAAACTCCTTGGCTGTATGTATTCGGAATAGGTGTATCCAACCTTGGTAACTGGATTTATCTGGTGGCGATTAACTTACTAGTATTACAAATAACCGGATCTCCAGCTGCAGTAGCTGGTATGTTTATTATTAGACCGCTGGCTGTACTGTTCATGAACTCTTGGTCAGGAAGCATCATAGACCGGGTTAACAAGCGTAGATTAATGATATGGGCCGATTGTATTAGAGGTCTGCTCGTGTTTGTTATACCCTGGCTGGATTCAATATGGGCAATTTACGGAATTATGTTTCTAATCAGCATTACTGGAGCGCTGTTTGGACCCACCTCGATGAGTTACATGACCAAGCTAGTACCTCCTGAAGAACGTAAGCGATTTAACTCATGGTTCAGTTTTACAACATCTGGCGCGGCTCTTCTTGGCCCAGCAATCTCAGGATTTCTAATTATGTATACAAATATACAAGTGAGTATTTTTATAAACGCTATTAGTTTCCTCATTTGTGCGTTGGCGATTTATTTTCTTCCTGATGTGGATGAGCCTCATAACACTGTAAAAGTTCGTGAAAGAATCGGCCTGAAGACCATCTCCAAGGATTGGGCAGAGGTTATCAACTTCGGGCGTTCCGCACAATATTTCACTCTTGTATATCTGATGTTTCAGTCGGTTATGATGCTAAGTTTTGCGCTGGATTCACAGGAAGCAACATTCATTAAGCAAGTGATTGGGCTGGATGATAAGGATTACGGGCTGTTAGTCAGTATAGCGGGAGCAGGTTATCTTGCAGGCTCGGCTGCGGCTGCATTTTCTTCTAAGTGGATGTCGCTGCGTATGTTTATCGGGATGGGTGTTGTATTATCCAGTGTAGGTTATACGATATTTTATATTTCTAACGGAATATTGCTGGCCGCTTTTGGTTTTATCGTATTTGGCTTTTTCTCTTCATTCGCGAATACCGGCTATACCACATTTTTTCAAAATAGCGTACCGCTTCATATGATGGGAAGGTTCAGCAGCACCGCAAGCTTGCTCGAAGGTATGGCACAGATTGCTTTAACGCTTATTCTGGGCTTCTCAGCTGAGCTTTTCTCTCTGCAGATGGTCAGTATCATGACGGCACTCGTGGCAGTAGTTATCTCCGTCTTGCTCACCATCATTGTCTATCTCCCTTCAAAAAATTATCATTACGAACCACCAGAGGGAAAGATGAGCGTGATGTAGGAATTAGAAAAAAAAGAGCCCACGGGAATATCCCGGGGCTCTTCTTAGATATATATTGGAAAAATTATTTCGCGTTATCGTAACGTTTTCCAACTTCTTCCCAGTTTACAACGTTCCAGAAAGCGGAGATGTAATCAGGGCGTTTGTTTTGATATTTCAAGTAGTAAGCATGCTCCCAAACGTCCAGACCGAGGAGAGGAGTTTGACCTTCCATGATCGGGCTGTCTTGGTTAGGTGTGCTTGTTACAGCCAATTTGCCGTCTTTCAGCACAAGCCATGCCCAGCCGCTACCGAAACGAGTAGTAGCTGCTTTCGCGAAATCTTCTTTGAACTTATCGAAGCCGCCAAGCTCGCTGTCGATTGCTTCAGCCAAAGCACCGGTAGGGTTGCCGCCGCCGTTTGGTCCGATGATTTCCCAGAAAAGGGAGTGGTTTGCATGACCGCCGCCGTTGTTACGAACAGCTGTACGGATGCTTTCTGGAACAGCATCAAGGTTGCCGATGATTTCTTCCAGGGATTTGTTTTGCAGTTCAGGAGCGTTCTCAAGCGCTGCATTCAAATTGGTTACATAGGTGTTATGGTGGCGATCATGGTGAATTTCCATCGTCTGTGCGTCGATGTGAGGCTCGAGCGCGTTGTTTGCGTAAGGAAGCGGTGGTAATTGAAATGCCATAATGAAAATACCTCCTGATAAAATAGTTTTTTGGTTATGAATAAATGGTCGCCTATAAAGGGACAACCTTTATTACCCACAAGGAACATATGTAAAGCTTACACTTCATATATTAAACCTTTCCGGGGGATTAAATCAACATTTATGTTTGAAAAGTAGGTAACCCCCATAATATCAATGTTTTGAAGATTAAATTTAATCCTGCGATGACAAATTCAACCGATACATTTAACAAAATCATGGAAGAGAAACCATTCCTAAAAATGTAACCGCTTAATATAAAGCGTTTTCAGAAGAAAACTCGTGAATTTCGTAGAAAGATGTGGTTTAATGGACAAGAAAGCAGGAATTTCGCATTTTTTTGTAGTAATTATTAATGCTAGGTTTGCAGCAACGGAATACTATATTGTAAGCCGCGTAAACCGCATCATGCTAACGAAAAGGGAGATTTTGAGATGCATGTTCGTTCCTTTCAGTTGAGTGACTGTAACCAAGTAACTGAGCTTTTACAGATTGCTTTGTCGGAAGAATGCTACGAAAATACGATGGAACCTTTCTCCAGACAATTAGCCTGGGATTCTGACCTGATTATGGTAGCAGAAGAAGATGGCGAAGTTGTGGGTGCCTTGATCGGGACCATTGAACGAAACCACGGATGTTATTTCCGTATTGCGGTACATCCAGATCACCGTAGACAGGGTATTGGAAAGGCTTTGGTCGAAGCGATGGAGCAGCGATTCCAATCTCGTAAAGTCAGCAAGATTCTTGTTGCCGGAGACGAACATAACGCAGCTGCCATGCCGCTTTATGAAGCGATGGGTTACGGAGCTAATAAAATCCTGACATCATTTCAGAAGCTGAGTATAGTAGGTCAGCCGTAATGGTCAGAATGGAGTAAACAGGTTTCGCGGCATAGACTGAACATGTATGTTGAGCCAAGAAACGACTTTTATTTTTATATGAAGCATATCTATCGACCGTTGCAAATGGGAGAGAGATATGCTTTTCTATTAATGTACCGATTTTTTATATATCCTCCTATGGCTGTCGGCAATGGGGTAAACTTGAAGCAAAGAAGGTGTAGTATGGGACAATTAAATTCTCCCGGTTCAAGTGAGAATGGAGATCAAGTAAATCCCCAAGAGGCAGCAGCTGAGAAGAACAGTTGGGTAACGGAGTTGTGGGATTGGGTCAAGACGATTGCCATTGCATTTTGTATCATGGTTCTTCTGAATATGTTTGTCTTTAATTTGTCTATGGTTAAAGGAGAATCAATGCAGCCGACACTGGAGGCGTCCGAGCGTCTATTTATCAATAAATTGGTATACCAGTTTGCTGATCCCGATCGTGGCGATGTCATCGTGCTTAAGGATCCGAGTAATGGACCGGATAAGAAAGAGTTTCTGGTCAAGAGAATTGTTGGCTTGCCAGGCGACACCGTCGAGGTAAAGGGACATATTTTGTATGTAAATGGTGAGGCACAGGAAGAATCTTATACAGACGTCCCGATTGAAGATCCTGATTTCGCTCCAATTACAATAGAGGAAGATCATTATTTTGTTATGGGAGATAACAGGCATCTCCGAAAGAGCAAAGATAGTCGTGAATTCGGTAGTGTAAAGGAATCAGACATTGTTGGGCGTGCGGAGTTTATTCTTTGGCCATTATCTAAAATAAAAGGACTATAGAAGTTCAAGGCAGGAAAGGAGGCGCTGGAGATGACTCTACGACTTGGAGCCTACGCTCCATCGTCCTCCGTATGGGAGGAACTGAAAGCAGAGCTGAAGCAAGCTGCACCGAGTTTAGGCATTGATGATATAGGATTTACTTCAGCAGATCCGTTTGTATCGCTAAAATCAATTCTGCAAAATCACCGTGATAAGGGTTATGAATCCGGGTTTGAGGAGTCGGATTTAGATAAACGGGTTACACCTGCACTCCCTGGTACAAAGCCAGCATCAATTATCGCGATTGCCGTTGCATATCCGTCCAAAATGAGTAATCCGCCAAAATCCGAGCCTGGGAAGTACAGGGGAATTATGGCGCGTTCGGCTTGGGGAAGAGATTATCACCAAGTATTGCGGGATGCGATGTCAAGACTTGAGGAATTCATTCGTGAGCGTGTTCCAGATGCGGTGCTGGAGAGTATGGTGGATACGGGAGCACTTGTGGACAGAGCGGTTTCCGAGCGAGCAGGAATCGGTTTCAGCGCTAAAAACTGTGCCATAATTTCTCCGAAATTCGGCTCATGGATTTACCTTGGAGAGATGGTTACGAATATTCCTTTTCCTCCAGATTCACCGGTAACAGAGGACTGTGGGGAATGTACGAAATGTATCGATTCTTGTCCTACAGGGGCCCTTGTCGGTCCGGGACAGCTTAACGCACAGCGCTGCGTATCTTTTCTTACTCAAACCAAAGGGTTTTTAGATGAAGAAGTCATGCGCAAAATTGGTAACCGGCTATATGGCTGTGATACCTGTCAAATTGTTTGCCCGAAAAATAAAGGCTTGAACTGGACACATCATGAAGAATTGCAGCCAGATCCAGAAAAGGCGAAGCCTCTTCTACTTCCAATTCTTGATATGAGCAACCGTGAATTTAAGGAAACATTCGGTGATACATCTGCGGCATGGAGGGGAAGAAAACCGATCCAGCGCAATGCTGTAATCGCCCTTGGCAACTTTAAAGACGCTTCGGCAGTACCGAAGCTTAGCGAGGTGCTGCTGAAAGATCCGCGCCCAGAACTGCGTGGAACTGCCGCATGGGCTCTGGGGCGCATTGGAGGCGAAGATGCTTTGAGCAACTTAGAAAAAGGCATGAATTCAGAACGAGATGAAACTGTACGCAATATGCTTAAACAAGCTTTAAATAAACTTCAACCTGAGCGTGGAGCAACGGTGCCAGAAGAACAAGTTAGCATCCAATCTTCGGCTTCATTGAAAACAGCGGAAGCTGGTGTTGCTGATCAGATTGTGCCTGTGATTGAAAGTGAACAGCCGGTTACGGATGCACTAAAGGGAGCTGAACCGATGGCTACCCCGAATATCCCAACTGATGTGCTGTATTATAACGAAGTTCAGTCGCCAATTGGGACATTAACCATTGTAGCAACTGATTTGGGTGTATGCTTAATTGAGTTTGGTACTTTTTATGTTAAAGAGGCTGTTCTACAGCAGTGGTCGCGTACTTGGGCTGGCGGAGCCTTATATGAACGCAGCGAGGAGCGTCTTGCTGAAGTATCGTCACAGATGAAGCGGTACTTTGAAGGTGAGCTTAAGGAGTTTACGGTACCGCTCGATATGCGTGGTACTCCGTTCCAATTGCAAGTGTGGGAAGCTCTTAAGGAGATTCCATACGGTAGTATCCGTTCATATAAAGATGTAGCTGAAGCCATCGGGCGGCCAAAAGCTGTACGTGCCGTTGGCGGTGCTAATAACAAAAATCCGGTTCCGATTATCGTTCCTTGCCATCGTGTGCTCGGAATGGATGGGACACTCGTAGGTTATGGTGGAGGATTGGAAATAAAACGTACTCTTCTCACGTTGGAAGGTTCTCTTCCTGACCGAAAAGCCCATTAGAAATTGGAATCAGGACTGACCCAAGAGACTCGTTTTTTCCATTTGCTGTCCCGAAAAGGACATGCTATGATAGGTTCGTATATGCGCCATTAAATGGTAAATATTAGTATGAGCAAAAGGTGGTCAAGTGATGGACATTGTTATTCCGATTATTACATTGATCGTGGGTCTGGTTGGCGGATTTTTTATCGGTGTATTTTATCTCCGTAAGCAGCTGGAGAAAATGCAGAACGATCCACAAATGCTGCAAAAGATGGCTAAACAGATGGGCTACAATTTGAATGGTAAACAAATGCAACGTGCCCAGCAAATGATGAAAAACCAGCCGGCACCGGGCAAAGGCCAGGGACGCAAGCGTAAATAATGAATTGATAGATAGCCGTTTGTTTTTTTATGGAAAGGGGGAAATATCGTGGCAGGCGTAAAAGATTATGTTAATAATAAAGTTGTTGAGAATAGTGAGCAGATTGAATACCATGTTGAGCAAATTCTCAAACTGATCGGTGAAGACACTGAGCGAGAGGGCCTGTTGGAGACACCTGCCCGCGTAACACGGATGTATAAAGAGATTTTTGCCGGATACGAAGTAGATCCCCGTGAAGTGCTTGGCGTCACATTTGACGAGCAGCATGAGGAATTGGTTATTGTAAAGGACATTGTGTACTACAGCCAATGCGAGCACCATATGGCACCGTTTTTCGGTAAAGTGCACATCGGATATGTACCTAGCGGCAAAATCGCAGGCTTAAGCAAGCTGGCGCGTCTGGTAGAGGCAGTTACTCGCCGTTTACAAGTTCAGGAGCGAATTACATCCCAAATTGCGGACATTATGGTTGAAGTGCTTCAGCCTCATGGCGTTATGGTCGTGGTGGAAGGTGAACACTTGTGTATGTGCGCACGCGGAGTGAAGAAACCAGGAAGCAAGACGATTTCTTCTGCTGTACGGGGAACATTCCAGACGGATCCAGCTCAACGTGCTGAATTCCTGTCTTTAATTAAAGACTAAGTTTCAGTTCTTGATTGCGTGATATAGAAAAGGCTCCGCCAGTTGGCGGAGTCTTTTTTTTGAAGGAGAGCAATTTGAACTTCGTATAACTCAGAACGGTTGCCACTTAAGCCTCCTAGCCTGCTCGAAGCGTTCCTCGGCTTCGGGCCAATATACGACATTCCACCAGTCATTGATGTAATCTTTACGATTGTTCTGATGCTTCAAATAGTATGCATGTTCCCACACATCTAGAGCGAGAATTGGAATGACATCCCACTGGGAAAGATTTTGATGCTTCTCGGCCTGCAGGATCTCCAAGCGATGGCTGCGAGGGCTCCAGACCAGAATAGCCCAGCCTCCGCCTTCGACCTTGTCCGCAGCTTCCGTAAATTGCTTCTTGAATCGTTCGAAGCTGCCGAAATCTTTCTTGATCTGCTTGGCCAGTTCATCCTTAGGTGCGCCGCCACCCTTCGGATTCATGATGGACCAAAATAAAGTGTGAAGATAGTGACCTGCACCATTAAACGCGAGCTCTCGCTCCCAGTGTTTAATTAAATCAAAATTTCCGCTATTGCGAGCTTCTTCAAGCTTTGTTTCTGCTTTGTTAAGGCCATCCACATAACTTTGATGATGCTTGTCATGATGGATACGCATCGTTTTTTCGTCAATATAAGGCTCAAGGGCATTGTATGGATAAGGTAATGGAGGGAGGCGGTGCCCTCCGATAGGTACTGGCTTTTGACTAGGAGGGGAGGAGACACTTTGAATAACGGCTTCAATATGCTCTTGTTGAAACGGTGTAACGACTGGGCCTTGAGGAGAAGTAGAGAAGGATTCCGGATTGTCTATCAAACGCTGTATGGCACCAGGATTGCTGAGTTCTTTAAGAACATCTATAAAGTATTCAGACTCTCGAATAATATGGAGTAACACCGTGTCGGCAAGAGGAACTTGTTTTACAGAAGCGCTGTTCTCTTTTATCATATGTAGCTGACGTATGAATTCTTTCGACTGCTCAAGAGAGACCCGAAGGATTAGCTCTATTTGAGCAATAAGCTGAGGGGATAGTGCACCTGAGGTGGCGAGTACTTGACGAAGCAGTTGATCAGCTGCTTTCTGTGTTTCTCCAAAGACGATAGCCCAATCGTCCAGCAGTTTAACATAAACCGTCTCCAGACTAGGAATGATCGCTTTAATGACTTCTGTATGCTCCATTTCTTGCTGTTTCCAAAATCTTATTTCTTCTAAAATTCTGGCGGGGAGCATAGCTCCATAGATATACAGCATAAGTATTTCCTCCTGTCTCATTCATCACTATGAATCTATATTCGAGTGGACGCCTGTCCTATGAAGTGAATAACAGAAAAAAGCCGGTAGCATCTTACGTGCTACCGGCTTTGAATTAGGTCGTTGTATTATTCGGGCATAGGTCCGTCAGGAGAATTTAATTTTCCGAGGAATGTGGACACGCGCCGTAAATATTCACGCGGATTTTCGCGGAAAATGAGTTCATGACGAGCACCTTCGACGATCCATGAATCAGAATCGGGATGAGTCTGATTGGAGGCGATTTTCTCTGCAATTGGATAAGGTGCTTTGTCGTCATTCGTTCCATGGATGAATAAGATCGGAAACGGATAATCTTGCGATTTAACTTCTGAATACGGAATCTGGTCAAGACTGGTACCATTCAGAATAGGGAATAATATCTCAAGTATTTCAAGTGATGGGTGACGTGGCAAATCGATCTGATTTTTGATGTTGTGATACAGGGTGTCTGGTTCGAGCAAAAAGGTGCTGTCGAGTATCATTGCATCAACATCCTTAGTTTCGAGACCTGCTTGCAGGGCCGTACCGGCTCCCATTGAAAAGCCCCAGACAACAATTTGCTTAGCGCCACGCTGCTTGGCCAATTGGATGGCGCCGAGAAGCTGACGCTTTTCTGCTTTTCCTCCTGTGGCGACTTCTTTACTAGTCTGTGAAGCAAAGCCATAATCAAACATCAGGACATTGAAATTCAAGTTATGAGCATAGTGCGCTAAGTCGTACATGGGAATCCACGTTTCCTCACGATTCGCTCCGTATCCGTGACTGAGCACAATCGTTCGAGTTGATGATTGTGCAGGAATGTACCAACCGCTTAGCGTTTGTTTTCCGTCAATAGAGTGGAATAGGACGTTCTCGTATTCCATTTCTTTTGCCAGTTTCGGATTCGAGTACAGCGGGGCAACCGTAGGATTCGACAAAACCCAGGCGATATAGGCATGGAGAGCTATAAAGCAAAAAACGAGAAAAAAGACAACGGATAGGATAAGAGCGAGTAAAATATGTCTGAACCGAATCATACGGGCAGAAAGGCCAGTTGGCGTATCATTCATCTGGGATAGTGGGGCGTTGTTACCAGTGATCATATTCATGTGTGGCCCCTCCTTACCATAAATTCTTTTCATTAAAATGAAAACGTTTAAAATTATTATTATCGTAATGCTGTGAATGGTTTTAGTCAATGTAAAATAGAAGATTGTTAGACAATTGTAAAATGAGGATTTCAGTTTACTTCCGGTCTATTTTTTCTTATAATTCTTGTAACCAGGTTTCATGTAATGAAACAAGAGAGGGGAAAGCGGGTATGGAAGACCGTAAATTAACCGTGCGTGCCGTAGAACGTGCGCTTGATATATTAATGTGTTTTACAAAGAGTCATGAACTGGCTTTAACGGAAATTTCCTCTCTTATCGGACTGCATAAAAGTACGGTGCATCGACTGATGACCACACTTGAAGAGAGAGGTTTTGTCGTTCGGGATAGCAGAACGGATAAATATCGGCTGGGGATGAAGATTTGGGAGCTCTCCACACATTTATCACATAGTGATGACCCGGCAGTTTTGCTGTTACCTGCGATGGAATCACTTCGAGATCGGCTGGGGGAAACCGTAAGTCTATACCTTCGAGATGGCAAGGAACGTATTCGCATACAGGCCGTTCAGAGCAACCAGGCGATCCGTAGGGTTGCTGAGGTAGGTACGCGGCTGCCTTTATCGGTCGGAGCGTCTAGCAAGGTGCTAGTGGCTTATGCGCCTCCATCAGACCAAGAGGAGCTTTTGAATGCGCCGGATTGGCCTGAGTCCGTTGATCGGAACCTATATCGACTCCAGCTGAGGGAAATCATTGAGAATGGGTATGCGATAAGTATTGAGGAACGGGAACCTGGAGCAGCAGCTGTATCTGTACCGATTCTAGATCGGAGTGGCAAGATTGCTGCCGCGTTATCAATGTCAGGCCCGGTGAGCCGTCTTTCGGCAGATACACTTCGAGAGTATGCTCCGGTGCTTAAGGAAGCGGCAAGAGAAATGGGACTAATGATTTCTTAACAGTTCGCATGGGTTCGTTCGATAGAGTGTAGTTAGTATAGTGTAAGGACAGCAACTTCACGTTTATTACAGCAAAGAGCAGGCCGCTCAAGGTTTATCCTTGGGCGGCCTGCTCTCTTTATGGTTTATTTTGATTAAGTGGAGAATAATGAAGCTGCAACGGCAAAGGCGATAATGCCCAGCAGAATGAACCAAGCCTTCTTATTGGCGACGTTGATCGTCCAGCCGATACCATATCTTTTTTCTACAAAAATAGCAGGGTCCTGAGGGTTGAAGTACAAGCCACCAAGCTTCCAATATGCATCGTCGTCATAAGGCTGAACAGTTGATGGGGGGCGTTTTGGCCCGATACGACTGCCACCCTGGCCGGTAGTCAATGTGATCACAAGTGTTCCGATGACGATAATAGCAGGCAAGAGCGTGCTGACAAGTGCCATGGTACTCGGACTTAAGTTCAGAACCATACTCAGCTGGATAAAGGAAAAGAGTAAGATCATAATTAGCCCCGTCATGATGGTGAAGAAGGACCATCTTAGACGGAAACTGGCATTACGTGCTGCAGATTCAGATGGGGATCCTGGATCAATCTGTTGTTTGCTGTTGAGAATGGACCAATTTACAAATATGAACAGGACAATCATGACAATCTGCATGATATTTGGGAATAGAACCGTGTGAACCGATTTGTCGGCAAACCGGGTTACATTGCCTGCCAAATCAAACTTCATAGCAATTTGGTTAGGGATGCTGTCATAGTAGGATAGTGTCCAGCAAGCACTGATGACCGTAATTATTCCGTGGATGATAAACCATCGATTGGAGAAAACGAGCTTTCTGCGTCTAAAATGGGTGTCGATGGCGATCGTTTGGCGTTTGGTAGGAACAGTCGGTAGATTCGCTTTTATGGACTTCATTTTATAATGGAACTTCAAATTCATCATAATCGAGAAGACCGTTATACTTAGAATCCCTGCAGTAATTAGGATTTCTTCGGATACATCTGGCCACAAGGCATATATGAGCAAGCAGCAACCGATCACCAGAATATACACAAGAGCGCTCAATCCAGAGTACTGCTTGCGCAACTTCCGCAAGGGTTCACTGTGAAATGTCTCCTCACTCACCGTAACACCAAAGCTTAAGGTCTCTCGTGTGAAATAGGGCATGAATACAAAGGCCGCGAGCAAAGGAATGACCATCAACACGATGATTACAGCTGAAATAACATACATAGTTTATCCACCTTCCTTAGTGTGAGTGATTTCGTCGTGAATTTCTGCTACTACCTGCAATATTAGTTCTTTGCTCATACCACGGCATATAGCCTCCGCAATGATAGGCTTAAGCTGGCTCCGTCGCTTATCTTCATACTCTGGTGTGATTTCCGGAAGACCGTCAGGATTAACAACAACACCTTTCTGCCGATGGATTTGAATGAATCCCTCCTGTTTCAGTAATGTGTATGCTTTATTAACGGTATGAAGGTTGATTCCGATATCGGATGCAAGGCTTCTGACAGAAGGGAGAGCTTCTCCAGGCTGGAGATTGCCGCTGGCGATCCCTTCTATAATCTGATTGATAAGTTGTGTATATATAGGCACATCCGACTGCATATCAAGCTGAATGATCATGTAACCACCTCAATTCGTCATAACTGTTATATATCGAGTATAACAGATATAACTAGCGATTGAAAGTGCGTTGGTGAGATTTTTTTACATTTTATTGAAATAGAAAAAAGACGCCTGCATTAACAGGCGTCTTTTTGGTGGAGAAGTATAAGTATATTGAACTTTTGATGGAAACGTGGTTTGAAGCTTAGAATATATAATTAACGTTTATAGCTGCACTTGCAGTTGCAGTATTAGCGGACTGACGTTCCACTATTTTCTATATAAGTGCCACTTTTGAACTTTGAAGGACAGAGGATCCGTTATTACCTAAATTATGAGTAAATTCAGTTGTGAATCGAGTAAATAACGGAAACGGAGTCCGCTTAGCACTTAGAATACATGGAATGTTGCTAAATAGCGGATTGTCTGTCCGCGAGATGTAAGTCCGCATTATTTTTGATGCTCTTTAGTTATGAATGTCTAGTTACTTTAGCGGTCCACGCACCGTATTTTTTTCATTTATTTTCTGAGTTAGAATTTCATGAAATGTTGCAGGTTTATCTCCTGTCTGATCTTTCTTTGGGGTATTCACAGCTTGAGGCCTTTGATATTGATGATGGAACGGTGCCATTGTATGTATAGTCAACATGTGACAATCCTCCTTGAAGTTTGTATCGCTCTTTTATAACCAGATAGAGACTGATAGAAACGTTGTTAGCTGAAAAGGGGAAGAAAGTAATAGTTTGCCGAGTGCTTACCTCAAATTCAACTTGGATTAGCCATATTCTCCTTATTTTCATACAAAAGTCCTAATTGCCAGGAGATAAAAGAGAACATACAATATATTAAAGTTTTCGGAATTGATGGATTAACGAAGGGGGAGGGAAAGCTGAGATCTTCATTGAGGAAACAGATTTTCACTGTGTTCTTCATTCTGTGTGTGCTGCTGGTAGGAATAGGTGTATATTGGTACAAAATGTCAAGTCTTGCGATTCGGAACAACACCTTGAGCCTGAGTCGGCAGCTTATGAATCAAATGAGTAGTCGTATGGACGTTTATATTAGGGAGATAGGAAATCTAACCTTGCCTATGACTGCCCGCAGTATTTCTGCAGAATTTTTGGATCATGCCGCAGAAGGCCCCTACGAAAGATTATTGTATTCAAGGCCGATTACTAAAATGATCTCAAAT
Organism: Paenibacillus sp. GCM10028914; assembly: GCF_042666275.1. Lineage (NCBI taxonomy): Bacteria > Bacillati > Bacillota > Bacilli > Caryophanales > Paenibacillaceae > Paenibacillus > Paenibacillus sp. GCM10028914. Next base: position 337,074 of record NZ_JBHTFO010000016.1, read on the forward strand.
AGCATGGTCGGTCGATCCGACATTTATGGTATTTCAGTCGTTACCCAGGACGGAATCGGTGCTTCCAGCTATAGCAATCTGTTTGCACAAAGGCGTTTCGCAGAGATGGCAGGCAAGTTTGAATCAGCCGGTAAATTTCAGATCATGGGTAGGACCCGCTACAATGATCTGGAATTGCTTACTCTAGCGGTCAAATTTTACAGCCCGGGTACGCAGAATTGGGGAATCTTGATGGTTGATCTCAAGTTTGAGCAGATCCTTGCTGTCGTTAGCAGCATTCAACTGGAGAATCGGGGATTTGTCTGGATTGCCGACCCGCAAGGAAGATATATGTATCATCCTCAATATGAGAAGAGAGGAGGTCCTGTCCCCGGCTCCTTATTAGAAAAAATAATTATGGGCAACGAAGGCGGCGATATTCACCCATCTGATGAGGGAGAAATTTTGATCGCTTACGCCGTCTCTGATCTGACCGGCCTTACATTTGTCTCAGAGACACCCCTCAATGAAATCAATTCCGATTTAATTAAGCTGCGGAACACTACCATGTTTTTCGGGGTGTTCGGACTCATCCTCGGTTTGCTGTCAGCATGGTTCGTTTCTTTTTCACTGACGGATTCGATCCTTGTGCTGCAGCGATTAATGAAACGAATCGAAATCGGAGATCTGGATGTGCGAGCGCCGGAGAAACGAAGAGGGGAGATCGGCTACTTATACCGCCAATTTAACAAAATGGTACTTGAAATTAAAAACCTGATTCGAACGGTATCTGCGTTACAGGTGAGAGAAAAGGAGCTGGAGCTGAAACGTCTGGATTCCAAAATGCAAGCGCTTCAATATCAGATTAACCCCCATTTTCTCTATAACACATTGGAGATTGTTAATTCCTATGCAATTGTCGAGAACGTTCCTGAAATAAGCCGGGTCGTCAACTCCCTGGCTCGAATCTTCCGCTATAGTGTGGAAAACCATGCGAAAATTGTCCCGCTGTCCATCGAGATGTCGCATATTAGGGATTATCTGGATATTCAAATCGAGAGGTTCGAACGCCTTCGAATATCGATCGAGGTGGATGATACCGCCGCCGCCAGAGTGCAAGCAGTGCCAATGATGCTTCAACCTCTTCTGGAAAATGCATTTAAGCACGGTTATCAGCAGCACAAGCTTGATCCGGGTTATTTTTCCATTCGGGGTATGGAAAAAGGGGATTTTTTCGTTATGGAGATAGAGGATCACGGATTCGGAATGGAGCAGGAGGTGAAAGATCACTATAATTTATTATTCTCTGGCGAGCACGAAAACAATGACATTCATGAAAGAGGAGTCGGATTGTGGAATGTACACAGCAGAATAAGGTTGTATTTTGGCATGGACTGCGGACTTTATATTGTATGTTCTGAACCGCATAAAACAATCATCCAAATTATACTCCCGATGGCTGCTGCAGACCGGTCTAACGGAAAGGGTGAGTTCATTGTATAAGATTATCATCGCCGACGACGAGAAAATGATTAAACGAAGCCTCAGAGCTCTAGTCGCCCGCTTGGGGGATGATTTTGTGCTCATTGGCGAAGCTTCAAACGGTAAGGATGCATTGGAGTTAGTCCGTAAAAATTCCCCGCATATTCTTATCACAGATATTTGCATGCCTGAGATGGACGGGATGGAATTGATTGCGGAAGTGAGAAAATGCTGCGGGCAAGTTAAAGTGATTGTTATTTCAGGACATGCAGAATTCAAGTATGCGCACCAAGCCCTTCGTTACAACGTAACAGACTATTTATTGAAGCCGATCGAGCCTGAAAGCCTGATGTCGCTCCTGAAAAGTTTCTTTGACCAGGATAAGCTGGAGGGCAAGCGGCTGGCTGGACGCATTGAACCTCGTTGGCATCAAAATGCTGAACAGCTCTTTCGCTCCCTCTGGTCCGGCCAGGAAAAGGAACTTATTAGGGAAGTAGAGCGATTCCAGCAATTAGTGGAGGAATCGACCCAAGACGATGTCCTTGTCGCAGATATTTACCTAGATCAGGTGGCGTACATAAGAAGAAGGGCAGCTGGGATGTGCAGTCGAATATCGGAGGAGTTATTAAGGGAGGAGGCGGAGCCTTCTGCAGTTGGTCATCCCAGTGAGTGGTTCAAGGCAGCTTGTATAGACCTGTTTCATAAGGCAGCGCGGCTGCGCGGATTGGGGCAGACTCAGCAGATTAGGAAAGCTCTCAGCTATATCGACAGCCACATGGGTTCATATGAGCTTTCGCTTACGGGAGCCGCTGAACATGCCGCCATGTCCGTCACTTATTTCAGCCGTTTTTTTAAAGAGGAAACAGGGATGAGCTTTGTGAGATATGTAACCAATCTCCGTATGGAGAAGGCCAAACAGCTGCTAACGGAAACGAATCTGACCGTATGGGCTGTGGCTGAAAGTATTGGTTACTCTACCTATCATCATTTTGCAAAGGTGTTTAGAAAAGAAACCGGGATGACACCCACGGAGTACAGAAGACTGCAAAAATATATAGATGATTAAGGGGCCGCAAGTAAGGCTCTTTTTTTTTGTGCAAGAAAAGATACATGGGATAAGAATATCTATATTTCTTGATGCAGACCTGTTGTAAGATAGTCCGTAAATAACTTTCTGGAGGTGGCTGTATGCGTAAGAGCACAATCTTTGCGCTGGTTTGCGTCATGATAGGGTCTTTATTGTCCGGCTGTTCGAGTGGTGGTGAACGGACCGATCCGACTGTCGAGAAGGATCAGACGGAGGGGAAGGTTCAATCAGAGGGTGTTAAGAATGAATATGGATGGGAAGTGCCAGCGGAAACGATCGAAATCAATTTTTATGCTGGTCAGGATAATCCGGATACGGTTAAAGAGAACAGCCGTCTGATTCAGCAATTTCTGCTAGATAAATTCAATGTAAAGCTGAACAAGACGGTATATGACGTAGATATGAATGAAAAGCTCAATCTGATGCTTGCATCGGGAGACTATCCCGAAGTCATTACAGGACTGAACGAAGAGCAGGCCGCCAAATGGATCGCGCAGGGCAAAGCCGTGGAGATTGGTCAGTATATAGACGAATATGCTCCGAACATAAAGAGCCAGTTGGGAGATTTGTATAAATCGTTCCAAAACTCCAAAGAAGAATTGTATGCGCTTCCAAGTTATTGGGGTAATCTTCCTATCCCTGGAGCGTCAGCCCATATCCGTTATGATTGGTGGCAGGAAATGGGGGCGCCTTCTTTTGAGACTCCCGAGCAATTTTATCAAGTGTTGAAACAAATGCAGGAGCGTCACCCCGTAAATGCTAATGGTGAAAGAACGTATGCCCTTTCCGGTTATGCACCGATGTATAAAGTGGTCATCCCAACTTTATCCGGAATGTGGGGGTTAAAAGCTGGATATCAAATTGATGAGGACGGAACGAACACCCACTGGGTCAATACGCCAGCCGGTCTTGAAATGACCAAATTTATGAATCAGGTTTATCGTGACGGAATGCTGGATCCAGACAGCTTCATTAATACGTTCGACGATTGGAAGGCTAAATTCTCTGCTGAGCGTATTATGGGGCATATCGGTTCATGGTGGGTGAGCTGGAACGCGGGACATGAAGTATGGCAGAAGACCAACAAGGACTGGAAAGAAGAACAGCGTTTTGTTCAGGTAAAAGCCAAGGCCCAAACTGCGGAATCGGCATACTTGACTGCGATGAACGCACGGGGCACATACCGAACTATTATAACGGATAAGGCGAAAAATCCGGAGATGATTATGAAATGGTTTAATTTTTCGATTACCGACTTGGGGACGAGAATTATAGGCTGGGGCGTTCCCAATATTGAAGAGTCCGTATGGACGTACAAGGATGGCAAGATCGAGTGGGTGGATGCAATGAAGCAGGGCGTAGTTAACGGAACGTATGACTTCACCAATAGCGATAAAGTCGGTCAGGGTGTATTTACGCTGGTTGAAGGGGTAGGGACAATGAAGGATGACGGTAAGAGCACGTATTGGTTTGACCAGAATTTTAACAATGAGGCCAGATGGAAAAAACTGATGAACGATAACCTGAAGGATACGATCTACGATAACACACTGGGTACCATACAAATTCCAGGCAATGATCCGCTCGCTGTGACGAATACGCAAATTGAAGAGCTCCTCGAAACGCTGTGGGCTAAAGCCGTGACAGCTAAGACTGAGGCCGAGGCTGAAGCAAGCTTTAATGAACTCAAGGACAAATTGAACAAATCTGGTCTTCAGGATATAGAGGCATTTCGTACTAAGGAATACCAGCGGCGCATGAATGAGTGGAAGTAATGGATGGAAGGGGGCGATGTCATGAATTTTACGAAGGGGACGGACCTTCAACGGGCAGCGCCTTCGAAGCTGACGCGGCTAAAAACCACTTGGAACAGGGAACGTAACCTTTGGCTGATCTGTGTTCCTTTAATAGCCTGGGTTATCATCTTCAACTATGCTCCGATGTACGGCATCTTGATGGCATTTGTAGATTATGTCCCCGGCCAATCGATCATGACCAGCGATTGGGTCGCTCTCAAGCACTTCCGGGCATTTATCGATTCGCCAGATTTTGATTATGTTCTGCGCAACACTCTAGCTATCAGCGGCTTGAACATCCTTGTGGGGTTTCCAGCACCTATCATTTTGGCGCTGCTGCTGAATGAACTGCGAAAGAAGCGGTTTAAGCAGGTGGTTCAGACCATATCCTATCTGCCGCACTTTATTTCCTGGGTTGTGGTTGCGAGCATTTTATTTACGCTGATCGGCAACGAAGGCATACTGAACGACATTTTACTTCGCCTGGGATTGATAGACAAACCAATATCTTTCTTGGGTGAGGGCAAATATTTTTGGGGTATAATTACCGCCTCTAATTTATGGAAAGATGTTGGTTGGTCCACAATCATTTATTTATCCGCCATGGCGGGTGTGGATTCCGAAATATATGAAGCTGGAAAGGTAGATGGACTCGGACGTTTCGGGTCCATCTGGCACATCACCATTCCAGGGATTAGAACAACGATCGTGCTGCTGTGGATTTTGGGCATTGGGGGCATTCTGAATGCCGGCTTTGAACAGCAGTTGCTTATCGGTAACGCACAGACGCGCGAGTATTACGAGGTCATCGATACGTATGCGTATAAATACGGAATTCAGCTTGGCAATTACTCATATGGTGCTGCTGTCGGCCTAATGAAAGCTGTTATTGGGATGCTGCTCGTGTTTGGCGCAAACCGGGCTGCAAAAAAATGGCTCGATACATCGATATTTTAAGGAGGAGGAGAATGGAGCCCTCATTTTTGAAACCAAGCTTGGGAAGCCGGCTGTTTGATGCGTTTAACATCCTTTTTATGCTGCTCATGTCGTTTGTAATGATATATCCGTTCATTAATCTCCTTGCTTTGTCCTTGAACGATGGGGCCGATGCGGCAAGGGGAGGGATTTATTTTTGGCCCCGTGAGTTCTCTTTTGATTCGTATATGCTTCTTTTTCAAAATTCACAGCTCTTGGAAGGATTGGTGATATCGGTTCTCCGGGTTGTTGTTGGCACCTGTACCTGTTTGTTTATGACAGGACTTCTTGCCTATATCGTAACAATCCGCGGGTTCTCAGGCCGAAAATGGATCAGGCTACTGTTTCTGGTCACGATGTACTTCAGCGGTGGATTAATTCCTACTTACTTGCTGATGATGAAGTTGGGATTGATCAATACATTTCATGTGTACTGGATTCCGAGTTTACTAAACGCCTATTACATGCTAATCATTTCCTCCTATATGCAAAATCTACCGGAATCCCTTCCGGAGTCGGCTCGTATTGACGGTGCAGGGGAGATGCGGATATACATGCAGATCATGTTTCCGATTTCGCTGCCCGTCTTTGCTTCGATAGCCGTTTTTAGCTCCGTAGGTCACTGGAATGCATGGTTTGATGTAATACTGTACAACTCGAGCGGCGAATGGGACACCCTGCAGGTTTATTTAAGAAGACTTCTCCTTGAAGTAGAAGCACTGCAGCAGGTTGCCGACCAGCAGCTGGCATACAGCAAGTATAGAAATATTTCACCGCTGACGCTTCGCGCAGCGACTTCTATGGTCGTTACACTGCCCATTATTTTCGTATATCCGTTTTTTCAGAAGTATTTTGTCGGGGGTATTACGCTAGGAGCTGTCAAAGGTTAACTCTGACGAAAATTGGAGGATGATTTCAATGACTCAAAAGGGGCTTACCATGAACCGAACTGAACCACCGAATGCCCATGCTAATCATCTTTGGGACGAAGAGGCTGGTTTGCTGAAATATGAATATAATGGTCGCACGCTGATAACTATCCGTATTCCTGAAGGGGCTGATCCGTATTACCGCCGAATATCTGACGGCAACCTTCAAAGCAACCCATTTATCCAGCAGTTGTATCTAGCTCTGGAACGTCCCGAAACAGTGCGTGTCCGTTTTGAGCTAAGTGGTGAAGCTATAAATATGCGTCCTCGCCGAGCTGAGGTGGGAGAGGCTATCTTGGGTCAGGTCGGTCGTCCTGTAATTTACGGTGTGAGTGGCTTGTATGATATTCTTCAGGATTTATTCATCGACTGGAGCGGCGCCCCCTGGAGCTGGGCTTGCACTACGATAGGGCAAGCTCAAGACGGGAGCTCCTGGGCAGAAATCGATGTCGAGGTTGGTTCGTCGCCATGGATAATAAATCTTAGGATGCAGTATTATCGAGCTCATCTGAATTTCCGTTACCACAAGCCGTGGGAATGGCGCCCTAATCTGAAGCCGATGGCTGGTTGGTGTTCCTGGGAAGCTTATCGCAGCGATGTACAGGAGGAGGATGTATTCCATGCAGCTCATTTTGTAAGCGAGCATTTTAAAGCATATGGATTGGAATACATTCAGATCGACGACGGTTATCAGCAGCAGATGGTTCCTCCCCGGGCGGACGGGAGGGTGGCGGATGCATGGCTGGAAACCAACGGGAAATTTCCGTCAGGTCATGAAGGGCTGATAACTGCGATACGGAATGAAGGTCTTGAACCAGGCATATGGACGAATGCAGTCGTTACCAATCCTTTGTTTGCGGCAGAGAGTAGTTCCTGTATAACTGATGAGGATGGAGTCCCGCTCAAAGGTAAATGGATTCAATACGTGTTGGATTGCTCACCGAATACTCTTGCGCGTCATGTCGCCCCTTACTACAAGGGTTTGAAGGATTTCGGTCATACTTACTTTAAAACCGACGCCATTCGACACTTGATTTACGATGGTCTCCATGAAGCCGTTAAATTGGGACTGATCACGAATGATGAGGCGGAAACAAGGTTTCGGAGCTTTTTGGAGTGCGCCAGAGAACAGATTGGTGACGATGCTTATTTGCTGTCATGCTGGGGAGTACTCAGCGAAGCAGTGGGGCTGGCAGATGCCTGCAGGATTGCTACTGATTCCAATCCGAGCTGGCCAGCGATCAAGATGCAGCTTGTAGAAAGCGCTCGCTGGTTTCATACACAGCGGATACTGTTTCTTAATGATCCGGATCATGTATGCGTGCGGGCGCCGCTGGAGTGGGCAAGATCTGCTATATCGCTTGTATCATTGACCGGAGGCTTGCTGATGATCAGTGATAAGCCGGAAAGCTACGATGAAGAACGGATCAATATGATCCGTCGCAATTTACCGCCTTTAACGACGGTTACAGCAGAGACGGGGGCTTTTGAACTTAACTTGCCTGCGTTCGCTTGGACGCATGTGAAAGGATATTCCGTAGATCTGCACAGAGCGGGAGAGCAGAAGACACAAGCGGATATGAACGACATTGGCGAAGACGGTACAGAAGAGCATCCTTTTGCAGCTCTGTGGGCTATCCATATCCTTATGGAGAACAAAAGTTGGTGTGTTGTCGGTCGGTTTGCTGTAGATTATTTGGAGGCCTCATCCATTTCATGCAGTCAGATTGGATTGGATCCGGGGAACGAATACGCCGTGTTTGATTTTTGGGAACAGCAGTATTTAGGTACTTACAGGAATGAGGTCCCGGTCCGAAGTCTGGTTGTAGGACATTGTCAGCTGCTCGCGATCAAGGCTGTACAAGAGCATCCCATGCTGTTGGCTTCATCGAGACATGTCAGTATGGATGCGGTCAGTGTTCGGTCGGAGCATTGGGAGTCGGAGAAATTATCGATGACAGTTGTGCTGAAAGGGATAACTCAAACTGTGGAAAATTACTGGTTTTATGTGCCGCACAACTTCGCAATTGAAGATTTTAAATGCTTAGGTGCAACGGGTGAATTAGCCATAGGCCCACAACCGGAGCTCGTCAAGCTGTCGCTTCATTTTAATGACGAGGATACGGAAGTCCGGCTCAAATTTTCCAGGGCAGAAATCGACGATCAACAATGAAAAAAGGGATGACGCAGGTCTTGTAATAAGACCGCGCCATCCCTTTTAGATTTAGATGAACGTTGTGACCGTTCGAATGATTAGTTATTAGCGATCATTTGGCGAAGCACGGTTTGCAGGATACCACCGTTATGGTAGTAGTCAACATCGACCATGCTGTCCAAACGAGCGATGACTGGAATTTCAAAACGAGTACCATCTTCACGAGTAGCGACGACAGTCAACTCTTGACCTGGTTTTACTTCATTATCCAGACCTAGAACATCAAACGTTTCGCGTCCATTGAGTCCGAGGCTTTCCCAACCATGACCTTCTTGGAACTGAAGCGGCAGAACGCCCATTCCTACAAGGTTGGAGCGGTGAATCCGCTCGAAGCTTTCAGCCAGCACAGCTTTTACGCCGAGCAGGTAGGTACCTTTTGCTGCCCAGTCACGGGAGCTACCTGTACCATATTCTTTACCTGCAATAACGATCAGGTTCTGACCACCAGCCTGGTAGTTCATTGAAGCATCGTAGATCGACATGACTTCATCTGTCGGCAGGTAAGTTGTAACGCCACCTTCTGTACCAGGTGCCACCTGGTTACGAATCCGGATGTTAGCAAAAGTACCGCGCATCATAACTTCGTGATTACCACGGCGGGAACCGTAGGAATTGAAATCTTTGCGTGCTACACCGTGATCATTCAAATAAACGCCAGCAGGGCTATTTACTGCAATGTTACCGGCTGGAGAGATATGGTCCGTTGTTACGGAATCGCCCAGCAAGGCAAGGACACGAGCATCGCGAATATCTTGGATATCGTTTAAGTCGTTTCCAAGGTTCTCGAAGAACGGAGGGTTCTGAATGTAGGTGGATTTGTCATCCCATTCATACAGTTCGCCTTCTGGTACAGGAATCGCGTTCCAACGCTCGTTAGCTGTAAATACATTCTCGTATTTGCTGCGGAATGCATCTGCGCTTAGGGATTGGCTGATAGCTTCACGAATTTCTGCGCTTGTTGGCCAAATATCCTTCAGGTACACAGGCTCGTTGTTCGGATCGTAACCGATCGGATCGTTCTGCAGATCGATGTTTACCGTTCCAGCCAGTGCATAAGCTACCACGAGTGGAGGTGAGCCTAGGTAGTTGGCTTTAACCTGTGCGTGAACACGGCCTTCAAAGTTACGGTTACCGGATAATACAGCAGCAACTGTCATATCGTTGTCTGTAATAGCTTGGCTAACTTCATCCGGAAGTGGACCGGAGTTACCGATACAAGTCGCACAGCCATATCCTGCAACATAGAAGCCGAGTGCTTCAAGGTACGGGAGAAGTCCGGCTTTTTCCAGATAGTCTGTTACAACGAGGGAACCTGGAGTCAAGCTGCTCTTCACGTAGCCTGGTTTTTTCAAGCCGCGCTCAACTGCTTTTTTGGCGAGGAGACCTGCACCTAGCATTACGCTCGGGTTGGACGTGTTAGTACAGCTCGTGATCGCTGCAATAACAACAGCGCCAGTACCCATTTCGCTTGTTGTGCCATCTTTATGTGTAACGGTAACTTTCTGCTCGATCTTCTCATCGCTCAGTCCATAACCACCTTTATCAATCGGTGTACGGATAATACCATTAAAGTTTTCTTTCATATTCGTTAGCTCGATACGATCCTGTGGACGTTTAGGTCCAGCAAGGCTCGGTACAACTGAAGCGAGGTCGAGCTCGATAACATCAGTAAACTCAGGATCTACTGTGTCAGCCGTACGGAACATGTTTTGTGCTTTATAGTAAGCTTCCACGAGTGCAACCTGTTCATCAGGACGACCTGTATTACGGAGGTAAGCAAGTGTTTCGTCGTCAACTGGGAAGAAGCCGATCGTAGCACCATATTCTGGAGCCATGTTAGCAACTGTAGCACGGTCAGCCAGACTGATGTTGGCAAGACCCGGACCGTAGAATTCTACGAATTTACCAACAACGCCTTTTTTACGAAGCATTTGTGTAACAGTCAAAGCCAGGTCAGTCGCTGTAGCACCCTCTGCCAAGCTTCCTGTCAGCTTAAATCCAATAACCTCAGGTGTTACAAAATAAAGTGGTTGTCCAAGCATTCCAGCTTCTGCTTCGATACCGCCAACACCCCAGCCTACAACGCCAAGACCGTTGATCATGGTCGTATGAGAGTCCGTACCTACGAGAGAGTCAGGGAATACGAGCGTTTCACCGTCTACTGTTTTTGTAGCTGCTACGGATGCGAGGTACTCAAGGTTAACTTGGTGAACGATACCTGTTCCTGGAGGTACAGCGCGGAAGTTATTAAATGCGGTTTGAGCCCAGCGAAGGAAGCGGTAACGCTCTTCGTTACGCTCGAATTCCACTTTCATATTGTATTCAAGAGCTTGGTCGGTACCGAAAGCATCAACCATTACCGAGTGGTCGATAACGAGATCGACAGGTACAAGTGGGTTGATCTGCTTCGGATCACCACCGGCTTTCTTTACGGTATCACGCATAGCTGCAAGGTCTACAACAACCGGCACACCAGTAAAGTCTTGCAGGACGATACGAGCTGGAATGAACGGGATTTCCTTATTGCTGCCAAGGCCTTCATTCCATTTGGAAAGCTGCTTAACATGTTCTTCTGTAATCGCACGTCCGTCAAATTGACGAACAGCTGCTTCTAGCAATACCCGGATTGAGAACGGAAGCTTCGAAACATCCCCATGTCCTTGCTCTTCCAGAGCTTGTAAGCTGAAATAACGGTAGTTCTTGCCGTCCACCTCAAGCGAGCGGGAGATGGAGAATTGGTCCTTAACTGACATACTTGAACCTCCTTGAGTCATATCAATAATTCCAAATACGTTTCACTAGGTGAAACACAATTTCAAAATTAACCTACACTAAGTATACCGTTTACAAGTCTTGGCGTAAAGCACTTTTTGCAGAAAATGACACAATTAGACGCTCTGATTTATACCGTATTTTAAAGGAAAATTGTGCTGGAAAGCATGGTTCATAGCTCAGCTCATTTCTTCATATATTGGGTTATAGATATCTTCCCGGATCAACGGGCGATAGAAAGTCCGGAAAGGGGCGAAAATGATGGTTAATTCAATTCAGACCAAACAGCGGCCTTGGAAGAACGCTTTGTATACTTATGTTGATCAATATAATCAGAGCAAGGTGGATTATGGCTCGGGTCTAAGGGAGCAAATTGTAACGGATCTTGAATATCTAATGGAGCGTGGAGAGAGGCAATTTCGAATACAAGAATGGTATGCGGAGAGGGGAGTGACGCCGCTGAAGAGTGAGACGAGAGCGAAACTGCTGCAAATCCCTCGAGAGACGGAGGATGACGTTGTCGTAGACATCCGCCTGCACAGTGTGTTTTTTTATGAAAAAAGAGGTGTAACTCATCGTGAGGATGCGATTAGCCGGGAACGTCTGACGGTTGTACGCGATGGTGATGCCTGGCTTATCGTCCGCATAGAAAGGCTTGAAGATGAACGCCATCCATTAAATGAGCTCCACAGGGACTTGGATGTTCCTAATGAAGCGAGAGGACCGGTTCTATCTACTCCTTTAATTAATAACGGGGTATATGCAGCCGGAACCCATTCAAGGGCAGGGCGTTATGAGCGGGACGCAGCAGCTGCTTACGCAGATAAATGGTGGGATTCGGGCAACCCGGAGTTTACAACATTTGCGGTGGATTGCACGAATTATATCTCTCAGTGCCTCTTTGCAGGCAAAGCCCCAATCCACTATACTGGTAAAAGAGAAACGGGATGGTGGTACAAGGGTTATGTGAACAGCCGGGAATGGTGGAGTTACAGCTGGGCGGTTTCAAACAGCTTAGCCCGGTTGTTGAACACGAGTACTTCAGGTTTAAGGGCTGATTTGGTGGAGCAACCGGAACAGTTAATGCTAGGAGATGTCATCGTTTATGATTGGGATGGCGATGGGGCATTTCAGCATAGTACCATTGTTACGGCATTTGACGCAGGCGGGATGCCGCTTGTGAATGCACATACAGTTAGCAGCAAACACCGTTACTGGGATTACCGCGATTCTTATGCCTGGAGCGAGAATACGGTATACCGGTTCTACCATATTCCTGATTATTTTTAAACCCGACAGCATGGCATGCTGCAATTCGTAAAAAAGAGAGGTTTCGCATGGGACAGGACAAATTAACTGTAGGATTAGTTTATGGCGGTAAATCGGGAGAACACGAGGTATCACTTTCAACGGCATTTGCCGTCATGAACGCTTTCGATTTTGATAAATACGAAATTATTCCGTTCTATATTACCAAGCAAGGGACTTGGAGAATAGGCAGCAAGCTGTTAGCTCCATTTACGGATGCAGCAGAGTTGAAGCTAGAGAACGGTGAAGGTACACAGGCTGCACTCAATGCCGTATTCAGCAGATTGTATGGTAGCGAGAATAGTGTGGTTGATATTATGTTCCCGCTTCTTCACGGTACCTTTGGTGAGGACGGAACGATTCAAGGTCTCTTCGAAATGGCCGATATTCCGTATGTTGGAACAGGTGTCTTGGCTTCGGCAGCAGGCATGGATAAAGGCGTTATGAAGAAATTGTTTGCCCAGGCAGACCTTCCGCAATGCAAGTACTGCTATTTCAATAGATCACAGTGGGAACGAAGCAGCCACGATCTGCTACAGAACATGGAGGATACGTTAGGTTACCCATGCTTCGTGAAACCGGCAAACCTTGGCTCAAGTGTCGGTATTTCAAAAGCTAGAAATGCGGATGAACTTCGACAAGCAGTCGAAACGGCACTGCGTTTTGATAACAAAATTATCGTTGAAGAATTCGTAGATGCACGTGAGGTTGAGGTAAGTGTGCTTGGAAACGATGAGCCAATGGCTTCAATTCCGGGTGAAATTGTCTCCTCTAGTGAATACTACGACTACGCGGCAAAATATACGGATGGACAATCAGAGATGATGATACCTGCTCCGGTGGAGCCGGATACAGCAGATCAACTGCGGGAATTAGCAATTACGGCGTTCAAGGCTATTGAAGGTAACGGTATTACACGTGCCGATTTCTTTATTCGCCGCTCAGATAATGCTATTCTTATTAATGAGGTTAACACGATGCCTGGCTTTACGCCTTACAGCATGTATCCGCTGCTGTGGAGAGAGACTGGCGTTTCATATCGTGAACTGCTTGATCGCATGATCGAACTGGGACTACAGCGGTATAACAGTAAGCAAGCATTGATTTACGAAAATGAAGCTTAAGTATTGAAATGAAGTATAATAGGAAGTGAATACCAAGGGGAGTCCGCGCATATCACGGCTCCCCTTGATTCTAATCATTTTCATCCGGAAAGGGAGGCTGGCGCATGGGATTTCAAACCGAGTTCAATTCCGTTTGCAAGTTTAAGAATGATCAGGAGCTTTATGAGCTGCTAGAGTATGGTCGGGGGAAGATGTTAAAAGAAGGGCTTCGTGTGTTTCCAACAGGCCAAAAGGTGATTGCCTACACGCCTGACAACAAGGCGGTTGCGATCGTTCTAATTACTGCGAGTGTCGCAGAAATTAACTTTCAGGGACGTGAAGTTACGTCTGTTGAATTGCAGCTTGTCCGCAAGCTGACAGATGAAGAATCCAGAGTACAGACCGATCTGGCTTACGAGATGTTCTTCGGTAGTCAGGCATGATTGTTCGCTTCGGCTATGTGGCTATGTCAACGGTCATTCAGAATTCATCGCCGTCTAGAACGATGACGATGAAAAGCTTTATGAAGCTGAATGACCGCGAGGCAGCAATTCGAAAGCTGGAGCGTTTGGCTGCTGATAACCTGCATAATACATTGCGTCTACTAAAGCATAGTATTGCTAATAATATCCGAGTATACAGAATGACTTCCAAGCTCATTCCTTTAGGTACACATGGGGATCTGAGTGATTGGGATCCGTATCCAGCGCTGAAAGATAATTTTGCTGAGGTTGGTCAGTTTGTGAAGAAGCACGGAATGAGAGTATCGTTTCATCCAGATCATTTTACGGTGCTAAGTACACCAAGACCGGAAGTACTCGTTAATTCCATCCGTGATTTGAGACATCATACTAATATGTTGAAGGCGATGGGACTGAGCGCCGCTATGAAGAACAACATTCATATCGGCGGCGCTTATGGAGACAAGCCTTCTGCTGCGGCTCGGTTCGAAGAGAATTTTCAGCTTCTGGACCAGGATATTAAAGAGCGTATCACACTAGAGAACGATGACAAAACATTTAACGCAGTAGAGACGCTAGCGGTAAGCCGCAATTTGGGACTCCCGATGGTACTGGATATTCACCACCAATGGGTTAATAATGAGGGAGAAGAGCCTTGGACGCTGTGGCCTGAAATACTCCGAACCTGGGACACCTCTCTGGCGCAGGCAGGGTCGGAACCGGACAAGCCGCTGGCTCCAAAGATTCATGTGTCAAGCCCCAAGAGTCCTACCGATATCCGCAGTCATGCTGATGGTGTGGAGGTTGCACCGCTGCTCTCTTTTTTACGTAAAATTGCAGGAAGCACGCCACATCTTGATGTTATGATTGAAGCGAAGCTGAAAGACGGTGCATTGTTTGCCTTGATGGACGAGTTGTCCGGATACAAGAACGAGGGCGTTAGGATTTTAGATGGTGCAACGGTTGAAGTCAGTCCTTAAAGATATGAATACGGGAAGTGCAAGCATTTAAAAGAAACGTGCCCTAGCATCTCTCGTAATAAATGAATAGGATGTTGCAAGTCTCCTAATCAAGATTTTTTTATGGAAAGTAGAGTGAGTGTATTGAACGATAATGAAAAGGTACCTTACGTGGTCTCAAGTAAAAGCTACACCGCCGTTGCGATCAATTGTGCTGCGAAAGCTGGGGAGTGGATTCAGAGCAAGCTTGGAACGGTCAAACAGCTCAGTACGAAGACCTCAGCACAGGATCTTGTGACCGAAGTGGATAAAGGGGCAGAGCAGATGATCCGTAAGCTGATTCTAACCCATTTTCCAGACCACGCGATTCTAGGTGAAGAGGGTGTTGAGCCCGGCTCTGAGGCTTTTGCTAAAGCGCTGGAAGACGTGAAGGATGAACCTTATCTTTGGATCATTGATCCAATTGATGGAACGACTAACTATGTGCATGGCTTTCCGTTCTATTCGGTATCGATTGCACTGGCTTATAAAGGCGAGGTTATCGTTGGGGTAGTCTACGACCCGTCACGAGACGAACTGTTTATTGCAGAGAAAGGTAAGGGAGCGTACGTTCACGGTAATCCTACCAGGGTATCTAAGGAGATCTCTTTAGCAGATAGTCTGATGGCGACTGGCTTTCCAATGGACAGGTCTAATACCCTGAACAATATGGCTGGTATTCATGCAGTTCTTCCGAAAGTTCGCGATTTGCGTACAAGTGGATCTGCTGCACTTCATATGGCGTATGTTGCTGCAGGACGTTTGAGCGGATATTGGGAACTTGGGTTAAAAGCTTGGGATGTCGCTGCTGGTGCACTTCTGGTTCAGGAGTCAGGCGGTAAGGTAACAGATACGGAAGGCCGTCCTTATAACCTGTCTGTTCGCAATCTGGTTGCCACCAATGGAGCGATTCATGAAAGCATACTGGATACATTATCCCAGGCAGAAGCAACAGATTTTAGGAAAGACTAGAAGCAAGTAATATCAGTTGGGGTGTTGGAACCTCTTCAACAACAGATAAAGGAGTGTCAAAAGATGAATGATAAGCCAGATCATGATTTGGAGCGGCAGCTCACTGAACTGTTGGTGGATGGTGAGATGGAATCGAAGGATAAGGAAGAAGAGGGACGTCGCCTCATTCCGCCTAAGTACGAGATTCGTATTCAAACAACACACGATCCTATTGTAGAGGAAACGCGTAAATATCGCACTATCGCTAAGGAGCTTGATGATCGCTATGACAAGTACATGAAGCGGGCAGGTACAGATAGTGAAGATGCTGGTTCCGACAATAGTAAACCATAATACTGGAGCATTTATTGAAGTGCACTTAGAAGGCAGTTCCTACCCTAGGAGCTGCTTTTTTGGTTTATTGATGTGTACAATAAGCTGCTGTTTCCGAAGTCGTTACTCTCTATCTATGTTATCCGGATGTATCTAAGACAGTGAGGGAGTGATAGAATAGAAGAAAATGGATTTTTTAACCAAGAGAGGTGTTATGGTGCTGAAACTTTGGAAAAAGAGTTTAGTGAGATTCACCAGCATAATGTTGCTGACTATGCTATCAGTGGGCGTTTGGTCTGGAATACCTGTCTCTGCTCAAGAGCAGCTAACAACAAGTAATACATACCGAATCGTTTCATTAGGGGATTCACTTACGGTAGGTTATGAGCCGGGTATGGACTTGAACTCCAAGCCTTACGGATTTATTGACCGATTGCTGGAACAAGGGTTGTACTATGGTCGTACCGAAATCGTTAATCTTGGTATACTTGGTCTGAAAACAGGTGGAATTGATCAATATGTTCAGGCGATCGTTGATGAGCGTGCCATCTCCGCCGACGATATCCAGTTAGGGTTGAAGGATCCTCGCCTTACTGTGATGGGCGCAGAAGCTGCAAAGGCGAAATCGCTTATTGCTGGAGCGGACGTTATTACAGTAACTATTGGCGGCAATGATATGTACGAGCTTGTTATGACAGCAGGAACATTAAAGCCAGAAGAGCTTGCCTCTCGTATTCAAGAGCTGTTTACTATCTACACAGACAATGTTACCTCAGTTGTGAATAACCTGCATAGCATGAGTCCGGATGCTGTCATCGTACTCGCGGACCAATATCAGCCTGTACCAGAAATTGCGGATAAGTTAACCTATCCGAAACTGATGGCAGCGGCAGAACAATTTACGAAGCATATTGATGGATTGGCAGAGAACTTTAATAAGAACGGTATAACTGTCAAAGTAGCCCACGTGGCTAAAGAGTTTATCGGTTCAGAGATGACGATGACGCATATTCTGAAAGAGGACATTCATCCGAACCAATATGGTTACGAAATAATGGCCCGTATTTTCTCCGAAACGATCTGGGGTGGCTATACGAAGCCGGTAGTATATGAGGCAGACCAACCAATGGGGATTATTGTTAGCGGTAAAGAACTGAAGACGCCCTATAAACCAGTGAACGTAAAGGGACAAAATTTTGTGGCTATTCAAGACATCGTAAATGCTGTTGGAGCGAAGTCAGCATGGAGTAACAAAACATCCAGTGCTACCATTACGTACGGAGACAAAAAAGTCGTCATCAAGATTGGATCAAAATCGATCAATGTAAATGGAACTTCTGTCAAAATGGACACACCTGCTTTCTTACACAAAATAGGCAAAGAACAAAAAACTTATGTTCCGCTTGCAGCACTCGCTTCAGGACTTGGATTTGATGTGAAATACAATGCTAAGCTTAGAACCGTATTTATTAATCCGTAATAGTAAGAAAAGGGGCCGTCCCAAGTCATTCGACTTTTTGGGACGGCCCCTTTTATATGATTAACCTTTCATTGCCTTAAATGATTCTTCTGCGGCTTCGAGTGTAGCATCAATGTCAGCTTCAGTATGAGCAGTGGTCAGGAACCATGCTTCATATTTGGATGGTGCGAGATTGATACCACGGTCAAGCATGTTACGGAAGAATGCTGCGAACGCCTCACTGTCTGTATCCTGAGCCTCATCGTAGTTCGTTACAGGATGGTCGCAGAAGTGCATCGAGAAGGAGCCACGAATCCGGTTAATGGTCACTGGAATACCATGAGCATCAGCAGATGCTTTCAGACCCTCGGTCAGCTTAATCGTTAAGCGTTCCATTTCTTCATACACACCTTCAGTTTTAAGAACCTCCAAGCAAGCGATACCTGCTGAGATGGAAGCTGGGTTACCAGCCATCGTTCCGGCCTGATAAGCAGGACCAAGAGGAGCGACCTGTTCCATGATATGCTTGCGTCCGCCGTATGCACCGATAGGCAGTCCGCCACCGATGATTTTGCCTAGAGCCGTCAAATCGGGCTGTATAGCTTCATGATTATCCAGACCAGCGTACGTTTGCGCAGAACCATAGTGGAAACGGAAAGCCGTAATGACCTCATCATAAATAACAAGGGATCCATTATCATGGCTCATCTGACAAAGCCCTTCGAGGAAGCCCGGCTCCGGCATAACCATTCCGAAATTACCGACGATCGGCTCGACCATAACTGCTGCAACATCGTCGCCCCATTTATCAAGCGCTTCACGCAGTCCATCCAAGCTGTTGAATGGGACGGTGATAACTTCGTGGGCAATGCTTGTTGGAATACCCGCACTGTCCGGAATGCCAAGTGTGGAAGGGCCTGAGCCAGCTGCAACAAGTACGAGATCAGAGTGGCCATGATAACATCCTGCGAATTTAATAATTTTGTTTCGTTTCGTATAGGCACGTGCAACGCGTATCGTTGTCATAACGGCTTCTGTACCGGAATTTACAAAGCGTACCTTATCGAGAGAAGGGATCGCTTCTTTTAGCATTTTGGCGAGTGTGATTTCAAGTTCAGTTGGTGTACCGTAGAGTGTACCATTCTCGGCTGCTGCTGTGATCGCTTTCGTTATATGAGGATGGGCATGCCCTGTAATGATTGGGCCATAAGCCGCTAGATAATCGATGTACTTATTGCCGTCTTCATCCCAGAAGTGCGCACCTTTAGCGCGTTTCATAAATACAGGTGCTCCACCCCCAACGGCTTTGAATGAGCGGGAAGGACTGTTCACCCCTCCAACGATATGCTGAAGAGCTTCTTGATACAAGACTTCGGAACGGTTTCTTGATTTGGACATTTTCATAACTTCCTTTCTTCATGAATCAGGACAGGCTGCGAAAAAGCGGCCTGTCCTGATCTCGTTTATAAGAGGCTAATTCTGCTGAGTAGGTGATTTGGAATCTGTAGAAGGATCCTTTTGTTCGCTGGCTGTATCATTACTGCCATCTGTTTTGGTTTCTGTCTCCGGAGGATTCAGTATATCCTGGATATATTGTTTAAGAGTATCCGGATTTCTTACCGTCAGAACTTCAGCGCCACCTATATTAGCTTCAACCAAGAGTTTCATTGGCGGAACTTGTTCGCTGCCTTTCATTTTACTCTGATATCCAACATTCGCAAGTTTCCACATGTCATTGACGTTCATATTCGTGTCGATGTAAGGGCTGACTGAATTCAGAATGTCCGGGAGCTTCATGATAGAGGTGGTGGATTGCATCTTCTTCGCCACGGCTTTAATCAGCTCACGCTGACGTTCTGTACGTGTGAAATCACCCATTTTGTCATGACGGAAACGCGCATATTGCAGAGCTTTATTACCATCGAGATGCTGCAAGCCCTGCTTTAAATCAATATCAAATTCGTTCTTATCCGCAACACTAGAATACTTCATGTCTTTTTCAACATAGAAATCGACACCGTCAACAGCATCTACAAGCTTCACGAAGCCTTGGAAGTCGGTATACACATAGTATTGAATAGGAATACCAAGTAGATCTCCTACGGCCTTCATGGCAGTTTTGGGGCCGTGGGTAATAGCGGTGTTAATTCGATTGCTGCCATGGCCGGGAATCTCCGTATATGTATCTCTAAGGATGGAGAACAAATTGATGTTCTTTTGGACGGGATCGATAGAGGCAACCAGAATACTGTCAGAACGAGGGATCTCACCTTCTTCAAACCCGCGAGCGTCCACTCCCATGAGCAGAATGTTGACAGGTTCCGTTCCTTCCCATTTCGGTGGTTCGGGCGCCTTGGCATCAACCTGTGCCAGTTCCTTGAAAGGGGAGGTTTCTCCTTCCTTCTGAAGTCCTTCAAGACCGTTGTAGAGGGAAGAGGCGTAATAAGTTCCATAACCAAGTATGCCAGCGATAATAAGACTAACGCTCCATATGATGATTCTCTTTGTTCTTTTGTTCATTGAATTCTTCCTTTCAGAGTACACTAGGAGAATATTGATTTCAGTCATTTGAAATTTCTGACTTGTCAAAGATTTGAAATAACCGCATTCACTCTATTATAATTTTTTTGGGGAAGACAATCAATTTTACGGGAAAAACCCCGATAGCTGTAAGGAGATGAGCCTAAAAAATGACTCAAGTACAAGTGCAAATTGGCAATGAAGTTCCTGACTTTACCCTCCCGGCCTCTAATGGGAAGAATGTTTCGTTAAGCGATTTCCGAGGGAAGAAAGTCGTCGTATATTTTTACCCCAAAAATATGACTCCCGCATGTACCAACGAAGCATGCAATTTTCGTGACAACTATCAGGATATTCAGAAGGAGGGAGCTGTAGTTATTGGAATAAGTACGGATCCGCTCAAATCGCATGATAAGTTTATTCAAAAGTATGACCTTCCATTTCTATTGTTATCCGACGAAGATCATGTTGTCAGTCATTTATTTGGCGTATGGCAACTGAAGAAAATGTACGGACGTGAATATGAAGGGATTGTTCGTTCAACTTTTCTGATCAATGAGTCGGGAATACTGGAGAAGGAATGGCGTAAGGTAAAGGTTGCTGGTCATGTTGAAGAGGTGCTTCAAGCCGTACGTTCATAATTAAACATATAAGAAACGGTTCCTTATCATGCCTGTACAGGCATTGGATAGGGGCCTTTTTTTGTTTTAGAAAGATTCTAGTCTTTTTTTGAAATGACCTCCATATAATCTATCAGAACGCCAAACGAAACTCATAGAAATGAAATCGTGGAGGTAGATTTATATGTATAAAAACGTTGTAGCAATTACTCGAATTACACTCTTATTCGTTCTGGCAGCAGTCCTGATTATGACCGGTATTAAAGCCTCCCTCACGTCAGAATACTCTCCAGTATTATCAGATGTCGTAGCAGCATCCAAGCCCTCTGTTAATGAAGAACCAATTCAACCGATACATACCGTCTATACCGGTACAGAAACAGTGACGACACAAACGGTTTACGCATCCGTTCCTGCAGTGGAGGAAAAGAAGCAAACCGATAAGACCGTTTACCTTACCTTTGACGATGGACCTTCCGGATTGACCGGTGAGGTGCTTGATATATTGAAACAATCGAATATAAAAGCAACATTTTTCGTACTTGGAAAGCAGGCGGACGTTCGGCCGGAGGTCATTCGCAGAATTGATGAGGAAGGCCATGTTATTGGGAATCATACATATGATCATGAATATAATAAGCTCTATGGGAAATTTATAGAGTTTTGGAAACAGATCAAACAGACAGAAGAGTCGGTTAGGCTTATTACAGGTGAAAGACCACAGCTCGTCAGAGCTCCGGGAGGAACAGCTGGTAAGTTCGATGAGACGTATTTCCGTCTGCTCCAGGAAGGTGGATACCGAGTGTTTGATTGGAATGTGGACAGTGGGGATTCTAAGCGAAAAGGTGTTCCAGCAGAAGAAATTGTGAAGGGGGCGACGACTCCTGTAAACAGCAACGAAGTTATTGTACTGATGCATGATGGAGCCGGGCATGAGGAAACGGTAAAAGCACTGCCATCAATTATTGCGCATTATAAAAAGAACGGTTACCGATTTGATGTCCTGACACCGGAAATGGAGCCTCTCCAATTTAAACTTCAAAGTAAAGTAAAACCTAAACTCGAGCAGCCGGGAAGCCGCTGGATATCTGAAAATGTTGCTACAAATGCGGCATTGTTTAAGCCCGGCAGGACACTAGCTATAGATATGGGGGGATTTTCAACTGAATTTGCCCCAGGAGAATATAGGGTAGATGATGGCAAACTTATGGTTCCACTGAGAGCTGCTGTTGAGCGCCTCGGAGGAAAAGTTTCTTGGAATGCCGAGAATAAGACTGTTCAGGTTGCTTTGACAAAAGTTCACTGGGAAGCAGATCCCCTAAAAGGGACGTTGCAGCGAAGTGATGAACGTGAAAAACCAATATTATCCGAAGTTAGATTTATCGGTCATACGGTTTGGGTGCCGATTCGAGATGTCATGGAAATATCAGGACATAAAGTAAAGAATGTCTTTTCGAGAGATAATAAGTATATAGTTGTAACTTTATAGCCAAAAAGTTATATTTTTTATTTGTAATTATGTTACACAAGTTATAGACTAATAGATGTTAGAGATATTTATCACAATCCCACATGAACGTGTTAAATAGAGGAGGGGGAGTAGATCCCCCTGCTTTATTTTGGCGCGAAAGAGAATATCTGAAGTTCTCACTTTGACAGTGATGTATAATAACCACCGGTTATCCTAAAATTACTACATAATCGGTTCAATCGCAGCCAAGTTCTTCATGGGAACTCATTTAAAGTAAAGGAGGCAATTCTTATGACAGAAACATCCCGTCCGCAACAATCCGAAGCTTCGGAAACCGTTGCTGAAAATCTAGGAGCTCCGGCGACGGACCGCCTCGATGTGTTCGACCAATTGATGAAGCCAGAAGTTCAGGAATCGCTGACTACACTCGTGGACAACCTTCCAAAGCTTACTGAAATGCTTGCATTTTTCACGAAAGCTTATGATTTCGGTAAATCCGTAGCAACTGACCCAGTACTTGCTGAAGACACTATGGCCTCTCTTACAGGCTTTACGAAACCTGTGACAGACTCGCTGAAAGGCGTAGCTTCTGCAGCGATCGAAGCTGGAGACCGTGTGCATGCTCAGAACGATCAAGGATCAATCAGTGTTTTTGGCTTGCTGAAGATGCTAAAAGATCCTCAAGTTCAAAAAGGCTTGCGCTACGCACAAGCTTTCTTGGATGTTTTGAACGAGCGCGACCAACAAAACAAACGATAAGTCATTTTAATTATTTGAAGAACGGAGGATGGTCATGTCTAAACACATTTTAATCTTGGGCGGAGGCTACGGCGGCGTGCTGAGTGCTCTTTCAGCCCGGGAACACTTTGGCGTAAATGACGCGAAAATTACGCTGGTTAACCGTTTCCCGACTCACCAGATCATTACAGAATTGCATCGCCTGGCTGCAGGAAACATCTCGGAGAAGGCCGTTGCCCTCCCGCTGGATAAACTGCTTCGTGATGCTAACGTAGAATTGCGCATCGCTAATGTTAAAGAAATTAAACCGGATGAGCGTACTGTATCTATTGAAGGCGGAATTCAACTTTCTTACGATATGCTGGTTGTTGCCCTAGGCAGCGAGACTGCATTTTTTGGCATTCCTGGACTTCAAGAAAACAGCTTTATCCTCAAATCTGTTAATGACGCTAACCGCTTGCGTGCACATGTGGAAAGCCGTATTGCAGAATACAGCAAAACGAAGAACAAAGCAGACGCTACCATCGTGGTTGGCGGCGGCGGCTTGACTGGTGTTGAGCTTGTTGGTGAGTATGCTGACATGAAGAGCGAGCTTGCTCGTAAATACGGAATCTCCCCAGATGAGATCAATCTGTATTGTGTCGAAGCTGCTCCTTCAATCCTGCCAGGCTTCCCTGCTGAGCTGGTTGACCGTGCAACGACTAGTCTTCAAAAACGTGGTGTAACATTCCTGACAGGTCTTCCGATCACGAAAATGGATGGTACTACTGTTGAATTGAAAGACGGAAGCACGCTTGAAACTAGCACACTCGTATGGACTGGCGGCGTACAAGGAAATTCCGTAGTTGCGAACTGCGGAATTGAAGTGAACCGTGGCCGTGCTGTAGTTAACGAGTTTTTGCAGTCCACATCCCACCCAGAAATATTCTTGGCTGGTGATAGCGCGGTAGTTATGGGTCCTGAAGGACGTCCTTATCCTCCGACTGCACAACTTGCTTGGCAGATGGGTGAACTTGTTGGTTACAACATGTTCGCTTATGCTAAAGGTGGAGCACTGGCATCGTTCGTTCCTGTGTTCTCCGGTACACTGGGAAGCTTGGGTCGTAAAGACGCGATCGGTACGATTGGCGCTAACAAAACCCAACTTAAAGGTTTGCCTGCAACTATGATGAAAGAGGCAAGTAATCTTCGTTACCTGTCCCACATCAAAGGTCTGTTCACACTCGCTTACTAATCCATGTGGTAGTTATAACTAAACCGAGCCTCGACCCGAGGCTCGGTTTTTTTGTGTTTGTACGCTACTAGTAAGAGAATTACACGCTGAGGAGTCTATCTTTTTGCTTTCTTGGAAACCCTATTCATAGAATAGTTTCTCTTTTGCCTCAGGTGCAGGTCTGGGGGAAATGAACAGGAAGTGGAGGTTAGAGGCCATTGTTTAGTTCATCCATTTATCAGGAAGAGACTCCTTACCCGGAGTGGGCCCCTGAACTGCTAGAAAGAGTAATGAAACGAGTGGGTAGTATTATTGTCGGTCATGATGAGCAAATTCGATTGACCTTTATGGCCATGCTTGCAGGTGGTCATGTGCTTTTAGAGGATGTACCTGGTGTAGGAAAAACAATGCTTGTGCGCACGATTGCAGCCTGTCTAGGTTGCGATTTTGGAAGGATCCAATTCACCTATGATTTGATGCCAGGTGATATTACAGGAACCTCGGTTTATTATCCACATATCGGAGAGTTCGAGTTTAGACCAGGTCCTGTGATCTCCAATATTGTCTTGGCTGATGAGATCAACCGTGCATCACCAAGGGCTCAATCTGCCTTATTAGAGGCCATGGAAGAGGGAAAGGTAACGGTAGATGGACGGAGTTATTCACTGCCGACACCGTTCTTTCTCTTGGCTACACAGAATCCCTACGAGTTTGAAGGAACGAATCGCCTTCCGGAAGCGCAGATGGACCGCTTTTTAATGAGGTTATCTTTGGGCTATCCTGGGATTGTTAATGAAATGTTGATGCTGGAGCGCGGATATAATCAGAATATGTTACAACACATCAAACCACTCGTGGTTGATTCAGAGATGGTATCTATGCAGCAGATGGTTGCTAGGGTCTATGTAGATGAAAGCATTAAGAAATATTTAGTAGAAGTCGCTGATGCTTCACGTAGGCAAAAAGGAGTGCGACTTGGGATTAGTCCACGAGGAACACTGGCCTGGATGCGCGCATCTCAAGCGTCTGCGTTTATGGAAGGACGGATGTATGTTATACCTGATGACTGCTTACGAGTAGCGGAACCGGTATTATCCCACCGAATCCATTTAGGTTATGATGCGCGGGCGCTGGGATTAGGACAGAAAGAGGTCATTGAGACATTACTTAAGTTGTTTGAACTTCCACGCCAACGCAGCCGTAAGGGGGGACGGGCATGAAACGAAGTGGTCTTGAATGGGGAAGAGCGCTAAGTATATGGATTGCTAGCTTTGGACTCTATGTTTGGCTAGGTGGACAAGCTCTCCAGTTCCTATGGTGGTTATGTTCAGCGATGCTCTTAAATGGTTTGCTGCTCAAAATATTAGGCCCTTCTCGTATTAGTGTTCAGCGTACCGTTTCTCCGGCCTGTTTATATGCTGGAGAAGACACGGAGATTAATGTCACGATTCAATTCAAATCTTGGATACCGCTGCCTTGGATCATGCTCACTGACAAGATTGGTGATCACACCGTTCGTAAGCTTTGGTTTCCTGGATTCCGTCATTCGGTCAGCTATTCTTATACACTTGAAACATGGAAGCGAGGATTTTGGCCCTCTATAGATTCTGTGGTGGAGTGGGGAGATATGTTCGGTTGGTTCCGCTCTAGTAGAGTAGTAGAAAGCCGTGTGGGGCTTACAGTTTTGCCGCGTCCGATGAACATGCGAGGTTTGGTTGACTTACCCTATGGGGTGGATGAAGAAACCGAGGACGTACCGAAGTCTATCTATTCCGCTATGCCTGGACAAGGACTTAGAGATTACATCCCGGGTGATCCATTAAACCGAATTCATTGGAGAAATTCTGCAAGACTTGGACGACTACAGACGATTCTGCCTCAACCAGGGCGTAGTGTAGATCGATGTATCATTCTGGATAC
The DNA here is from genome assembly GCF_042666275.1 of Paenibacillus sp. GCM10028914. Lineage (NCBI taxonomy): Bacteria > Bacillati > Bacillota > Bacilli > Caryophanales > Paenibacillaceae > Paenibacillus > Paenibacillus sp. GCM10028914. The sequence goes on from NZ_JBHTFO010000016.1 coordinate 363,404, forward strand.
CTCGAAAGCTGGTTATCCTTTAGAAAAAGGTTCGAAGAACGAGTCCGATACATACTTCGAGGATGCGATTTCTGCATCAGCCGGATTAATTTACTCATCTGCAGTTACACTTGGGACGCCATCACTTTGGATTGGTGGGATAGGACGGGCATCAGTTCGGTCTGGGAGAACGGAAGAGCGTAATGAACAGGAGATGTTGATTCCACTCGCATCGGTTCCCTTCGAACCGGTAAAGGGTACAGCAGCTGAGATTCTGCAACTAGCTGCAGAAGGTGAAAGTCATGAAACCGAACTGCTTCTTGTTACCGGCAAGATCAATCAAACATTGCTAGAAACGGCTATCCGCATACTGGGATCGGGTAGAAAAGTAAGTATATTCAGCATTTATCCGCCTCCAGATATAAATATAAAGTCTAGCTTACAACTGGACGTTACACAGACCCATGTGGAAGAGGCGCAGCCTTTATATGTCGGAGAACTATCCGAAGATCTGTTTCTCCGCGCAGGAGGGCGGCTGATGCATATAAATGAGGGAGACATTTACGAGATTACGATGATCAGAGGAGGCGGCGATGATGGAGAATTCCAGCAGCTTATCAGATAAATCCGTCATTACGGCTGATCCTGCAGGGGCTCGATGGATACGTCGTTCTTCTTCTGCATCGCTATCCTTGAGACTGCTTATTACAATACCAGTATTCGGTTTGTTTATGGAATGGCTTCTTCCATTGCAGGGTTTGGGCAGTGAGAATGGTCAAACCATGCTTGAAACGTTGTCGATCTTGGCCGTTATTTTGTTAATGCAGGGATTGTTTACAATTCGGGAATGGGTATGGTTTCCGATCAATTTTGTAGCTGTCTTGCTGCTCTGGGGACGGCTATTTGGTACTGAGGATTCTTTCTTCTGGTTCTTAAAATATGTATCTGACGTTCTTCCCCAGGATATGAATGTTCTTGCAGATCGGTGGCTCTTTAGTGATCTTAGTGATGAGACGAGAGCACTTGTCCTAATTCTCGGTTGGGGAGTGATGGTGTCCGCGGTACATATGCTGTCCTTATACCGCGGTACGATTTGGTTGTTCGGTGGGACGACCATTGTTTATCTAGCAGTAATGGAAGCGATGCTTGAGAACCCGGTAAGGGACAACATGTTCAGGGCAGGATGCTATATTCTTATAGCACAGGGGCTGATGCTGTTATTCCGATTAAGGGATGAAGAAGGTTCAGGTTCGGTTAAGCGCAGTATTAAATCTAAACTGGGCGTAAATATCTTACTCGGTTGGAGCGCTGGTGTTCTTATTCTAACCATTGCGGTGGCTATTTTAATGCGTGCAGGGGGAGAGTTTCTGCCTGCTAGATCGGCTTCTGGGTTTACGATTTTTGCAATGGCCGATAAATTTCAAGAATGGTCTTCGGGCATGTCTAATCGAAAGATTAATGCAGGCACGACTTTGACGGGCTATGATTCTCTCGGATCGGATATGGGAGGTCCTCTAAAGTTGAGCCGAGATCCATTCTTTACGGCGGAGACGCCTGTATCAACATACTGGCGTGGTGAGTCTCTGAATTATTATAATGGGAGACGCTGGAGTGCAGATATGAGCAAGGTAAACCTTGTGGAAATAGAGGAGGGTTCGGGTAGCACGCGGTTTGAAACGAATAATCGAGCTGATCGGATCACACAAAAAATAACCTTGGAAGCTCCGCCCTCATCAGGACTTCCGCTATTTTCAGGTGGCATCACTTCGAGAATTGATGAAGTAAATGGTATAGACGGAAAGAAGCTAGGGACCGTTATCACTGCAGATCCTGAATCCAGTAGTCTTCGATTCAAAGAGCATAATCCTCGTGTTATTAGCTATTCGTTAGAGGCGAATCTACAGGCGCCTAAGGAAAGATTACAGCAGGGCTCTTTGGGCACGGATCCTGACTCAATCTTGAAAACAAATCTACAGCTTCCTGAGTCATTACCACAGGAGGTTCATGATCTGGCACAAACTATAACAGCAGGGGCATCAGGCAGGTATGAAAAAGCAGTTGCTGTCGAATCCTATTTGGAGCAGGAGTATAAATATACGCTAAAAACAAAGGTTCCTCCTGCAGGTAGAGACTTTACCGATCACTTTTTATTTGATTCCAAGGAAGGCTATTGTACTCACTTCGCAACGGCAATGGTTGTGCTCTTGCGCACTCAGGGTATTCCCGCTCGTTATGTCATGGGTTTTGCCCCTGGGGAGAAAATTCAAGGGACGGAACAGGCTTACCTTGTTACGCAGGGAGAAGCCCATGCATGGGTTGAGGTTTATTTTCCGAAAGAAGGATGGGTAGCATTCGATCCCACACCAGGATTTTATGGTGACTTAGACGGAACGTCATTACTTGAAACGGCAACGGTCGGATCAACTGATAACACGTTTCGATTAACGGAAATGATGCAAACGATCAGAGACACCTTTCGTGGTTGGTTCTCACATACAAGTATGATTATAGCAACGATCGCTATAGGACTATTTCTTCTGGCATGGATTGCTGTGGGGGTACTAAAACAGCGCTGGAATCTGTCTTTTAAAAGTCTCAGATCTTTTGCGACACTTACTGAACGGGACCGACTAACCTTATTTTCAGACAGAGTGTGGAAGCGAATAGAGAAAAGGTATGGTGCTATGGAGCCGGGAATAACGGTCAAAAAGTACATACAGTCATTGAATATTCAAAACGACAAATTTCGTGAGGAAATTGAAATGTTTGCAAGCCGTTGGGAAAGAGTTGCATATATGAAAGAACCGCTTTCACGTACTGAAAAAAACCACTATTTACGCCAATGTCGTACAATTGTAAAAAAACGGGTGTGAAAACTAACCTCCCTTTTCTTGACGGTACGAATTGGGGTTGCGTATAATTAATCTCAATAATCAAGGGAGGCCCGTAATGAATAAACCTAATGAAATCATCGTCGTCTTGGACTTCGGTGGACAGTATAATCAACTAATTGCACGACGCATTCGCGATCTTGGTGTTTACAGTGAGTTATTGCCTTACAATACACCAGTCGACAAGATCAAAGCTCTCTCGCCACGCGGTATTGTTTTCTCCGGTGGTCCATCCAGTGTGTACGCTGAAAATGCACCACATGTTGATCCAGCTATCTATGATCTGGGACTTCCGATTTTCGGAATTTGCTATGGTATGCAGCTGATGGCACAACAGCTTGACGGTAAGGTTGAGCGTGCTTCCAAGCGCGAATACGGCAAAGCTGATCTCGAATTTAATGCAGGCTCTACTTTAGTAAAAGGCCTGGAGCAAAAGCAAACAGTATGGATGAGTCATGGTGACCATGTAGTTACCCTGCCAACTGGATTCAAACTGGATGCGGGTACAGAGTCCGCTCCAATTGCTGCTATGAGTAATGAAGAGAAGAATCTTTACGCAGTACAGTTCCACCCAGAGGTTCGTCACTCTGTGAATGGTAATGAAATGATCCGCAACTTCCTATATGAAGTATGTAAATGTGAAGGTAACTGGTCGATGGAAAGCTTCATCGAGGAGCAAGTTCGTGAAATCCGTGAAGTAGTAGGCGACAAAAAAGTACTATGCGCACTTAGCGGTGGTGTTGACTCTTCCGTTGTCGCTAAGCTCATTCACAAAGCGATCGGTGACCAGTTAACATGTATGTTTATTGATCATGGTCTGCTCCGTAAAGGTGAGGCTGAGAGCGTAATGGATACGTTTGTCGGCAAATTTGACATGAAAGTTGTCAAAATCGACGCACGTGAGCGCTTTATGTCCAAGCTGAAAGGCGTGGATGATCCTGAGCAAAAACGTAAAATCATCGGTAACGAGTTTATTTATGTATTTGATGAGGAATCAAGTAAGTTTGATGACTTCGCGTTCCTGGCTCAAGGTACGCTTTATACAGATATTGTTGAAAGTGGAACAGATACAGCGCAAACGATTAAATCCCACCACAATGTTGGCGGATTGCCTGAGGATATGAAATTCAAACTGATCGAGCCTCTTAAAGCGCTCTTCAAGGATGAAGTTCGTAAAGTCGGCGAAGAACTGGGTCTGCCGGAAGCAATCGTATGGCGTCAGCCATTCCCAGGTCCGGGTCTTGCGATTCGTGTACTTGGTGAAGTGACAGAGGAGAAGCTGACAATCGTTCGTGACTCCGACTACATTTTGCGTGAAGAGATCGCTAAAGCTGGTCTTGATCGTGAGATCTGGCAGTATTTCACAGCATTGCCTAACATGAAGAGTGTAGGTGTCATGGGTGACGCTCGTACGTATTCATACACAGTAGGTATCCGTGCAGTTACATCCATTGACGGAATGACAGCTGACTGGGCTCGTATTCCGTGGGATGTTCTGGAGAAGATCTCCGTTCGTATCGTAAACGAAGTGGATAATGTAAACCGTATCGTTTATGACGTAACATCCAAACCACCAGCAACGATTGAGTGGGAATAGTTATCTATCAAAAAAGAGCTAACCGACAAATCGGTTAGCTCTTTTATTTATTAACTGCTTTTTCGCTTGCGTTCTTGCGCAGCTCGGTTCAGCAGGATGTTTAGTTATTGCAACGCAAAGTAACATTTTTTCCTTCTGCGATTAAATGCTTAGTGTGAGACTCTCCCCAAAGACATAAAATATCAAGCACATCTCCTAATGTTTCTCCATATTCACTGAGTGAGTATTCAACTTTTGGCGGTACTTGATTATAAACTTTACGAGTCACAATCTGATCCCTTTCTAATTCCCGCAGTTGTTGGATCAACATTTTCTGGCTGATACTTGGGATTTTTCGCAGTAAATCGCTCGGTCTCAAGGAATCATAACGTAAATTGCATAGAATGATTGGTTTCCATTTACCTCCAATTACATCCATCGTTGCCTCAACACCGATATTGTAAATTTTCTCCTCCATTAACCTTCAATCCTTTAGCGACTTAATACTTACTTTTTAGTTACTATAGCACAAAAAAGTGGGTACTAGATTAATTTTCTGTTGGAAGTGTATATTCATTTATGCAAACATGATCAGTCATAAGGAGGATACAAAAATGATTAATTCATTACAAGATAAAGTGAAATTAGCTAACGGTGTTGAAATTCCTGGTTTTGGCTTAGGGGTTTTTCAGGTGCCGGATCATGAAACAAAGGACGCAGTAAAAGAAGCTATCCTAAACGGATACCGCTTGATTGATACTGCTCAAATATATGGTAATGAAAAAGGCACAGGACTTGGCATTCAAGAGGGTCTGGTTGCTGCAAACCTAAAAAGAGAAGATTTATTTGTAACATCGAAGGTTTGGAATGACCACTTGTCTTATGATGAAACCATTAAAGCTTTTGAACAAAGTCTTGCAGATCTAGGACTGGATTATTTGGATCTTTACCTCATTCACTGGCCAGGCCACGATGCGTATAAGGAATCTTGGAAGGCTATGGAGTACCTGTATCAGAGCGGCAAGATCAAAGCAATTGGTGTAAGCAACTTCCAGGTGCATCATTTGGAGAAACTATTGTCGTTTGCTACAGTGAAGCCGGTATTGAATCAAATTGAGCTGCATCCAAAACTGACTCAAAATGAATTAAGAGAATTTTGTCAAAAACATCAAATTGCTATTCAAGCATGGTCTCCATTGATGCAAGGTCAAATTTTGACAAATCCGACGATTCAATCGATTGCTGAACAACACGGCCGTTCAGTGGCTCAAATTGTTCTTCGCTGGGGAATTCAGCAGGATATTTTGGTGGTATCAAAATCAGTAAAACCAGAAAGAATCAAGAGTAACGCGCAATTATTTGATTTCCAATTGTCTGATGAGGACATGAAAACAATCAGTGCACTGAATGAAGATTTGCGTGTAGGACCAAATCCAGATCAATTCAACTTCGTGATGTAGTTCATCACAACATCTAGCAGTCTTTGAATCCTGTGAAAGAAAGGAGTGATTGTGATGGATTTAGGCTTAAAGAATAAGCGTGCGCTAGTGACTGGTTCCACAAAAGGTATTGGAAAAGCAATTGCTATAGAACTAGCACGCGAAGGAGCTAACGTCATTATCAATGGCCGTCAACCGGATGATGTTGCAAAAGTTGTTAATGAAATTCAAGAAATGTTTCGGAATACGAAACCAGAAGGCGCTCCGGCAGATTTAGCAGATTCTTCAGCGAGAGAAGAGCTATTCAGGGGATATCCAGAGGTCGATATCTTGGTCAATAATATGGGGATTTTCCAGCCGATGAGTTACTGGGATATCTCGGATGAAACTTGGGATAAATTCTTCAAGGTAAATGTTATGTCTGGAAATGCATTATCTAAATTTTATTTGCCTCATATGCTGGAACAGGACTTCGGTAGAATTATCTTTATTGCTAGCGAGGAAGCGCTGATGCCTTCTGGTGAAATGCCTCAATATAGCATGACAAAAACGATGAATCTATCCCTTGCGAAGAGTTTATCGAAGCTTACGAAAGGTACTCAGGTCACTGTAAACACCATTATGCCAGGGTCTACATTAACAGAAGGTGTTCAGGAAATGCTGGAAAACATGTATCATGACAGTTCCATCGCACCTGAAGACTGGGAAGCAGATTTCATGAAAAATCATCGTCCTCTTTCCCAGATTCAGCGGTTAATTAGACCTGAAGAGATTGGAAGATTTACAGCTTTTGTTTCCAGCCCTTTTGCTTCTTCTTTTTCAGGGGCAGCATTGCGTGTTGACGGAGGCTTGGTTCCCACTATTTTTTAAATTCAAGACATAGCTTAATCTCCATAATTTGCTATAACGCAAATTATGGAGATTTTTTGTGTGACCATATACGATGAAATATGGCATAGGAATGAAGGGGGTGTTGCAGTCATGAGGGGTTATTGAGTTATTCATTATATTAGTTTCATACTCTGTAATGTTCTTTCATCAGAGTTAAGTATGCAGCTAGAAAAACGAACATGAATGGGGACTTACATAATGGAAAACACGGCAGTTATTTTGATTCTTTTGTCTATGGTCGGTATGATCTTATCTTTGATCGGTTTAATTAAAGGAAATCTAAAATTCCTTAGAATAAGTGGTAGAAAGAATAGTCTGTTTCTTTTGATTTCTTGTTTTGTTCTATTTCTTGTTGGAGGAGCGCTCGTACCAGTAGATGATGCAACCGTCTCCAAGACTAACAGCTCTCAGGGATCGGGTGAGATCGCCTCTTCGAAAACTGAAGAAGTTACAAGCAACAAGGTTCCTGCAGCTACAGATACAGGTGAAGCGTCAAATGGTGATAAGGCGGCTAATAATAAACAGGATAGCGCTAATAATAAAGTACCAGTAACCCAAGAGAAACCTGTAGAGAATACAGTAGACAAGTCGGAGACAGTAGATAATTCGGAGACAGTAGATAATTCCGTAGATAAAGTCGTAAATCAGACGACAGAGACACCTGTAGAGAGGCCTTCAACGACACCAACAGGCAAGCTTAAGGTGCATTACATAGATGTTGGACAAGGTGCATCACAATTGATTATTTCGCCTAGCGGCAAAGTAATGCTTATTGACGGCGGTAACAACGATGATGAAGAGCGTGTTGTAAACTACTTGAAAAAGCAAGGGGTTAAGAAAGTAGATGTCTTGATTGGAACACATCCAGATGCAGATCACATTGGCGGATTAGATGCAGTTGTGGATGCATTTGATATTGGAAGTATATATATGCCTAAGATAAGCTCTAACACAAAAACGTTTGAGTCTTTATTGACATCGATTGCAAACAAAAATTTAAAGGTCTCCACTGCTAAAGCTGGGATTACTCTTAAACTTGATGATCAGTTAACCGTGAAAATGATTGCTCCCGTAAATACTTATAATGACAAAAATAATATGAGTGCTGTAATCAAACTTACATTTGGCAGCAATTCATTCTTATTCACTGGCGATGCTGAAGCTGAGAGTGAACAAGACATGCTTTCTAGTGGTGCTGATCTAAAAGCTGATGTATTGTTGGTTGGGCATCACGGCTCTAACTCTTCTACCAGTCAGTCATTTTTGAATGCGGTTAATCCTAAATATGCAGTGATTCAAGTCGGAGATAACAGTTACGGCCATCCGACAGATCGTATTTTAAAACGACTTGCTGATAAAAAGGTTAAAATATATAGGAACGATAAACAGGGCAATATCATTTTTACATCCAATGGGGAGAAGATTACAACCTCTCAGAATGAATGGAAAGCACCAGCGACTACAACAGTTGATACACCAGTTGATACACCAGCGGTAACTAAACCATCAAGCTCTGCGAACTCTTCAACTACATCACAATCATCAAGCTCTTCAACAACTGATAAGTCTCCAGCTAAGCAAGAGTCTAGTCAAGAAACTAATGTCTACTACAAGAACTGCACTGCGGTAAGAGAAGCGGGAAAGGCTCCATTATATAAAGGTGATCCAGGATATAGCTCAAAGCTTGACCGGGATGGAGATGGAGTTGCTTGTGAATAACAAAGGAGTGGAAAGTATGAAGGGGATTGTTGACAGGCTTGAAGGAGAATATATAGTCATTGAAGTCGAAGGAAAGACAATTGATGTTAGCACGAAGAAAATAGCTAAAGATGTCAAGGTTGGTGACGTTGTTATATTAGTTGATGGCTTATGGAGAACTGATAAGCATGAGACAGAACAGCGTAAGGCACAGATAACGAAATTGATGAAAGAAGTTTGGGAAGACGAATTATAAATAATACAAAGCTTGGAGAGCCTATTTTATGAATAGGTTTCTGCCAAGTTTTTTTCATTTATGGCGATTGTTTCGTGTAATGGTTTCTTGTCGTGACGCATAGTTCAGACTACAAATTGTCATTTTGAAAGTGCTTGCACAAAACGAAAAGATATGCTAAATTTGTCTTGTCTAAAAAATAGACAGGATAGACAAGTTAGACAAGTTGTCTTAATTATCTACTAAAGGAGCAAAAGCAGACAATGATTACTACCAAAGAAACACCTCATATTAAACCGAATGGCGTAGAAATTGCTGAAACGATTCTGTTACCTGGAGACCCATTAAGAGCAAAGTTTATTGCAGAAACCTTCTTGGAAGATTACCAGTGCTTTAACGAAGTAAGAGGAATGCTAGGGTACACTGGTACTTATAAAGGGAAGAAAATCTCAGTGATGGGTACTGGTATGGGACCAGCAAGCATGGGGATTTATTCTTGGGAACTAATCAATGTATTTGGAGTTAAGAATCTAATCAGAATTGGTACTTGTGGTGCAATGCAAGAAGACATTGAACTATATGATGTTATTTTTGGTATGGGAACTGCAACGGATTCCAATTATGGTCATCAGTTTAACTTACCTGGACAATATCCATTAACTGCTTCTTTTGATCTTCTACAGAAAGCAAAGAAAATTGCGGATGATAAAGGTCAAAAAGTTCATATCGGTAATATTTTATCAAGTGAAATTTTCTACAGTGCGGATCCAACAGCGATGGATAAATGGCGCGAGATGGGAATACTAGCTGTTGAGATGGAATCTGTAGCACTTTATTGGAATGCTATCCAAGCACGTGTAAATGCATTGTGTATTCTAACCGTTAGTGACCATATCATTACTGGAGCAAAAACAACTCCTGAAGAACGCCAAACTGCATTCACTAAAATGATGGAGATTGCATTGGAATTAGCATAAAAACAACTTTTTCTATGCAAGAGTGAATAGATATAAGTTTAGAAAAGGTTTCCTTTACTTCATAATCAAGAGGTGAAGGGAACCTTATACACCCAATGTAAGCGCTGTTATACATCTTTGCTTTACATCAGATATTGGAGGTATACCATGAATAGTTCAGCTGGAAATAAACCGGTAGTAAACTTAGGGAAAATCGTTCCGGTTATATTGCTCTTAATGATTTTTTCACTCGTAATCGATAACTCGTTTAAGATTATCTCTCCAGATTTAGTCGAGTACTTCGGCGTTTCTGCAAGTACGGTAAGCTGGCAAGTAACGCTTGCAGGGCTTGTCATCGGTATTGGTGCAGTTGTTTATTCATCTCTATCAGATTCGATCAGTATACGAAATCTACTGACGGCAGGTATTTTACTTATTTGCGTAGGATCATTACTAGGTTATGTTACACATACAAATTATTGGTTAATTGTGTTTTCAAGAATTGTCCAAGCTGCTGGTCTAGGTGCAACAGAAACCCTTTACCTAGTATTCATTACGAAATATGCATCCGAAGCAGAACAGAAGAGATATATGGGATATAGTACAAGCAGTTTCCAGCTTGCTACCGTTATTGGTACATTAACAGGGGGATTTGTTGCTACGTATCTAGAGTGGCAAAACCTGTTCTTGATTCCTTTGCTTAGCTTGTTGCTTCTACCTTCTATTCTTAAGCATTTGCCAAAAGAAGAAAATAAGAAGAATAATCTAGACTTTATTGGTCTTTTCATTGTTGCGATTATTGCTACTTCAATCATGTTGTACATGTCTTCATTCAATTGGTTACTGTTCGTACTCTTTATTGTCTCTGTGATCGCGTTCTTGTTCTATATAAGTAAAAATAAGAATGCCTTTATCACTATTGATTTCTTTAAAAACAAACAGTTTCTATTTGCGTTAGTGGTTGCATTTATCATTAATACGCTATATTCCGCTTATGCGTTGAATACACTTTCGTTTTTATTAACAACCGTATATGACATTAAACTGGATTCTGTGTCCTTGATGTTCATACCTGCATGTTTATTAGCTGCATTGGTTGGTGCCCTATCCGGTAAAATTGGTAAGTACCTAAACAGTAAACAATGTGTTTATCTTGCCTTTAGTTTAATTTTTATTAGTTTATTACTGGGTGCCTTTTTCATAAAAACATCCATCGCAGTATTCGTTATCTCTCTAATTTTGTTTTCTTGCAGCTTTGCACTGCTATATGCTCCGCTTATCGACATTAGTCTTAGAAAGGTACCAACTGAAAAATCAGGTACGGCACTCGGATTCTACAATTTGTGTCTCAATATCGCGATGTCCGTTGGTTTCACCTATTCCGCTTTGTTGATCGATAAGAAGGATTTGCAATTCGGCTTCTTACGCTTTGTAACCGAGGATCCTACCGCACTAAACTATAGTAGTATCATCATCATTCTTGCAGCGATTGCTGCAGTATCAATCGTATTGTTCTGGTTCTTATTGGGGCGTAAAGTAGACAAACGGTCTCCACAGAACTAGAGAAAGGAAGAGATCAGAATGAAGAAATTTAAACGTGTACATTTGATCGTCATGGATTCCGTGGGAATTGGAGAAGGAAAAGATGCGGCGGATTTTAATGATGTAGGTTCCCACACCTTGCTACACATTGCAGAACATATGAACGGATTAAATCTGCCTAACTTAGCAAAATTGGGACTGTCCAATATTGAAGAAATTATAGGTGTACCGAAAGCAGATAAACCTCTTGCCTATTACACGAAATTACAAGAGAAATCAGTCGGTAAAGATACAATGACAGGGCATTGGGAGATCATGGGTCTTAATATTGATAAACCATTTAATGTATACCCTAATGGATTCCCTGACGAATTAATAAAACAGATCGAAGACGTGACAGGACGAAAAGTCGTAGCGAATAAGCCTGCAAGCGGAACAGCCATTATTGATGAGTATGGCGAACATCAAATGAAAACAGGTGATCTGATCGTCTACACATCTGCTGACCCAGTTCTGCAAATTGCAGCTCATGAAGAAATCATTCCACTCGAAGAGTTGTATGATATTTGTGAAAAAGTTCGGGAGATTACGAAAGATCCTGCTTATTTAATCGGTCGGATCATCGCGAGACCTTATGTAGGTGAACCTGGGAACTTTAAGAGAACGTCCAATCGTCACGACTATGCTTTGAAACCATTTAATAAAACGGTCATGAATAACCTGCAAGACGGCGGCTACGATGTCATCGCTATCGGAAAAATCAATGATATCTTTGATGGTGAGGGCGTTACAGAATCCGTTCGTACGAAAGATAACATGGATGGAATGGATAAACTGCTTGAAGTCATGAAGAAGGATTTCACCGGAATGAGCTTTTTGAACTTGGTTGACTTTGACGCCTTATACGGACATCGACGTGATCCGGTGGGCTACGGAAAAGCATTAGAGGAATTTGATAAGCGATTAGACGAAGTATTTGACGCTCTTCACGAGGATGATTTGTTAATTATTACGGCTGATCACGGAAATGATCCAACATTCCATGGAACAGACCATACTCGTGAATATATTCCTGTTCTGGCCTACTCTAAACAACTCAAGGATAGTGGGGAATTACCAGAACATGATACATTTGCTGATATTGGTGCAACTATTGCAGATAATTTTGATGTGAAAATGCCGGAATACGGTGAATCTTTCTTGCAATATTTAAAATAACTTATGACTTCGTACAAACCTCCAAAATCCATTTTGGAGGTTTGTATCTTTTTAGTGAAGAAGAAAGTGTCATTTCTTGTCGCCTGGAAAATGATGTGTCATAATCGAAACAAAGATAGAATTTCTCGTTTATTTTCGGCCAAAAAATCATCATTACAAGTTTGAATTTATAGAAAAGGACACAATAAAAATGAATACAAAACAATTAGACAAATTGAAACGGCCGCTCTACATAAATGTATATGACGAACTTCTTCTCCAAATTTCGAAGGGAGAGTACCACGCAGGTAGCCAGCTCCCGTCAGAACCGGATTTAGCAAGAAAACTAGGAGTTAGTCGCGCAACCTTAAGACAGGCGTTAGTCCTTTTGCAAGATGATGGATTGGTAAGGAATGTACGTGGTAAGGGAAACTTTGTACTTGAATCTTTTAATAAACAAGAGGATGTTCAATTAGAAAAACTAAGTAACCCCATGCATAAATGTCATATAAGTACTTTTGACCAAATCGATGTTCATTATCGACTGGATCCGGAAACGGAACATACGAAACAAGTTTTAAAGAGGGATTCATCTGAAGTACTAGCTTTGGAACGTTTGTATAGAAAGGAAGGGAAGCTACTTGCTTATGCATTTACTTTTATGTCCATGCAAACGATAGAAAGCTTATCCTTGGATCTCAATAATAAGACACAACTACTGGAATTTTTAGAGAACGAAGCCTACGTTGATGCTAACCATAGCAATATTGAAATCAGATTTACACATACCGTTAATTTAGCGGATCGGAAAGAGAAATTAATCGGTCAGAATGAATGTTTTTTACTATTAGAAGCTCTCTACAGCATCACAGAGCCAAATTATCCGTTAATGTATAATAAATTCTATATACCACAGCAATTCTCGAATATAAAATTGAATGCATTTAAAAGCTAACCTGAAACATGTGTGGAAATACTTGAATAATCCTTTTAATTAACACCTTCAGCTAGGAGAAAGCCTGACCTGTAATGCGGGCTGATTCACGTAGATGGGGGTGTTTTTTTAATATGAATAGTGCTCTGTGACTATGTTTATTCCATTGATTTGGTCAATTTCCGAACATTGTAATTATTATAAATGTTTAATATTCGCTTTTTGTTATTGACAAGTTTCGAGCTTCGTCCTAGAATATGTTTAATAAATGACAACAACGATAAGTGCTTTTTCGTATAATCCCGGGAATTGGCTCGGGAGTCTCTACAAGGTCACCGTAATGATCTGGCTACGAAAAGAAGAGCGGCAATGGTGCGGATACGGACATGCTGCATCCGGAGTTTGAATGAATGCTTTTGTTCAAGTCCCGGATGGAAGTTTATGGCGCGATGTGCAATTGTTAAGCGAATCTTTTTATAAGCGGGTGCCCTGGGAGAATTTTTCTCAGGGCTTTTTCTCGTCGTTGGTCACTAATATTAAGGGGGATATCTCAACAATGGAGCGTTTCTTTAAACTAAAGGAACACGGAACAAATGTTAGAACCGAGATTATCGCAGGTATGACCACATTCATGACGATGGCGTACATTCTTTTTGTCAACAACCTGTTTCTTGGACCTGATGGTGCAGGCATTCCGCAAGAAGGCGTATTTTTCGCCACAGCAGTAGGTGCGGGTCTCGTAACGATTGTGATGGGCTTGTTCGTTAATATTCCGATCGCGCTTGCTCCGGGTATGGGTCTGAACGCTTATTTTATGACCGTTGTATTGAGCTCGAACGGAGCCATTACATGGCAGGCTGCCTTGGGAGCGGTTTTTCTCTCCGGTATTATCTTTATCATTCTTACAGTTACGAAAGTGCGTCAGTTGCTCTTAAAAGCAGTACCTAACAATCTGAAAATCGCAATCACTGTTGGTATCGGTTTGTTTATTACGATTGTCGGATTGAAGCTGGCTAATCTCGTTATGGTTAAAATTAATCCAGGAACAGATATCGCACAACCAGTAGCTGGTGGTGCTTTCAACTTATCTCTTGGTAACTTTATAGAGCAAAGTGATACACTGCTCGCTCTAATCGGATTGTTCCTGATCGCTATATTGATGGTTCTCAAAGTTAAAGGTGCATTGTTGATTGGGATCGTCGCTACGACGCTAATCGGTATCCCAATGGGGGTTACGGATGTATCCGGACTTAGTGGTGCAAGCTGGATTCCTTCCTTTGATAACCTCGCAGTTGGTCAAATGGACCTTAAAGGTGCTATTGGCATCGGTCTTCTAGAAGTTATCTTCATCTTTACATTTGTTGAATTGTTTGACACTTTTGGTACCATGGTTGGTACAGCGAATCGTGCCGGACTTCTGAAGAATAAAGAAGAAGGCGAGAAGAAGCTTGGTAAAGCGATGTTGGTTGATGCAGCTGGTGTCAGCGCAGGTGCATTCCTTGGTACAAGTACAGTAACAGCATTCGTTGAAAGTGCTTCGGGTGTTGCTGCAGGTGGACGTACAGGTTTGACTGCTGTAACAACGGGAGTATTGTTTGTTCTTTCGTTATTCCTTGCGCCGCTTGCATTGGTTGTTCCTTCGGCAGCTACCGCTCCGGCCTTGATCATTGTTGGTGTTCTGATGATGAGCCAAGTTCGTGAAATTGATTGGGATGATTTCTTTGTAGCATTCCCAGCATTCATGACGATCATCTTGATGCCTTTCACTGGCGGTATCGCTAACGGTATCTCTGCAGGTATCATTTCTTATGTAATTCTAGCTGTATTTGCAAAAATGACAGGCCGGGATACAAAAGTTCATTGGTTAATGTGGGTGTTGTTCGTCATCATTATTCTTCGATATATATTCCTAGGTATCGAATAATTACTGTTCTGGAAGCCGTCTCTTCTAATAGAGACGGCTTTTTTCTATGTGTTTTTAGTGTTTAATTTAAGCACATATAATGAAGGAACTTTTTGAATATTCTTATTCTTATAATCTTTAATATATTTTTTTGAAATAATAGTTGCAATTTAATTCTGGTTCGTGGTATATTATAAATCCGGCCGAGAGATACGGACGGCACACGAAATACTAAGTAACAAGCTAAATTGAATTGAAAAAAATAAATTCAAAAAAAGCTTGCTAACTTCGAAAGAGTGTGATATGATATAAGAGTTGTTGCGAACGAGAGTGAACAACGACGATGAAGTGGTTGATCTTTGAAAACTGAACAACGAGTGAGTTAAACCGATCTTACTTCGGTAAGATCAAAAATGAGAA